>JAISYQ010000032.1 GCA_031269775.1 Streptococcaceae bacterium
GGTGAAGCTACACAGTTCATGACACAATTGTTTTGGTTGAAGATACGTTAATTCAAAGCGGAGATTTTCAACTTCCTGGCAAGAAAGCTTTGCTTGAGGTTAATGAAATTGAAATAGTGATAGTTGATGTTACGGAAAGCCCCATTGAGCGTCCTAAAAAAACAATGTTCATGGTATTCAGAAAAAAAGAAGCACCACACAATTAAAACGCAAGTGATTGTTAATCAAAGGACAGGCAAAATTATTTCAGTTGATCATGAAAAAGGAAATGTTCATGATTTTAAGCTATATAAAAGCACAGTTGGCTATGCGATTTCAGGGGGTATTTTAGCTCGATTTGATAGCGGATATCAAGGCGCTTTAAATTTTCATAAAAATAGCGAGATTCCCAAAAATAAATCTAAAAAATTGCCGTTAACATTGGAATTTTTGCAGTTTAGTGAGTGAAATGGTTAAGGAAAATATGAATTATTTAGTAGTAGCGCATCCAGATGATGAGGTTCTGGTGCGGGGGCTACGATGTATAAGTTGGCTCAAGAAGGTCATTTGGTCAGTGTTTGTATTCTTTTTGGAGAAGTGAGGGCTAGAGTTGTATCGGTCAGAGATAAAGGAATTGCATGAGGATATTAGTAGTTCGTTAAAGTTTTTAGATGTTGAAAAAGTTATCAAAGGTAAATTTTCAAATATTAAGTTTAATGCCATGCCTCATCTAAGGTTAATTAAATTTATTGAAAAGGCGATCAATGAGACTGAAGCTGACGTTGTTTTTACACATCATCCTTGTGATTTAAATAATGATCATTTGCATACTTCCTTTGCTTGTCAGGCAGCAGCTAGATTTTTTCAAAAGCAGTTAAATGCTCAGATGCTATGCCTTTAAAGGAATTACTTTTTATGAAAGTGTTTTCAGCAACGGATTGGGAGTTCAATAAAAAGTATAGATAAATTTTGAAAATAAGAAGAAAGTGAATAATTAGAAAAATGAGAGTGTATATTCATGTGAAACGTATTGCTGATTTTGTTTTAGCGTTTGTAAATATAATTGCTCTTATTCCTCTTTTTTTGTTATTATTTACTTTAATTAAAATAGAATCACCTGGCCCTGTTTTGTTTAAGCAAAAACGTATTACTAAGGGGAAAAAAGTATTTAATATCTATAAATTTCGTACTATGCGAGTGGGGACACCTAAAAATATTCCAACGCATATACTTAATAATCCAGATGTTTATATTACGAAAATTGGAAAATTTTTACGAAAAATAAGTCTTGATGAATTACCGCAATTGTGGAATATTTTAAAAGGCGAAATGTCTTTTGTAGGTCCTCGTCCTGCACTTTGGAATCAATATAATTTAATTTCAAAACGGGATAAATATGATGCGAATAATATTCGTCCAGGTTTGACGGGGTTGGCGCAAATTTGTGGTCGTGATGAACTTAAAATTGATAAGAAAGCAGAGCTAGACGGAGAGTATGTGAAAAATATTTCCTTTTTGATGGATATTAAAATATTTTTTAAAACTTTCGTTCATGTTTTTAAAAGTAACGGTGTGGTAGAAGGTGGGACGGGTATGTTACGTGAAAAAGGAAATAAAGAATGAAAAAAGTACTAATCACCGGAGCAGGGAGTTATGTGGGAACAAATTTTAAAAAGTTTTTGCAAAATTATTCTAGTAAGTACAATATTACAACAATAAGCGTCCGAGACGACCAATGGAAAACAATGGATTTTAGTAAATTTGATGTAATTTTTCATGTTGCTGCTGTTGTCCATAAAAGAGAAAAAAAGTTTATGGAGGGATTGTATCAGAAAGTAAATTGTGATTTGCCGGTAGCATTAGCTGAAAAGGCGAAAAATGAGGGAGTAAAACAATTTATTTTTATGTCTACTATGGGCGTGTATGGAATTTTGGGAGAATTAAAAAAAGAAGTTGTTATTACGAAGGAGACACCTGTAAATCCTAAAACATTTTATGCAATTAGCAAGTTAGAAGCAGAGAAAAGATTGAAAAAGTTTCAATCAGAAGGTTTTATTGTTACGATTCTTCGACCTCCGATGATTTATGGACCGAATTCGCCTGGAAATTTTGCTAAACTTGAAAAAATTGCAAAGATTACACCGATTTTTCCTAAAATAAACAATCAAAGAAGCATGATACATATAGATAAATTTGCTAGTGAAGTGAAGCGATATATTGATGTGCAAAGGTCTGGTATTTTTTTTTCGCAAGATGACCAGTATATTGTAACTAGCGAGTGGGTTAAAAGTATTGCTAAAAAGAATGGTAAAAATGTGCATCTTTCTCGTTTTTTGGGAATTATTTTTGAATTTTTTAGAAACGCAAAAATTGTAAAAAAAGTATTTGGAAATTTGATTTATGAGAGGTAGTGGTTGATGAAGGATAAAAAAGATGTTTTATTTTTGTGTCAATATTTTTATCCTGAATTTGTGTCTTCGGCGTTGTTACCTTTTCAAACCGCTAAAATATTAGTAGAGTATGGTTTAAAAGTTGGTGTACTTACTGGTATGCCAAATGAATATATAAAAGATAATAAATCTGTTTCTGCAAGAGAAGTTGTTTCTGATATTAAAATTTATCGTAAAAAATATTTTGCATTTGATAGAAAGAAAAAAATTGATCGACTATTTAATTATTTTTCATTTTTATGTTCGGTATTATTAAGTATTGCTAAATTTAGAAAATACAAACTAATAATAGTATATTCTAATCCACCTTTATTACCTATTATTGCTGTACTTGCAAAAAAGTTATTTGGTGTAAAAATGATTTTTGTTAGTTATGACATATATCCTGAAGGAGCTATTAATACAAAGGTTATTTCAGAAAATGGTGTTATATCAAAAATAATGAAATGGATTAATAATTTAACTTTCAAAAATTGCTCTAAAGTTATTGCAGTATCAGACGATATGAAAGAATTTATTATAAAAAATCGCAATATTGATGAAAGTAAAGTTTCTGTTATTCATAATTGGGTTACAGAAAAAAAGAAAGAAATAAAAACATTGAATAATGTTAAATTAAAAAGAATTAGAGATAATTATAAGTTAGTTATTTCTTATTTTGGTAATATGGGAATTGCTCAAGATCTTGATACTATTGTTGAAACAATTTGGCATTTGAATAATAAAAATGTTGCATTTGTGTTTGCTGGTCATGGTAATAAAAAAGATTGGATAATTCAAACAATTAATAATAAAAAATTAAATAACTGTTTTGTTTTTGATTATTTAAAAGGTCGTGATTTTTTAGAATCATTGGCAATGACTGATTTATTTATCGTTAGTTTGAAGAAAAATTTAGGAGGTTTAGCCGTTCCTAGTAAAATTTACAGTTATTATCAAAGCGGAAAACCTGTTATCGCAATTATGGATGAATTTACAGATATTTATAAAGAGATTCGTGATAATAAAGCAGGTATTTTTATTAAGAATGGTGATGGAGAAAGATTAGCAAAAAAAATTGAGTATTTAATGCACAATAAATCGGAAATTTACATAATGAAAGCTAATCTTCAAAAAATGGTTAAAGAAAAATATAGTCCTGAAATTTCATTAAATAAGTATTTCAAAGTAATTAGTGATGTTTTGAATGGAGGAGTTAATGTTTAAAGATAAAACCTTTTTAATCACCGGCGGAACGGGTTCTTTCGGTAATGCTGTTATGAAGCGTTTTTTAAGTTCGGATGTAAGAGAGATTCGAATTTTTTCGCGTGATGAGAAAAAGCAAGATGGTATGCGCAAAAAGTATAAAAATGAAAAGCTGAAATTTTATATTGGTGATGTTCGGAATCTAGCTTCTGTTCAAAATGCGATGTATAATGTGGATTATGTGTTTCATGCAGCAGCGTTAAAGCAAGTTCCCTCATGTGAATTTTTTCCGATGGAAGCTGTGAAGACAAATGTAATCGGTACAGACAATGTGTTAACAGCGGCAGATCATGCTGGTGTCAAAAAAGTAATCTGTCTTTCCACCGATAAAGCTGCTTACCCAATTAATGCAATGGGTATTTCCAAAGCCATGATGGAGAAAACCTTTGTTGCTAGATCTAGAGCAGTCGATTCGAGTAAACTTATCATTTGTGGGACACGTTATGGGAATGTAATGGCATCTCGTGGTTCTGTGATTCCGTTATTTATTGAGCAGATTAAAGCGGGGCAGCCGTTGACGATCACCGATCCTTCGATGACGCGTTTTTTGATAAGTTTGGAAGAGGCGGTGGAGTTGGTTGCTTTTGCGTTTCAACATGCGCAAGCAGGGGACATTATGGTGCAAAAATCTCCCGCTTCCACAGTTGGTGATTTGGCGCAAGCAGTGAGAGAGTTGTTTGATGCGAAGAATGAAGTTCATGTGATCGGGACTCGTCATGGTGAGAAGAAATATGAGACGTTGTTGACGCGTGAGGAGTATGTTGTTGCAGAAGATATGGGGAATTTTTATCGAGTACCTGCGGATACTCGTGATTTGAACTATGGTAAGTATTTTGAAAAAGGAAATGATAAATTGTCCGATGAGAGAGAGTATAATTCAGATAGCACAAAGCGGTTGACGGTGGAGCAGATTAAAGAAAAACTGCTTGAACTCGAGTATGTGAGAAGTGAGTTGAAGTTATGAAAAGAAAGGCAATGAATATTTTAGTCACTGGAGCAAATGGGTTTGTCGGTAAGAACTTAGTGGTGGAGCTTAAGAATCAAGGTTATGAAAATATAATGATTTTTGATATTGATACTGACAAATCTCTGCTAGATGAGTATGCAAGAAAGGCTGATTTTGTGTTTCATTTAGCAGGAGTAAATCGACCGAATAATAAAGAAGAGTTTATGACTGGAAATTTTGTATTTACTTCTGAGTTGCTGAGTTTACTTAAAAAATATCAAAGTAAAGCACCAATTATGCTGGCTTCTTCGACTCAAGCGAAATTCAATAACCCTTATGGGAAAAGTAAATCAGCAGGTGAAAAATTACTTCGTAAGTATAGTCAAAAAATGGAAATTCCGATTTATATTTATCGTTTTCCAAATCTATATGGCAAATGGTCAAAACCAAATTATAACTCAGTTGTGGCGACTTTTTGTTATAAAATTGTTCGTGATGAAGAAGTTGTCATTCATGATCCGAATTCGGTTATAAATTTGACGTATATTGATGATGTATTAAAGGAATTATTATCTCTTTTGGAGGCAAAGGGGACAAACCAAGGAAATTTTTATGAAGTTCCAAAAGTAGCAAAAACAACGGTTGGGGAAATTTTTCAGTTGTTAACAAAATTTAAAAATTCTCGTAAAACACTTGAAATACCAAAGTTAGATAATCAATTTGAGAAAAATTTATATAGTACGTATTTGAGTTTTTTACCAAAGGATCATTTTCGATATGATTTAAAGATGAATGAGGATACTCGTGGCTCTTTTTCCGAATTTATTCGAACTCCTGAACGTGGGCAGGTTTCTATTAATATTTCGAAACCTGGAATTGTAAGAGGAAATCACTGGCATCATACAAAAAATGAAAAATTTTTGGTGGTTAGCGGAACAGGTGTGATTCGTGTTCGTCAAGTAAATGATGAGAATAAAAGCGTGATTGAATATTATATATCAGGGGAAAAGTTAGAAGTGGTGGATATTCCTGTTGGTTACATTCACAGTATTGAAAATTTAGGTGATACAGATATGGTTACAGTTATGTGGGTAAATGAAGTGTTTGATCCGAATTCTATGGATACGTATTTTGTGGAGGTCTAGTTGTTGAAGAAATTAAAAATGATGACGATTATTGGAACTCGACCGGAGATTATTCGATTGTCAGAAGTGATGAAGAAATGTGATCAATATTTTGAGCATATTTTAGTACATACGGGTCAGAATTATGATTATGAATTGAATCAAATTTTTTTTGATGAGCTAGATTTGCGAGAGCCAGATTACTATTTGGATGCAGTGGGTCAAAATTTAGGTGAGACGATTGGAAATATTATTGCAAAGTCCTATAAATTGATTGCTGAGGTTCGACCTGATGCAATGTTGATTTTGGGAGATACAAATTCGGTGCTTTCTGCGATAGCTGCTAAACGATTAAAAGTACCGATTTTTCATATGGAGGCTGGAAATCGATGTTTCGATGAAAATTTACCTGAAGAGACAAATCGCAAAATAGTGGATCATATTGCGGATGTGAATTTGTGTTATAGCGAACATGCGCGAAGGTATCTAAATGCGGAGAGTGTTGCAAAAGAGCGAACATATGTCATAGGATCGCCGATGGCGGAGGTTTTGTCTGTTAATTTGGATAGAATCAAAAAAAATGATATACTAAAAAAGTTAGGATTAGAGAAAAATAAATATCTTTTGCTTTCAGCGCATCGAGAAGAGAACATTGATAATGAAAAAAATTTTTTTGAACTGATGAATGCTATCAATGCTATGGCGAAAAGTTATAACATCCCGATTATTTACAGCACTCATCCTCGAAGTGCAAAGTTTATCGAAAAGAGAAACTTCAAATTTCATTCGTTGGTGAGGAGTTTGAAACCGTTTGGTTTTTTGGCTTATAATCATCTGCAATTGAATGCGTATTGTGTAGTTTCGGATAGTGGGACGTTACCTGAAGAAGCTTCTTACTTTAAATTTCCTGCGGTGTGCATTCGAACAAGTACAGAAAGACCTGAAGCGATCGACAAAGGGAATTTTATTATTGGTGGAATTTCAAAAAAGAGTATTTTGCAGTCGGTGGAAATGGCAGTGAATATGGCCCAAAATGGTAATTTTGGCGTAGCTGTACCTGATTATACGGATGAAAATGTGAGTGTGAAAGTTGTGAAGGTGGTTCAGGGTTATACGGATGTGGTTAATAAAATAGTGTGAAGGAAAAATTAAAATTGAATTATGAAAATATTGTTAATAAATGTGGTTTGTAAAAGAGGCAGTACAGGTAAAATAGTATATGATTTATATACTGAATTAAATAAACATGGTCACGAAGCAGCAGTTTGTTATGGTAGAGGTCCAAAAATAAAAGAATTTAATATTTTTAAATTTAGTAGTAATTGGGAAGTATATTTACATGCTTTGTTTACTAGAATAACTGGATTACATGGTTGTTATTCATATTTTGCTACTAAAAAACTTATAAAATTTATTAAAAAATTTGAACCAGATGTAGTTAATTTGCATCAATTTGATGCATATTTTCTTAATGAAATAACACTTTTTCGATATTTGAAAAATAATAATATAAAAACAGTGCTTACATTACATAGTGAAAATCCATATACAGGGAAATGTGGGTATGCTTATGAATGTAATAAGTGGATGAAAGAATGTAAAAATTGTCCGCAAAAAAGAGAATGGCCAAAAAGTTATTTTTTTGATTTTACTAAATATATGTTTCACAAGAAAAAAGCTTTAATGAAAGATTTTAATAATATAGCATTGGTAGCACCTTCTAAATGGTTAGCTGATAGAGTTAAATTATCTTTTTTAAAAGATAAAAGAATTAAAGTAATACACAATGGAATTGATTTAACTGATTTTCATATTTATAACGCAGATGAATTAAAGAAGGGTTTAGGAATTGATGAAAATGAAAAAATATTACTTCATGTCACACCACATAGTTTATTGAATAAAGGTAAGGGTGGAAAATATATTATTGAATTAGCACGAAAATTGGAGGGTAAAAATATAAAGATTGTGGTGGTAGGAGAGAAAATAAAGATGGATAATTTTACTAAAAATATTATTCAAGTTGACAAAATATACGATAAATGCTTATTAGCACAGTATTATTCAATGGCTGATTTGATGGTGATAACTAGTAAGAAAGAGGTTTTCCCTACTGTTTGTTTAGAGTCTTTAGCATGTGGCACTCCAGTAATTGGGTTTGATGCAGGTGGAACAGCTGAAACGACACCAGATGGTTATGGTTTATTTGTAAAATATGCAGATGTTGAAATGTTGAAAAAAAAAGTTTTGGATTACCTTGATGGAAATTTGATATTAAAATCAAAAAAAGAATATGAAAATTTTGCTAGTATAGAATATAGTAAAGAAAAAATGTTTAATAATTATTTCTATTTATACATCGATATTTTTTTACAAGAAGAATGAACGTATACGACTTTTGCAATAAGGAAATGGTATTTACCATAATCTGTTAGAAATTTTACGACGCTTGGAGCATGGTCTATTTTAATTTCTACTACTGGAGGCCTTAATGTATAAAAATTTTTTTTTAAGATTAGGACAATATCGTTTTTTGGAAAAATTACTAATATTATTTATTTATTTATTTTTACAATTAAATATTGTTTTTAATTGTAAAAAATATGATACGTTATCTAATATAATTGCTATATATTTAATTTGTTTATCTGTATATATTTTACTTATTTTATGGAAAAATTTATTACTTAGGCTAATGTTTATTGTTATTGTATATACTAATTATAGTGTGTGCGCATATTATTATATATTTAACGATGGAACAAGAAAATTTTTTATTGATTTTAATAATGATAAATTACTTTTAATGAACGGTTTAAATGTGTTGTTAGTATTTATGACAGTTATTGTGCTTTTTCTCCCTAAAAATATTAAAGTTATTGATATTGACTTATTTATAAATAAAGATAGAAAAAATAGTAAATTGATTGTTGCTATCTCCATCTATATATTTTTAGCTTTTTTGTTGGGCTACGATAGAGGAAATGTTCTTCTTGATAGAGGAATTCCTTCTACTTATTACGAATATTCAACTATTTTCTTTATTTTAGGTTATTATTTTTGTGGAAACAATAAATTATTATTTAGGGTATTAAACTTTTTAATTTCTTTATATTTTGTACAGGGAATTATTTGTTCAAGTAGAGCTATCTCGGTTCAGTTATTTTTTTTATATTTTGTTTTAAGATATAAGTCAATACCTGCTAAGAAAATATTATTTTTTTCTTTTGTTTTTATTAATTTTTTTATAGGTTTTTTTCGAAAAGAAACATCATTAATTTATTATTTTTTAAATTCCTTTAATCTGAAAAATGCTATAAATTGTTTCATTAAAAATATTTATGATTATAATTTTTCTTGGGATACAGCACTTGCTGCTTATTCTACATCTTTATCTTCGTGTGATATTCATAAGTATTTTACATTTATCCAAAGAATGTCTTTTTTAAAAGATTATATCAAGACTTTAATTGTAGGAAGCAACAATAATTTCTCCTTTGGTTTGGCTGCTTTTTTACGTAATTGTAATCACTATAATCATGGTGGAACTATATTACCTTTTTATTTTAATTTTTTCCTTGGTTATGTGGGGGTAATATTTTTAGCTTTACTTTTAAATTTATATATAAATTTAATGAATAAATTTGATTCTTCATTAGGTAAAATAATTTCAATTTATGTTTTAATTTCTTCTTTTAGATGGTATTTATATTCTCCACAACCTCTTTTTAGAGGAGTGTGTTTGTTATGTATTGTATATTTTTGTTGTAATATTTTTGATAAATTTAATAAATATGGTCAGGTTTATATTAAAAATCCAAACTAGTTGTCCTAGGCAATCGCGTATGATTTTTTTGTAATAAAGTATGAATTTTAAATCGGCATTAGCGATAATTTACATTAAAAAAGGTGGCTCATATAAAAAATTATGGATAGTAAAACATTAAGAAAATTGCAATTAGTAGAATTAGATATTGCAAAAGAAGTTAAAAGGATTTGTGATAAATATAATATAAATTATTTTTTAAGCTATGGAACATTATTAGGCGCAATAAGACACAATGGATTTATCCCTTGGGATGATGATATTGATATTGGAATATTAAGATCTGAATATGAAAAATTTTTAAAAATAGCAAATAAAGAATTGAAATCACAGTATATTTTGGTAACTTGGTTTAATGATGAAAAATATTATTTACCTTTTGCAAAAATTATGAAGAAAGGAACTATTGCATTAGAGCCCGGTAATAGTAAAAAAAATGGTAGGGTAGGTATTTATATTGATATTTTTCCTTATGATAATTTTCTTATGAATAATAGAATGATAAGAAAATTTATATATAAATTAATCAGCAGAATGATATTTGTTAAGTGCGATCATTATCCGTGGTTAGAGGTAGAGAAAAGTAATTTTAAAAAATATGTTCAATATATTCCAATAAGAGTATTATCATTTTTATTTTCCAAAGATTTTTTGAAGAAAAAATGTGAAGAAATGATTAAGAAATATAATAATTTTGATAGCGAGTTTATGTATAGTGCTGAGTGTCCTTATAGGGTTATATTTAAAAAAATATGGCTAACTGATGTTATTGATGCTTCTTTTGAGAATATTATATTCAAAATTCCTAAATACTATGATCATTATTTGGAGAAAGTATATGGTGAATATATGAAATTGCCACCAAAAAATGATAGAAAAGGACATAATTTTATTAAAATAAAATTTTAATTAATTTGAAATATATTTTATAAGGAGTTTAATAAAATTGAAAAATATATTTTATAAAAAAAAATGGAAAAATTATTGGGAGGATTATTATAAAATAGATGTTGCCCCAAAAGAATCATCATTGTTTGCTAAATTTTGTTTAGATAATTATCTTGAGGAAGGAAATACTGTTATTGAGTTAGGATGTGGTAATGGTAGAGATGCATTATTTTTTGCTTTAAATAATGTTAAAGTTAAAGCAGTAGATCAATGTGAAAAAGAGTTATCTTTATTATCAAAAAAAGCTTCATTGCCTAATTTGGAATTTGTTTGCGATGATTTTACTAATTTGAATGATGATAATGTTTATGATTCAGTATATTCGCGGTTTACTTTGCATTCTGTTGATAGCTGTGGTGAAGATAATGTTATTAAATGGTGTTCTGATCATATAAAATTGGGTGGGTATTTTTTGATTGAAGCTCGTGGACAAAATAATGAATTATATGGTAAGGGTATTGCTGTAAAAGGTGAAAAAAATGCTTTTATTTATGAAAAACATTATAGAAGATTTATTAACTTAAAAATTATAAAAAAGAAGCTTAAACAATCAAGATTTAAGTTAAAATTAATTGAAGAATCGAATGGTTTTTCTCCTTATAATGGGAAAGACGAAAAATTTTTACGTATTGTTGGAGAAAAAATATAAGTAATGCCTCCTGAACTTAAGTGTTTAATTGGAAAATTATCAACTGACTAGAGAATTAAATGTTAGACGCTTACGTTGTCCATGAAACATTATATAGTTATAAATTTGAGGGTATAGCAAAATATATTTAACAAGGAGTGTATTATGCAAAGTAGAAAAAGCAATTTTGAATTGCTTAGAATTATTTCTATAGAACTAATTATTTTATGTCATTTTTCTATTTACACAAAATGGGGATATACGGTTAAGAGTAATTTTTCATTAAGTCAATTAGTTATTACCTTAATGTATGCTGGAGGAAAGGTTGGTGTAGATCTTTTTATGTTGATTACCGGATATTTTATGTTGTGTTATAAAAAAAATATTTTTATTAAAATTAAAAATATTTTACAAATAATATATTTCTATGTCTTCTTCTTGGCTGTTTTAATTTTTATAAAAGATCATTCCATTAATTGGCGGTTACTACTTCTTCCTTTTTATAGTAATTTCTGGTTTGTTGTTTCTTATTTATTAACATTAATATTTTCCCCTTTTTTAATAATTAGTGTGAAAAAATTAGAGAGAATTTATTTTAGAAACTTATTAATTATATTATCATTGTTATTTTCATTAAGTCCATTACTTTTTAATGATTATTATCGTTATTTAAACTATACATTATTTTTTATTTTAGTTTTTTTGATTGGTGGGTACATTAGAAGATTCAATCCATTCAATAAATTATCTTATAGATTATTCATAAATATTATACTCATTTTAACTTTATTTATAATGTTTTATACTACATTTTGTATAATTTATGGTAATATTTACTCAGGACATCATAAATCTTTAATTTGGGATTTAAGATATTTTATTGTTAGTAATAATCAATTAATTCCATTAATGATTTCGATATGTTTATTTGAAGTGTTTCGTCGTCGAAATTTTTATAGTAATATTATCAATATTATTTCTTCTACAGTATTTGCTACGTATTTATTACATGCTACTATTCCGGTCTATTTATTTGATTTTTGGAATTGCTTTTTTCCTAGTGTCCGAATTTTAAAAAAAAGCTTATTTTATTTTATTCCATATTCTTTCTTAATAATTTTTGCTGTGTTTTGTTGTGGAGTTATTATAGATTTATTAAGGCAAAAAATTATGAAAATAATGTGCAATTTTTGGAGGAGTTTTAATGTTAAAAGAAAAATCTAGTTTGCTTTTTAAATTGAGACATAGAGATAATTTATTGAATTTATATAATAAAAAAATAAAAAAAGAAGAAAATAATGTAGAAAAAGAAGGGAGTATATTAATTACGTCCATTGGTTGTAGCCCTTCTATGTCGATGCATGAAGGTCTTTATGCTAGAAAAGCTATAATTAATGGAATAAAGGTATATAATTTATTTTGTGATCAATTTTTAAATAAATGCGAAATAGTTTCCGCTTATTTAAAATTAAAAAGAATTAGATGTAATTTTTGTAGAAATTTTCAGCAACAATTTTTAAATTCTTTTGAAACAATTGCTTGTTATTATAATGAAATTTTAGATGAAAGTGATCTTATAATTGTCAAAAAAAAAATTGAACACTTTATAAAAGATAATAAAAATGAATATATATTTTTAAATGTGGAAGTAAAATCAATTTTATATACATCATTGCAAAGATATTATTTAATTGCGGATCCAGTAATTAAGGTAGATAAAATAACAAAAAGTTTTTTATTTAATATTTTTTGCACACTCATTGTAATGGATAAATTGTGTCAAAAAATAAATCCTAAATATGTGTTATCTACGCAAGGCGTATATTCATTGTGGGGTTCTGTGGTAGAATATTGCAAAGCTAACGCTGTAAAAGTAATAACTTTGGGACGTTCATACAACAATGAAGGACTAATGGTTGCTTTAGGAGATTCTTATTTAAAAAAATTTCAAAATAATATATCAAATAATTGGAAAAATCAATTGGCTCCAGAAAAGAAAGTACTTGTTAAAAAGTTTTATGATTCTAGAATAGAGAAATTAAAACGAAAATTTAGTCATGAATATAGTGAGAATAATAAGCAATTTTTTTTTTCAAAAAAGAAAGTTTGTAACATACTAAAAATTGATATAAATAAAAAAATTGTAGCCTTATTACCTAATGTCACTTGGGATGGACAGGTTTGTTCCTCTAATTCAATTTATCCATTATTTAGAGATTGGATAAAAGAAACTATAGAATATTTTAAAAATATAGAAGATTCTATTTTAATAATTAGAGCTCATCCTTTAGAAACAAATAAAAGATATTGGGTAGGAAAAGAAAAAATTCAAACCATTATTTATAATATTTATAATAAATTGCCTAATAATGTCATTCTTTTATCAGCTAACTCTATTATAGATAGTTATTCTTTGGGAGTGATTTCAAATTTTATATTAACTATGACCTCGACAATTGCTTTGGAGATGACCTATTTAATGAAGCCTGTTCTAATAATAGGTGATTCTCCGTTTAAAAATAAAGGCATTGGTTTTGATATTAATTCTAAAAAACAATATTTTGAAACAATGGCAAGAGGTCTAAAAGATGGATTAATTGTATCTGAAAATCAAATAATTAATTTATATAAATTTTCATATTATTATTTTTTTAAAATCGTAATGCCAGAAACATTAATTGAATTAAAAAATAATATTCCATTAAATTTTAAGTTTAAAAATGAAAAGGAATTAAATTCTAATTTAGAATTAGAATATTTATATAGGTGCATTGTTTCCAATACTGAGCCTGATTTTTCAGAATTTTATAACGAAAATGATTACTATTGAACATAATATAAAGAGGTTTTAATATTGACTAGTAAAGAGGATGTACATGAAATAAATATTGTTGCTAATGTTTTTAAATTTTCAATTAATACATGGGTGAGTTTTATAATTAATTTTTTTGCCATGATAATCATTACACGTTTATTTTCTCCAAATGACTTGGGTAAGATAAATATATTTATAATAATAGGAACAACATTATTATTATTTGTTCCATTAGGAGTAGATTCTGCATATTTAAGATTATATTATGAACCGCCAAATGGTAGATCAGTTAAATATTTAATGATTGATGGTTTGAGAATGTCAGGCTATGTATTAATAGTTTTAATTTGTATAGGTTTTGTTTTTAAGAGTAATGTAATTGATTTTATAGTAGACAAAGAAGAATATGATATTTTAGTGGCGTTATTTCTTTATTTGATATCATCTGTTTTTTTGAGATTTTTGAATTTGACATATCGATTAGAGGGTATGGCCAAATTGTATACGATACAAGCTATATTCATTACTTTTGCCTCCAAAGCGTCATATTTACCAATAGGATTTGTTTGCCCAAATTATAGAGTTGCTATATGGATTATAAGTATTTCTAATTTGATTGTAGCTGTATTTTTTTTCAAATATCAGTTTTCTTTTGTGAATTTTAAGAAATATAATGTCGATAAAAATTCAGATTTTGAAATGTTAAAAATTGGATTACCGCTATTGCCATATCTATTGTTGACAGGGTTAGATTTGTCAATATCGAGATTTATAATAAGATTTAATATGGGTTTTAATGCTGTCGGAATTTATACTGCAGGGGTACAATTTTCAGCTTTATTTACTATGATTTCTTCTGGATTTAATAATTTTTGGGCTCCGTTTATTTATTCTGGTTATAATAATAAATTTAAGATACCTAAAATACAAAATATGACTAATTATATAACTATGATTTCTATTTTGTTTGTAGGTATCGTAACATTATTTCAAGATTTAATATTCTTAATCGTTGGAAATAAATATGAGAATGTGAAATTATTTTTTTCTTTTTTATTTATTGCTCCTGCATGTATTTTAATTTCAGAAACTACATCGATAGGTATTTCTATTTCTAAAAAAACATATTGGTTTACTTTTATTTCATTAATTAGTTTTTCTATAAATATCTTAATAAGTTTTATGTTAATTAATATGATAGGTTTGTTAGGAATGGCAATTGCAAGTTCTGTTGCAAGTATGATTACATTATGTTTAAAAACATTAATTGGAAGTAAATATTATAAAATATATGATGCGAAAAGAAATGTTATTTTAGCTATTATATTTTTATTATCTATTTGTTTACTTAATTATTTATTAAGAAATTTTATCTTGTTGAGATATGCTACTGTATCTGGAATTTTGTTAATAGCATTTATAATTTATAATCAACAGATAGAATATTTATTAAATATTTTATCTATATTTAGAAAAAATAAAAAAAGAAAGATTGTAAAATGAATCATAAAATTTTAATTACAGGCGCAGATGGTTTTGTCGGTAGCCACTTAACTGAAAAGTTAGTGAAGCAAGGCTACAAAATCAAAGCTTTTGTTTATTACAACTCTTTTAATAATTGGGGATGGTTAGATAGACTGCCTAAAAAAATTTTGAATGAGATAGAGATTTTTCAAGGGGATATTAGAGACCCAAATGGTGTTCGAGAGGCTATAAAGGATGTTTATGCTGTTTTTCATTTAGCAGCGTTAATAGCCATTCCTTTTAGTTATCACTCTCCTGATTCTTACGTAGATACGAACATTAAAGGAACATTGAATGTTTTGCAAGCAGCTAGAGATTTGGATATTAAAAGGATTTTGGTGACTTCTACTTCAGAGGTATATGGAACTGCTCAGTATGTTCCTATAGATGAAAAGCATGCCTTTAAAGGTCAGTCTCCATATTCTGCAACAAAGATAGGGGCAGATCGCTTAGCTGAGTCGTTTTATCGAAGTTTTGATTTACCTTTAACGATTGTAAGACCGTTTAATACTTATGGACCAAGACAATCTGCGCGAGCAGTGATTCCTACAATTATCACGCAACTTTTATCTGGGGTAAAAGAAATTCAACTAGGCTCTTTAACGCCAACAAGAGATTTTAATTATGTGAAAGATACGGTTAATGGGTTTATTGAAATTTATAAATCAGGTAAAACAATTGGTGAAGAAATTAATATCGCAACACAGCAAGAAATTTCCGTTGGAGATTTAGCTAGTGAATTAATTAGACAGATTAATCCTAATGCAAAAATTATTTGTGACGGAAAGCGCATAAGACCAAAAAACAGTGAGGTGAGTCGATTATTAGGCTCAAATGAGAAAATAAAACGATTAACGAATTGGAAACCAAAATTTTCTTTTGAAAAGGGTTTGGCTGAAACAATTAAGTTTTTTAAAGATAATATAGATAAATATAAAGCAGATATTTATAATTTGTAGGAGATCTATAGATGGATTCAAAATATATCCCATTATCTGTTCCTAATTTAAAAGGCAATGAGTTAAAGTATGTTACAGAAGCTGTTAAAACAGAGTGGGTTTCAACGGCAGGGAAATATGTGAATGATTTTGAAAATAAATTGGCAGAGTATGTTGACTCTGTTGGCGCAGTTTCGTGTCAGAATGGGACATTAGGTTTGCATATTTCTTTAATAGTTTGTGGAGTTAAACGAAATGACGAAGTGATTGTTCCGACTTTGACTTTTATTGCGGCGGTAAATCCTGTAAAATATATAAATGCAGAACCTATATTTATGGATTGTGACGATTCATTGTGTATTGATCCGATAAAGCTAAAACAGTTTTGTGAAAAAGAATGTGAATTTATCAGTGAAAAGTTGATTAATAAAAAAACGAAAAAACATATAAAAGCGATTATCGTTGTTCACATTTTTGGCAATATGGCTGATATGGAGAAAATTTTAGAAATAGCGCAATACTATCATTTGAATATTATTGAAGATGCAACTGAAGCGTTAGGAACTTATTATACAAAAGGAAAGTATCAAGACAAGTTTGCAGGAACATTGGGAGACGTTGGAGTTTATTCATTTAATGGAAATAAAATCATTACGACCGGTGGAGGTGGTATGATTGTTTCTAATAATGAGAGTTTACTAAAAATAGCCAAGCATCTAACTACACAAGCCAAAAGCGATGAGTTGTATTATACACATGATATGATAGGTTACAATTATCGGATGACAAATTTGCAAGCAGCTTTAGGTTTGGCGCAGCTGGAGCAATTAGAAAATTTTGTAAAAATTAAAAATCGAAATTATGATATTTATGCAAAAGAAATTCAAAATATAAATGGTTTGGCACTTTTTCAATTCAGAGAAGATACAAGAAGTAATAAATGGTTATATGGGCTTATTTGTAGCAATGAATATAAAATGAATCGAGATGAATTAATAAAATATTTAGCGTCAAAAAATATTCAAACAAGACCTATATGGGGATTGATTCATGTGCAAAAGCCGTATATTATTTCTCAGTTTTACAAAATAGAAAGAGCTAAATATTATTGGGATCGTGTGGTTAATATCCCGTGTAGTACGAATTTAACAAATAAAGAAATTGATTATATAATTTATTGTTTAAAGTTATAAATGAATAAGGGAGATAAATATTGGCAAGCAGTAAATTTAGTGTCAATTCTCAGCCTAGAGACATGCTCATAGAGATAACAAATCGATGTAATTATAGATGTAATTTTTGTATACATTCCAAAATGAAGTCACATTTTGGAGATATTGATCCTGATTTTTTAAAATATATCTTTAAACAGGCTTATGCAATGGGGATAAATAGAATTGGTTTATATACTATTGGTGAAATGTTTTTATGCAAAGAATTGCTGACACATATTCGAAATGCTAAAGATATTGGTTTTGATTATGTTTATTCTGATACAAATGGGGCATTGGCTAGTAAAGAAAATTTAAAAGGTGTCATTGAAGCTGGATTGGATAGTATTAAATTTTCAATAAATGCCGGAAAATCGGAGACTTATAAAAAGATACATGGGCCTAATACATTTGAAATAGTTATTGATAATTTGCGAACATGTTATGAATTAAAACAGGAAATAAACCCTAATTTTAGGTTAATGGTTTCTTATGTAGTTACAAAAGAAAATGAAGATGAAGTTGGCCTTCTTAAAGAGATAGTTGCTCCTTATGTAGATTCATTTGAAACTCATTCTATTTTAGTAAGAAATGATTCTATTAATGATCCAAGACGTAATTTAATACCTGATGACAAAAATGCTTCTTATTCTATTCCATGTTCGATAGTTTTTAATCGAATTCATGTTACTTTTGATGGCTATTTAACTGCATGTTGTCAAGATTTTAATCAAGATTTATTATTAGCTGATCTTAAAATTACACCATTGAAAGAAGCTTGGGTAAGTAGTAATGCTATAAAATTGAGAGAAGCTCATTTAAATCAGAAGTTGGATGGACTTTTGTGCGCAAACTGTTGCAGTGAAAATTACTGTAGTTATAAGTCTTTAAAAGTACAAATTTTGCTTTGATGCGAGGAATTAAATGAACTTAACTGAAATGTTTGTGGATGAAAATTTAACATTAGTGAAAGCAATGGAAGAATTAGATAAAGTTGCAACAAAAGTTTTGTTTATAGTGGATAATTATAAACTTGTTGCTTCAGTTACTGATGGAGATATCAGGCGCAGTATCCTTAAGGATGGAAATTTACAAGTTAAGATCAAAAAAATTGCGAATTATCATCCACATTTTTTGCATGAAGCAGATAAAAATAAAGCAAAAAAATATATGAAAGAGCATTCGATAGAAGTACTTCCAATTGTGGATAAAAGTAAAAATGTGCTTACCGTAGTAATCTGGAATGATGGTGAGTTACGACCTCAATTAGAAAAAATAAATCTTCCTGTTGTGATAATGGCTGGAGGATTTGGTACTCGTTTATATCCTTATACAAAAATTTTTCCAAAACCTTTGATCCCGATTGGTGATATTCCAATTATAGAACGTATTATAAATAGATTTTACGCTCAAGGATGTAAAAGTTTTCATCTTATCGTTAATCATAAAAAGAATATGATTAAAGCTTATTTTAATGAAGTGAAAAAGAAGTATCATATCACTTACGTAGATGAAGATAAGCCATTAGGGACAGGTGGTGGTATTGGTCTATTGAAGGGTAAAGTACAGGAAACATTTATATTGACTAATTGTGATATATTAGTTGACAGTGAATTTAACAAAATTTATAAATTTCATAAAAAAAATAAGAATCTCATTACGATGGTTTGTTCTATGAATAATTTTAAAATTCCGTATGGTGTGGTGAATATGGGAAAAGATGGTTGTTTGGAAAGTATGCAAGAAAAACCTTCAATACCGTTTCTTGTAAATACGGGTTGTTATGTAGTTGAACCGGAAGTTATTGAAAATATTGCAGAAAATAAAAAATTAGATTTCCCAGATATTGTTCAGCAGTTGAAAGATTTGGGTCGTAACGTTGGCGTCTATCCAATTAGCGAAGATTCATGGTTTGATATGGGTCAATTAGATGAGCTTGAAAAAATGAAGAAAAATTCAGGTATTATTGATGAGTGAAAAAATTGTTTTATTGGGAGGAGGAGGGCATTGTAAATCCGTTTTGGATACATTGTTAAATCTGAAGCATTATGATGATATTGTTATTTGTGGCAAAAAAGAAGAATTTGGTAAAAGTGTTTTAAAGATTCCTATTAAGTATGAAGATAATGATTTAATAAAGCTTTTGGATTATGGATATGATAATGCTTTTATAACTTTAAGTAACGTAGATGTTAGAAAGAAAATATTTAAAATGTTAAAAAAATTTGATTACATACTACCTAATATTATTGATTCGTCAGCCAATGTATCAGATTTTGCAAATTTAAGCGAAGGTACTTTTGTGGGAAAAAATCCATAGTTAATTCAGATGCAATCATAGGTGACAATGTAATCATTAATACAGCTTCTGTTGTTGAACATGATTGTAATTATTAGAGATTTTGTGCATTTAGCTCCCAACTCTATTATTTGCGGTAAAGTATCTATTGGGGAAAGCACATTGATTGGGGCTAGTTTAGTTATAAAACCGGGATTAACAATTGGTAAAAATGCAATTATAGGGCGCATCAAGCTTTTGATAAGTTAATCGTGGATGATAGCATAGAAATTTGTTTTGTATGTGTCAGATATGATAGAAATGATGATGTGCTAAAAAAAAAGCTCACGATAATAATATAGATATTTTAATTGAAAAAAATATTAATTCAAAAGAAGTCATAAATTTATTAAAAAAGTATAATGCGGATTTATTTATTTCGATGTCATTTAATCAAATATTTAAATCTGAAATTATAAACTTACCAAGATTAAAAACTATAAACTGTCATGCAGGGAAATTACCGTTTTATAGGAGTAGAAATATTTTAAATTGGGTTTTAATAAATGATGAAAAAGAATTTGGAATTACTGTTCATTATGTTGATGAAGGAATTGATACTGGAGATATAATCTTATAACAAAGTTTCCCTATTAAAGATCATGATAATTATAACACTTTGCTTAAAGTAGCATATAAAGAGTGTGCTAATCTTTTATATAATGCTATTGTTTTAATAAAATTAAAAAACGTAAAATCTATAAAACAATCACAGATACATCTTGTTGGTATGTACTGTGGGAAAAGGCAAGTTTGCGATGAATTAATAAATTGGAATTCTACAGGTAGAGAGTTGTTTAATTTTATACGCGCAATATGTAAGCCGGGACCAATAGCAAGAAGTTTCATTAATTATAAATTGATTTGCATAGATGGTTCAAAGATGGTAGGTAATGCAGTAAAGTATAAAGGTATTTCAGGACAAGTGCTATGTAAAGATATTGATGGTAGTTTTTATGTTAAAATACAAGATACAATTTTAAAGATAACAGATTATATTTATGATGGAATAATTAAAGTTGGAGATAGATTGAAATGAGTGTTTTTATTATAGCTGAGGCTAGTGTAGATCGTAATGGTTCATTTTGTGCATCATACGAATGACAAACTTTTCAGACAACTTTTATTCTTCTGAATAAAGTTCATAGAAATCACCTTCACGATTACAAATCGTTCGACTTGTGATACCTTTCCCAAAGGTAAACCTTCTGGAGTGACAGCTATACAAAGTCTATAACATGTTTTAGTATCACTTCGTCCTTGAACAGGGCCTAATATATATTTTTGTGGATTGGGTTTATTGATCGATTAATTTTAACAATCGAGAATTAAGATGTTTATTTCCAAAATTTGAAAGCAATGCTAACCATGAAAGAGAAATTTGGTTTGAAAATAGATGATTTTGATCATACTAAAGGAAGAAAGGTTGAAAATTAATGAGTAGAAAACTAATTTTAGATTTAGCCAATATGAATGATTTTGATTTTTTTTATAATATAAAAAAACAGTCGGAAAATATATATTGGACTGGATTTAATTCTCCTCCTAATGTTGATGGGTTATTTAAATGGTTTTATTCAATAATTGAAAAGCAAACAAAATCAGAAAACAGAAAAATTTACATAATAAAATTGCTTTGCGATGATTTAGTTGAGAAATGTGGATATATGTACTTAGATTACATTAATAATAATCAATGTAATGCAAGTATTGCTGTTTCTAATAAATTTATGAATTTTGGTATAGGAACTAAAGCAATAAATGAGTTTTGCATAATTGCACGTAAAATGGGCTTTAAAGAAGTAATAGCTGAAATTAGAGAAGATAATTTTAAAAGTCAAAAAATATTTAGTAATAATGGTTTTATTAATATTAAAGAAAGTAAAAAGAAAAAGCTGGAGAATCAATTACAAAAAATAAATATGTTTAAATATAAATTTATATTGTGAATGTAAATAAAAGTTGAGATATAAAGGGTTAAGACAAAGTTATGGATGAGAGTTTCCTATTTATGGGAAGCAGATCAAATGTTTTAAATAATATGATAAACAGTAATTTAAATATACGAAAGATAATTACTTTTCCTTGATGTAAATATATAATGGATTATTTAAATAACAATGGTTTGAGTTATATTGTGGTTAATTCAAAGAATCAGTTAATAGACTTTATAAATGAAATAAAGTTTGATATTTTAATTTCTAATGGTTGTCCATATATTCTTACTGTTTCTAAGATGAAGAAAGAAAAGCAAATATTTGTGAATGTACATCCTTCACTATTACCAGATTTAAAAGGTATAAACCCAATTAACGATGCCATTTTTTTGATAGAAAACATGGAGTGACGTGCCATTTGATGGATGACGGAATTGATACAGGAGATATAATATCTCAAATTAAAATTCCTATAACAGCTGATGTTGATTTAGGTTTGCTGTATCAATGTCTTTTATGGCTGAAGGAGAAGTATTTAAGTTAGCCTATAATAGGCAGTTTATTCCGAATAATTAGATTGTTAGTAACAAAAAAATGATAAAAACAAGTATTTTGTATTATTCTAGAGCAGAATCAGATTTGATATTAGAATTTGACAATGATGATTTACAAATGATCATAAGAAAAATTAAATAATTTGGCACTCCATCACAGGGGGCATATTTTATTTTTAATGATTTAAAGTTTAAAGTTAATGAATTTGCTGATTATGAAGTAATGATGAAATATGATAACAATATTGTTATTAGATTTCATGATAACGTTATTTTATTACAAAATATTTTATGCGATAACATTAATAAAATAGAAATCGGTGATATTGTTTGTTAGTGCAGTTAGAATATTTTTATGAAACAAATTGGCGGTAATTTTTTTGATGTAAAGCTTTCGAGAAAGAATAATCGCTTTATTAATGAGAATGCTGTTTTTACTTTAAATGGTCGCATAGCTTTGAATTTGGTAATAGAAAATATATTGAAGGACAGAAATGCAAGTAGTGTTTATTTTCCATCATATGCTTGTGAGTCTATGATAAAACCATTTATTGATCAAGGGGTATCAATCGATTTTTATGATGTAAAGATTGATCATAAAAATGGTTTTTATTTTGATATAGCTTGCAATAAGCAGTGTGATATTATATTTTTGATTCAATATTTTGATAACAGAATTGATATTTTATCAAAGCAATTTAAACAAAAAGGAGTAATCGTAATAGAAGATGTTACATATTCATTGTTTTTGCGGGATATTAATGAGAGCCATGCAGATTACGTATTTGGTAGTTTAAGGAAATGGACAGGGCTATATTCAGGTGGTTTTTATTTAAAAATGAATAAAACTTCTGAAAAAATTAAATTACAAAAAGCTCCAGAAAATTATATATTTTTACAAAAAGAAGCAAAGAATCGAGATATATGCTTCAAAAGCTGGATGTACTATTTTTGAAACAGAATAGAAGAAAAAATGCTGGTCTATTATTGCAGAATATTAAAAATTTGGATTATATAAAACCTGTGTTTGAGAAATTAACAGATATCGATGTTCCATTGGGTGTTCCTGTTTTGGTAAAAGATGTTAAAAGAGATATATTGAGGAAGTACTTAATTAATAATCATATATATTGCCCTATTCATTGGCCTGTTAATAAGTATAATCAAAATATTTCTATTGAAGCTAAATTTATTTGTGATAATGAAATGACATTGGTTTGTGATCAGAGATATGATGAAAAGGATATGTTATTTATTGTAGAAAAGTGCAATAAATTTTATGAGGAGAACGGTTGATGTTAAATGTGATTGACGTGGATAATATTCAAAAATGGAATGAGATTGTAAATTCATTTGCACAATATGATATATACTATTTAAATGGATATGCAAAATCTTTTAAAATAAATGGTGATGGGGAGCCATTGTTATTTTATTTTGAACATGGAAACACAAAAGCAATAAACGTTGTGATGAAGAGAGATCTATGTGAGGAAAAGCATTTTATCGGGAAGATAGAAAGTGGTTGTTATTTTGATTTTTCTACTCCATATGGATATGGTGCATGGATAGTTGAAGGCGAAGAAATCGATAAATTAAATCAAGAGTACACTGAATGGTGCAAAAATGCTAATATTGTTAGTGAATTTGTGAGATTCCATCCTTTTATGAGTAGTCATGTATTGTTGAAAGACATGTATTATTCAAAGAAATTATCTAGTGTTGTTAGTATTGATATAAATAATGAAAGTGCTATATTAGAAAATATAAAAAGCAAAGATAGAAACATGATAAATAAGGCAAAAAAATCTGATATTAGAATTAAATATGATAATGTTGGTAAATTCATTAATAAATTTATTGATATGTATAATGAGACTATGGAAAGAAATAATGCCGCAGATTACTACTATTTTGATGATACTTTTTTTAAAAGTATGTTAAATGAATTAAAAAACAACTTTATGATCGTTTATGCAGAAAAAGATAATGAAATTGTTGCGATGGCAATGATTTTATATAGCAATTGTAATATGCATTATCATTTAGCTGCTTCTAGAAAAGAATATCAAAAGTATGCTCCTTCTAATCTCTTAATTTATGATATTGCATGTTGGGGCAATAAAAATGGTTACAGGCGATTCTTGCTTGGAGGTGGAGTAAATGGTTTAGAAGATGGATTATATAGATTTAAGAAAGCATTTAATAAAAATAGTGATATAGATTTTTATATAGGTCGGAAAATATTCAATAAGCAAAAATATGAAGAATTATTAAATATTAGAAAATTACAAGATAATAATTTTGACATCAATAATTCTTATTTAAAGCAATATTTGGCGGATTAATTTATATGGAGGTGAATGGTAAAGATGAGCGTTTTCATTATAGCTGAGGCTGGTGTTAATCATAATGGTTTATTAACTAATGCAAAAAAGTTAGTTAATATTGCAAAAGCTGCAGGTGCAAATTGTGTGAAATTTCAAACGGTTATTCCTGAAAGATGTGTTTCTAAGGATGTTAAAAAAGCGGATTATCAGGTGAAAAATACAGGAAACGATGAATCTCAACTGGACATGATTAAAAAGTTAGTATTGACATTTGATGAGTTTATTGAGTTGAAGGCTTATTGTGATAAGCAAGATATTTTGTTTATTTCTACGCCGTTTGATTTAGATTCAATTGAATTTCTAAATAATCTAAATATTAAATTTTGGAAGATTCCATCAGGTGAAATTACAAATTTACCATATTTGATTAAAATTGCAGAAACTCATAAACCTGTTATTTTATCAACTGGGATGAGTACGATGGAAGAAATCGCTGAAACGATTCAAATTTTAAGGAAGTATGGAACAAAAGATATAAAATTGTTGCATTGCAATACAGAATATCCAACACTATTTGAAGACGTGAATTTGAAAGCAATGCTGACCATGAAAGAGAGATTTGGTTTGGAAGTAGGTTATTCCGATCATACAAAAGGAATAGAGGTTTCAATCGCAGCAGTAGCAATGGGAGCAACAGTGATTGAAAAACATTTTACAATTGATAAAATAATAGAAGGACCAGATCATAAAGCAAGTTTAAGCCCAGAAAAATTAAAAGAAATGGTTCATTTGATCAAAAATATTGAAAAAGCGATGGGAACTGGTGAAAAGCAACCATCTCAATCTGAGTTTAAAAATATAGATGTTATTAGGAAAAGTATTGTTGCTGATAAAGGTATAAAAAAAGGTGAAATTTTTACTGAGAAAAATATTACAACAAAACGTCCTGGGAATGGTATATCTCCTATGAAGTGGTTTGAAATTTTAGGCCAGCCAGCGAAAAAAGATTTTGAAGAAGATGAATTGATAAAAATTTAGGGAGTTTTATGAAAAAAAATATATGCGTTTTGACAGCAACGAGAGCAGAATATGGTTTGTTGAAGCCAGTAATTGAAAAATTGCAACAAGAAAACTCTTTTGATGTAAGCATTGTTGTTACAGGCATGCACTTATCTCCTGAATTTGGCTTGACGTATAAAGAAATAGAAGAAGATGGATTAAAAATAGATAAAAAAATAGAAATTTTATTAAGTAGTGATACGCCTGCATCGATTTCTAAATCTATGGGCTTAGCAATGATTAGTTTTGCTGATTATTTTGAAGAATTGCAGCCTGATGGATTAATTGTGCTAGGAGATAGATACGAAACATTGGCAGTGTGTTGTGTGGCGATGAATGCAAGGATTCCGATTTTTCATTTATATGGCGGCGAAGCAACAGAAGGAATAATAGATGAAAGTATTAGGCACTGTATTACCAAAATGAGTTATTTGCATTTTACCGCTACTGAGAAGTATCGAGAAAAGGTTATTCAGTTAGGAGAAAGTCCAGATCGAGTTTTTAATGTTGGGGCTACAGGAGTAGAGAATATATTAAAAAGAAATTTATTGTTTAAGAAAGATTTAGAAAGATCGTTGAATTATTCGTTAACTGAAAATTATGCTATAGTTACTTTCCATTCGGTTACTTTGGAAGATAATAGTGCAGAAATTCAAATTCAAGAGTTGTTAAAAGCTTTAGATCAATTTTCAAATATGCAATTTATTATTACAAAGGCTAACGCGGATGCAGATGGTCGAGTAATCAATGAGTATCTTGAACAGTATGGGCAGGTGCATAAAAATGTTATTGTGGTAGATTCTTTAGGGACGCAAAGATATTTAAGTGCGGTGAAATATGCGAAGACAGTAATTGGCAATTCATCTAGCGGAATTGTAGAAGTCCCTTCTTTTGGAGTACCGACAGTTAATATTGGTGATCGACAAAAGGGAAGAATTCAGGCAGATAGCGTGATTAATTGTAAGCCTTTATCTCAAGATATTATAAAAGTGATCAATAAAGCTTTATCGGATGATTTTATTAATGTAGCGAAACAGGCAAAGAATCCGTATGAAGGATTGAATACGTCAAGTCAGATAGTTAAGCACATTAAAGATTTTGTGATAAATGATAAGATTGATATTAAAAAGAAATTTTATGATCTTAGAACCTGTTAACGATCTCCATAATTGCGACTTTTCTGGTAATTTTTTGCCTTTCTTTGTCAAAAAGCCTCGAAATAGCACCACTATTTCTACGTTTTTTTCCTAAAAATGCACAAAAATTTCTCAAAAAACTCATCAATAGAGAGATCATTAATAGGTTCTTAATAAAAGAATATGTGAGGTTAAAAGCAATTGAAAATAGTTTTTATTGGTTGTGTGAAGAGTTCTGAAGCTTTTTTAAAAATTTTAATTGATCATGGATTTGATATTGTCGGTGTTGTAACTAAGAAGAGTTCTTCATTTAACTCTGATTTTTGTGATTTGAGCTTGCTTTGTAGAGAAAATAAAATTGATTATCACTATGTTGATAATATAAATGATGCAGATTCAGTTGAATATATAAAAGAAAAAGCTCCTGATCTTATTTATTGTTTTGGTTGGTCTCAATTGATAAAAAAGGAGATATTAAATATCCCGACTAAGAGTGTTGTGGGTTTTCATCCAGCTGAATTACCCTTTAATCGTGGTCGTCATCCAGTAATATGGGCTTTATTTTTAGGGATAAAACAAACTGCTTCTACCTTCTTTTTAATGAATGAAGGAGCGGATACAGGCGATATTATCTCCCAAGAATTAATTAATATATCATATGAAGATAATGCGATGTCCTTGTATAACAAAATATCAGACATAGCGAAAAAGCAAATTATTAAATTTACCAATGAGTTTCAAAACGATACGCTTACTCCCAAGAAACAAAATATTAAACTAGGAAGTTCATGGCGTAAAAGGAACGTTAATGATGGTAAAATAGATTGGCGAATGTCTAGTTTAGCTATCTATAACTTAGTGCGAAGTCTGACAAAACCTTATGTTGGTGCTCATTTTATTTTTGATGGTAAAGAAGTAAAAATTTGGGCGGTAAAAGAGATTATTACGGATAAGTACAGTAATATTGAGCCTGGTAAGGTTATAAAATGTATTTCACCTAATAATTTTTATGTGAAAGCTTTTGATAATATAATTAATGTAGTGGATTGTGATAATGTTGATCTTCTTAAGAAAGGAGATTATTTGTATTGAATTTATTAGTCGTATCTCCTCATGCAGATGATGAAACTTTAGGAGCAGGAGGACTTATATTAAAGTATAAAGATGCTGGTTGGAATGTCTGTTGGTTAAATGTAACCAGCGTGAAAGAAGAATATGGTTTTTCTGCTGAAGTAGTTGTTAAAAGAGAAAAAGAGATACAAGAAGTAAATAGATTGTTTCAATTCGATAATTTTATTAATCTATCACTTAAGCCTGCAAATTTAGACATATATAATAAAAGTGATTTAGTAAGTAGATTTAGCAGCGTTATATCAAAAATTCAGCCAGAAATAGTTATTATCCCTTTTTATAATGATGTACACTCAGATCATAGAATAGTTTTTGAAACAATTTATTCATGTACAAAATCTTTTAGATATCCATATCTTAAAAAGATATTGTGCATGGAAATATTATCTGAAACGGATTTTGCGATGTCTGATCATGGCTTTATTCCAAATTATTTTGTTGATATTACAAAATATATAGATCAAAAAATAAAAATTATGCAAGTTTATAAAAGTGAAATTGCGCCTCCTCCTTTTCCAAGAAGTATCGAGAATATAAAAAGTTTGGCGAGAGTTAGGGGAAGTAGTTGTGGCTGTGAATTTGCAGAAGGATTTAGATTATTGAAAGGTATTGAAAGTTAGGTAAATTTTATGAATATTGCAATTATAGGTTTGGGCTCGATGGGTAAGCGTTGATTGAGGCTGATTAATAAATAATTTAGGAGTATTAAAAGATGAATATATTATATTTAGTAACTGCAAGAGGAGGATCTAAAGGTATTCCTAAGAAAAATATTTGTGAATTAGGAGGGATGCCATTAATTGCATATAGAATAATTTCTGCTAAAAAAAGTAAATATAAAGGTAGGATAATTGTTTCTACAGATAATTTAGAAATAGCGGATACTGCTAAAGAGTATGGAGCAGAGGTTCCATTTATTAGGCCGTCTTATCTTGCCTCTGATACTGCAAGTAGTATAGATGTTGTTGAACATGCAATACAGTGGATTGAAGATAATGATGCTAATAAATATGATTATCTTTGTTTATTACAGCCTACATCCCCTTTTGTGAGTTATAAAGATTTGAATAGGTCTCTAGATTTAATTATTGAAAATAATGCAGATACACTAATAGGTGTAAAAAGAGCAGAAATTAATAGATGTTTTATACAAGAATTAGATGAACATGGTAGACTTTCAAATTTTTATTATTCTTTAAAAAATATAAAAAAAGTTAGAAGACAAGATTTTGAGCCTGAATATACATTAAATGGAGGAATATATATTCTTTCTTGGAAGTATTTTAAAAAAAATAAAATATTTTATTCGACAAATTCTATTCCATACATTATGGAGGATATAGATTCAGTTGATATAGATGGGCCAATAGATTTTGAATTTGCAAAATTTTTAGTTGAGCGAAATGTAGTGGACATTAATTTATGGAAATGAGTGTTACAGCTTTTCAAAATGAATATTTAATATAAAATTCACATTATTATGCTTTAATTAATCTTTTGCAAAATTTTTTCTGGAAACTGTTTATTAAAGTAAACTATAATTAGTTTATATAAAAATAGATCTATTTATTTTACCTATATGGGAATATTTTAAAATCAATTTCTAGTACAAAAGGGTTAATAATGCATGAGTTAAATAATGATGTTGAGAATTTTAGAAAAAATTTCCGACTAAATCTGATAGAAAAGTGGATTTGTATAAAGAGTTATCTAAAATAAATGAAATCATTTTAAATATTTAAACAAACTATGCTGTTATCTATTTAAGTTAAAATAATTTAAATAGGTGGAATTGATGGCTATTTTTGTTAAAAAAAAATTATCTTGAAAAGCTGTAACAATACAGAAATGCGGAGTTTATTAAAGTAATCACTGGCGTTCGTCGATGTGGTAAGTCGTGTCTTTTAGAAATGTTACATGCTTTATTGCTCGAAGATGGAGTGGAAGATTCACAAATACTCTATCTTTCTTTTGAAGGGATGAAATATGATCATTTAAAAAATCAAAAAGCTTTATATTATTATATATTTAAAAAAGCCCCCAAAAAATAAGAAAGTTTATTTTTTGTTTGATGAAATTCAAGAAGTAGACGAGTGGCAGTTGGTAGTGAATTCACTTCGACTGGATTTTGACTCGGATATTTATATTACAGGATCGAATGCTTCAATATTATCAGGTGAGCTTTCCACATATCTTGCTGGGAGGTATGTGGAGATTAAAGTTTATCCTATTTTTCAAGAGTTTCTTAATTTTAAAGGGATGCTACGTTTAAAAATATTCAAACCTACTACCATGAATATCGCAAATTCGGCGGTTTTTCTTCAATTGTTTTGCAATCATATGAAAAAATAAAGATTTATGTACTGTCTGGGATACTAGACAGTATTTTGATTTGCGATGTTAGTTTGCGAGATCAAAAAATTGATGTTCCGCTTTTAATCAAATTAACGGAATATCTTTTTGATATTATTGGGCAAATTTTTTCATCCAAAAAGGTTTTGGGCACGTTAAAAAATGAGCAACTGTCATCATCAGTTGTTACGATCAATAACTATTTAAGTTGGCTACGCGCTCGTTTTTGTTTTATAAAGTAGAACGTTATGATATTAGAGGAAGAAAACGTATGCAAACGCTTGGCAAGTATTATACAGTTGATCTAGGGCTTCGTAATCAAACACTTCAAGATAGTGAGCAAAGTCGCGGATCGCAACTGGAGAATATAGTGTACTTGGAACTTTTAAGAAGATGGTATCAAGTTTTTGTTGGCAAGTATGATGCTAAAGAAATTGACTTTGTTGCGCGAAAAAGAGATGAAGTAGTTTATTTTCAAGTAATTGCTGAAATTCCCAGAAAAAGCACACGCGAAACGGATAATTTATTATACTTACCTACTGGATATGCGAAAAAAATTATTCTGGAAAATTACAATAGACCTCTTGCGAAATAATTTTCCTAATGTTACATTATCAGCATGAAATATGAAGTGATAAAAACATATAAACCAGCGACCTTTCGCCGCTTGACGGGGGTGAAACCTAAGACATTTGAAGTAACGGTCGATGTTCTATGTGAAGTATTTGCCGCCAAACATAAGCGTGGTGCAGGCTGCCCAAGCTAAACATCGAGGACATGTTGCTTGCCACGCTTGAGTATCTGCGAGAATATCGCACTTTTGCTCATATTGCAGAGCTGAATTTGATATTGCCGAAAGTAATTTATTTTGTACGGTGAGGTGAGTGGAGCAAGTGCTGATCGGGGATGCTCGCTTTCATTTGCCTGGCAAAAAGACGTTGCTGAAAAGCGATGCACAGTACGAAGTTGTGCTTGTTGATGTAACGGAAACATCTTGTAAGCGTCCTAAAAAACAGAGCAGAAACTACTCCGGCAAAAAGAAGTGTCATATAATTAAAATGCAAGTAGTGGTTGATAAATTGAGCGGCAAGATAATTTGTACAGCGTTTTCTGAGGGTAAAAAACACGATTTTAAGTTGTTTTTGGAGCTAATGTGCATTTCGCGAAAACGGTTAAGGTTAAAATAGATACCGGTTATGTCGGCATTGGGCGATGTTATTTGAATTCAGAGTTGCCACATAAAAAATCCAAGCGTCACCTTTTGACCAAAAAGCAGAAACAAAAAAACCGTCATGTGTTACGTTCTCGTATGCTGAATGAACATGTTATTGGCTTTGTGAAGCGATTTCGCATCTTGGCGGAGCGTTATCGTAATCGTAGAAAACGATTTGGATTGCGATTTAATCTTCTTGCGGTTATTTGTAATTTTGACAGAAATTGCTAGTTTCGAAAGAGGTTTAATGACGTTGGTACTATCGAAGGTATTTCAGTCGTGCACATTCTAAATTTTTTGCTAGAAGGTTATGTGGATAAAGAAAATTTAATTTAAAAATTCATTTATGGTCTCTAGTGAAATATCTCTGGAGCTATGAAATACATTTTAGGTTCTTACTTAATAGATTTTTGCCATATTTGTAACTCATTACTTATTAATTTTTACATACCCAGTGGAGGGTTCATTGCCAACTTTGTTTATAAACCCATCTTTTACCAAGTTAGTTAAGGTTTATTCTACTGTAATTTTACTAATTTCAGGTGCTTGTTCCATAATTTCTTTTTTGGTTATTTTGCCTTTAGATATTTTTTTGAATCTTAGATGTTCTACTCTTTTTTCAAATTCATCATAGGCTTTCAATAAAATTCTAAGATAATATTTTGTAAATGGTGCATAATTATTTTTTTCTTCGTGCCAAAGAATTGAACTTGCTTGCAACGTTTCGTATTGCGGTAATAAAGCAACAATGTCAATAATTTGCTCATTCTACCGTTTCCATCATTAAAAGGGTGAATACTTAAAAAATTCAAAATAAACATCGGAATAAGAATTAGCGAATCAATTTTCTTTTTGTTAATTGCTGTAGTAAATTTCTGGCATAGCGCTTTAATGGCATCTTTTGCTTGATAAGCAGGCACAGGGATAAATTTTGCTTTTGCCTTGCCTTTTTCATCAGCTTCAGAAATGATATTGTCAGAATTTTTATAATTTCCACCTATAGAAATATCTGAGTAAGAATATAAATCACGATGAAATTGTAAAAGAATATTTGGTGTTGGGCTGATATACTCATAATTTTCATGAATTGTTTGTAACACTTCTTTGTAACCAAAAATTTCCTGTTCAGAACGATTTTGTGGTTCGGATTTTTCATGCACCAATTCTTCAAGACGTTTGTCTGATGTAGATATTCCTTCAATTCGATTTGAAGCGCCTGTACTTTGAATTTTTGCTACATCAAGCGTTGTGTTTAATTCATCAGCATTTGTTTCAATAAGTAAGTCTTGTCGCCTTTTATGTTCATGAATGCCTGCGATTAGGGTAACTATTTCAGATGTTAAGTATTCAGATGGCTTGTTTACATAATCATATTGCCTCATTTTATCTCCTTCATTTACGTTTTATATCAATCATTTTAATATATTTTGATGGAGATAAATTTCATATTAAGAAAAATTTTGGGAAAATTTTGGATTTTTATTTCTTTCAATAATAATTTAAGCTGTAATTTTGCTATTGAAATTTTCGAAAAAATTTATTTTTTGGAAAGTAATCTAATAATATTATTATTTTTTTGTTAATAAAAAGTAGCTAAAATCTGCGCATTTATTTTAAAATAAATTTAATTTTGTATAGGATTTTTTGTAAACTAACTCTCCGTAAAATTTTTTACTCATAAATTTTCCCTTTTTCCCTTATAATGAAGAAAAAATATTTTCTTACATTTTGGCAAATGGGATGTGTAATTATGAAATTTTTTAAATCTTTTAAAAAAGAAAACACGCTCTACTGGTCTTTAGAAGCTTTAATTTTAATTAGTTTAATTTTTATTTTGACCAAATTAGATTTTATTTACCAGCCTTTATTTACATTTTTTTCTACCCTTTCGACTCCTATATTGATTGCTGGTTTTTTATTTTATATGTTAAATCCTGTTGTTCAATTTATGGAAAAAAAAATGAGAATAAAGCGCATTTTTGGCATTGTAATTGTTTTTTTTATATTACTTGCAATAATTGTTTTTACCTTGCTTAATTTTATTCCACACTTAATTGAACAGATCACAAGTTTCACAAAAGATGTTCCCTCTTATATCAGAGATATTCAAAGGTGGTTATTAAGCTTGACAAAGTATCCCTTCTTTAAAAATATTGACTTTAAAGATTATATTGAAAAGCTTGATTTTTCTTATGGCTCCATAATCACCAAAACGCTAAATGGCACGGCTAACTATATAAATTCGCTTCTTTCTGTTGTAACAACGACACTTATTATTATTGTTACTGTTCCGTTTGTTTTATTTTATATGCTAAAAGATGGAAAAAAATTTAAATACCAAATTTTAAAGTTTATACCTCAAAAAAGACGCCAAAAATTTGAGCGCCTACTTGAAGATATGAATAATACTATAGCTACTTATATAAATGGTCAGGCTATTGAATGCCTTTTTGTTGGAAGCTGTATGATTATCGGCTATTTTATTCTTGGGATTGACTATGCCTTTTTATTTGGCGTTATCGCAGGCTTAGCTAATCTGATACCTTATCTAGGCCCATACATAGGATTAGCTTTTTCATTTTTAGCAACTGTTTTTGAGAATCCTCTTAAAGCATTAATGTGCATTATCTTGGTAATAATCGTTCAACAAATCGATGGTAATGTTATCTATCCAAACGTTATCGGTAAAACTTTAAAAATACATCCACTAACTATTATCTTTGTTTTAATGGTGGCAGGAAATATTGCAGGATTACTTGGTATTTTTTTAGGTGTTCCAATATACGCAATTAGCAAAATAATCTTAAAATTCGTTGCTAATATTTACAAAACAAACAAAGAACAAACAAAATCATCTACATCTTAAACACGTTTTAGGGAGAAATTCATGAAATTAATATCGATACTGCTCTTAAGCTATTTAATTGGCTCCATTCCTTTTGGTTTGTTAATTGGGAAAATATTCTTCAATAAAAATCTTCGTGAATATGGCTCTGGCAATACAGGAGCAACCAATACATTTCGCATACTAGGAACAAAAGCAGGAATTATTGTTTTATTATTAGATATGTTTAAAGGAACAATTGCGACTCTTTTACCTTTAATCTTTCGTATACATGAAATCAATCCTTTAATTTTTGGTGCCTGCGCCGTACTTGGGCATACCTTTCCTGTATTTTTTTACTTTAAAGGTGGAAAAGCTGTTGCAACTAGCGGAGGAGCGTTGCTTGGTTATAATCCTTGGTTATTTATCTTTGTCATTGTTGTTTTTTTACTCTTTCTTTTTCTAACGAGTATGGTAAGTTTTGCTAGTTTAGGCGTTTCCATAAGTACAGTGTTTTTAGTACTTTTTTCGCCGATTTTTCATTGGTTTATCATACCAAAATTTGATCTTTTGCTAGATATCACTATTACAATCTTAGCAAGTTTTATTTGGATCCGACATTTTGCGAATTTCAAGCGTATTCTTAACAAAACCGAAAGCACTGTTTCTTTTGGTTTAGGTTTTTTTAGCAATAAAAGAGGTAATTAAAAAGATCTTTTTTGGATCAGACTTACTTCTTCCAATCATCTTTTGCAACTGGCTTAACAAATCCTCCCCACATCTTTAAAATCCAATTTTGAACCTCTTTTTTATGCAAAACTTTGATCAAAGCTTTGATTTTTCTAGACTTTTCTAGACCTATTTTTGTCACCACAATATTGACATAAGGAGAATTATCAGATTCAAGCAGGACAGAATCTTCTAAAGGATTTAACTTAGCTCCATAAGCAAAATTTGCATTAATTGCGACCAAATCACCTTCTTGATTATTGTAAGCTTGCACTAACATTTCAGGTTTAACATTATGAATAAATTTTAAATGCTTTTTATTTTTTAAAATATCTTCAAAAGAAGCATTTTCTAAAACTACACCCTTTTTAACTTCAACTAACTTAGTTTTTTTTAAAATAGAAATTACTCGTCCCCAATCCGCTACTGAATCAGATACTGTAATTATCGCTTCCTCTTTTAAATCTTTTATTTTTTTAACATTTTTTGAATATAAACCCATCGGTTCAATATGAACAGCACAGGCAATGGAAAATTGATAATTATTTTCCTTCACAGCCTTTTTAAAAAAGGGAACGTGTTGGAAATAATTGGCATCTACGTCCCCACTTGCTAATGTTTTATTGGGCATAACAAAACTATCAAATTTTTTAATAATTAATTTATACCCTTCTTTTTTTAATAAAGGAGCTACATGTTCTAAAATTTCTGCGTGTGGCGTTGGAGAAGCCGCAATTGTAATTATTTTACTATCACTTGTACTCTTTTTTTGTGAGTCTTTACAACCAGTAATTACAAATAAAATTAATATTAACGATAAAAGCCTTAAAACATTTTTTTTCATTTTTACACCATCCTTCTCTTTGACGAAATTTACGCAAATTTTTTACCTTAAGTTTTGAAATCTTTTTTCCTAAAATCTTCACAACTCCGTTATTAGTTATTTTTAGACCATTAAATAAACGCACCAATGTACTTTTTCTTGCACCAGAATAACCAAATTTCATAAATATCGCTTTTTTTTTAATATTTAATGTTACTTTATCAAAAGCTTTAATATTTTCTGATCGCCTTTTAAAAGTTTTAGTAATTTCTTTTAGTTCAATAGACTTTCTCTAAAATTAGAGTATTGGATTTGAGTCAATATTTTGGACACATTTTTATACATTTGCCTAACTTTCTCAAGCCAAAAAAAACATCGCTCCACAACCTAGCGTTTTGGTATCACTTTAAACATATATTCATCTGAGCGTTTGATAATCTTCACAGGGCAACCTAAAATTTTCTTAAGAGAGTTAATAAATATAAAAAAGTATAACAACACGCTCAAATTTTGGTCAATATATATATGTTCGAAATATGAGTACTTTTCATTGTTTGCGTCATGTTTTTGCTTATCAACTAAAAAAGACAACCTTAAAAAGGTTGTCTTTTTTAGTTTTTTAAAAGCGTATCCATTTTTTTATCTGTATCTGCGGGAACTGTTACGTACTTTTAATTTAATTTGCCAATAACTATCAAGAAAAGTTTTTAAGTTATAAAATTGCTTTCTTTCATATCTTGGAGGTACATGAGTAAACCAAATAACTGCCTTTTCCAGTGGTGCATCAAGATTTGGTGTTAATATATAGCCCCAGGCACCAGATCCAAAATTAAGATTAACAGGGATTATTTTTAAATCATGATTTTTTAAATTAAACGGCAAATCAGCTATCCTTAAACCTGGTTCTTTTCCCTCCTCTGGTTCCATTGCAATTATTTCATCTCTCTCCTTTTGTTCCATTGCAATTATTTCATCTTCATACGTTTTTCCTAAAACAACAACATTCATAAATTTTACTTCAATTTTTTTTGGTTTTGCTATTACTCTTAACATTTCTTCAATACTTTTATCACTATTTTTTAAATTCACATTAAATGATGCAAGTTGAAATTTTAAAACTCCATCTTCTTCTTCTGTTATAGGAATATATAAATTAAAATTCTTCGGTTCTTGTAATACTTCCTTGATGAGAATAGAAGGAGTTTCAGCAGGTTTTTCTGGTTTCCTTTCAACAATTCCTTTAGAAGGCGCCACGATTTTTTGATGCCAATTATCTTGTAAGGTTATGTAATGATTAACGTGAATTTGTTGCTGTACTTCTAATTTAAACCAATTATTTTCTTCTATAGTTAGGTACGCGCTCTTCTTTGTTTGTTGAGTCATACAATTTCCGACTACGCTAAAACTAAACATTGCTACACAACTTAACATTAATCCCATAAAGAATTTTTTCATAATAAGATTCCTCCCTTTTATTTTTCCTTTTTTATAAGCTTAATAATTAAAAATTGTATATCGAAAAATATTGCAATTGTCTGCTGATTTTTTTAATCCTCCTATATCATAGGGTCCTACAGGATTTTTTAAACTAATTTTGAATAGATTTCCCCACGGGTTATATAAATGTAAAACTTTATGTGTTTTATCGTCATCGGCAATATTTACAGCAAAAGCAACGCAGCAGTGATTGTCCGCGTTCTTATCAACTGAACTTTCAAATTCTACAATCACCATTCTTCGATGATTAATAATTTCATCGCAAATAGCATTTAACGAGGCTTGCAGATTTCCTTCAGGATTAGGAACAGACACTTTTCTTGAAAGGTCACTGCAAATATTCTCCATTTCCTGATCGACGGCTGCTTCAGACCTGCTACAGAACACCCCTTGACAATTACGCGAGATCCCACCGAGAGTATTCCATACAATATTCAGGAAAGTAGGTTTATGCTTACTAAGGATAGGAAGTAGCATGTTAAAAAAATAGATTAGTGCTTTTCCAATTTCATTGTCGTATGGGTTTGGCGTATTAAATGCAGTTCTTATCAAATCACTCCCATTACATATACTACATAGGAAACCTGACTGATTTAAAAAATTAATAATTTCTTGCCGAAAGTTATACTGTTGCGCTAGATTTAGACAATTAAAGAAATCATCTTCGGCAATCATTGCCTGGCCCTTTATAAACACATTTCCCATAAGCTTTTCATCAAAATTTGTTAGCTGGGTTGGAACAAGTCGTCTAGGTGCAGCATTATTGGGAATATTTTTATCATCTGGATCAGGGAAAAAAACTTGTTAACTCAGGCACATCAATATGCCCAGCGACACCTCCTCCATACTTAGCTTTTTGAAGGATGTCCCACAGCACTATTTTAGAACATGTTATACTACACCATTGCGTCTCACCTTGTTCTACAAACCAAGCATTTTTATTTTCTACACGATCATTCCACGGATCATAACTTGTTGTTACAAGAGCAGCAAATGTTAAATTATTAAAAAAGATAAATATGCAACTGACACTTAATAGTAAAACGCAGATTTTGTTTTTAAGCAAACTTATTAAATTTTTTCTCTTTTTAATTTTTCTCATTCCTTTTCCAAAAGGTTAAAAAGGATATAATCTCATCACTATAAGTTTAGCTGCATATGCTAAAAATTTTTAACATATATTTGAGAAGAATCGTTCTCAAATCAAAACAGAAAATCCTTAACCCTTTTGTAAACTTTTGTGAGGGTAAAAACCTATTTACGATCTCTAATGAAATTCATCCATCGCTTGAAGACCAAGTAAACACGTTCTAACAGGTTTTAAGATTTAATAAATATGAAAAAGTATAACAACACACTCAAACTTTGGTCAATACAAAAATCACAACTTAGTGATAAAAATTAAGTTTAATTCAAAGCAATGTAACCTACTGAAATACTATGCTATAATTTAAAAGGTTTTTAGACAATTTTAAATGTTTTAAGGGGGCTTGTAAATGGCAACAGCAAAAATCGTTTATGCAAGTATAACTGGCAATACAGAAGAAATTGCCGAAATTGTTGCAGAAAATTTAAAAAAACTATCAATAGATGTAGAAATAAATGAATGTACAACTGTAAAAGCAGAAGATTTTTTAGATGCTGATATTACCGTTGTTGCCACTTATACTTATGGAGATGGTGAACTTCCTGATGAGATTGTTGATTTTTACGAAGATTTACAAAAATTAGATCTTGATGGAAAAATTTATGGCGTTTGTGGCTCAGGAGATACTTTTTATGATCAATTTTGTAAATCTGTTGATGATTTTGATGAAGCTTTTGCCGTTACCAAAGCAATGAAAGGTGCTGAAAGTGTAAAAGTAGATCTTGCTGCTGAAGAAGGAGACATAGCTAATTTAGAAAATTTTGTAAAATCCTTAGTTGAAAAATTAAAATGATTGTTCTAAGAGTTTGTTAATTTATTCTCTATAGCAAGATTCATCAAATAGAAAGATCGTTAACAGATTTTTAATGATAAATATTTTTGCAAAAGGAGCCATACAATGCCTGAATGCACACTTACTTCCCACAAAGAAAAAACAGATGAGCTACTCATGTATTTTTTCTTTGGCTTTTTAGCAACCATTGTTTACTTTATTGTTCGTTTATTCATATTTTCTATTAATGAAAATGCTTCTTTTTCAGAAACTATAGCACAGATAGTATCCATTATCTTTGCTTTTATAACCAATAAATTTTGGGTCTTTAAAAATCAAAATAAAGAAAAGGGGCTTTGGTTACAATTTTTCTGTTTTGTAGTTGGGCGCTTATTTGTCTTAGCTATTTGTTTAGTTCTAGCTTTTTTTGCAATAGATAAATATCATAACTTTTTTATCCGTTTATTTTATCTTAACAAGATTGATTATACTAATTTTTTGTTTAGTAATCCATTAACAAAAAATGTTATTGGAACTTCTTTACTTTTGGAAAATTTTATTTTTGCTATACTTGGACAAACTGTTGCTATTGCAACAAACTATATTATCAGCAAATTTATCGTCTTTAAAAATTAGACTATAAAAGAAAGAAGGATCAAATTTTGGCGCGTAAGACAAAAACACAAAAGCTAAACGAAAAGAAGATTCGAACAAGAATTTTTGTTACTTTATTTATCATAGGGATGTTTATAGCAATTTTTCGTTTAGGCTTTCTTGGTGTTTGTTTAGCTAATATTTTGCGTTTTTTTGTCGGGAATACTTTTCAATTTTTTGCTGCTTTGTTGGTTTTTTCTGCAATTCAATATTTTATGAAAATTCGTCAAATGAAAATGCGTAAAACGAGCAAAAAACCAGTCCATTCTAAGAACAAAATTAATCTTTTAGGAATTGTTCCTTTTTATTTAGGTTTACTTCTTTTTTTGCATATCGATATGTTTGAAAATGTAGCTAAAAAAAGGCCACATATTTTGGGAACAACAGTTGATTTATGGTTGCAAGATTTTTTTCATTTTAGGATAAATAATTATTTAGGTGGAGGAATTTTTGGTAGTTTTTTATATACCTTTACTCATTTTTTAGTTTCTCAAGTAGGCAGTTATATCGTGGCTATAGTTTCTATGTTTGTAGGAGGTTTTTTATTATTGCCGATTGATTTGGCTTTTTTGGTAAATATTTGGCAGAGAATTTTAACATTTTTTCAAAATTTATTTGTTCATGATAATTTTGTAGAGGAAGAAACAGTTAAATTTAAAGATCAAAATGAACTTTCAATTGTTAAAGATCAGAAATCATTAAAAGCAAAATTTATTAATTTGATACGTTCTTTTACTCCAAGTGAGATTTTAACAGAAGGGAAGAAAGATCATTTTATACAAGAAGAAGCAAAACAGACAAAGCTTCCTGTTATTACTAGTTTTAAAAATACATCAATACAAAATGACGGTGTAGTTTCTCAAAGAAAGATAGATGAAACTTTTTCATTGGTTGAAGAGGAAGATGATGAGCCATTAGAAATTAAGATTAAAGAAGAAGTTGAAAATTTTGCTTATATTTTACCTTCGATTTCTTTGTTTGCTCGTTTGCCAGGAATTGATCAATCAGATGAACATAAACAAGCAGTGGAGAATACAAAAAAATTAGAGACAACTTTTGCAAGTTTTGGCATTGATATTCAGATAACAGGAGTAAGTATTGGGCTTTCTGTAACAAAATATGAGATGAAACCACCAATTGGGGTTAAAGTCAGTCGCATTATTAGCTTAACAGATGATATTGCACTAGCTTTAGCTGCTAAGGATGTGCGTATGGAAGCGCCTATTCCAGGGAAGTCTTTGATTGGGATTGAAATTCCCAATAAAAAGATTAGTACGGTTTCATTTCGTGATGTGGTAGAGAATATTTTTAATCATTCAGATAAGCTTTTGGAAGTGCCATTAGGACGAGATATTGCTGGAGAAATTCAGATTATGGATTTAGAGAGGATGCCGCATGTGTTGATTGCTGGCTCAACTGGCTCAGGTAAATCTGTTGCGATAAATGGTATTATTTCTAGTATCTTGATGAAAGCAAAGCCTAATGAAGTAAAGTTGATGATGATTGATCCTAAGATGGTGGAACTTTCAATTTATAATGGAATACCGCATTTATTAACACCTGTAGTAACTAATCCTAGAAGGGCTGCTCAAACTTTAAATAAAGTTGTTGAAGAAATGGAGAGGCGTTATGAGTTATTTTCACAGTTTAATGTGCGCAAAATTTCAAATTATAATGACATCATACAAAAAGAGAATGTTAAAAATGGCGAAAATCATCCAATTATGCCGCTTATTGTAGTAATTGTAGATGAGTTGGCTGATTTAATGATGGTTGCTAGTAAAGATGTTGAAGAAGCAATTATTCGTTTAGGACAAAAAGCACGCGCAGCAGGTATTCATATGATTTTGGCAACACAAAGACCATCAGTTGATGTCATTTCTGGCTTGATTAAGGCGAATGTTCCTTCACGAATTGCTTTTGCGGTTTCTAGTGGAATTGATTCGCGGACGATTTTAGATAGTAATGGTGCAGAGAAGTTGCTAGGACGAGGAGATATGCTTTATAAGCCAATTGATGCAAATCATCCTATTCGTGTTCAAGGAGCCTTCTTAAGTGATGGAGAAGTTGAACGTTTAGTGGATTTTGTTAAAAACCAGCAAGAAGCTAATTACAATGAGCAATTTGACCCAGGTGAAGTTGCAAAAGATTCAACAAATAGTAATGAATTAATAAAAAATGATGAGCACGATGAATATTTTGAAGAAGCTAAACGTGTAGTGATTAAAGCACAAACAGCTAGTGCTTCATTTATTCAGCGTCGATTTAAAACAGGTTACAATCGCGCGCTACGTATTATTGAAGAGTTAGAAAAGGCTAAAGTAATCGGCCCGGCAGTAGGTACTAAATCGCGAGAAGTTTTAATAAAACCAAATTTTGTAGAAATTGAAGATGATTTAAAAGATTATTTACAAGCTCCAAATAATGAATGATTGGGGAGGCATGCAAAAATATGGCCTTTTTTTTGGGGTATTATTTTCTCATGTTTTGCATAATTTTTTATTAGATCTCCTCGGAAACTGTGGTGCTATTTTGAGGCTTTTTGACGATGTATCAAGGAAAAAGAAAACGAAGTTCTCATGCATCTAGTTTTCGAAGAGGTCTATTATATAGTAAACTAACCTTATGTAATGATTTAATATTTATTTTTGAATGAATTATATTTTTTAATAAGAGGGGAGATATGTTTTGATTAAGTTAAAAAAATACTGAAACAGAAGTACATGCATATCTACAAATGCCATTATTTCCTAACGAAATGAAGCGGCTTAAAGATCCGAAAACTTCTTGGGAAGAACTTGATAAAATAATAAAAAAATTTGTCCATATTTAAATATAGCGTCATATAAGAAATTAGTTAAGACAATGGAGGCCACTTCAGGTGGAATTTTATGGTTTAGCAGAAATATTTTTAAAAATTATAAAAAAGAAAACGAACACCTAGAAGTAAAACAATTTCTTGATGAATTTGAATTATATTAGCAATCAAAAAGTCACGTTGACCTTGAAAAAGCACGTAGATACGTAAAAAGTGAACATTTTACACTCATATCACGGTAATACTTACAATGATTAATATGATTGCGTTTAAGGTTCTTTGTTATTGATAATGATGGTTTGCGTAAAAGAATATATGAAGTTGACATTGTTATACAATATTTAAATGTTTTTTATGGCAATTATGATAATGGAATATGCCTTGCATGTTCTCAACATTTTTTTGTTCACTACTATTTTATAGCTAGCTGTTGAGTTGTTGTCATTACTTGCGTTTTGTTTTAATTGTAAGATAAAGAACGGGATCATTCATCGCTAGAGACAAGTAAACAGGCTTTTAGAGGAAAAAGAGATGTTAGTAGCCATTTGGGCTCAAGATGAGAATAATTTGATTGGAAAAAATGGCAGACTTCCTTGGCATTTGCCAGAAGATTTACATAGATTTAAATTTTTGACTAGGTATAATACGTTGGTTATGGGACGAAAAACCTATGAAGGAATGGGGAAAAAAGCATTATCAAAGCGACAAACGATTGTTTTAACAAAAGATGTTAATTATAATTCTTGTGATCAAAATGTTCTGGTGATGAATAGTGTAGAAAAAGTGCTTAAATATGCAAAACAAGTCGAAGATGGAAAAATTGTTTATATTGCTGGTGGAGCACATATTTACAAAATTTTTGAACCATATTTTGATAGACTGTTGCGTACATTAATTCATTATTCATTTATTGGTGATGCGTATTTTCCAGTATTTGATTATTCTGCTTTTAAAAAAGTTAAAACACAAGTTGGGATTAAAAACGACAAAAATCCTTATGATTATGAATTTGAAACATTTATACGGCAAGACTGAGGTGTAAAAATGAGTGAGGGTTCAAATGAAAAAATAGATGTTGCAATTGAAAGTATTAAAAAGAAAATTTTAGCAGCGTTAGAGACAGTAATTGATCCAGAACTTGGGATTGATATTGTTAATCTTGGATTGATTTATGAAGTGAAATTTGAAGATGGAAAAACCTTTGTTAAAATGACGCTTACAACGATAGGATGTCCTATGGCTGATGTGCTGATAGATCAAATTCACAAAACTTTAGAAGAGCTTGATGAAGTATATGAAGTTAAGGTGCAATTGGTCTGGCAGCCAGCATGGACAACAAAGCGTATGAGCCGTTATGCTAGAGTTGCGCTAGGGATAAGGTAAGCTGCATGAAGCTTACTTTTTCGTTGATTTTAAGATTATGAAAAGTAGGAAGAATTTTTATGTACGATCAAATGCAAGCAATCGAAGAGCGTTATGAAGAGTTGTCTGAATTACTTTCTGATCCTGATGTGATTGCGGATACTAAGCGTTTTCTTGCTTTATCAAAGGAAGAGGCAGGTATTCGAGAGACAGTAGAGGTGTATCGTCGTTATAAAAAAATAATTCAACAGATTAAAGATATAGAAGAGTTATTAAGTGAGAGTTTGGATGCTGAGATGCTAGAGATGGCTAAAGAAGAGCTATTGGAAGGTAAGAGGGAAAGGGAAAAATTAGAGGGAAAAATTAAGATTTTGCTTTTGCCAAAGGATCCTAATGATAATAAAAATATTTTGATGGAGATTCGCGGAGCAGCTGGTGGGGATGAAGCACAGTTGTTTGCAGGGGATCTTTTTGGCATGTATACCAAATATGCAGAGTTTCAAGGTTGGAGAGTGGAGGTTATGGAGGCAAGTATTACTGATATTGGTGGGTATAAAGAAGTTATTTTAATGATTACAGGTGAGAGTATTTATTCAAAGTTAAAATATGAATCTGGTGCTCATCGCGTGCAACGTGTGCCGACAACCGAATCACAAGGACGTATTCACACATCAACAGCAACGGTTGTGGTTATGCCTGAAGCAGAAGATGTTAAGGTTAAGCTTGATGAAAATGATTTACGTATGGATATCTATCATGCTTCAGGTGCTGGTGGACAGCATGTGAATAAAACGGCTTCAGCAGTGCGGATTATTCATTTGCCAACGGGAATTAAAGTTGAAATGCAAGATGAGCGTTCACAGCAAAAAAATAAAGAAAAAGCTATGAAAATTTTACGAACACGAGTATATAATCATTTTGCACAAGTTGCACAAAATGAATATGATGCTACGCGAAAATCAGCTGTTGGGACAGGGGATCGTTCTGAGCGGATTAGAACATATAATTTTCCACAGAATCGCGTAACGGATCATCGGATTGGTTTAACTATTCAAAAGTTGAATCAAGTATTGGCAGGAAAACTTGATGAAATTATTGATGCTTTAATTGTTTATGATCAAGCACAAAAGTTAGAAGAATTAAATGGATAAACATAAAACTTATTTTCAGGCAATTCATGAATCTTCACTTCGTTTGCAAAAAGCTGGATGTGATCCTATAAATTCACAGTTTGTTTTCATGCAAAGAAAAGGCTGGAGTAAGCTTAAGTGGCTTTTAAATATGCATAATCTCATTTCTAAAGCAGATTATAAACAAATTTTACATGATGAAGAGCGTTTGTTAAAACATCTTCCGCCACAATATTTGCTTGGAATGACAGAGTTTTTGGGTCGAAATTTTAAGGTGACAAAAGATACTTTAATTCCTCGGCCTGAGACAGAAGAGTTGGTGCAATTAGCACTGCAAAAAAAAGCGCATCATCTGAATTTAAAGGTTGTAGATATTGGTGTTGGTAGCGGTGTAATTGCACTAACACTTTCATTAAAATGTCCAAATTGGCAAGTTTTAGGGGTGGATATTTCTGCAAAAGCTTTAGATGTTGCTAAAGAAAATGCTAATTTGTTGAGTGCAAAAGTTCATCTTGTACAAGGCGATGTGCTGAGGCCTTTTATAGGAGAAAAATTTGATCTTATTATTTCTAATCCGCCTTATATTGCATATGATGAGTGGTTTTTTCTTGATCAATGTGTTCGTTATTATGAGCCTAAAAAAGCTTTATTTGCTGATGAAAATGGATTGGCAATTTATAAAAAAATTGCTCAGCAGGCACCAAAATTGTTAAAGAAAAGTGGGATTTTATTGTTAGAAATTGGCTATTTACAAGCAAAGGTGGTTTCAAAAATGATGGAAGAAGCTTTTGCTTATAAGCGTGAAGTTAAAGTTTTAGATGATATATCTGGCAAGCCAAGGATGGTTTATGTTAAGTAAGGAAAAGTAAACATGACACAAATCTTACAACCACAAGATCTTAAAAAAGCTGTAAAAATAATAAAATGTGGCGGGCTAGTTGCTTTTCCAACAGAGACGGTTTATGGCTTGGGTGCAGATGCACGCAATCAGGAGGCTGTTCAGAAAGTTTTTGCTGTCAAAAAGCGAGCGGGTAACAATCCTTTGAATCTTAATATTGCAAGGTCAAGTTGGATGAATGAATTTGTTAAAGAGATACCTCTAATTGTGCAAAAAATTACGGAAACTTTTTGGCCGGGTCCTTTAACAATTATTCTGCCTTTTAAAAAAGGAACTTTGTCAAAGATCATAACAGGCAATTTTGAAACTATTGGTTTTCGCATGCCAAAAAATGAAATTGCCTTATCTTTGATTCGCTCTGTTGGTGTTATGGTGGGGCCAAGTGCTAATCTTTCGGGGAAATTTAGCCCTACAAAGGTGGAACATGTATTAGCAGATTTGAATGGCAAAATTGATGCAATTTTGGTTGATGATCAAAGCTTAGATGGGATTGAATCAACAATTTTGGATTTATCAAATCTTACTCAGCCACAAATTTTGCGTCTCGGTGCAATTACTAAAGAAATGCTAGAAGTGTTTTTTAAAAAGATACAGGTAGTAGATAATAAAAAGCATTATCAATCTAATGCTTTGATTATGATAATTAATCCGCAAAAGCAAAACTGGCAGAAAGCTTTTTCTTGGGCGAAGAACAAGAAAAAAAAGATTGGGCTTTTGGCTGATAAAAAAATTATTGAAAAATTTACAGATCAAGTAAATGTAACATACATTTTAACGGAAAATAATGATTTAAACTTAGCATCCAAGAAGCTTTTCTCTGGTCTTCGTTTTTTAGATAAAAAAGAGCTTGATTTAGATATTATTTTTGTGCAAAGCTTTGAAGGTGAAGGGTTAGCTTTATCATATCGGAATCGTTTATTTAGAATTTGTTTACAATCTAGTAATGAGTAGTTGGTTGAGCTTGCTTTTGAACTGAAAAAGTTAAAATTGCATGCTGTTTCGATGAATTTTTTGATCCCAATGTAAGGTACGAAGCTTAAAAGTTATGATAAATTTACTTGCTGTTTAGTGTTTAAAAATTTTAACCATTGCTGTTTTATCTTTCCTAAAATTAAGCTTGCGTATAAACGCAGGGCAAAAAGAAGATAAAAATTTAGCGTATTGATGCATTAGAATTTGTTTATTGATTTAAGAAATGAGATTTTGCTTGTTATTAAGTACTATATTTGCTAGTATGCTTCTGTATTTTGCTGAAATTGTAGTAAAAAATAAAACCTTAATAAAGGAGAAATGTTGGCATGAATACTCTAGGGATAGGGATGGGTTTATTAGTCGGTTTGTCAGTTATTGGTGCAGCGATTGGAAATGCGATTGTGATTATGGCAACGATGAAGAGTATTGCCCGTCAACCAGAGCTATCAGGTAGATTAAGTTCGTTAATGTTTATCGGATTAGGTGCTATTGATGGCGTAGCTATAATTGCAATTATGATTATTGGCATAATGCTATTAAATAAATTAAGTTAAGTAACTACGGTAAGTTTGTTATAATTCAATAACACAATTATAGAAAAGGCTAGAAATATTTCTAGCCTCTTTTTTTAAAATTTTCAATGGGAGTAATAGTATATGCAAAATAAAAAAATGATTGGCGTTATTTTGACATTATTTATCATTCTTAGTATTTTTTTAGGAAAAGAGATATGGAGTAAAAATTTTGTAAAGGATTTAAAATCTTCAAAAGAAAAAACGGTGGGAGTTTTACAATTTGTCTCCCATCCTGATCTTGATCGTATTTATCAAGGAATTCAAAAAGGACTTTTTGATGAAGGGTTTAAAAAGAAAAAAAATTTGAAAGTTATTTTTAAAAATGCGCAAGCAGATCAAAGTAAGTTAAAAACTATGAGCGAAGAGTTGATTGAAAATCATTCGGATGTATTAGTTGGGATAGCAACCCCAGCAGCTCAAGCGCTAGCTAATCAAACTAAGGATGTTCCAATTGTTTTAGGCGCAATTTCAGATCCAGTTGCAGCAGGCTTGATTAAAAATGAAAAGAGACCTGGCAGCAATGTTACTGGAGTTAGTGATCGATCTTCTGTTGCTTCTCAGATTTTCTTAGCTAAAAAGTTGCTTAAAAGTGCAAAAAAGGTAGGAATTTTGTATAGTTCTGCTGAAGATAGTGCAAAATTTCAGGTAATTGATGTAAAAAAAGCGGCTCAAAATAAAAACTTTTTAGTAAAAGAATATCCTGTTCCTTCAACAAATGAAATCAATCAAATTATTAATAAGATGGTAGATGAGGTTGATTTTATCTATATTCCAAATGACAATACAATTGCAAGTGCAATGCCAATGGTTGTCAAAATTGCTGATGAGAAAAAAATTCCAATTATTCCTGTAACAGAGAAGATGGTTAAAGAAGGGGGACTTGCAACGAATGGTTTAGATCAGTTTAGATTAGGGGTGCAAGCAGGACGAATGATCTCTCAGATTTTAAAAGGTAGAAATCCTGCAACAATGCCGATTTTTACGTTTAAGGCAGGAAAAATTGTCATAAATACTAAAAAAGCGAAAAAATTTGGTATTAAAATTCCAGAAGATATTTTAAAGAAAGCAAAGAAGGTATCTTAGAGATTATAAGCAAACTCTTAGATGTAATCTAATAAAGAAAGGAAGAGCAAATGATTGTTTCAACGCTTGGCCAGGGGTTACTTTGGGGAATTCTTGGATTGGGTATTTTTATGACTTTTCGTATTCTTGATTTTCCTGATATGACAACAGAAGGAAGTTTTCCTTTAGGAGGAGCAGTTGCCGCTTTTGCTATTCATAGAGGTTTTTCTCCCTTATTAGCAACATTTTTTGGGATGCTGGCTGGAATGATTGCTGGCTTTATGACAGGTTTGCTTTATACAAAAGGGAAGATTCCAATTATTCTTTCAGGAATTTTGGTAGTGTCTGCTTCAAATTCGGTGATGTTGTTTGTAATGGGGCGTTCGGTTTTAACTTTATTAAATTATCCCAAATTGCAAGATTCTTTAAATTTTTTACATCTTGATAAAAACTTTAACGCTGTTATTCTTGGAGTTATAATGCTTTTCATTTTAATTTCTTTAATGCTTTTATTTTTTGACACTTACTTGGGGCAAGCTTATATTGCTACAGGGGATAATGAAATAATGGCTAGATCTTTTGGAATTCATACAGATAATATGAAACTTTTAGGTCTTTGTATTTCAAATGGCATTATTGCTTTAAGCGGGGCTTTGATTTGTCAAAATGACGGTTATGCAGCTGTTGATAAAGGAATTGGAGTCATTGTTATTGGACTTGCTGCAATTATTATTGGAGAAGTCATTTTTAGCGAATTAACCATATTAGAGCGTTTATTAGCAATTGTTATTGGAGCTATTTTGTATCAGCTATTGATTTTGATAGTTATTAAGCTTGGTTTTGATACCAATTATTTGAAAATCTTTAGCTCTATTATTTTAGCAATTTGCTTGATAATTCCAGAACTTCGCAAAAAATTTAGATTAAATGTAGCAAGGTGGAGAAAATGAGCGCAAATGTTTTGGAGATGAAAGATGTTGTCAAGATAATTGGCAGCGAAGAAAAAGAGAGGCGAGTGCTTATTAATTCACTGTCTTTGACTGTGAAAAAAAGAGAGTTTGTAATCGTTCTTGGTGGCAATGGTGCTGGAAAAAGTACGTTATTTAATCTTATTTCAGGTAATTTAAGGTTAACAACAGGAAAAATAAAAATTTTAGCAAAAGACATTAGTCAATTGTCTGAAGAAAAACGAGCAAAATATATCGCACGAGTTTTTCAAGATCCTAAAATGGGGACAGCACCACGCATGAATGTAAATGAAAATTTATTATTAGCGATGCATCGTGGAGAAAAGATGAGGTTACAAAAACGACAGTTAAAACAACAACAAAAGTATTTTATGAAGCTTTTAAAATTAACTAATAGTGGATTAGAAAATCATTTAAACACGCCTACTGGGCTTCTTTCTGGCGGACAAAGGCAAGCTTTAAGCTTGCTTATGTCAACAATAAAAAATCCTGATTTATTATTATTAGACGAGCATACAGCAGCGCTTGATCCCAAAATTTCTACGCAATTAATGGAATTAACTAATAAACGTATTTTAGAAAATCAACTAACCTGTTTAATGATTACTCATCAGATGGAAGATGCTTTAAAATATGGCAATCGTTTAATTGTTTTAAAAAAAGGAAAAGTAGTAAAAGATTTAAATGCTGAGAAAAAAAAACAATTGCAAATGGATGATTTGCTGCACTTGTTTAAGTAATGTAGGTAATCACTCGATACTGGCAAAAGCCCTCAACTTAAATTATTAGAGTAAGAGATAAAATGGAAGATATTTTCATATCTGGATTTAGTATTTTTTTTAAAACAATTCGAATTATTGACAGAAGCTTACTTTATTTATAAACTGGCATTATTAATTGAAATAGAGGTTGCAAGTTTTAAGGCGTTTGCTAAGTGGGCGCACGTTAAAGCAAACTTAGGAAAACTTGCCGAAATTTATAAACTTAACGCATGGTTTATAAATTGGGTCAATGGTTAAGAGCCATTGAACTGTCTTCGTTAAAACGAAGGAGTGCTATTAAATATAGTGTTTAACACCTCTTTTTTTAAGAAAAAGAGTTTTTTTATTTTTTTCAAGGTAATTAGTAAGTTTATGAAAAGGAAAGTAAAATGAAAAAGAAACGGACTAGATTAAAAATTTCAATATTTATTTTTTTGCTATTATTTGATTTTAGTTATTTATTCGTTGTTAAAGTACAAGCAGAGTCCGTTTTTCGCGTAGGAATGGAAGCAGGATATGCTCCTTTTAATTGGACTCAGGATAATGATAAAAATGGTGCCGTTGCCATTGATGGAACTAAAGATCAGTATGCTAACGGATATGATGTTCACGTAGCAAAAATGCTTGCTAAAAAATTAAAACGCAAATTAGTAATTGTAAAAACTACTTGGGATGGTTTGGTTCCAGCATTAGAAGCTGGAAAAATTGATGCCATTATTGCGGGAATGACTCCTACAAGAAAGCGTCGGCAAGAAGTGGATTTTTCAAGTAATAGTTACTATACATCTAGTTTAGTTATTGTGGTGAATAGTAAAGATCGATATGCACATGCCAAAAAAATTTTGGATTTTAAAGAGGCAAAAATTACTGCTCAACAAGGAACATTTAATTATTCATTTATTAAACAAATTCCTGGTGTTAAAAAGCAAACAGCAATGAAAGATTTTGCGCAAATGCGCCAAGCAGTAGAGTCAGGAATCATCGATGGCTATGTGGCGGAAAAACCAGAAGCCATGAGTGCGCAGTATGCAAATTCTGCCTTTAAAATGATAACTTTTAAAAAAGGAGAAGGTTTTCAAATTAATTCTAAGGGGACTACGATTGCTGTTGGCATGCGCAAAGGCGATTTTGATTTAGTTACGGTAAATGAAAGTCTTATAGCTTGGACAAAAGAAAAACAAAATAATTTGATGAAAAAAATGATTAAATTGCAACCTATAAATAAGGAAAGTGGACAAAAAAATTTCTTTTCTAAAGTATTGACAATTGCCCAAAATAACGCTTCGCAGTTTATTCGTGGTGCAAGATTGACGTTATTTATTGCTTTAGTTGGAACTTTAGTTGGTTTAGTAATTGGTCTTGCCATTGGCATTTTTCGCACAAGGTCTAAGCCTAATAATAGCTTTTTATTTATTTTAGATCAAATTATAACATGGCTATTATCTTTCTATATTGAAATTTTTCGTGGGACACCGATGATTGTGCAGGCGATGGTCATTTACTATGGAACAGCGCAAGCTTTTCATCTAAATTTAGATCGCACTCTTGCCGCTCTTTTTATTGTTTCAATTAATACTGGCGCTTATATGTCAGAAATTGTTCGTGGAGGTATTTTTGCCGTTGATAAAGGACAGTTTGAAGCATCTTATGTACTTGGTATGACGCATTCACAAACAATGATGAAGATTGTTTTACCGCAAGTACTTCGCAATATTTTACCAGCAACAGGAAATGAATTTGTGATAAATATCAAAGATACTTCTGTATTAAATGTTATTTCAGTTGTTGAGCTTTACTTCTCAGGCAATACTGTAGCTACTCAAAACTTTCAATATTTTCAAACATTTACTATTATCGCAATTATCTACTTTGTGATGACTTTTACGCTAACGCGGATTTTGCGTTTGATTGAGAAAAAAATAGATGGACCAACAGATTATTTGCCGTATGCTAATCAGATGCAAGTAGAAGATGTTTCTGTTTTAAAAGGGAGAGTAAAATGAGTATTTTAGAGATTAGAAATTTACAAAAAGCTTTTGGGCAAAATTTAATTCTAAAAGATATTTCTCTAAATATAGAAGTTGGCGAAGTAATTTCAATGATTGGCTCATCTGGATCTGGAAAATCAACCTTTTTACGCTCAATTAATTTATTAGAGAAACCTACAGGTGGAGAGATTTTATTTAAAGGTGAAAATGTTTTAGCAAGAGGATATAACCTGCCAAAATACCGAACGCATCTAGGAATGGTTTTTCAAAATTTTAATTTATTTGAAAATAAAAATGTCTTGGAAAATGTTATGATAGCTCAAACAACAGTTTTAAAACGAAGTGTCGTCTTAGCACAATCTAAAGCTATGAAAAATCTAAAAAGAGTAGGGATGGATCGTTTTTTAAAGGCTCGAGTTAATCAACTCTCAGGCGGTCAAAAACAAAGAGTCGCAATTGCTCGTGCGCTTTCGATGAATCCAGACGTTTTGCTGTTTGATGAGCCAACTTCTTCCCTTGATCCTGAAATGGTCGGAGAGATTTTAACAATAATAAAAGATTTGGCAAAATCAGGGTTAACCATGATAATTGTTACGCATGAAATGGTCTTTGCACGTGAAGTAAGTGATCAAGTGATCTTTATGGATCAAGGCGTAATCGTTGAGCAAGGATCTCCTAAAAATATTTTTAGGAATCCGAGAGAAAAAAGAACGAAGGAATTTTTGCAGAGGTATTTAAGAGCTTAAGAAATGAGGGAAGAGTGATGATTTTAGTGACAGATAAAACATTTCATGAAGAGACGAAAGAAGGTTTGGTATTGATTGATTTTTGGGCTACCTGGTGTAGTCCTTGCCGCGCTCAAGCGCCAATTTTAGAGCAATTAGCAGAAGAATACGATGAGACAGAATTAAAAATTGTTAAAATGGATGTTGATGAGAATCCTGTAACGCCATTTGGTTTTAATATTTTATCGATCCCTACTCTTTTATTGACAAAAAATGGCGAAGTGGTAGAGAGGTTAGTTGGAGTGCATTCAAAAGAACAGTTAAAAAAGGTTGTAGAAAAGCATATATGATTACGAGATTATTATTAACAATTATTACTAGCAGATAAAAGTTTGTTTAAAATCTCAAAGGTAGTAGACAAACGTTAAAAACGAGGTTTAATTTATGAGTAAACAAAAACTTGAATTAGCAATTATTACGGGAATGAGCGGCGCTGGGAAGACGGTAGCAATTCAGTCATTTGAAGATATGGGTTATTTTACAGTGGATAATATGCCTCCTGCTTTAATTTCCAAGTTTCTAGATTTATTAACGGAAAATAATTCGCTTGAAAAAATTGCAATGGTCGTAGATATGAGATCCTTTGTTTTTTTCAGTCAGTTAAATGATATTTTAAACGAATTGCAGGATTCATCAAGGATTAATCTTAAAATGATTTATTTAGAGGCTGAGGATATAGCGTTAGTTTCTCGTTATAAGGAAACAAGGCGTTCCCATCCTTTAGCAGTAGTTGGCTTGGTGCTAACCGGGATTCAAAAGGAGCGTGAACTACTTAGACCACTTAAAACTTTTGCTCAAGTTTTAATTGATACATCAGAATTAACACCAAGACAATTGCGTGAGAGGATTATTAAAGAATTTAGTGAAGGAAGTGAAAATTCTCTTTTTCGTATTGAAATGATAAGTTTTGGCTTTAAATATGGGCTTCCTATTGATGCAGATATTGTGATGGATGTACGTTTTTTGCCAAATCCTCACTATGTTCCTAAACTTCGTCCATTAAATGGGCAAGATAAGAAAGTTTATGACTATGTGATGAATTTTCCTGAATCCAAGAGTTTTTATAAAAATTTTATGGCTATGTTGGCACCGACTTTACCAGGATATCAAAAAGAAGGAAAGAGTAATTTAACAATTGCCATTGGTTGTACAGGCGGACAACATCGTTCAGTTGCTTTTACAGAAAGGGTTACACAAGATTTAAAGGAAGGGGGTTTTAATGTGAATACCACTCATCGCGATAAAAATAAAAGGAAAGAAACGGTGAATCGTTCATGAAAAAGCCTAAGATAGTAGTTATTGGGGCGGTACAGGCTTACCAGTTATTTTAAATAGTTTGCGAAATCATCATGCACAAATTACAGCGGTTGTAACAGTGACTGATGATGGAGGTTCTTCTGGAGCACTGCGAGAGTTTATTAATGTTCCACCACCAGGAGGTTTGCGTAATGTATTAATTGCGTTAAGTGATATGCCAAAATTTTATGAAAAAATTTTTCAGTACCGTTTTGATAAGAGTACTAAGTATTTTGCTAATCATTCTATTGGCAATATGATTCTTGTAGCAGCAGCTCAAATTCAAGGTTCGATGCATAAAGCAATTAAAATGCTTGGCAAAATTATGCATATTAATGGAGCTGTTTATCCAGTTTCTGAAGAACCACTTACTCTTCATGCTGTTTTTACTGATGGTACACAAGTAGCAGGAGAGTCAAAAATTGTTAAAGAAGAAAAGAAAATTGATTATGTTTATCTAATGAATAGAAATAATGAAAAATTTGTAAAAGTGAATCAAAAGGTTATAAAAGCCATTTTTTTGCAGATATGGTGATGTTAGGACCGGGAAGTGTATTTACATCGGTATTGCCAAATCTTGTGATTGCTGAAATTGGTGGAGCGATTAAAAAAACGAAAGCAGAAGTGGTTTATATTTGTAATATTATGACGCAAAAAGGAGAAACGGAAAATTTTACCGGTGTTGATCACATTCATGTGCTTCATCGTCATTTAAATGCAAATTTTATTGATACAGCTTTGGTTAATGTTGAGCAGGTAACCAAAGAAGGCATTGATTTTAAAGTTTGTGATAAATGTTTGGCGCAAGTTGTTCATGATTTTGTCGCTCTGCGTGATGGTGGTGTTTTTCATGATGGAGATTTGGTGGTCAAAGAGCTTTTTTGTTTATTGTCAAATTGTAACAAAATTGTTATTTAAGAGCTGTTTATGATCTTTATAACGGGCTTCATCAATGGAAAGATTGTTAACAGCTTCTAAGGAGAAGAGATGTCTTTTGCCTCAGAAGTGAAAAAAGAATTAACAACTTTGATAGTTCATAAAGAGCATGCCAAAGCTGAACTTTCAGCGTTAATTCGAATGAACGGTTCGTTTTTATTACAGGATCATCAATTTGTTTTAAAGATCCAAACAGAAAATGTTTCGATTTTAAGGCGTCTTTTTTCATTGTTAAAAAAGACATATAATGTGTACTCAGAAGTGCTGGTGCATAAAAGGCTGAATTTGAAAAAAAATAATGTTTATATTGTTCATCTAAAGCAGGGAGGATCTAAAATATTGAGAGACTTAGCAATTTTAGATGGTATGATGTTTACAACAAATGTTTCAGGAGATATTAAAAGAAATGCGAAAAAGACGAAATCATACTTGCGAGGAGCTTTCTTAGCAGGCGGTTCGATCAATAATCCAAAAACAAGTCGCTATCATTTAGAAATTCATTCAACTTATGAGGATCATAATCAAGATATTTGTGAGATGATGAATTATTACGGATTAAATGCAAGTATTTTAGAGCGAAAAAATGGTTATATCACCTATTTAAAAAGTTCAGAGAAGATTATAGATTTTTTAACATTGATTGGAACAGTAAATGCTAGGTTCAAATTTGAAGATGTGCTGATTATGCGTGATTTTCATAATTCAGTTAATCGTTTGCAAAATGCGGAATTGGCTAATTTAAATAAAATAGTCGATGCAGCGTATCATCATATTGAAAATATTAAGTTAATTGAAAGTGTGCAAGGTTTGAAAAGTTTACCTGCAAAATTAATAGAACTAGCAAAAATGCGTCTTAAATATCCTGATGTAAGTTTAAAGGAGTTGGGAGAAATATTGCCTAGTGGTCCTCTTTCAAAATCAGGTATTAATCATCGAATGCGCAAATTAAATAAGTTAGCAAAAAAGATTAAAAAGGATATAAAAAACACGAAAGTAGAGTAAGCGATGGCAAAGAATAAAATTTTATTAATTGATGGTAATTCCGTAGCATTTCGTGCTTTTTTTGCCATGCATAGTCAGTTAGAAAAATTTAAAAATCATAAAGGGCTACATACAGCAGCAATTTATGCCTTTCATTTAATGCTTGATAATATCCTTGAAAAGGTTCAACCAACGCATGCTCTTGTAGCTTTTGACGCTGGTAAAACAACTTTTCGGACCCAAATATATCCTGATTATAAGGCGAGACGCAAAAAAACGCCAAATGAGTTTTTAGAGCAATTGCCGTTTATTCGTAAGCTATTAGAAGTGCGAGGTATTAATTGGTATGAGCTAGCTAATTATGAAGCGGATGATATTTTAGGGACTGTAACTAAACATGCAGTTAAGGATCAAACTTTTAAAATAGTTATTCTCTCAGGTGATCATGATTTAACGCAGCTTGCGAGTAGTAATGTAACAGTTGAAATTACGAAAAAAGGTGTAACAGAGATTGAAGAATATACACCAGAGCATATTATGGAAAAATTTGGGCTTACACCAGATAAAATTATCGATATGAAAGCGCTTATGGGCGATGCTTCAGATAACATTCCAGGTGTTACAAAGATTGGTGAAAAAACGGCGTTAAAACTTTTGCATGAATATGGCTCGCTAGAGGGAGTTTATAAAAATCTTGAAGCAATGAAAGCTTCTAAAATAAAGGAAAATTTGATCAATGATCAAGAACTTGCCTTTTTATCAAAGAATTTAGCCACCATTAATCAAGATGCTCCGATTAAAATTAAGCTTGAAAATACATTATTAAAAAAAATTGATCCTGAAAAATTAGTGCAATTTTACAAGGATATGGATTTCAATAGCTTTTTAACAAAATATTTAGAAAAAAATAAAATAATTGAGTCAGTTGATTTAGCGAAAGTTAATTTCCAAGTTGTTGAAAAAATAACAAAAAATATGTTGCCAAGAGCAGGCGGAACGTTAGTTGTTGAGATATTAAGAGAAAATTATCATACAGAGCCTATTGTAGGTCTTGCTTGGGGAAGTAAAGAAAAGATTTATGTTGCAAAGACTGATGCTCTTAAATCTCAAATTTTCAAAAATTGGCTAGCAGATGCTGCAATTCCTAAAAAAGTTTTTGATGGTAAGGCCATCTATGTAGCGTTTAATCGCTATAGTATAAAACTTTCTGGTATAAAATGTGATTTGTTGATTGCTGGCTATCTTTTAGATACCAATGAGAAAATTTTAGATGTAGCAAGCATTGCTCATCAATATGGTTATGAAAATGTGATGAGGGACGAAGAAGTTTATGGAAAAGGTGCCAAGCTTTCATTACCTGATAAAAAAGATGCTTTGTTTAAGCATTTAGCCAGTAAAGTTATGGCAATTGAAAGTGTTACTGCACTTCTTGAAAAACAGCTAGCCAAGAAAAATCAGTTACATTTGTTTACAGAGATGGAGATGCCATTATCTTTTATTTTAGCTAAGATGGAGATTATGGGTATTAAGGTTCAGATTAAAACTTTACAAGAGATGAAAGTTGTCATTGCAAAGCAATTGCAAAAATTAGAACAAGCAATTTATGAAAAAGCAGGTGAAATTTTTAATATTAATTCGCCAAAACAACTTGGGGTGCTTCTTTTTGAAAAAATGGGATATATTTCAACTAAAAAGACCAAGACAGGTTATTCTACAGCAGTTGATGTATTAGAGAAAATGCAAAGATTCGCACCAATTGTTAGAGATATTTTAAATTATCGTAAGCTAGCAAAATTGCAGTCAACTTATGTGGAAGGTTTGCTTAAGGTGATTGGTGAAGATCACAAAGTGCATACGCGCTATCTTCAAACTTTAACGCAGACAGGGCGTATAAGTTCAATTGATCCTAATTTGCAAAATATTCCTGTGCGGCTTAAATATGCTCATTTGATTCGCAAGGCATTTGTGCCTAGTCAAAAGGATTTTGTAATTTATTCTAGTGATTATTCGCAGATTGAATTAAGAGTTTTAGCGCATATTTCAGGGGATCAACATTTATGTAAAGCTTTTAGTAGAGGAACAGATATTCATACAAGTACGGCAATGCGCATTTTTGGAATTGAAAATGAAAAAGATGTTACACAAGATTTGCGTAGACGTGCTAAAGCGGTAAATTTTGGCGTGGTTTATGGAATTTCAGATTATGGCCTGTCGCAAAATTTAGGAATTTATCGTAGAGAAGCACAAGAGTTTATTGATTGCTATTTTGAAAAGTATCCTGGTGTAAAGCGTTATATGGAAGAAATTGTACAAGAAGCAAAAGTTAAGGGATATGTTGAAACACTTTATAAGCGTAGGCGTTATTTACCAGAGATTAATTCAAAAAATTTTAATTTACGTTCATTTGCTGAACGGACAGCTATTAATTCACCAATTCAAGGAAGCGCAGCTGATATTTTAAAACTTGCAATGATTAAGCTGGATAAGCAATTAAAATTTTCTAATTTGAAGGCCAAAATGCTCTTACAAGTACATGATGAGTTAGTTTTTGAAGTAGCAAGAGATGAAGTGGAAGCTTTTAATCAATTAGTAAAAAAAGTTATGGAGCATACAGTAGAGTTAACAATTCCTTTAGTCGTGAATTCCCATTGGGGAAGCACATGGTTTGAGGCGAAGTAGAGACTATGAATGTCTCTTAAGTAAAAAGAGAGTGAAAAATTAGGTGAATATAAGTGAAAATAAAAAAATGGCATAAATTAGTTTCTTATTACAAACCGTATAAATTTTTATTTTTTTTAGATATATTTTGTTCGATCCTTATAGCTGTTATTTCAGTGATTATTCCGTTAATTATCAAATTTTTGACAAATAAGGTTATGTCTTGGGAGAAAAATAAAGCTTTAAAAATGGCATTAATATGTTTAGTTATCGTGATTGTTTTAGTGCTGATTTTATACTTATGCAATTTTATTATGACCTATTATGGACATTTATTAGGAACAAAAATGGAAAAAGATATGAGAGATGAACTCTTTGAGCACTTTCAAAAATTATCTTTAAATTTTTATGAAAATAAAAAAATTGGCGAATTAATGTCCAGAATTGTTGTCGATTTAGAAAATTTAAATGAATTTTTACATCATTTTCCTGAGGAAATGATTGTTATTATTATACGTTTAGTTTTAGTTTTTATCATTCTTTTTACAATTAAACCATTTTTGATGTTTATTGCTTTAATCATTACTTCATTTACTATTTTTTATGTTATTTTTTTAACTCCTAAAATTAATAAATTAGCAAAAGATAATAAAAAGAAGATTTCAGAAATTAATAATCAACTTAATGATAGCTTATCTGGAGTGCAAGTTGTTAAATCTTTTACTAATGAAGAGCTCGAAATAAAGAAATTTAAAAACTCTAGCATGATTTTTGTAGAGAGTCGTAAAAGGTATTTAAAGCAAGTAGGAATATTATTTGCTTACATGAATTCATTTATTATATTCTTGGTTCCGATTTTTGCCATATTAGGTATTTATTTAGTGATTAATGATTTAATGTCGATAAGCGATGTCATTACTTTTATTCTTTATTCAGATATTTTGATTACTCCATTTTTTTCTATTTTAGGAATTTATGAAATAATGAACCATGCAATGGCAGGCTTTAGTCGTTTTATTGAAGCATTAGAAGTTAAACCAGATATTCTTGATAAAAATCATGCTAAAATTCTTCAAAAAGTTAATGGCGATATCACTTTTAAGAATGTAGGATTTAAATATGAAAATAGTTCTAAAAATGTGTTAAAAAATATTAATTTGGAGATTAGGTCTAAAGAGTATGTAGCATTGGTGGGTCCTTCTGGTGTGGGAAAATCTACGATTTGTAATTTAATTCCAAGATTTTATGACGCCACTCAAGGAGAAATTTTGATTGACGGGATCAATATAAAAGATGTAACGCAAAAAAGTTTGAGAGAAAATATTGGTATGGTGCAGCAAGATATTTATCTTTTTGCAGGGACAGTTAAAGAAAATATTGTATACGGAAAACTTAATGCGAGTGAAGAGGAGATTATCAAAGCAGCTAAAGCTGCTTATGCGCATGACTTTATTATGAAGTTTCCTAAAGGTTATGATACGTATATCGGTCAACGAGGGATCAAACTCTCCGGAGGGCAAAAGCAACGCTTGAGCATAACAAGAGTATTTTTGAAAAATCCAAAGATTTTAATTTTAGATGAAGCTACTTCAGCGTTGGATAACGAAAGTGAGAGATTTATTCAAAAATCACTAGAGACATTATCACAAAAACGGACCACTTTGGTCATCGCACATCGATTATCTACTGTTAGGATGGCTAAAAGAATTATTGTTTTAACTGAAGAAGGCATTGTAGAACAAGGGATACATGATACGCTTTTAAAAAAGCAAGGGGTTTATGCTAGATTATATAATATGCAGTTTTAAGAATTAGGAATTTTCAATTGTTGTAATGTTAAGATTTCAGCATGTTCTAATATTTAGGAGGAAATATGCCAGAGTTACCGGAAGTAGAAGTTGTTCGTAGAGGGCTAGAGCAGTATGTTTTGGGGAAGACGATTAAAGCAGTGGATGTTTTATTTGCAGGAATCGTTGACAAGCTTGAAGTGAGTCAATTTTTAAAAAAATTGCAAGGTGAGAGAATTGAATATGTGCTTAGACGGGGAAAATTTCTAATTTTTAAACTTTCAAATTACGATTTAATTTCACATTTGCGTATGGAAGGAAAATATGAATTTCATAAGCAAAAGGAGCAAACAATAAACAAACATGTTCATGTAATTTTCACATTTACAGATGAAACGCAGCTATGGTATAAAGATACTCGCAAGTTTGGACGAATGACTTTAGTTGAGAAAGATCAAGCATTAAATTATAAAGGATTACAAAAATTGGGTCCTGAGCCAACAGATGCTGATTTTTCTTTTTCTGTTTTTTGGGAGCAGTTGGCTGGTCAAAAAAAGCCGATTAAACCTTTGTTGTTAGAGCAAAAATTAGTTGCTGGTCTAGGAAACATTTATGTAGATGAAGTGTTGTGGAAGGTGCAAATTCATCCAAAGCAGCCTGGAAACACCTTGTTATTTAAAGAAGCTTTGGCCCTTCATCATGCAATTATTGAAATTTTAGTACAGGCGATTAAAAAAGGTGGTACAACGATTCGTAGTTATAAAAATGCTTGGGGTGAAGCAGGGCGTTTTCAGTCTGAATTAAATGTCTATGGGCAAGCAGGAAAATCTTGCGTGTGTTGTCAAAAGAAGATTAAAAAAATGCAAATTGCAAAGCGCGGAACGCACTATTGTCCAAATTGTCAAAAAATTTATTCAAGGTTAGGCAGGGGTAAAAAATGACCTTTGTTCTTGGATTGACTGGAAGTATTGCTACGGGGAAAAGTAGTATTGCGCAAATTTTTAAAGAATACAAAATTCCTGTTATTGAAGGGGATATGATTGCGCATTTAGTGCAAGCAAAAGGTACTGATACTTTTAAAACAATAGTTGTAAAGTTTGGGTCTAAAATTTTGACTGATGATGGAAGCCTTAATCGAAGCAAACTTGGGAGGATAGTATTTGCGAATAAAGATCAATTACAGTGTTTGGAGCGTATTATTGATCCGATGATCCGTTTAAAAATTCAAGAAAATTTAAAAAAACTAAAAAAAAGGCAAGTGCCTTTAATTATTGTTGAAATTCCTTTGCTTTTTGAGAAAAAATTTGAAAAGATGATGAATCAAATAATGCTTAGTTATATTCCATATAAACTTGAGATAAAGCGATTGATGATGCGAGATAACTTAAAGGAGGAAGAAGCAAAAAAGCGCATTAAATTGCAGGATTCAATTGAGGAAAAAAAGAAAAAAACTGATATTGTAATTGATAATTCAGGAAGTTTTACACAAACTAGAAAACAAGTTGAAAAGTGGTTAAAATGCTTTTTATTTAAATAAAGTATTTATTTTCTGTGGATAAATTTTGCTGTGATATAATGCTAATACACGAAATATGAAAAAATTAATCGTCTATAACAGAGGTTTGCTGTGCAAAAAGATGTTAAAAAATATATGTTTTTTAGTCCCTTTAAAATGTTTATCGTAATTATGATGGTTATTTTTTTATTTATTTTAGGATGATTGGTTTTGGGATTATTGGCAGTAGTAATTCTAAGGAAGTATTGAATAATAATTTGTGGGATAATGTCTTTTCTTTTAGTTAAACGATGAAAAAGCTGTTTAGTGAGGGTGAGGTTATACTTTGAAAAAAATTTTAGTAGTTGATGATGAAAAAGCTATTTCAGATATTGTAAAATATAGCTTAATTCAAGAAGGTTTTGAAGTTTTAACAGCTTTTGATGGAGAAGAAGCCATCGAGAAAGTAAAAGAGTATAGACCTGATTTAATCTTGCTTGATTTAATGCTTCCTAAAAAGGATGGTTTAGAAGTAGCGCGTGAAATTCGCAAAAGTTATGAAATGCCTATTATTATTGTCAGTGCTAAAGATTCTGAAATTGATAAAATTTTAGGTTTAGAGCTAGGTGCAGATGATTACGTAACAAAGCCGTTTTCTAATCGTGAGTTGATTGCTCGCATAAAGGCTAACTTGCGCCGCAGAGAATTGCCGCCAAAAGAAGCTGAAAACTTATCGCAGCCAGATATTGTTGTTGGAGATTTAGTTATTCATCTAGATGCTTATATTGCTTCTAAATTGGGGAAAACAATCGATCTTACGCATCGCGAATTTGAGTTACTTCATTATTTAGCTAAGCACTTAGGGCAAGTAATGACACGTGAACATTTACTGCAGACGGTGTGGGGTTATGATTATTTTGGAGATGTGCGTACGGTTGATGTAACTGTCAGAAGATTACGTGAAAAAATTGAAGATACCCCAAGTAATCCAACATATTTGATAACCAGGCGCGGTGTGGGATATTTTTTAAAGAATCCAAGCACGGAAAATATTGGGTGAAATTGTGGGAAAAAAGGGATCCTTTTGGCAATCGATAAGATTTAAATTAATTTTGTGTTTTAATTTGCAATTATTATTTTTTCTTGGAGTTGTTAGCGCTTTTTTATATGGTTCATTTCATAAAATTGCGACTTCTTTTATTATTTTAGGTATTACTTTTGTGATTTTCATATTTGTTTCTATTTTGATTATTCATGTCTTTATGCGACCAATTGATCAATTACAAAAACAGTCAGTGCGTATTTATAATGGGGATTATTCAAAAAAAAAAGTTAGCTATTGTTTTGATGAGTTAAATATTCTTGGAAGAATATTCAATGAGTTAGCTGATCGGATTGAAAAGATGCAAACATCTATAGAGTATGAGCGTAATCGTTTAAACTCTGTTTTAAAACATATGACTGATGGAGTTATTGCTACAGATCGCAAAGGAAACATTGTTATTATCAATGAAATGGCCTTAAGTCAGCTAGTGATTCAAGAAAAAGAAGCTATTGGGCATTCAATACTACAACTTTTAAAAATTGAAAAAGAATATACGTTACATAATTTATTAGAAGATAACCCACAAGTATTGGTTGACTTTGATGTTGCGAGTGGACATTCTACTTTTTATGTAAATTTTTCAATTATTCGTCGAGATTCTGATTTTATTGATGGGGTGATTGCTGTTTTAGTAGATGTAACGCAGCAACAAAAAACAGAACTTGAGCGTCAACAGTTTGTATCAAATGTATCTCATGAATTAAGAACGCCATTAACTAGTATTCATAGCTATTTAGAAGCGCTTAGTGATGGAGCTTTAAAGGATGAAGCAGTTGCATCAGGTTTTTTAAAGATATCTTTAAAAGAAACAGAACGCATGATTCGCATGATCAGTGATTTATTACATTTATCTAAAATAGATAGTGGACAGACATCGTTAAAGTTAGAATTAGTAGATTTTAATGATTTTATCAACCACATCTTAAATCGCTTTGAGATGATGAAAGATAGAAGTGCTGATAGTTCAAAAAAAGCATGTAATATTATTCGTAAATTTACTAAACGAACCTTATGGGTGGAAATTGATACTGATAAAATGATACAAGTGATCGATAATATTATCAATAATGCTTTGAAATACTCACCTGAAGGTGGAAAAATTCAAGTAAGATTAATTGATACGCATAGAAATGTTCTTTTAAGTATTTCTGACCAGGGATTAGGGATTCCAAAAGCAGATTTAAAAAAAATTTTTGAACGTTTTTATCGAGTAGATAAAGCACGTGATAAAAAACAAGGTGGGACAGGTTTGGGGCTTTCTATTTCTAAAGAAATCATCCAAGCTCATGGTGGTCATATTTGGGCAGAGAGTACTGAGGAAATTGGTTCTACTTTTTATATTTCGCTTCCTTATCAAATTTATGAGGAGGAATGGGAATAAGAGTTTGTTTGCGATTCTCCTAGCGATTCATTTTACTAAAGATCGTAAACAGCTTTTAGGGTGGGAGTTGATTTTTAGTAGATTAGAGGCTAAGTATGGATGAAAAAGGTTTTAAAGTTAGTGTACTAGCCAGTGGCAGTTCTGGTAATGTTTTATATATTGAAACGCCTAAAAAAAGAATTTTGGTAGATGCTGGTTTAGCCGGAAAAAAAATAATTTCGTTATTTAGTGAAATCAATCGCAATCCATCTAGCTTAGATGCAATTTTGATAACGCATGAACATAGTGATCATATCAAAGGAGTCGGTGTACTTGCTCGTAAATTTCAGTTAGATGTTTATGCTAATGAAGATACATGGAAAGTTATAGAAGGAAAAGTTGGCAAGTTAGAATCAGCTCAAAAGCATATATTTAAGATGGGAGAAGTGAAAACTTTTGGTGATATCGATGTTGAGAGTTTTGGCGTTTCTCATGATGCCATTTCTCCACAATGTTACATTTTTCATAAAGACGGAAAAACCTTTGTGATGTTAACGGATACAGGTTATGTCAGTGATCATATGCGCAGGCTGATTGATAATGCAGATGTTTATTTAATAGAAAGTAATCACGATGTACAAATGCTTAGAATGGGCTCCTATTCATGGGATTTAAAGCAGCGCATTTTAGGTGATAAAGGGCATCTATCAAATGAAGACTCAGCCAAAGCAATGGCAGATTGTTTAGGAGATAAAACGAAACGTATTTATTTAGGTCACTTAAGTCAGGGAAATAATTTAAAAGAGTTGGCGCGAATGACGATGGAAAATACACTTAAAGAACTTGGAGGGGTTAATAAAATGGTGAGAATCTATGACACTTACGCAAAGTGTGCAACAGAAATATTCAAGGTTTGAAAAAGGTTTATGAAAAACGTTTTGTTATCGTTAATTGTTCTGGGATTTTAAAATAGGCAATCAACAAAGTATAAATTTTTTAAAAGAGAAAACTTGAACCATCTTTTTTTAAATGATAGACTAATTAGAAGGATCGTTAGCTCAGTTGGTAGAGCAGCTGACTCTTAATCAGCGGGTCGCGGGTTCGAGCCCCTCACGATCCATTTTTTTTATTATTTTATTTAATTTGGAGGTGAAGTTATGCCAAATATCAAATCTGCTATCAAACGTGTATCTACAAATAATGCTGCAAATAAAAGAAATTCTGCTCAAAAAACTGCTATGCGTACTGCTATAAAAAAATTTAAAATAGCTGTAGCTAATAACGCAGATAATATTCAAGAATTATACATAGTTGCTAGCTCTGCTATTGATAAAGCAAAAACAAAAGGGCTAATTCATAAAAATAATGCAAGCCGCAATAAAGCTCGTTTAGCTTCTAAGCTTGCTAAATAAAAGTTTAAAACAACTTACGAGCGTAAGTTGTTTGAGGTTTGCCCGTGCTGGGAAATTTAAAAAATTATTACTATTACTTGAGTTTTTTTCTTTATTCGGGGTCGTTTAAGGATTCGACAGGCATTGTTTGAGCTTTAATTGCGTTTTGAAGGTTACGTCTTCATTAAAAACGTTACAGTTAAATATAACTGCTAAAAAAGAAGAAATTTTCGCTTTAGCTGCCTAAAAAACAGATAAGCGAGATCTGCTTTTCATCGCCCATGTGAAAATGTCAGGTCTTAATTAAGTGGGCTTACGCTAAGCATTTTTGTCTTAAGTGTTTAGAAGAGATTATCAGACTAGCAAAGTAGATGTTGTTGTGTGATATTCTATTTTGCGAAATTAAAATCACACAACTATAAACGTAGAGATTAAAGTGTCAAGGTGTTTGGACAGGGGTTCAAATCCCCTCGGCTCCATTTGTTTATTCATGCTTGATAAAAAAAAGTGCAGATTTTCATCCATGCTTTTTAAGTCAAACCAACTCGCGCAAAAATAGTATCTACATTTTTCAGATGCCAGCTGTAATCAAAAGCATCGTTTAATTCTTCTTTTGATAATATTGATGTAATCTTTGCATCTGCCTCTAGCAGAGTACGGAAATTAGTTTGTTTATCCCAAGCATAAGTTGTTTTGGGCTGGATTAAATCATAAGCATCCTCGCGTGTCATTCCTTTATTAATTAACTTTAGCATCACACGTTGTGAATAAATTAAACCAAATGTTAGCTCCATATTGCGTTTCATGTTTTCTGGAAAGACAGTTAGATTTTTGATGATGTTGCCAAAACGGTTTAGCATGTAATTTAATAAAATTGTTGTATCGGGAATAATGATTCTTTCAGCTGAAGAATGTGAAATATCGCGTTCATGCCATAAAGCAACGTTTTCATAAGCTGTTAGCATATGTCCGCGAATTACGCGTGCAAGGCCTGTCATATTTTCTGAACCAATTGGATTACGTTTATGAGGCATTGCTGAAGATCCTTTTTGTCTTTTGGCAAAAAATTCTTCAACTTCTCGTTGTTCTGATTTTTGAAGCCCACGAATTTCTGTTGCCATCCGTTCAATAGAAGTAGCAATTAAAGCTATTGTTGAAAAATATTCAGCATGTAGGTCGCGTGGAAGAACTTGTGTTGAAATTTCTTGAGCACGAATTCCTAATTCTTGACAAACATGCTCTTCTACAAATGGAAGGATATTAGCAAATGTCCCTACGGCACCTGAAATTTTTCCCGCTTCAACACCTTTTGCGGCATGTTTGAAACGTTCAATATTGCGTTTCATTTCCGAATACCAATGAGCTAATTTTAAGCCAAAAGTTATCGGTTCTGCGTGCACACCATGCGTTCGGCCCATCATGACAGTATATTTATGCTCTTTAGCTTTTACTGCCACAATATCAGTAAAATTTTGCAAATCACGTCGCAAAAGATCGTTTGCTTGTTTTAAAAGATAGCCATATGCAGTATCTACCACATCTGTTGATGTTAGCCCATAATGAATCCATTTGCGCTCTTTGTCAAGCGATTCAGAAACAGCACGTGTAAAAGCTACCACATCATGTCTGCTTTCTTGCTCAAGCTCTAAAATACGTTTAATATCAAACGTTGCTTTTTCTCGAATTTTCACCACATCTCTTCTTGGAATTTTGCCTAATTTTGCCCATGCTTCATTTGCTAAAATCTCTACTTCTAGCCATGCACGATAACGGTTTTCATCTGTCCAAATTTGGCCCATCTCAAAACGGGTATAACGATCAATCATGATTTAAGCCTCTTTTCTTTATCTTTAAGTTTTTAAATATGTTCTAAACAGCTTTCTTAAGCTTTTTTTATTTAATCCCACACGCCTGATTGATAAATTTCTTCCAGTGTTTCAAAAATATTCTCCGTAAGAATTGTTAAATGCCCCATTTTCCGTTTTGCTTTAACTTCATGTTTACTGTAATAATGAAAATTCCAATTAGCTTTTTTAGCAATTAAAGCTTGTGTATCATAGTACTCATCCCCTATAATATTGACCATGACTGCTTGAGATAATTGTTTTATCTTTGGCAAAGGCCAACCGGCAATGCCACGAATATGAGCTGTAAACTGACTGATTGAACAAGCTTCAATGGTATAATGTCCCGAATTATGTGGACGTGGTGCCAATTCATTAACATAAATACCTCCTTCTTGTGTTAAAAACATTTCTATACAAAGAACGCCAGCCAAATTTAAAGACTCAGCGATTACTAGTGCAATACGCTTAGCTTCTTCAATAACTTCATCTAAAACATTAGCAGGAGCAATTGTTTCATGTAAAATATTATTACGATGAATATTTTCTACCACAGGAAAAAGCGTATAATCCCCTTGTCCATTTCCTGCTATTTGAATAGATATTTCCTTTACAAAAGGAATCCAGGCTTCTAATACACAAGTTCCAAGACGCAATAAATTCATTGCCGGTGCCATATCAGCAATACTTGCAATTACATATTGTCCCTTCCCATCATAGCCGCCACGTGTCGTTTTTAAAACGCAAGGGTAACCAATATCTTTGATTGCATTTTGGATCTTAATTGGATGAACAATTGTCGCGTAAGGAGCGATAATAATATTTTCTTCTTCTAAGAATGCTTTTTCTAGCAAGCGATCTTGGGTAATGGCCAAAAGTTCCGTTCCTTGAGGGATGGATATTTTATCTTGAATAGTTACAAGAGCCTTAACATCGACATTTTCAAATTCATAAGTAAGAACGTCACAAGATTTAGCAAGTCTTTCCAAAGCTTTTTTATCATTATAATTGGCGACAATCTGCCAATTTGCAACTTGTGCAGCAGAAGAATCATCTGTAGGATCAAGCACTCCTACGCGAAAGCCCATTTCTTTTGCAGCAAGAGCCATCATTTGCCCTAATTGGCCACCGCCGACAATTCCAATTGTTGCTCCTGGCATAATTTTACTAAACAAGTTTTTCACTACTTTCTATAGCCATTTGTTTAATTTTTAAACGATAATCTTCTAACTTTTGAGCCAATTTTTCATCAAATGCTGCTAACATTTGCGCAGCTAATAATCCAGCATTTATTGCTCCAGCTTTACCAATTGCAACAGTTGCAACAGGAATTCCTCCTGGCATTTGGACAATTGAAAGCAAGGAGTCTAAACCATTTAAAGCTTTTGACTGAACAGGAACGCCGATCACTGGTAAAGTTGTTTTTGCTGCTAACATACCAGGTAGATGAGCTGCTCCTCCAGCTCCGGCAATAATTGCTTTAAAGTTACGCTCACGCGCATTTTCGGCAAACGCAAACATTAAATCTGGTGTTCGATGGGCAGATACGACTTTTTTCTCATATATAATATCTAATTTTTCTAGAGTTTTACAAGCATATTTCATCACTCCCCAATCAGAAATACTTCCCATAACAACAGCAACTACAGATTTTAGCATCGCTTTCTCCTTTCAGCTTAAAACCATTTTGGCAGAAAAATTTGATAACTTTATTTTAACTAAAAAAAATTTGAAACCAAGTAAATTGTTAATATTTATTGAAGGATTGGAGAAAAAGTTCGGGAATGTTTGACTATCTTTTTTAAAAAGAGCTATAAGCTTTTTTTATATTTTTTGATCAAAAAATATAAATTCTTCTTTGAATAATTATAATGTAAAATTCAATTTGAAATAATTTCAGATTGAAACGGTAATATTAAATATAAGGAGGAAAAAATATATTTAGAACTTCAATTATTGGTTTTCCATGAATTGGTGAAAATTGAGAATTAAAATTTGTGACAGAAAAGTATTTTAGAAAAGAAATTGCTGAAAGAGAGTTGCAAATGGTTGCTTTTAGTATTCGTAAATAAAATTGGCATTTTCAAAAAAAGGTGGGCATTGAATTTATTTCTTTCAATGACTTTTCTTTTTATGACCAAGTGTTAGAGCCTTTTCATTAAAATAAGCAGAGTTCATTGTTTTTTGCTCATAAGATAAATAAGGATAATGGGACAATTCATCAAAAGTTACTTCTTTTTTATTGGCAAGAGAGAGGATTAGAATTTTAAAAAACATGAGGCTTGGCACAAAATAGCGGATGATAATCCAAATTTAAATGCTCCATATAATTCATTAAATTCATTAAAAATTGAAAATTAAAAGGAGTAATAAAAATAACTCCGATTTCACTTCGCAGTTCACTGACATTTAAAAATGCCTCTTTGATCTTTAGAACATGCTAACGATTTTCATTACTATGATAAAATAATACCAGACAAGTCAGAAAGTGTACGATGAGCTTGCAGTTTTTTAGGAAAAGGTGAGAAAAATCATGACAGTTTAAAATTTTATTATTTCTTTTTCTTTTGCAATTAACAAGACACCATCTCCTAAGGGTAGCAATGTTGATGTTAAATCAGAATGAGGCAAAACTACTTCTAAAAGTTTATTTAAACCACGATGAATTGCTCGCTTGCCTTGCGGAATATCTTTTATATCATCCAAAACACTTCCAGCTTGAAACACATCATCAATCATTAAAACAGCTCCTTTTTTCATAACTTTTAAAACTTTTGGTAAAAAGATAATATATTTTGCTTTTGCTGAATCCATAAAGACAAAATCGTACTTATTTGTAGGCAACACTTTTAACAGTTCTTCTGCTTCTCCTTCTAATAAATGTACTTTTTCTTGTAAGTTTAAGCGCCTATAAGTTTCTTTTGCTTTTTTAAGCATAATATCCATACGTTCAATTGTTGTAACTTTTCCTGTTTTTCCTACAAATTGCGCCATTAAACTGGAAGAAAAACCAATTGCTGTTCCAATTTCTAAAATATTTTTCGGTTGCAGTTGTTTTAATAAAAATTGTAAAAAAACGACTGTTTCATGTTGAATTATTGGCACATCTTCTTTATGAGCTTCTTTTTCAATTTGTCCTAAAGTTCCTGAGAGTTGTTTTTGTTTAGTACGCATAAATTCAATTAATTCTTTTTTTACAATAGTATGCTGCATCATTTCATTACGCATTATCGCTTCCTCCTTCACCGTTATTATCTGCATTTAAAGCAATCAAAACATATTTACTTGCTGCATTTTGAGCAATTCACATAAAATCATCCAGTATTTTATAGTTTATTTGCTGTTTAATCAAGAAAATCATTGACAGAACACAAATGAATCTAGAAAATTATCATCACATTGAGTATGTAAATTTTTAATCGATCCATTGACAATTGTTTAGTTATCGTTGTATGATAATTAAGTAATTAGCAGTCTTAGTATTAGAGTGCTAATTACAAAATTTGTTTGAGGTGAGCCATATGTTATCTGATCGACAACTGCAAATACTTGCTCTTATTATTAAACAATATACTATGGATCATACTCCGATTGGTTCTAAGCGATTAATGCAAGAGGGGATAAATGCTTCTTCAGCAACTATCCGTAATGATATGAGCTTTCTTGAAGAGTATGGGCTGTTGCAAAAAAATCATACTTCTTCAGGACGTATTCCTAGTTTGCAAGGTTTTCGTTATTATGTAGATCATCTGTTGGAAATTGATATTCTAAACAATGAACAATTACAAATGATTCATAATTCTTTGAAGGGGAAATTTTCTGAAATCAGTGAACTTGTTCAAAGGTTTGTAAATATCTTATCTGATCTAACTAATTATGCAGCTATTGCTTTTGGCTTAGATTTTAAATCACAAATTTTAACGGATTTTCGGATTATGATATTAAATGCTCATCAAGTTTTAGCCGTGATTATTACAGATGGTGGGTCTGTTGCAAATAATGTTATAACTTTGCCATATGGCATTTTTCACGAAGATTTAGATGTTTTAACAGAAATTATTCATGAACGTTTGCTTGGCGAAAAAATGATGAGTGTTTATGATAAACTGCGTACAGAATTTCCAATTATTCTGCAGCGATATTTTACAGATCCTCAAAGGATGATTTATTTACTTGATAGTTTGTGGGAGGATGTATTTGTAGAGGATGTTTATATTAGTGGATGTATGAATTTATTGGATTATAATTTTATTAATACACCATTAGAATTTAAGCATTTATATTCGTTTTTTTCTAATTCTAAACAAGTAATACACTTAGTAAAAGAAACTAGAAAAGATTTGGATGGTTTAGGTATTTTGATTGGAAAAGAGTTAGAAAATGAATTATTTATAAATATGAGTTTGTTAACGATAGGTTATGATGTTGCAGGACATGGTAGTGGAGCCTTAGCAGTTCTTGGTCCAGCAAACATGCATTATAGTAAAATATTAGGTTTACTTTATGCATTTAAAGAAGAGCTATCTAATCGATTGGCGGAATATTATCGTTATCTAGATAGTGCACAATAAAACAAGGAGAGTGAAAAATTTGGCAGAAGAAAAAGAAAAGTTACAAAAAGAAAAATCTGTTGAAGCAAGTGATGAAAAGTTAAAAGAATTTTCAGAAGAAAAATCTGTTGATGAAGAGATGACCGAAGTTGTTGAAGAGTTAGATGAGCTAGCTAAAGCGCACAAACAAACAAGTGAGTGGGAGGATAAATTTATTCGTGCACATGCCGAAATGCAGAATATTCAGCGTCGTTCAAAAGAAGAGTGCGAAAATTTGATCCGTTTTCGCTCACAAGATTTGGCAAAGAAAATTTTGCCAGCTTTAGATAATTTAGAACGGGCCTTGGCTATAGAAGTAGCTGGTGAAGCATATGAAAGTCTGAAAAAAGGAATTTTGATGGTTCAAGAAAGCTTGCTTCAAGCCCTTAAAGAAGAAGGTGTAGAAGAAATTGAATCTTTAGGAGTAAAGTTTGATCCAACACTTCATATGGCAGTACAAAGCGTTAAAGCAACGGATGAGCATCCAAGAGATACGATTGTAAAAATTTTGCAAAAGGGTTATCGCCTGCAAGAAAGAGTATTACGTCCAACAATGGTCGTTGTGGCGAATTAAGTTATTTTTTAAAAAGTATATAAAAGAAATGGAGAGATTTACATGGCAAAAATTATTGGTATTGATTTGGGGACAACAAATTCTGCGGTCGCTGTTCTTGAAGGTGGAGAAGCAAAGATTATTGCAAATCCAGAAGGCAATCGCACAACCCCATCAGTTGTAGCATTTAAAAATGGAGAAATTCAAGTAGGAGAAGTGGCAAAGCGTCAAGCTGTGACTAATCCTCATACGATTTCAAGTATTAAACGCAATATGGGTGAAGCTGCTTATAAAGTAGAGGCTAATGGTAAAAAGTATACACCGCAAGAAGTTTCAGCAATGATTCTTCAATATCTTAAGGGTTTTGCTGAAGAGTATCTTGGGGAAAAAGTAGCAAAGGCCGTTATTACGGTTCCTGCATACTTTAATGATGCCCAGCGTCAAGCAACTAAAGATGCAGGGAAAATTGCAGGACTTGAAGTAGAACGAATTGTTAATGAACCAACAGCTGCAGCGCTTGCTTATGGTTTAGATAAAACAGAAAAAGATGAGAAAATCTTAGTTTTTGACCTTGGTGGTGGGACATTTGACGTTTCTATTCTTGAGTTAGGAGATGGTGTTTTTGATGTACTTTCAACATCTGGTGATAATCACCTAGGGGGAGATGATTTTGATAATAAGGTTATTGATTATTTAGTAGCTGAATTTAAAAAGGAAAATGCAATTGATCTTTCAAAAGATAAAATGGCTTTGCAACGTTTAAAAGATGCAGCAGAAAAAGCTAAAAAAGATTTATCTGGAGTAACTTCAACTCAAATTAGCTTGCCATTTATTACAGCAGGAGAGGCTGGGCCACTTCATTTAGAGTTAACATTGACACGTGCAAAGTTTGATGAATTAACAACTGATTTAGTGGAGCGTACGAAAATACCTGTACGTAAAGCATTAAAGGATGCTGATCTTTCTGCTTCTAAGATTGATGAAGTGATTTTAGTTGGTGGATCTACTCGTATTCCAGCAGTAGTTGAAGCTGTTCGTAAAGAAACAGGTAAAGATCCAAACAAATCTGTTAACCCTGATGAAGTGGTAGCTATGGGTGCGGCGATTCAAGGTGGAGTGATTACAGGGGACGTTAAGGATGTTGTTTTACTTGATGTGACACCTTTGTCCCTTGGTATTGAAACAATGGGTAGCGTCTTTACTAAATTAATTGATCGCAATACAACAATCCCGACATCTAAATCACAAGTATTTTCAACAGCAGCCGATAATCAACCAGCAGTAGACATTCACGTCTTACAAGGAGAGCGTCCAATGGCTACTGATAATAAAACGCTTGGTCGCTTTCAATTAACAGATATTCCGCCAGCTCCACGTGGTATTCCACAGATTGAAGTAACTTTTGATATCGATAAAAATGGGATCGTGAACGTTTCTGCTAAAGACCTTGGAACAAAAAAAGAGCAAAAAATCACAATTAAATCTTCATCTGGTTTATCTGAAGACGAGATTGAACGCATGGTAAAAGATGCAGAAACGAACGCAAAAGCAGATAAAGAGCGCAAAGAAGAAGTGGATCTTCGTAATGAAGTAGATACTTTGTTGTTTACAATTGATAAAACCTTAAAAGAACTTGAAGACAAAGTTGATAAAGCAGAAGTGAAAAAAGCAGAAACTGCGCGCGATGAATTGAAAAAAGCGGTCGAAGATAATGATCTTGAAGTTATGAAAAATAAACGTGATGCGCTTAATGAAATCGTTCAAAATTTATCAGTTAAGCTATATGAACAAGCAGCAGCGGCTCAGCAAGCAACTTCTGGAGCAAAAGAAGCACAAAAGGATGATAAAAAGAAAGATGAAAAGGTCGTTGATGGTGATTTTGAGGAAATGGAATAACAAGAGATTTGTCTACCTTTTTTAAAAGTAGATGGTAGGTAAATTTTATAGTTGATGAGTTCAAATTTTACAGAAAAACAAAATTGAGTAATATTTTCCCTATTTAAGTTGCAACTATTAATTTATAGGTAAATTAATATTAATAATATTTTTTTAAAAGTTTTTTTATAAATACGGGGGGGAGGAAGAATTTTGAAGAATAGATTAAAAAAAATTATTTTATAACTGTTTTTAATGGTAATGTTATTTTCAACATTAGTAGTTAATGCTGTTGATTCTGTGAAACTTCCAAATCAGCCAATGGGGCTTAAAAGTTTAGAAAATACTTGTTATATGAATGCTGTACTAACAAACTCAGCTTAATAATAAAGAGTTAGTTGAATATGTATTAACAGCCCCTTAGAGTGATATAAATTGAACAAATCGTTTAGGATCAAGTGGGCAAATTTTTGATGCTTTTAAAAAGCTTTGTGAAGAGTGGGTTAAAAGTGCAGAAATCTCATATTTTCCTTCCGAATTTAAACAAGTTCTTGGCAAACGTAATAAAGACTTTGCTGATGATGGCCAACATGATGCACAAGAGTGTTTAAACACTCTTATTGATGCTTTAGGTAAGGATACAAACATAAGTGGAACTTCTCGAATAAAAGAACTTTTTTATGGAAGTCAAACTTCAATAAACAGATGTCCTGTTAATGGTTTTACAAGCGAAGACCTTGTTGCGATTTTTAATATGTTGCATTTGTCATTTTTTGGATCTTCTGCTTTAACACTTCAAAATATGTTTGATAAATGTTTGGCATAAGATCAATTAGATATAGAAAATGAATGGCTTTGCCTGAATTGTGGAGATTTTGTAGGCTTTATGATGGAACGCACCATTATACAATAAACCTCCTCGGAAATTAAATATATGAGAATTTCGTTTTCTTTTTCCCTGATACATTGTCAAAAAGCCTCGAAATAAAAACACGTATCTTTAAGTTTTTTTCCTTGTATCAAGAAAAATTGAAATGAATTCTCGTTATACCTTAGTTTCAGAGGAGGTCTAATGAATGAAAATGAAAGAGATAATCTTGTAGCTTTTGGCTGGCATGATGAAGGTATAGCATGGTATATGCAGTAATTTTTGATTTAGGGAGTCTGTTTGTTTCTAATGAAAATAACCTCGTTTTGCGAGTGTACAATTTGGCAATTAGGTGAAAATATAGTCGATTAATTTGAAAAATATTAAAATTTAATGGAGGAGATTTTCGTGGCAAGCAAGCGCGATTATTACGAAATCTTAGGTCTTTCTAAAGGATCAACAGAGCAAGAGATTAAAAAGGCTTATCGTAAATTATCGAAACAATATCATCCAGATATTAATCAAAAAGCTGGCGCTGAAGAGAAATTTAAAGAAATTTCTGAAGCTTATGAAATTTTAAGTGATCCACAAAAGCGTGCAGCCTATGATCAGTATGGCTTTGCCGGAACGGATCCTAATTATAACGGTGGAGGTTTTTCTGGTTTTAGTAGCCAAGACTTTAGTGGCTTTTCAAGTAGTGGGTTTGGTGGCTTTGAAGATATCTTTGAAAGTTTTTTTGGTGGTGGGAAACGTAGTTCTAGTTCAAATACTGCACGAGCTGGGTCAGATTTACAGTATTCTGTTAATTTAACTTTTGAAGAAGCAATTTTTGGCGTTGAAAAAGAAATTAGATATGCACGTGAAGATGAGTGTCATATGTGCCTGGGCTCAGGAGCAAAACCTGGGACAAGTCCAATAACTTGCTCAAAATGTCATGGGACAGGGCAAATCAATGTTGAGCGACAAACACCACTTGGACGGATGGTTTCCCAACAAGTTTGTAGTGTATGTCATGGGACGGGAAAAGAGATTAAAGAAAAATGTTCTACATGTCATGGCACAGGGCATAAATCAAGACAACATAAGGTTAAGGTAAATGTCCCTGCTGGAGTTGAAAATGGACAGCAAATGCGTTTGCAAAATCAAGGAGAAGCTGGTAGTAACGGTGGTCCTTATGGAGATTTATATGTGATTTTCCGTGTTGCTGAAAGTGATACTTTTAAGCGTGATGGCTCAGAAATTTTTTATGAATTATCGCTAAATTTTCCTCAAGTTGCTTTGGGAGATGAAGTAGCAGTGCCAACAGTTCATGGAGATGTAAAATTAAAAATTCCTGCAGGAACACAAACGGGAACTAATTTCCGTTTGCGTGGTAAAGGCGCACCCAAATTGCGTGGTAGTGGTCATGGAGATGAACATGTGGTCGTAAAAGTTGTAACGCCAAAAAATTTGAATCAAAAACAAAAAGAAGCATTGCGAGAGTTTGCCAAAGTTTCTGGTTATAAATATCCAAATGAAAATAAAAATGAAAGTTTTTTTGATAAATTTAAGAAAAGATAAATTTTTAGTTTTAGGCGTATAATTTATGCTTCATAGGTGTTTTGTATTAGGTAATTTTCTTGCTTTCAATAAATTTTTTTGTTTAAATAAATTTGAAGACAAGAATTGTTTAAAATGTTTTTTAAGAACCTGTTAACGATTTTTAGTGAAATGAATTTTTAAGCTGTTTTTTCATAATTTGAGACAAAAAACGTAGATTTAGCGTGGTGCTAATTGAGACTTTTTGACAAAAAAGTGTGAAAAAATAGCTGAAATCATTCATCGTTTGAAGATCGTTAATAGGTTCTAAGAGAGTCAAACAAAGCTGAGAGTTTGATAAAACAAGAAACAATTTACCACTTCAAATTCTGCGTAAAAAATGGCGTAGCGTCTAGCGAGCGTTATTCGTAAATAAGGAAATAGTTAGAATTAGAAAAACTATTTTAAATTTCAGGTGGAACCACGAGTGATTCGTCCTGTTGTACATTTTTAGGTGTGCAATAGACGGGTCATTTTTTAATTTTAGGAGGGGATGAAAATGGCAGAGATTAAAGTTATATTTCCAGATGGTGCGGTTAAATCATTTAATAAAGGAGTAAGCGTTTTAGAGGTTGCAAAGATGATTAGTAATTCTTTAGCAAAAAATGCATTAGCTGGAAAGTGGAATAAAGAGTTGGTTGATGTAGCTTATTCGTTGAAAGAAAACGGAAGGTTAGAGATTATAACAGCTGAACATGAAAAAGCACTTTTTATTTTACGTCATTCCGCGGCACATTTATTTGCACATGCAGCTATGCGTTTGTTTCCAAAGATTCATTTTGGGGTTGGTCCAGCCATTGATAATGGCTTTTACTATGATACTGATAATGAGAAACATCAGATTACTGAAGAAGATTTGCCAAAAATTGAAGAAGAGATGAAAAAGCTTGTAAAGGAAAATCTTCCGATTGTTCGCAAAGAAGTTTCTTACGTTAAAGCATTAGAGATTTTTAAAAATGATCCTTATAAACTAGAGTTAATTAATAATTTAGCTGAAAATGAGTTTTTAACAATTTATTTGCAAGGAGAGTTTTCTGATCTTTGTTGTGGTCCACATGTGCCGTCCACAGGAAGAATTCAAGTGTTTAATTTGTTAAATGTGGCAGGAGCGTATTGGCGCGGAGATGCAAATCGTCCGATGATGCAGCGGATATACGGAACAGCGTTTTTTGATAAAAAAGAGTTAAAGACATTTTTAAGAATACGTAAAGAAGCCAAAGAGCGCGATCATCGTAAATTAGGAAAAGAACTTGATTTATTTATGATTACTAAAGAGGTAGGTAGTGGTCTGCCGTTTTGGTTGCCAAATGGAGCAAGCATTCGTCGAGTGATTGAGCGCTATATTGTCGATCAAGAGTGTAAGCGTGGCTATGAGCATGTGTATACGCCTATAATGGCCGATGTTGGTCTGTATAAAACCTCAGGTCACTGGGATCATTACCATGATGATATGTTTCCACCGATGGATATGGGAAGTGGCGAGCAGTTAGTGTTGCGTCCGATGAATTGTCCACATCACATTCAGGTTTATAAAAATCATATTAGATCTTACCGCGAACTTCCGATTCGCATTGCTGAGCTTGGTATGCAGCATCGTTATGAAAAATCAGGTGCACTATCTGGTTTGCAGCGTGTGCGGGAGATGACGCTTAATGATGGGCATCTTTTTGTGCGAGCTGATCAAATTAAGGATGAATTTAAACGCACATTGACTTTAATGATGGATGTATATCATGATTTTAATATTACCGACTATCGTTTTCGTTTGAGTTATCGCAATTCTGATGATAAGAAGAATTATTACGATGATAGTGTGATGTGGGAAAATGCGCAAAAAATGCTAAAAAGCGCGATGAATGAGCTTAAGCTTACTTACTTTGAAGCAGAAGGGGAAGCGGCATTTTATGGTCCAAAATTGGATGTGCAAGTAAAAACAGCTTTAGGCAACGAAGAAACGCTGTCGACTATTCAATTAGACTTTTTACTGCCAGAGAAATTTGATTTACACTATATTGGTAAAGACGGAAAAGAACATCGTCCAGTGATGGTTCACCGTGGAATTATATCAACGATGGAGCGTTTTGTAGCTTATTTGATTGAAGTTTATAAAGGCGCGTTTCCAACTTGGTTAGCTCCTGTGCAAGTGAGCGTGATCCCTGTTTCTAGTGAAGTGCATATGGATTATGCATGGGAAGTTTGCAATATCCTGAAAGATTCAGGATTGCGCGTAGAAGTAGATGAGCGTAATGAAAAAATGGGTTATAAGATTCGTCAATCACAAACGAAAAAAATTCCTTACCAGCTAGTAGTAGGAGATGCGGAAATGACTGAAAAAGCAGTAAATGTTCGGCGCTATGGATCTAAAAAAACACATGTTGAAAGGCTAGAAGAATTTGTAGAAAATGTTTTAAAAGATGTGGCAAATCATTCTGTAGTAGATACATAAACAAACTCTAAAAATTCCTAAAAGAAAAATAGTGCGTAAGTCTATTTTAAAGTAGAACATGGCTGATTTATTTGAAAATTTAAATGTCATTATAGCGCCATGATAAATCCATTTTAGTAATTTTATTAAAGGTTATTAATAAAGCATTTTCAAGTTTTTCATGAGTATGAGCCGAGCTTTTAACTTACGAAGAAATGCTTTAATTTTTGATCAACACATTTTAATTGGGTTTAAATTCAAAGAATAAGGTGGTAGAAATAGCATTTTTGCTCCCTTTTGAATGATCGGGTTGATCAATTTATCTTTAGTTTTGAAACAGATCTATTGTTTTAGGCCCATTTTTTGTGCCAACGATGACTTTATCTACCATATTTAAAAATAATCCGTGCTCTACAACACCGATGAGATGATCAAGCTCTTTTGCTAAAGTTACGGGCTTTGCAATCACTTTTAAATATAGATCAATAATATAATTTCCGTTATCTGTCATAAATTTTTTATGGCTGTTAATTGTACGAAATTGAGGGTTATATCCTTTATTTTTTAAAAGGTGATATAGTTGCTTGCTGCCATATTTCACTACTTCAACAGGCAATGGACGACTCCCTAATTGTTTTATTAATTTGGATTCATCGACAATCCAAAAATATTTTTTAGAATAACGGGCAACAATTTTTTCTAATAATAAAGCTCCACCTCCACCTTTTATTCCTTGAAAATTATCAGAAATTTCATCTGCTCCATCAATAGTTAAATCAACCCTGTCTACTTCATTAAGAGATTTTAAAGGGATGCTTAATTTTTGGGCTTGCTTACTTGTTATATTTGAAGTAGTTATCCCAGTAATTTTTAAATTTTCTTCTTTTATTCTTCGTCCAAGTTCTTTTACCATATAAGTTGTTGTTGAACCGGTTCCAAGACCAATATTCATTCCGCTTTGAACATATTTTGCAGCTTCAAATCCTACTTGTTTTTTAAGTTCTTCTTGAGTCAATAGTTTTTCCTCATTTCTTATTTTCTTTAATTTTACATGATGAAATGTTGTTTTGAAATAATAGATCTGTTGAACGATTTTTTTATTTTTAATTGTTATAATTAAAAATAATTAATCAGCTATACCAACAAGGAGGAAGTTGATGTCTGAAGTAGTTAAGAAAAAAAATCAATTGCAAGAAGCTTTCCATGCTCAAAGTGAAGCTGCTGTTTTTACAAAAATGGCCTCTTCAGATCATGGACTAAGCACAAAAGAAGCTAATAATCGCCTTAAAGAGTATGGTCTAAACGTTTTGGATGAAGGAAAAAAAGTTTCTGTTGTTAAAAAATTCCTGAATCAATTTAAAGATTTAATGATTGTTATTTTGTTAATTTCAGCATTTTTTTCTGTTGTAATTAACGGCGGAGAAGATATTAGTGATGCTATTATTATTCTAGTTGTGGTGATGATTAATGCTGTTTTTGGCGTATTTCAAGAAAGTAAAGCAGAAACTGCTATTGATGCTTTAAAGTCGATGAGTACACCTTTAGCACGAGTTCGTCGAGACGGTAATGTTGAAGAAATTCGTTCTGAGAAGTTAGTTCCAGGAGATGTCGTGCTTTTAGAAGCAGGGGATGTCGTGCCAGCAGACATGCGTTTGTTTGAAGCAGCAAGTTTAAAAATTGAAGAGGCAGCATTAACTGGGGAATCTGTTCCTGTTGAGAAAAATATCTATCAAAAAGTAAATGTTGATGCGAGTATTGGCGATAGGTTTAATATGGCTTTTCAAAATGCTAATGTCACGTATGGTCGTGGCGTTGGTGTTGTTGTTGCAACAGGCATGAATACCGAGGTAGGAAAAATTGCTGATATGCTTGTAAATTTTGACGAAACTCAAACACCATTGAAGCAAAATTTAAATCGTCTTTCAAAAGTTTTGACGATTGCTATTTTATTGATCGCCGTTATTACGTTTTTAGTTTATTTTTTGCGTGGTGGAGAGCCTTTTAAAGGACTTATGACTTCTGTTGCTTTGGCTGTAGCAGCTATTCCTGAAGGTTTGCCTGCGATTGTAACAATTATTTTGGCATTAGGAACACAAATCTTAGCTAAACGAAATTCGATTATGCGTAAACTTTCAGCAGTAGAAACACTTGGATCAACACAGATTATAGCCTCTGATAAAACAGGAACGTTAACAATGAATCAGATGAGAGTTGAAAAAATTTATACTAATGAAGAATTAAAAACAGCAGATGATTTCATAGACCTTAGTGATATGACTCTTAAAGTGATGAATTATGCAAATGATACAAAGATTGCTCAAAATGGATCTTTGATTGGGGATCCAACCGAAATGGCTTTAATTCAATTTGGGATCGATCATCAGTATGATTTACCAAAGCTTTTGCAAGTAGAGCCAAGAGTAGCGGAGTTGCCTTTTGATTCAGATCGTAAATTAATGTCAACGGTTCATAAATTAGCAGATGGCAATTTTTTAGTGGCAGTCAAAGGTGCACCTGACCAATTAATCAAACGAGTAACGAAAAAATTGGTAAATTGGAAAATCACATTTTTTACCAAAAAAAATCATGAAAATATTGTAAATATTAATCACTTTTTAGCAAAAAATGCTTTGCGAGTGCTTGCTTTTGGCTATAAGATTGTTTCCAAAATTCCTGAGCTTAAAACGAATTCTCTTGAGAGTGATCTTATTTTTGCAGGGTTAGTTGGCATGATTGATCCTGAGCGTAAAGAAGCAAAAGAAGCGGTTAGAGTAGCAAAATTAGCTGGTATTTATCCTATTATGATTACTGGAGATCATCAGGATACAGCAGAAGCGATCGCTTTACGTTTAGATATTTTAGATAAAGATTCAAAAGATACTGCAGTTTTAACAGGGTCTGAGTTAAATGAATTAACGGATGAAGAGTTTCAAAAACAGGTTAAACAGTATGCTGTTTATGCTAGAGTCTCCCCTGATCATAAAGTACGGATTGTTAAAGCTTGGCAAAATGCAGGTAAAGTGGTGGCGATGACAGGAGATGGAGTAAATGATGCGCCGGCTTTAAAAATGTCTGATATTGGGATTGGTATGGGTATTACTGGAACAGAAGTGTCTAAAAGTGCTTCTGATATGGTGCTGGCTGATGATAATTTTGCCACGATTATTGTAGCGATTAAAGAAGGACGCAAGATTTTTGCCAATATTCAAAAAACGATTCAGTATTTACTTTCTGCTAATATGGCAGAAGTGTTGACAATTTTTTTAGCAACGTTATTTGGCTGGGGCGTGTTGATGCCAGTTCATTTGTTATGGATAAATTTGGTGACTGATACTTTCCCAGCGATCGCTTTAGGAGTTGAGAGTGCAGAGCCTAAAATAATGGAGCAAAAACCTAGAGGACGTGCAGCAAGTTTTTTCTCAAAAGGCGTGCTAGGTTCTATAATTTATCAAGGAATTTTACAAGGTGTTTTGACCTTAAGTGTTTACGGAGCAGCTTTAATTTTTCCAGCACATACACTGACAAATTTTAGTTATAAAGAGGCGATTTTAGCACTTAAAAATATTGGTGAAGGTGTGAATAAGTCTTTAACGCATGTAGCAGCAATTGATCAACTGCAACATGCGGATGCCTTAACAATGGCTTTTGCAACTTTGGGATTGATTCAACTATTTCATGCTTTCAATGTCAAGTCTGTCCATCAATCTATTTTGACAGTTGGAGCTTTTTATTCTAAGACATTTAATTGGTCAATTTTAATATCATTCTTGCTTTTGGCGCTGACAATTGTTATCCCTAGCTTTAATAAAACTTTTCATGTAGCACATTTAGATCTTTATCAGTGGGGGATAGTTTTCATTGCGGGTCTTTTGATGATTTTAATTGTCGAAGCGGTAAAAGTAGCTCAGCGAAAAATTTTAGATTTGACGGATTTAAAATGATAAAAGAAAACCAAACAGACTCTTACAAACAAATAGCTAAAGTTTTGCTTCTTGATGAAGCTTCAATAAGCAATCACATTAATGAATAGACCTCTTCTGAAACTAGGGTATAATGAGAATTCGTTTCAATTTTTTCTTGATATATGGTTTACCATTTTTTTTGATTTTTACATATGTATTATTAAAAGCAATAATTCTAAATTATGAAATTTATTTTATTTCATGTTAGAATTTAGCGAAAAGATATTAGAGTCTGTTAACGATCTTAATAATTGCGAATTTTTAGGTAACTTTTTGCAGGTGTGTTAAATTTATTTTCCTTTCGTTCGTTTTTCTTTATCTGTTATTTAAAAGTATTACTTTTAGTCTAGAAATGCATAAAAATTTTTCATTAGTAAACGCAATTCATCAATAAAGAGATTGTTAACGAACTTTTAAATTCTAAGGAGAATGTGTATGTTATCAAAGGAACATAAAAAAGTTATTCTTATAGGGGATGGAGCTGTTGGTTCTTCCTATGCTTTTGCATTAGTAATTCAAGGAATTGCTCAAGAATTAGGAATTGTAGATATTTTTAAAGAAAAGACACAAGGAGATGCACTTGATCTTTCGCATGCTTTAGCATTTACTTCGCCAAAGAAGATTTATTCTGCTAGTTATGCAGATGCTTATGATGCGGATTTGGTTGTATTAACTGCAGGTGCAGCGCAAAAGCCAGGGGAAACACGTCTGGATTTGATTGAGAAGAATTTGCGTATTAATAAAGAAGTGGTAACACAAATTGTAGATTCTGGGTTTAATGGTATTTTTTTAGTGGCAGCTAATCCTGTTGATGTTTTAACATATTCAACTTGGAAATTTTCAGGTTTTCCTAAGAAGCGTATCATCGGCTCAGGAACATCACTTGATTCGGCCCGTTTTCGTCAAGCATTAGCAGAGAAGATTAATATTGATGCGCGTTCAATTCATGCCTATATTATGGGCGAACATGGCGATTCAGAGTTTGCAGTATGGTCACATGCCAATGTTGCTGGTATGAATTTAGAAGATTGGTTAAAAAATAAAGATAATTTTAATGATCAAGATATAATCAATTTGTTCTTAAGTGTACGGGATGCAGCTTATACGATAATTGAGACAAAAGGTGCTACATATTATGGAATTGCAGCGGCTCTTGCACGTATTACAAAGGCGATTTTTAATGATGAAAGTGCAGTCCTTCCTTTATCAGTTTATATGGAGGGGCATTTTGGTGTAAAAGATGTCTTTATTGGTGCTCCAGCGGTAATTAATGCTAAAGGTATTCAAGAAATTGTTGAAATTCCATTAAATGATTGCGAGAAACAAAGAATGGCAATGTCTGCTAAACAATTAAAAAATATTATTAACAAATCTTTTAGTAAGGAAGAATTTTCATCTGCGGCTAAACAATGAAATTAAATTTTTTCACAATTTAAATACTTTAACTAGCTAAGTCATCTATGATGACTTAGCCTTTTGTCGTTGTGTAGCAGTTATACGCTAAAAAATGAGGAAAAGTAAATGAAAATGATTGTCGGTCTTGGTAATCCGGGGGAGAAATATCTAAATACAAGGCATAATGTTGGCTTTATTACCGTTGATGAGATTACTTATCGTGAAAAAATTTCATTTAAGCGTGAAAAGATATTTGAAGCAAATATTGCTTCTTTTTTTGTAGAGTCAGAAAAAATTTATTTGATTAAGCCTACAACTTTTATGAATGAGTCTGGAAGAGCTGTGAAACTATTATTGACATATTTCAATATTTCTTTAGATAATTTGGTTGTTATTTACGATGATTTGGATATGGATGTTGGACGTGTGCGCTTGAGAATGAAAGGTAGTGCCGGTGGGCATAATGGCGTGAAAAGTTTGATTTATCATTTAGATACGCGAAAATTTAATCGTGTGAAAATAGGGATTGGACACCCTGGGCGTGATCATTCTGTTGTTGATTACGTTTTAGCTACATTCTTAAAAGAAGAAAAAGAGCTAATGGCTAATGCATTAAAAACAACAATAAATGCAATAGATTATTTTATTCAAGGTCATTCATTCATGGAAACCATGAATCAATTTAATTGAAAGGGATGTATATGAATTTATTAGAAAAAATTTCACAAAATAAATTGGTTTCTTCTTGGCAAGATAATTTAAAAAAAATGCATCGCCAACTTTTAACAGGTGTAAGTTCGCTAAAAGCTTTACTAATCGCAAGCAGTCTAGAAAAGTGTAAAGAGAAGATTTTAGTTGTTACTCCTACCTTGTCTTTAGCTTATAATTTGGTAGAGGATTTACGAAAAATTTTATCGCCTCATCGGGTTATGCTCTTTTCAGTGGATGAGTTAATTTCTGCAAAGATGAGTTTTTCTTCCCCAGAAGCACGTGCAGAAAGGATTGAGGCATTAGATTTTTTAATGAATAAAGATTCAGGAATTATAGTTGTTCCAGCTGCAGGTGTTCGCAAACTTTTACCGACACCAAAAGTTTGGCATGAAAATCATCTTTCATTTGCAATTGGTGCTAAGCTAGATTTAGCATCTTTAAGGAAGCGTTTATTTTTGATGGGGTATCATCGGGTAGCAATGGTGAATACTCCTGGAGAATTTAGCATTCGCGGGAGTATTATAGATCTTTATCCACTGAATACCAAAAGACCTTATCGAGTGGATTTTTTTGATAATCAAGTAGATTCTATTCGAACATTTGAAGCTGATACACAGCGCTCATTAGAAAAGTTAAACTCTTTTACTTTATCTCCTGCTTCAGATTTAGTTTATTCTCAGGAAAATTTAAAACAGACTTTTCCTTGTATTAAAGAACAGTTAGAGAAAAGATTAGCTCTTTTAAAGAGTAAAAAAGATAAAGATCTTTTTAAACATAATATTAATAAACTACTTGCAGAATTATCTGAAGGGGCAATTGGTGAATATGCCCATTATTATTCTGATTTTCTTTATGAAAAAAAGACAACTATTTTTGATTATCTTTCAAATCATTCGCTAGTGTATTTTGATGATTATCATCGTATTCAAGAAGTAGAGCGTGAGATTACTTATAAAGAGGCAAATTGGCAAGAAACTGCCTTATCAGAAATGCGTATTTTTTCCCAGCAATCTTTTGGTGTTAATTTACATAAATCGCTAAAAAAGTTAAAACAATCACAAACTTTTTTTACCTTATTTCATAAAGGCATGGGAAATTTAAAATTTGATGCTATTTATAATTTTAATAATCGTGGTATGCAAAAGTTTTTCTCGCAACTGCCATTACTTAAAGTAGAAGTTAATCGTTGGTTAAAGCAGAAAAATACAGTTATTGTTCTTGTTCCTACAATTAAACGTATTCATAAGGTGGAGCAACTTTTTTGTGAATTTGAGATTAAATCAATAATTACTGATGCCAATCAAATTATTGAAGGAAAGTTGCAAATTATTTTAGGTACGCTTTCAGCTGGTTTTGAATTCGTCGATGAAAACTTAGTTGTGATAACTGAGCGTGAAATTTTTTATCAAGTAACTAAAAAGCACGCTCATAGGTCAAATATCACCAACGCTGAGCGTTTAAAATCATATAATGAGTTAAGTAGTGGAGATTATGTTGTTCATGTAAGTCATGGTATTGGTCGCTTTTTAGGGATAAAAACGCTTGAAATTAATGGCATCCATCAAGATTATCTAACAATTCTTTATCAAAATGAAGATAAGATTTTTGTGCCTGTAACCCAGATAAATTTAATTTCTAAGTATATTGGAAGTGCTGATCAAGTACCAAAAATCAATAGATTATCAGATGTTAAGTGGAAAAGAACGCGCTTAAAAGTTACTAAGCAAGTTGAGAATATTGCTGATGATTTAATCACTCTTTATGCTAAAAGAGAAGCCGAAGAAGGTTTTGCTTTTTCAGTGGATAATGATTTACAAGCAGCATTTGAAGCAGCATTTCCTTATATTGAGACAGATGATCAATTGCGCTCAACTTCTGAGATAAAGAAGGATATGGAGAAAATCCGTCCAATGGATCGTTTGCTTGTAGGAGATGTTGGTTTTGGTAAGACAGAAGTGGCATTGCGTGCGGCATTTAAAGCAATCCAAGATAATAAACAAGTAGCTTTTTTGGTGCCGACAACTATTCTTGCTCAACAGCATTTTAATACTATGGCTGTTCGTTTTGCTGAATTTCCTGTAAAAGTAGCTGTTCTTAGTCGTTTTCAATCAAGACGCGTGCAAAAGCAAATAATCAAACAATTAAGTAAAGGTGCTATCGATATCGTAGTAGGAACGCATCGAATGCTTTCTCAAGACGTTAAATTTAATGATTTGGGACTTTTAATCATCGATGAAGAGCAACGCTTTGGCGTTAAGCATAAGGAAAGAATTAAACAATTACGTTTTCAAATAGATGTTCTAACATTAACAGCAACACCTATTCCAAGGACGCTACATTTATCTATGATGGGTGTGCGCGATTTATCAGTGATCGAAACACCACCAGCAGGACGTTTCCCTGTACAAACATATGTGATGGAGAGAAATATTAAAGTCATTTGCGAAGGGATTGTTCGAGAAATGGCGCGTTACGGTCAGGTGTTTTATCTTTACAACTTGGTTGAGACGATTGAAAATAAGGTAACAGAGTTAAAAAAATTAGTACCTAAAGCACGGATTGCTTTTGCTCATGGACAAATGACAGAGATACAACTTGAAAAAGTTTTATATGATTTTATTGAAGGAGACTATGATGTTTTGGTTTCAACAACGATTATTGAAACAGGGGTCGATATTCCTAATGTCAATACGATATTTGTGGAAAATGCAGATTATATGGGACTGGCTACACTTTATCAACTGCGCGGTCGCGTAGGCCGAAGTAATCGCGTAGCGTATGCGTATTTTATGTATAAGCCGGAGAAAATTTTAAATGAAGTTAGTGAGAAACGTTTAGAAGCGATTAAGAATTTTACCGAGCTTGGTTCTGGTTTTAAGATTGCCATGCGCGATTTATCAATTCGTGGTGCGGGTAACCTTTTAGGTGCTCAGCAACACGGTTTTATTGATGCGGTTGGTTTTGATATGTATTCACAGATGTTAGAAGAAGCAGTGCGCAAAAAGCAAGGCAAAGAAAAGGCAAATCTGCGTACATCAGTTGAAATTGATTTAGGGATTGATGCTTATCTTCCTGCTTTTTATATTTCTGATGAAAGGCAAAAGGTTGAAATTTATAAACGTATTTGTCAAATAGATACTCATAAAATGGCAGATGAATTAGAAAAAGAAATGATTGATCGCTTTGGAGATTATCCAGAAGAAGTGGCTTATCTATTGATTATTGGCCGTTTAAAAATGGATGGAGGTTATGCATTGCTTGATTTAATTCAAAGAGAAAAAAAACGAAGTGAAGACGTGTTAAAACTTACCCTGAGTAAACAAGGGACAAAGATTTTTTCAACCGAAGAAATTTTAAAAGCGTTAAGTGTAATTTCGTTAAAAGCAGATCTTAAGATGAAAAATGATAAAATGAATATTTATTTAACTCTTCCCCATATGAAAGCTCAACAAGAATGGATGCAAGAATTATCACAGTTTGTTTTAGCGTTAACAGACTTTAGGAGAAATAATAGAAAAAAAGTAGGAGATATTTATGCGAATTGATAAATTTTTAAAAGCATCGCGTTTAATTAAACGTCGTAGTATAGCTAAAGAAGTAACGGATAAAGGACGAATTAAGATTAATGATATCGTAGCTAAATCTTCAACTAATGTTGAAATTGGTGATATAATTTTGATTTGTTTTGGTAACAAACAGCTTAAAGTCAAAATTTTAGCTTTATTAGAATCAACTAAAAAAAAAGATGCCGGCAAAATGTATGAAATAATTTGTGAAAGAAATGCGAATTGAAAAAGAGGATTCTTATAAATAAACTTTCATTTAATCTGGTGGTGAAGTATTTTGCAAAAACGAAAATTGTATTTAATATTTTTCTTATTTTTATTAATCATTCTTACATCTTGTTCTAATGATACTGCAAAAAAGAAAGCGACATTCTCTTCTTTGCAAACAATTAAAGATTTAGCAAAGGAGAAAGTTGTGGAGAATAAAAGGATAATTTTGGATTCAATGAAAAATTTAGCAAAAGATAGTTATTTTTCCGGAGCAGTTTTAGAGCGACGAAATGATAATACATACATTATGTATTATGGTTATAAAAATAAAGAAAAGAAAGAAAAAGTAAATGAAAAGACTATTTTTCCTATTTGTTCGCAGTCAAAGATTTTTTGCGCAATTATTATCGCGCAGTTAATTAAAGAACAAAAATTGTCTTATGATGATAATCTTGCTCAATATTTTCCTAATATAGAAGGATCAGAAAAGGTTACAATTCGTGATTTATTATCACATACTTCAGGGTATGAAAATTCAGAGATTGCTCCGAATTATTTTTTGCAAAATGATAAGCAATTATTAAAATTTACTGAAGCTATTACGACACATTCAGAAATTTCAGGATTTAATTATGCAAATTCAAATTTTGTCTTTTTAGCATTGTTAGCAGCTAAAATTGAACATAAAACTTATTATAATTTGGTTAAAGAGCGAATCTTAAATGTTTTAAAAATGAATAATACTTACTTTCCAAAAGATTTAAAAGAGATTGATTTGCCAGTAAGTTATGTAATGGCAGAAGGTAAAGATTATCAGTATGATGAAACTAATTATTCATTAAATTTATTATCTAGTTTAATGGGAGCAGGAGAAATATGTTCGACTGTGACAGATATGGCTAAATTTTTTGATGGATTGACTCATAAAAAGCTTTTAACTAAAGAGGAATATCAAAGGCTTTTTCACCCTAATGAAGAGGCAGTATATAGCGCAGGATTATCTTTAAAAGAATCTAATAAAGGTTACGGTTCATCACTAGGATCGTTTTTAGGTCAAGGCATTCAAAGTTATTATGAAGGCGATGATGATGGTCAAAATTATTCGATTATCTTATCCAATATGCATAGTGTCGATATAGCTGTTTTGGGTGATTTGTTTTATAGCACAACCTCGGATGTATTAGCATCAAATGAACAAAAAAATAAAGAAAATAAATCTCCTCTGAAAACTAGGGGATAACGAGAATTCGCTTCAATTTTTTCTTGATATAAGGAAAAAAACTTAAAGATACGTGGTTCTATTTTGAGGCTTTTTGACGCTAGAGGCACGGCTTCTAGGTGATGGATAAAAGAAAATGAACGAAAGTGAATTTTCTGTCGCCGTCAGGGAAAAAGAAAATAAAATTCTCATACATCTAGTTTCTGAGGAGGTCTAATGAATAAAAGTAAATTTTATAAACCATTAAACAGCTCTAAGATAAACAGACATAAGGAGCATTTTAGATGAATTTGGCAAAGATTATTGATTATACAATTTTAAAGCCAGAAACAAGTAAAGCAGAAATTCAAAAAGTGATAGAGGAGGCTAAGTATTATAATTTTTTTGCTGTTTGCGTAGCCCCAATGTGGGTAGCTTATGCTGCTAAGAGTTTAAGAGATAGTAAGGTGAAAGTATGCACAGTAGTGGGTTTTCCTTTAGGAGCAAATACTTCTGAGATTAAAGCATATGAAGCAAAAGATACACTCTTAAATGGAGCAGATGAAGTGGATATAGTAATCAATATCAGTGCATTAAAATCTGCTCATTATAAAAAAGTAGTAACAGATATTAAAGCAGTAATTGAAGTTGTAAAAGGCAATAAGGTAAAAGCGATTATTGAAACAGGAGTGTTAACGGATGAAGAAAAAATAAAAGCTTGTGAGTTGGTCAAACAAGCAAAAGCTGATTTTATTCAAACTTCGACTGGTTTTATAGGTGGTGGTGCAAATGTAAAAGATATTGCTTTAATGCGTGAAGTTGTTGGAGGTAATATGGGAATAAAAGCTAGTGGTGGAATTTATACGGCAGATAAAGCATTAAAAATGGTCGAAGCTGGTGCAACCAGGATTGGTATTTCAGCAGGTATTGCTATTTTAAAAAGTTTTGCAAGCCATTAAAAATGAAATGAGGTGAATCTTAAAGCCTGTGCAAAATACACAGGCTCTAAATTAACTATATATCAATTTCAGGAGCTAGATTTAATTCAGCACGTAACATCCAGATTAATTTTTCAAATTCGCCCTTGAAATTACAAAAGATGCCATTAGTAATACTATCGCCTTCCTCCTCGGTAACGGCCAGTCCTTCTTGGTATAATTTACTCATATAGCGTAGTGCAATGATTAGCTCTTTAAAACGTTTTTCTGTAGATACTCCAAAGATACCAGGCTCTTGTTTGATTTTGGCATTATCTGCCCATTCGCGTAGCGTTGAATATGGCGAGCCATCTAAAGTGATTAAACGTTCTGAAATAACATCAAGTTGAGCGTCAGCTTGCTCCATATAATTATCCATTTGCGGATGTAGTTTAATAAAATTAGGACCGCGCATATACCAATGAATTTGATGAATCATTGCTGAGAGTGCTGAAAGATCAGCAACTGCTTGGTTTAAAATCTTTTTTGTTTTGACATATTTCATGTTTTAAAACCTCCTAAATTTTTTTGTTGCGAACTTAGTATAGATGTTTTAATGTATTTTTTCAAAAACTGATTATAAAAAGGCAGTTCTTAAATTTTAATAAAAAAAAGTTGCTATGCTACAATGTTTAATGTAAAGTTTGGTGAATTGAATGGTGAAAAAAACCTCTTTTCCTGAGAAGAAAAAAAATAAATTATCAACATTTTTATTGATCTTGATTTTTCTAATTGGTCTAGTTTTGATTTTTAATAAAGAAATTCGTTATTTTTTGATGAGGTTAAATTCTAATCGCTATTCACATAAAATTAGCGTAAAAAAACTTTATAATAATAATAAATCAAAACAGCTCTTTGATTTTGATGCCATTACTCCTGTTTCTACAGAAGCTGTTTTAGCTGCTCAATTTTCTATTCAACCTTTGCCAATAATTGGTTTTATTGCTATGCCTGATATTAAAATGAAATTACCGATTTTTAAAGGTCTATCAAACACTGCCTTGCTTTATGGAGCAGGTACGATGAAAGAAGAACAAATAATGGGAGAAGGAAATTATGCTTTAGCCAGTCATCGTGTTGAAAATCCAAATTTACTTTTTAGTCCAATACAACGTGCAAAAAAGAAAATGATGATTTATATCACAAATCTTAATCAGATTTTCTCTTATGAAACAAAAGAGGTTGTGCGTGTAACACCAGATCATGTAGAAGTGATTGATGACTTTCCAAATAAAAAAATGGTAACTCTTGTCACTTGTAATGACCCAGATGCAATTAAAAGAGTCATTGTGTATGGAGACTTATCAAAGGTATATGATTTTAAAACTGCACCTAAGTCTATTTTAACTGCATTTGATATAGATGATACACAAGTTGATTGGAAAAATAATCCATGGGGTAAATAATAAGTGCAAACTATATACTTTTAAAGGATTTTGTTAATGAAACGAGTTATTTTTATCAGTTCAATTGGTGGTCACTTAGAGGAACTATTAAAACTGCAAGATATATTTGCAAAATACAATAGTTTATTGGTGACAGAAAAAAATGAAACAACCAAAAGCCTAGACTTGCCAATTCCCATAAAATATTTAAAATTCGGCACGCGTAAACATCTTTTTTCTTATTTATTTATATTTAGTTGGAATATTTTGAAATCATTTTGGATCTTTGCTATCTTTCATCCTGATGTAGTGATTACAACCGGGGCTCATACATCTGTTCCGATGATTTTTTTGGCACACTTTTTTAAGAAAAAAATCTTGTTTATTGAATCAATTGCGCGTGTTAACTCAACTTCAATGGCAGGACGTTTAATTGAAAAAAAAGTAGATAAGATATTCGTACAGTGGGAAGAGATGTTAGAAGTTTATCAAAATGCTGAATATCACGGACGATTATTATAATTGCTTGTTAGGAGACAATGATGATATTTGTATTAGTAGGAACGCAAGATAGTCCTTTTTTGCGCATTTTAAAAGAAACCGAAAAAGCGATTAAAGATCTTAATTTAAAGGAAAAAGTGTATGCCCAAGTAGGAAAAACTTCCTTTTCTTCTAAATTGATCACAACGCAAAAATATTTTGTAGGAAAAGAATATGAAAAATTAATTTACAAAGCTCGCATTCTCATCACTCATGGCGGGGCTGGAATTTTATTTAAGGGGATTCATCTAGGAAAAAAAATTATTGCTATACCAAGAAAAATGGAACTTGGTGAACATAATGATAATCATCAAAATGAGCTTGTCACAAAACTTTCAAAGCTTGGTTATATCTATGAAGCAAAAAACAGTGTAAAAAAGGCGTTGCTTGATATTGATGCTTTTGACCCAAAACCATATACTTTAAAAAATGATCTTTTAAACGCTGTTGAAAATTTTATTGAAGAGTAGATATTTGATACATCAATATTCCTGCTGCAATACTGACATTTAAGGATTCCGCCTTACCAAAGGTCGGAATGTAAACATTTTGATCTGTCATTTTTAATAATTCTCTAGATACTCCTTGGCCTTCATTTCCCACTATCAATGCACAATTAGCCATTTTTTTTAGATTTAAAAAAGAAATGGCTTCTTTATTAACTTGTGTTCCATACACCCAAAACTTTTGCTTTTTAAACTTGACAATCCACTCTTTAAGATTTCCTTTAATTATTTGAAGATGAAAATTACTACCTTGCATTGCTCGTAGTACTTTTGCTTGATAAGGATTTACCGTCCCTTTACCAAAAATAATTCCCGCAAATCCTGCTGCATCCGCCGTTCTAATCATCGTTCCCACATTTAAAGGATCTTGTACATTATCTAAAAATAACCACTTGCCAAAAAAAGATTTTAAAGAAATCTCTTCTTCTAGCTTAACAGTTGCAGCTATTTTTGGCGGTGTTGATAACGTACTTATTGATTTCATTGCCTCATCAGAAACAAAAACCTTTTTTTGATCATCAAACTGATTTAAAAAATTAAGCAGTTTTGTTTGTCCACGTTTTGTATACAATATGATTTTAATTTTTTGTTTAGTCTTATACGCTTCTTCTACCAAATGAAAACCTTCAAGAAAGTATTCTTTATATAACAAACGTCCTTTTTTAGTTTGCAATTTTTTCCACTTTTTTAACTGTTCATTTTTAATAGAAATAATTTCTTTCATAGCTCTTTAATCGCTTTCCTTACTTTCTTTTTTAGCAGAAGAGAATTTGCACTAACAATGTGTTTGAGTGGATGTGTACTGTTTTCAATGAATTTCTTGCATTTAGTGTAACAAAAAATAGAAAGGTTGATTGATTTTAATACCTTTTTTTGTTTGCTTTGCTGTTTTGTGAGGCAATTCGTTCTCTTTAAAAACAGCAATTTTTTGTTTATAATTAAGGGAACTTATTTTTATGGAGGGCTTAAAATAGATGAAGAAATTAACTTCTGGTAGTCCTTGGAAATTAATTTTATCTTTTACGATACCATTATTGGTAGGAAATTTTTTTCAGCAAATGTATTCATTTACAGATACATTGGTGGTAGGGCAAATACTAGGTAAAGATGCTTTAGCTGCGGTAGGTTCAACAGGTAGTTTGATGTTTTTAATGATGGGCTTTTCAATGGGCTTAACTTCTGGTTTTGCTATTATTACCGCTCAGCGTTTCGGTGCAAAAGATTATGTTGGAGTAAAGTGTAGTTTTGCTACAAGTGTTTGTTTATCTGGAATAGCAACTATTATTTTAACGGTAATAAATTTATTTTTTTTACGTCCAATATTATTGTTAATGCAAACGCCTGATGCCATTATTGATATGGCAGAAGCGTTTTTTCGGTTTATTGTGATCGGTTTTTTTGCGACTATGATTTGTAATTTATTGTCTAATATTTTGCGCTCTATTGGCGATAGTCAAACACCACTTTTCTTTTTAATTATTTCTACTATTATAAATGTTGTACTGGAATTATTTTTTATTTTAATATTGAAGATGGGAGTAGTAGGAGCTGGGGTAGCTACTTTGTTAGCTCAAGCAATAGCTGGTTTGCTATGTTTATTTTATATTTATCGAAAAATTCCAATTTTACAAATTCATTTTTCAGATTTAAAAAAAATAAAAAAAGAAGATTTAATACAACATATTCACTCAGGTGTTCCTATGGCGTTTCAAGCAAGCATTATTGCAATAGGTTCTGTTATTTTACAATCAGTTTTAAATTCTTTAGGAACGGATGTTGTAGCAGCTCAAGCTTCTTCTTCGCGAATTGATCAGTTTGCCATTTTGCCAATGATGAGTTTTGGTATTACTATGGCAACATTTACAGCTCAAAATTGGGGTGCTAAGAAATATAAACGGATCATTAAAGGCGTAAAACAAGGGTTATTATTGTCTATTGCTTTTAGCATTATGGCAGGAATTATTGAAATTTGTTTTGGAGAAAATTTAGTAAAGTTATTTGTTAAGGCTAAGGAAGTTCGAGTCATTGCTTTAGCGCAGACATATTTTAATATTAATGGGTCAATGTATTGGATCCTTTCTATTCTTTTTATTTTGCGTTATACCTTACAAGGATTAGGAAAAACAGCAATTCCTACAATTGCAGGAATTGTGGAATTATTAATGCGTAGTGGTTCAGCAATAATTTTAACGTTATTTTTTGGATTTATTGGTGCTGCATGGGCAGCTCCTTTAGCTTGGAGTGGTGCTGTTATAATTTTGATGCCAAGTTATTTGATATCGCACAAGAAACTAAAAAGAATGTAATTAGAGCCTGAGGATGTGGTGTATTATGAAATTATTAAATGAAATGAATCTTAAACAAAAAGAAGCAGTTGAATATATCAAAGGACCCCTATTGGTTATGGCAGGAGCTGGTTCGGGAAAAACACGTGTGTTAACTCATCGTATTGCTTATTTAATAAAAGAGAAACGAGTTAATCCTTGGAATATTCTGGCAATTACTTTTACTAATAAAGCAGCATTTGAAATGAAAAAGCGCGTTGCAAATCTTTTAGGAAATATTGGAGAGGATGTTTTCATTTCTACTTTTCATTCCATGTGTATGCGAATATTGCGCATTGAATCTGAGAAAATAGGTTTATGTAAAAATTTTACAATTATTGATAGTAGTGAGCAAAAAACATTGATAAATCGTATATTAAAAGAATTAAATCTTAGTTTAAGACAATTTGTTGCATCTAAGATTTTAAGTATGATAAATCAAGCAAAAAATGAATTGTTGACACCTGAAGAATATCAAAAACAAATTCAGAAAAAAGATAAAAACATAAATATTCGATATTATGAAGAAAATGTTGCAAAAGTTTATAAGCGTTATCAAGAAGAATTAAAAAATAACAAAATTATTGATTTTGATGATTTAATTATGAATACTGTTCATTTATTTCAAGAAATTCCGGATACTTTAGTGCGTTATCAAGAAAAATTTCATTATATTCATGTCGATGAATATCAAGATACTAATCATGCACAGTATGTTTTAGTTAATTTATTAGCAAAACGTTTACATAATTTATGTGTTGTAGGAGATGAGGATCAATCAATTTATGGTTGGCGTGGAGCTGATATGCAAAATATTTTAAATTTTGAAAAAGATTACCCTGATGCAAAAGTGATTATGTTGACACAAAATTATCGTTCAACTAAACAGATTTTAGAAGCAGCAAATAGTATTATAAAAAATAATCAAAATAGATATGAAAAAGATTTATGGACAGAAAATATAAAAGGCAAGATAGTTACTTACTATCATGCCAAATCAGGGGAAGATGAGGCTGATTATATAGCGCGTGAAATAAAACGCCAAGTGAATGAAAATAGTCGAGATTATAGTGATTTTGCTGTTCTTTATCGAATTAATGCTATATCACGTTTAGTAGAAGAGCGTTTTTTAAAAGAAAATATTCCTCATATAATATTGGGTGGACATAAATTTTATGAGCGTAAGGAAATCAAGGATCTTATTGCTTACTTAAATTTAATAATGAATCCTGTTGATAGTATTAGTTTTTTAAGAATAGTTAATGAACCAATACGAGGAGTTGGAGAGGTTGCTCTTCAAAGTTTAATATATTTTGCAAAATTTTATAATTTATCTTTATTAGAAGCTGCAAAAGATGATGTGTTGATCAGTGTTTATGATGAAAATGTAAAACCGAATAATGATAAAAAAGACAAATTTATTTCTGTTAAAGAATTAGAAAATTTTAGTGAGGATCACGATCTATTTTTTTATGATCTTAAAGAAAAATTAACGTTTTCTAAAATGTCTAAGAAAGCTGCAAGAAATCTGGTTAATTTTGCAAATGCAATTGAAGAATTTAGAAAATTAGTACATAAGACGAATATATCAATTACTGATTTAGTAGAAAAAGTTTTGGATCAGACAGAATATAAAAGTGCTTTACAAAGAAAGGGAACAATAGAGACTGAGAAGCGTTTAGAAAATTTAGAAGAATTTTTAAACGTAACGAAAAGATTTGATAAAGAATTTGCAAGAAAAGAGCATACAAAAGAAGAGCAGCAAACGAGATTAGCCACATTTTTAAGTGATGTATCTTTGGTTTCTGATGTGGATAATCTTGATAAGAAAATAAAAAATCAAGTGACTTTAATGACTTTTCATTCAGCTAAAGGCCTTGAATTTCCCATTGTTTTTTTGATTGGAATGGAACGGGGGATTTTTCCAAAAACTACTGCCTTGAAAGATCAGAAAAAATTGGAAGAGGAGCGGCGTCTTGCTTATGTGGGAATTACTCGAGCAAGGGAAGAGCTTTATCTTATGAATGCTCATAAACGCATGTCTCATGGTGAATATAATTTTAATAAGGTAAGTCCTTTTATAAAAGAAATTGATGAAAAATTTTTAAATTATATCGAAGCTGTTCAAAAACGTTTAGGAAATGGCAATGATGATTCTATTTTTTATGATTTTGATAATTTTCATTATGGAGAAGATATAAAAAAGATAGAGACTCCTTCTTTTAAGTCTAAATCGTCAATTTTTTGTAAAAATTTTAATAATAAAGTTAAAGAAGATTCAACAAAGGATTGGAGAACAGGAGACAAACTAGAGCATAAATTATGGGGAGTTGGTATAGTTGGAGGTATTTCAGATAACGGTAAAGATTTGAAAGTTATTTTTTCTAATAAAGGCGTTAAGCAAATTTCAGTGGCATATGCACCGATTAAAAAAATTAAACAGGATTGAATTTACTTACTTTTTTTTATGTTAATGACTTATAAAATTTTGGTAAGCATAAAAAATAAGGAGAAGCTGTGGAAAAAATATCAATTTTTTTGACTAATTTAACCTTTTATTAAGCGTTTTTCTTCCTTGCTTGCCTTTAGTATTAAGAGTAGAATGTAATTATCTTTTGAAATAATTAGCTGGAGGTTAAGTGTTGACGCCAGAAGAGTTTGTTCAAGCTTTGAAAAAATATGGTGTAGCGTTATCCATCAAACAACAAGAGCAGTTTGCAAGATATTTTCATTTATTAGTTGAGTGGAATCAAAAGATGAATTTAACCGCTATTACTGAAGAAAAAGAGGTTTATTTAAAACATTTTTTTGATTCACTATTACCTGTTTTTTTCAGCAATCTTTTAAGTAAAAAGATATATAGTTTGTTAGATGTAGGTTCTGGTGCTGGTTTTCCTAGTTTTCCAATGAAAATTTTGTTGCCAAAATTAAACGTAGTAATTATTGATTCATTAAGTAAGCGAATTAATTTTTTAAAGGAAGTAGAAAAACAGCTTAATCTTGAAAAAATTTCTTTTTATCATGGGCGAGCAGAAGATTTTGGTCAAAATCTTAATTTTAGGGAAAGTTATGATTTTGTTATAGCTCGTGCTGTAGCTCGTTTAAATGTTTTAAGTGAATTAACACTGCCATTTGTAAGAAAAGGTGGCTATTTTATCGCATTAAAGGCCAGCAAGGTAAGCAAAGAGGTTGAAGAAGCGAAGATAGTGATTGCTTTACTTGGAGGAAAGATTGTAAATATCAAAGAATATCAACTACTGGACTTTAAAGTTTCTCGTTTTTTAGTAATTGTTCAAAAGTGTAAAGAAACGCCTCAAAAATATCCGCGTAAAGCTGGGATTCCAAATAAAAAACCGATTGCAATCTAAAGGAGAAGAAAAATGACTCATATTATTTCTGTGGCAAATCAAAAAGGTGGTGTTGGGAAGACAACAACAACAGTTAATTTAGGGGCTTGTTTAGCTTTGTTAGGTAAGCGTGTGTTGTTGATTGATATGGATGCACAAGGGAATGCTACAAGCGGTCTTGGAGTGGTAAAAAGTGAGCTTATTAGTGATATTTATCATGTTTTGGTTAATGAAGCTTCCCTTCTTAAGGCAATTGTTCCAACCAGTCGAGATAATATGTGGATTGTGCCAGCAACAATTGAGTTAGCTGGAGCTGAGATTGAATTAATCAATATGATTGCAAGAGAAACACGCCTTAAAATAGCATTATCAGAGGTAATAGATAAATATGATTATATTTTAATTGATTGTCCTCCGTCTTTAGGGCATTTGACAATTAATGCATTTACAGCTAGTGATTCTATTTTAATTCCGGTGCAAAGTGAATATTATGCTTTGGAAGGGTTAACACAGCTTTTAAATACAATTCGTTTGGTACAAAAACATTTTAATCCGGATCTAAAGATTGAAGGAGTTTTGCTGACAATGTATGACTCGCGAACAAATTTGGGAGCTGATATTGTAAATGAGGTTCGCTCATATTTTAGTGAGAAAGTGTATCAAACGATTATTCCGCGCAATATTCGCTTGGCAGAGTCACCTTCGCATGGGCTTTCAATTGTTGATTATGATTTAAGCTCTAAAGGTTCTGAGTCTTATCAAAGTTTAGCAAAGGAAGTGCTTACTAATGGCTAAGAGAAAAGCGTTAGGGCAAGGTTTAAATGCATTATTTGGTGAAAAAATACTCCAAGTTGAAAAGGTTAATTTAGATAAAGAGCATGTTGAAGAGATTGCCTTAGTTGAGCTTAGCGCTAATCCCTATCAGCCGCGAAGAAATTTTGATAAAGAAGCGTTAGCTGAATTATCTGATTCGATTAAACAAGATGGCGTTTTTCAACCTATTATTGTGCGTAAGTCAAGTGTTAAAGGATATGAAATTATTGCAGGAGAACGCCGCTTTCGAGCATCAAAGTTAGCTAAAAAAGAGACAATTCCTGCAATTGTGCGTGAGTTTACACAAGAGCAGATGATGCAGATTGCTATTTTGGAAAATTTACAACGTGAAGATTTAAGTCCTTTAGAAGAAGCAAAAGCATATGATATGTTGATGAATAAACTAGGTTTAACACAAGAGCAAGTAGCAAAGCGTTTGAAAAAGACGCGTTCTTATATTGCTAATTATCTTCGTTTATTAAGTTTACCATCTAAGGTTAAGGCGATGGTGCAAGATAGAGTGTTAGAAAAAAATAAAGCACGGGCTTTGCTTGGTTTAAAAGAAAAGACGCAAATTGTACCATTAGCCAAACGTGCAGTTGCTGAGGAGTTAAATACGCGCCAAATTGAACAATTGGTAAAAGAAAAGAATGAAGGGAATGTAAAAAAAAAGACTGCTTTATCTGCAACTAAAGAATCTAAGCCTTTTTATATTCGTAAAAGTGAAGGATTTTTAATAGATAAATTTGGAACATCTGTGGTGATTCAAGATAAAGGTGAAAAGGGTAAAATTGAGATTGAATATGTTTCGCAAAGCGATTTAACGCGCATTTTAAATATTTTAGGGATTCAGTTGAGCTAAGTAGGAGGTGTTTTATTGGATTTACAAAAAAGTATTATAAAGGTCCAAAAAAGAATTAGAAAGTGTGTGAAAGAGGCGAATCGTAAGTTTGAAGATGTTCATTTGATTGCTGTTACGAAATATTTTGGTGTTAAAATAAATGAGCAGTTGTATGATTTAGGTTTAAGAGAATTTGGTGAGAATCGTGCGGATGTTTTTTTAAAAAAGGTTTATAAGCTAGAAAACCGTAAAAATATTATCTGGCATTTTATTGGCAATTTGCAGCGGCGAAAAGTCAAACAAGTGATTAATAAAATCGACTATTTTCATGCTTTGGATCGATTTTCATTGGCTGTAGAAATTGAAAAGCAGGCAGCAAAAAAAATTAAATGCTTTGTTGAAGTGAATATTTCAAAAGAAAAAAGTAAACATGGATTTAAAGCAAAAGAAGTTGAAGCATTTATTTATGAGTTGAGAAATTTTACTAAGATTGAAGTAGTAGGTTTAATGACAGTGGCTGCGTTATCAGCAAGTAAAGAAGAGTTGCATAAGTGTTTTAGACAATTAAAAATATTGCAAGAGAGGATTGCTAGTTTACGAATTGCTTATGCACCGTGTACAGAAGTATCGATGGGAATGAGTCAGGATTTTGAGATTGCTTTACTTAAAGGTGCAAGTTATATACGTATAGGAACAGCATTGTATTCTTAGGGCGGTGCGTATTTTGATAGTGAAAAAACGAAAAAAAGAAGAAGAAGTTAAAAAAAAGATAAAATTAAAAAAAGTCAAAGAAAATAATATTGAGATAAAAAAAGAAAGGGTAAAAAAGTTTAATCCTGCAAAATACTATGAAGTTAAACATATAAAAAAGCTTGATGATCGTAAGTTTAAAATTGATTTATTAGAATATCGTTTGGTTTATAATTATCGTAATGCTTTTAGTGCTGAAAAATTGGCAGGACGTTTTAGTGATGTTTTAATGCGATATGATTATGTAGTTGGCGATTTAGGTTATGATCAACTGCGCCTTAGAGGTTTTTTTCGATCAAATAATACAAAAGTGTTTACAGATCAAAAAATCAATACTTTAGTGGATTATTTATATGAGTTTTGTAATTTTGGTTGTGCTTTTTTTGTGTTGGAACGTCTAGAAAGCGATTCTCATTTTTATGATGATTCTACAAATAAGAAGAAATATAATTCTAAAAAGAGGCATCATTATAAAAAAGGTAAAACAAAGCATCAAAATTTTGTTGAAGAAGACTCTAAAGAATGGATTGATAAAAAACATAAGGTCGTAATTAAAACGCGTAGAGAAAAAATAAAAAAATTTTATTAATGTTTTAAAGGGAAATATAGCATTAAAGAATACCTTAAACATAATATTACACCATTTATTATTTTAGAAAAGCACAAATTATTTTATGATCGTGAACTAAAAGAATTTAAACGAGATAAGCAATATTTGATGAATACATGTTTTGAGTGCGAAAGATTATTATCAAACGATGATGAAAAAATTTGGGATAAATAATTAAAAGAAGTGATTTTAATGAAAATTATTAAAGTAAAAGATAAATATGAAGGTTCTAAAAAAGCTTTTAAGCTTATCAAAGAAGCTCATTTAAATGGTTCCAAAGTTTTTGGTTTGGCAACAGGTAGTACGCCGCTTGAATTATATAAAGAGTTATGTGAGTCAAGTATAAATTTTTTGGATTCTATTTCAATTAATTTGGATGAATATGTTGGTTTGAGCAAAGGTGACAAACAAAGTTATTGGACTTTTATGTATCAACATCTTTTTATTATCAAACCTTTTAAGAAGAGTTATATTCCAAATGGAAAAGCAGTAGATTTAGCAGCAGAAGCGAAGAGATATGATGGAGTTATTAAAGATAATCCAATTGATTTACAAATATTAGGAATCGGAAATAATGGTCATATTGGTTTTAATGAACCAAAAACTTCTTTTGCTTTGACAACACATATTGTTCAATTAACGAATTCTACAATTGAAGCTAATCAGCGTTTTTTTGCAAAGAAAGAAGATGTCCCCACAAAAGCCATTTCTATGGGCATTAAATCAATAATGAATGCCAAAAAAATTTTGCTTCTAGCATGGGGAGAAATTAAAGCTAAAGCTATAGAATCAATGATTAAGGGGCCGGTAGTAAAAGATATACCATCATCAATTTTACAAAAGCATCAAGATGTAGTGGTTATCTTGGATGAAGCAGCAGGATCAAAGTTATGATAATTAGAAAGAAGCTTGTATTTTAAATTAACCGGTTATCGTTCTTTTTTAAAATTTCAAGCGCTGCTGGAAAAAGAAAAAGTGTAAATAAATAACAGCTATTTATCGTGCGAATAACAGATATCTGACTGATGATAAAAAAGATCAAAAAATAAGTCATCATGTCATTTATAACAGGGATTAATTTATCTTGTGTGAAATTATATTTTTTTAACTGCAAAAAATTAATTTTTATTTTTCCAAAATAATATAATATTGGAGTTATGGCGATCAGTCCATAATTTGCTAGATATTGTCCTAGTTCGCTAAGTTGTGGTAAATATTTATCAGCTAGAAAAAAAGTGATGAATTCAGGATTATTATGAACATTTTTGGCAATGGCAGAAAAAAGATATGGCCCGGAAAAACCTACGCCAAATATTGGGTGTTGCAAAAAAATTTTAAACAAGCCAAGCGAAATTGCTGTGCGGTTAATTCCAGAGTCATTTTGCCATTTTTGAACTAGATATTCATTTAAAAAATTTTGAACACGAGGATGACCAAAGTAAATAAAAATAAGTACAATTAAGGCAAGCATAAAGCTAGAAAAAATAATAAGTTGAATTTTTTTATTTTTATTATTAAAAATTATTAAGAAGAGAAAACTCCAAGATAATACGACAAGAATTAATCCACTGGTTGATTTAATTAAAATGGAGAGGATCGTAGTTAATAAAAAGAATCCAATGTAAAGAATAGTGTTCCTTCTTTTTAATTTAAAAAATAAATTAAATTTATTTTTAAGCAAGGATAAAAGAAGTGGAAAGCTTAGCACACCTATTTGACTTGCAAAAATTGATGCTTCTTGAGATAATCCATTAATTCTTGGGATGGTTTGAACATAACTTCCCTTTTGATAAAACGAATAAGTCTTGGGCCATTGAGCTTCTAAGAAGCGCCCAATAAATGAAACAAGGCCCTCTAAATACTTTGTTTTAAGGTATATTTCTTGGATAAAACCAATAAAGAAGGCTATGCCTAAAAAAGCAAATGTTCCTTGTAAAAATTGGATGATATGTTTTCGAGTAGTGATGGCTTGCTTAATAAAAGAATAGTTTATAAAAATTAAAATGATGATTTTGACAAATTGGAAAAAATGCTTCCATGAGTTGTAGTCGATAAATTTATGAGCTGCTTGATAATTAATAATTGCTTGAATAAATATCAGTATGGAAATTAAGATGATAACATATGGATGAATATAAAGATTACGTTCACCTTTTAAAAAGCGCAATATTAAAATTAGACACATCAAAAATAAAGGAAGTGTTAATACACTTGAAATGTATTCTTTGGTGAAGAATGAAAGCGGCATAAAGAAAAAAGGCATAGATAATATTCCTTTCTAAGAACTGTGCAAAAAGTGTTTACAGTCCATAAATTCTAAAATTGATTTATTTTTAAAAATTTTCTAAATATGGCTAATTTTTTCAAAATCTTCACAGCTGATACCACTTAGGTGTCTTATTATTTTTCACCCTATCTTTTTTTGAGTGAAATATAACACAGCTGTGGGATCGTAAACAGATTTTTACTTCTAAATAATAAACAATTATATATTAAAAATCCATTTTTCGTGTTTTTTGAGCTTTGACATATTATCTGTGTTTGTTGATAAAAAAAGGTAAGAGTATCATGAAAAGCGTAGATTTAGTGTTTTTATAAATTATTTAGGAGGAAAATTATGAAATTTAACACAAAACGCAAGTTAATTTTTCTTTTATCTGTAAGTTTTATGATAATACAATTTTTCTCTGCTCCTCAGTCAATTTCTGCCGAAAAATATCGATAAGATTTTCCATATTCTTGGTAAAAAAACATAAAGAATAAGCAAGGTGAAGGGAAAATGAAATGAGATCATAGACATCTTTAATATTCTAGTAAAGCATCAACAATTTCTTTAAAGCCCATTTCATTGGAAGCTTTTAACATAACGAGATCTTTTGGTTTGATAAAAGCTTTAACTGCTTTAATAAGTTTGACTTTGTCATTTTTTTGATAGTAAAAGCAAGTTTTTTTTGGATATTTTATTTTAATAACTTGATATAAATTTGACATTTCTTCACCATATAAGAAAAGATAGTGGATGGTATCAGGATAAAGATTAAAAGCCAAGTTTTTATGAAATTCTTTTGCATTTTCACCCAAATTAAGCATATCCCCAAGGATTACAATGCGCCTGCTAGTAGTAGGTATTGGCATCTGAGCAAAACTTTTTAAAACGAGTTTCATAGCTGTTGGATTGGCGTTATAAATATCGGATAGAATTTCTACGCCGTCGTCTCTTTTAAGCCATTCTGTACGATTTTGAGTTAATTTTACTTTTTTTAAGCTCTCACAAATATCTTTGGTAGCAATCTTCATTTGCTGGCCGATAAATGCTGCAATTAACGCATTTTTGACATTATAGCTTCCTGAAAGTGGAATTGTAAATTTTCCTTCTAAAAAATTTAAAGTAAAAATCGTTTGTGTTTTTTCTTCGCTAATTATTTTAGCTCGCAGATCACTAGTATTATCTATCCCAAAAGTTAGCATTTTTTGTGGTAATTTTTGTATAAGGGGTTTTAGTAAAGGTTCATTTCCCGGTGTAATCAGAGTTCCATTACTTTTTAAACCATTAATTATTTCAAATTTTCCTTTTGCAATATTAATTCGGGTTTTAAAAGTTTTTAAATGCGACTCTCCAATTAAGGTAATAACAGCGATATCAGGTTTTGTAAGCGTTGATAGTAAATGTAAATCCCCTGGATGATCCATACCCATTTCTAAAACTAACTTTTCAGTATCATCTGGCATCGATAAAATGGTGTAAGGTAACCCGATCTCATTATTATAATTACCCTGGGTTTTATAAGTTTTATATGTTTTGCTAAGAATAGCATAAGTCATGTCTTTAGTCGTCGTTTTACCGTTAGAGCCAGTGATAGCTATTACCTCAGGTTGTATTTTTTGCAAATAATAGCTCGCTAATTGTTGCATGGCAGCTAAAGGGTCTGTAACTTGAATGACAGCTATTTCATAAGGAGCATCTTCAAGATTTTTAGCCCACAAAGTAGCGATAGCACCTTGCTTTATTGCTTCTCTAATGAAATCGTGACCATCTCGTTTTCCTTTTAGGGGAACAAAGATATTGCCTAATATGATCTTTCGTGTATCAAATTTAACACCTGTTAATTCCAAATCTTGATATTGACTTATATCATTGATCGCTCCTATAACTTTGGCTACTTCATGGATCGTTAATTTCATTTTTAAAAGTCCTTTTTAAAAATAAGACTGACGTTTGGCAAAACGTTTTTCTGCTAGTTGGATCAACTCTTCAATTAAATCTTGACATTTTAAACCCATATTTTCCCAAAGCAAAGGAAATATGGAAAATTGGGTGAAACCTGGCATAGTATTTAATTCATTAAAAAATAGCTCATTGTTAGCTGTTAAAAAGAAGTCACAGCGGGCAAGCCCAGAACCGGCGAGTATTTCATATGCTTTTTTAGCATATTCACAAGCTTGGTGATGGATTTTTTCAGGGATCTTAGCAGAAATTTTCATTTGAATTTTATTATCGATATATTTGGCATTGTAATCATAAAATGCGACATCTTTGATAATTTCACCGGCATCAGTTATTTTGATATCCTCATTTCCTAAGATACCAACTTCAATTTCGCGCGCTTTTATTCCTTGTTCAATTAAGGCACGAAAGTCATATTTAAAAGCAGTATCTAGTGCTTCTTGCAATCCTGAAGAATCCTCAATGCGTGTGATTCCAACAGAAGAGCCCATATTGGCTGGTTTAACATATAATGGATAAATCAAATTATTAATTTTTTCCAAAATGCTTCCTGGATTTTCTAACCAAATTTTTTTTAAAACAGGAACAAAAGGAACTTGTGGAATACCTACTCCTTGCAATAAATGTTTGCTGATAATTTTATCCATTGCACATGCAGAAGCTAGCACGCCTGCGCCAATATAAGGCATTTCAAGTATTTCAAGAAAACCTTGAATCGTTCCATCTTCACCCATGGGACCGTGCAAAACAGGAAAAGCAATTGCTCCTAGTGTTTTAATTTGACAAGGGGAGATATTTTTAGATGTATTGCTCAAATGCAAAATATTTGGAGATATTGGTTTATTTGTTAAATAAGGCCCTTTTATCCATTTACCTTTAGGAGAAATAAAAACTGTTTGTACTTCATAGTTATCATAATAGATGGATGATAATACTGAAAAGGCGGACAAAATAGAAACATCATGTTCACAACGATGTCCACCATAGATTAAAACAATTTTTTTCTTCAAATTAAAACCTCCTATAATTTTCAAACTAGTTGCTTATAAGCAAGCTCCTCGTAAATCAATTTAAAAAGAGCTACTGCAATAATTGAGGCTAAAATTGGTGCTAAAATAGGCACCCAGGCATACCACCACTTAGAATCTCCTTTATTTTTTAAAGGTAAAATTGCATGTAAAATACGCGGTCCAAGATCTCTTGCTGGATTTAATCCTGGACCTGTCGTTCCACCCATTGAAGCAACTAAAACCATTACTAAAAAGCCAAGAGCTAAATGTCCTATTTCTAAGGAACCTGCATGAAAACCGGCGTTTGTTTGCTGTACACCAAAGAATAATTTAGTAATTCCTAAAGCTCCAAAAAATAATACGAAAGAGCTAAAAAATTCACTTAAAAAGCCATAGAAGCAGGAATTTACATTATCAATGGTTGAGAATGTTCCTAAAATAGCATTTTTTTCTGTTGTTAAATCATAATAAGGTTTGTGAACAGCATATACAATTAATTGCCCAACCATGGCACCTAAAAATTGTGCAGCAATATATTGAGCAACATGCATCCATGGAAACATATTGTTAATTGCTAAACCTAAAGTAAATGCCGGATTGATATGACTTCCTGAGATATTGCCAAACATTAATGATGGAATAGCAACACCCATACCATATCCCAAAGCAATCGTCATCCAACCAGAAGCAAAACCTTTTGTACCTTTTAATTCTACATTAGCTACAGCACCATTACCTAAAATGATTAAAAACATCGTGCCAAAAAATTCCGTAATGTATTTAATCATCCAGCCATGAGAATTTGCTGTATCCATTAAAATCGTCCATGAGACTCCCATGAATTATTTTCTCTCCTTTTTAATCTACCATACAAACCTTTATCTTTTCTTTTAGCTAGTCTAAGGAATATTCGTGAATTTATCAAGAGTTTTTATTTATGTGCATGTATTGAATCCGCATCGCAATTTTGCAAATGTCTTTTGTAAGGCAATTTGCTTCATTGACGAGTATCACTCATGGAAATATAATAAATGTGTAAAAAGGTTGCAGATAGACTTTAAAGAAATTTCCCATATCTGGTGTTTTGTCTTTCTTCAAAAGGAGCAGGTCATGAACTCTAAAATTAAAATTGCAATCAATTTTATATCTTTAATAGGGTTTATTGGAACTATATTGCTTTGTATTTATTTTTTTCATCTTGATATTTTTAATGATCCTGATATTTTTAAAAAAATAGTAGATAAACGAGTATATCTGGGTATTTTTATTTTTATCATAATCCAAATAATTCAAGTAGTTATTCCTATTATTCCTGGAGGTGTCAGTATTGCGGCTGGTGTTCTTGTTTTTGGTCCATTTTGGGGCTTTATTTATAACTATGTTGGCATTATTATTGGCTCTTTTCTTCTTTTCTTTTTAGGTAAAGTTTATGGGAAACCATTTGTTCAAACATTGGTTGGCAAAAAAACATTTAATAAATATATTGGCAAACTAGATAATAATAAGTGGGATACCTTATTTGCTATTCTAATTTTCTTTCCACTTGCACCTGATGATGCACTGGTATTAATGAGCAGTTTAACAAAAATGAAATTTAAAAAATTTGCTTTAATTATGCTGTTAGGTAAACTATTTGCTATCTTTATTTATAGTTTTGGTTTGGTCCGTCTTGGACAATTCTTCACTAATCTTTTTTAAGAGCCTGTTAACGATCTTTAATGATTTTCTGCTGTTTTTAAAACATTTAATACTTCCTCACCTGTCATATTTGAGTTGATACGCACTCTAGATAACGTTAATAAACCATCACTTTTAGCAGCAAAACCACTCTGTGTTGTAAATCCTAATTTATAACCAGCTTGATTTGCAAGATTAGCTGTATGCTCATCGAATTTGCCTGCAGGATAACAAATAGCTAAAGTTTCTTGTTTTAATGAATTATCTAAATGTTTCTTTGATGTTTGTAATTGTTCTAATTGATCTTTCACATTTAAACTTTCCATTGATTGATGAGAGGCTGTATGGCTTTGGAAAGAAATTAAACCACTTTTCTTCATTTCTAGTATTTGTGGATCTGTTAAATAATTAATCTTATTTAAAAAATTAGTAACAACAAAACTAGTTGCCTTCATATTATATTTTTTCAACAATGGATATGCATTTTTATAAAAATCATCAAAACCATCATCAAATGTTAAACATATAACTTTTTTTGCAGGTTTTTTATTTTCCGTAAAAATCAAGTATGCTTCTTCAGGTGAAACGCTTGTATAACCATCCTTTTTTAAAGTATCTAGCTGAAATTCAAAATCTTCTGGTGTAAGGCAATTATTATCTGTAATTTCATGCGTTATATGGTGATACATTAAAGTTGGTACCCATGCTTCTTCTTGAGATGGAATCCATTTGCTAGTGTCAATATTATTAGAATTTATTGTCGACTTAACTGCTTGTGATTTTGAAATTGACTCCTTTGTTTTTTTTATTTTTTGTTTAGAAACGCTCGTTATTTCTTTTTTAACTTGTTGCGTTTTGTTTAATCCAGTTAAAGTAAAATAGCTTAAAGGTGTTAACACTATAATGATAAGCAAAATCATAATTAGAGAAAACTTAATATTTGCAATTTTACGTTTTTGTTGCCATTTTTTTTTCCTATTCATTTTTTTACTCCGAATATTATATTTTTTTCGTAGAGCCTTTTTCTTCTATGTTGTATGGAAGGATTACATTGCGTTTTTCAACTTCTTCTTTATTCATTAATTTTGTAAGTAAACGCATAGAAACTGCTCCTAAATCATAAAGAGATTGTTTAATTGAAGATATGCGTGGTCTAGCAAATTCTGTTAAAGCAGAATTATTACTGGTAATTATTTCGATTTTTTCAGGTATAGCTACGCCTAAATCAAGTAAACCATTCATTAAACCAATGGCTAGCTCATCATCAGTAACATAACAAGCAGTAGCCTCAATATTTTTTATCCGTTTAGCTAATTTTTTCCCCTCTTCAAAATTATAATTGGTTTCAAATATTAAATCTTTGCTATATGAAAGATAATTTTCCAAAAGAGCTGCTTTATAACCTTTCAAGCGTTGCTTATTAATTGGATCAATCAATGGACCTGAAATAAAAGCGATTTTTTTATTATCATGGCTTGCTAGAAGTGAAGTTGCGTCTTTACTTGCTAATTTATAATTGATATTTACAGAAGGGATTTTTTTATTTGAATCGATGGTTCCTGCTAAAACAATCGGTATATACGTGCGCGAAAATCCTTCTCGCATCTTGTCTGTAATACGACGCCCCATAAAAATAATACCGTCCATTTGCTTAGCTAATAATGTATTAAACACAATTAACTCTTTTTGAGCATCACCATTTGAATTGGCTAAACCAATATTGTATTTATACATCGTTGCAATATCATCAACCCCTAATGCTAAGCTTGCAAAAAAAGCATTTGAAATATCAGGAATGATTACTCCTACTGTGGTTGTTTTTTTGCTAGCCAATCCTCTAGCAACAGCATTGGGTCGATAATCTAGTTGTTCAATAACTTCTAACACCTTTTTGCGAGTGCTTGGTTTTACATTTGGGTTATCATTAACAACACGAGAAACAGTTGCCATGGAAACTTCTGCTTTTTTAGCGACATCATAAATGGTGGTGGTTTGCTTATTCATATTTTAATCTCCTTTTTGTTGTATCTAATTCTTTAATTTTTCCAAAAATCAGCAAAATATGTTCAATAATAACTTAACTAAATTCAAATCTAAAGCTATTTAGCAGGATAGGTTGTAATTTTTTTAATTGCAAGCTGCCATTGAATGATTAAGTAATCGAAATTACGAAATTCATAATTTGATTTTAAATATTGATAAGAATAAAGCAAAAGTCCCTAACTTTTTTGCCAGGAGTAATTATGTAACGTTGATATTGTTATTATGGATAATCTGCTTTTACATAAAGTTGATGGAGTATAAAGCCGATTATTCAAAAAGGAGCAAAAATGTTATTTCTGCCACCTTGTTCTTTACATTTTAACCCAATTGAAATGTGTTGGTCAAAGATGAAAGCACTTCTTTGCAATAAATACTTATAAATTTAATGCTGATTTTCAAGTCAATCGACCATAATCTAAAGCGAATTTAAAAGGCAATCTTTTTTGGGGTTTTGAATTGTAAAGCCAATAGTCTAAAACAGCAGAAATTAGAATAGCTAGTGGAGCATTTTCTTTTTCAGGGATTATTAAAGAGTAAAAATCCCCTCTAAGCATATGAGTACCTAGCATTTTCATAATGATGGTATGACCATGTTTAATTTCATAGCGATGCTTTAAAAAATCTCCACTAGCTATCCAATTAAGTTTTGATAAAAAATATTTATTTTTTTTAAAAGTCGGTATTTTTTGCATGGTTGCAACTTTTTCATATTTTTGATATAAAGAAAATCTGCCACCACTAGAAAGAGAAATTTGTTGAATAAAGCCAAGAAGATGTCCATCTAAATCATAAAGACTAACCTTATCATGACGTTTTCCCCAACGACCAGCAAGAAAATAAATATTTTTTCCATCTTCATCTTGCACGAGTGTTCGCGCATTTGAACTTAAAGCTTTTTGCTGAATAAAATATTCTGCCATTGTGTTCACGCTTTCTTGATGTGGCTATTAATAGTCAGATAAGTTTTTACGATTTTTAAATTTTCATTAAAAATGATATGTGCTGCTATGTTTTTAACTTTAAGTCTCGTTACAAAACTTATTTGCGTTAATTTTAACATGGGAGTATTAGGTTAATTGATTAATATTAATCTAAAAGATATGTACTTTTGCAAAACCAAGGATTAAAAATGCAGCAAAAAGGATAATAAAAAAAAGTCCTGCAATGATTCTTTCGTTAATTTGATAGAATTTAGCTTGTTTAGGAACTGCAAAAGCAATTCCCGTTAAAATGCCTCCAATGAATCCGCCAATATGCCCCCAAAGATCTGTAGATGAGTCAAAAAGATTAAAAATTAAATTTAATGTCACTAAAAATGTATATTGTTTCGCTAAAGTTGATAATATCTGATTATGGGGAAAGTAGTGTTTTAAAATAATAAATGCACCAAACATTCCAAAAATGGAGGTTGAAGCTCCAGCAGAGACAGATTCATTATGTAAAGAAAAACTTAAAATATTCCCACTAACTCCAGACAGCAGATAAATAAGACCAAAGCGGATATGACCATAAAGATTTTCTACTTGCTCACCTAAAAAAAAGAGGACAAAAGAATTAAAAAGAAAATGGTAAAAGCCGATATGTACAAAAATGGGTGTAAGCAAACGCCAATATTCATGTAATTGAGTAATATAGGAATGATATAATCCACCAAAAGTAATAATTGTTTTAATACTCATGGACCCGGTAGGGGATATTTGCATCATTAAAAAAACAATAGATTGGATAAGCAAAAAGATATATGTAAAATAAGGTAGATCACGAAAGCATCGATTAAAAATGCTCATTTGCTTTTCTCCAAATATAATTTTTGCACTTTTTGATCAAAAGTTTTAGGAATCCAAGTATTATTTATCTGCCAAAAAAAAGCTAGACTAGCAGTATTTTTGTGAAAGTTTGACAAATAGCGATCATAAAATCCTTTACCAAAACCAATACGATAACCATTTTTATTATAAACAATACCAGGCACAAGGATAAAATCAATTTCTTCTTTCGCGATAAATTTAGCATCTATTGGTTCTTTTATTCCAAATTTTGAATTTTGATAGTAAGTTTGTGGATTAATTTGGAAAAAATCCATTTGACTACCAGCTTTAATAGTGGGAACAACAACTTTTTTTTGCTCTTTCCATGCTTGTTTAATCAAATCATCAGTACTTATCTCAAAAGGTAAAGAGATTGTCAAAGCTACGCATTGAGCTTTTTGCCATTCAAAGCTTGCTGTTAATTTTGTTTTTAGATCTTGTTCTGCTTGTATACGCTTAGTACCAGTAAAATTTTTAAGACGTTGCAGGGTTTGCTCACGTAATTCTTCTTTTGTCAATTTTTTTGTCACGCTTATCTTTATCCTTTATAATAATTTTTAAATGAGAATTCAAATTTTTTATTTTAATTATTACTCCCATATCACTTGCCGTTATTGTACCTAAATAACGATAATATTTTCAAAATTCAAATTGGCTAATAGTTCTTTTTTTAATCATAAATAGACTTTAAAGGTAAATAGATTTTTAAATCTAATCTCCTGGTTCTGATGCAATTAAATTAAGTTTCCCTATAAATTTCCACGTATTAATGCCAGCTGGTAAAATAAAATGATCCCCTTTTTTTAAAACATAAGAATCTTCATTTATGATCAAATTCCCCTTTCCATCAATTACTGAAACCAAAGTATAAGGAGCATTTTTTTGTAAAAATAACTCTTTTTGAACTTGCCACTTATAAACATTAAAAAATGGTGTTTTTACAAAAGTCGTTATCGTTGATAAGCCAACTTTTTTTTCGGTAATTTTAAACTTAGGAGTTGTGCCAGGGATATTTATAACATCAATTGAATGTTTAATATGAAGTTTACGCAATTTTCCTTTATTATTTTTACGATTAAAATCATATACGCGATAAGTAGTGTCAGAAGATTGTTGCGTTTCTAAAATCAGTATTCCTTTGCCAACTGCATGAATCGTTCCAGAAGGAACATAGTAAAATTCACCCTTTTTAACCGGTAAATGTGCTAGTAAGTCATTCCAACACTCATTATAAATCATCTGTGCAAGTTCCTTACGCGTCTTTGCATGATGCCCATAAATAATCTCGGCATTAGGTTTAGCATCAATAATATACCAACATTCACTTTTTCCTAATTCTCCTTCGTGTTTTAAGGCATAAGCATTATCAGGATGAACTTGCACAGATAAATAATCTTGTGCATCTAAGATTTTGGTTAACAATGGGAACACTTCACCAGAAACATTGTCAAATAATTCTCGATGACTTTTCCATAATTTATCTAATTTCTGACCTTGATATTTTCCATTTTTAACAGTCGATATTCCTTTAGGATGAGCAGAAATGGCCCAGTATTCACCAATTTTTTTTGTTGGTAAATCATAGCCAAAAATAGTATTAAGTTTTTGGCCACCCCAAATTTTCTCCTGCAATACTGGGTCAAAAAATAATGGCTCTTGCATAAAATAACCCTACTTTCCATAAAAAGGGTAGTTTTTTGTTTCCGATCTCTCTATTGATAAATCCCGTTATGGAAGATCAATAAACAGACTTTAGGGATAAGCTTCTTCTAATCGCGCTGTTTCACTTTGTATTTCATCTGAAGGCTCACTTGATACTTCATTTGTTTGTTTTTTTTCTTCTCAATCAGATAGATTTAATGATAAATCACCTTGATACGGTAGTCCTGTTACACTTTCATATGTTGGCTGCTTGAAATTTTGAGATGCATTTACTGGCAAATTCATTTGCTCACACAGATAGTTTTGTGCTTGCAATAAAATATCTTTTGGTACTAGTTGGTAGGATACCCCGTCAATGGTATCTCCAACTCCGGGAAGTTGCAAAGAAACAGTTTTTTTAAAAACGGAAAAAGGATAAGTTTTTCTAATTTTAACCAAATCTTTCCACGTTAAATTTGTCCTAACATTACTGCCAATTGTTTTGAAAATTTTTTTATATTTGGTAAAAGAGTTGATTGAAAAGAGCTTTTCAATCAATTTTTGCGAAACTTCCCGTTGACGTTTGTCTCGACCGTACGTTCCTTCCCCATCATGGCGAAAACGAGCATAATTTAAAGCTGTCCTTCCATCCATTTTTTGTTTACCTTCACTAATCCACTGAAAAATAGCAGGAAAATCATATCCGTAATGATTTGCTTCCCACGCACTCATCGGCTCATCACTTTCAAGCAGACCTTTAGAAGCTGCAAGATCATCCGGCACTGGCACTTTATCTAAATGCTTCCCATTAATTGTTCCAAATTTTGCATCAATTGTTATTTTGCCTACAGCATCTACTAGCTCTGCCAATCCATTCATATTAACAGCTATGCAGTAATTGATTGGAAAAGCTCCCATCAACTTAGATACTGTATCCATCGACATGCCTTCTCCTCCTCTGGCAAATGCATGATTAAGCTTATCTTTTATCCCTGTATATTCATTATCATCAGGCCCATCTAGTTCAACATACAAATCTCTTGGAAAACTTAAAACAGTTGTTTGTTTCTTTTTGGGATTCACAGTTGCCAGTATTGTTGAATCTGAACGACCGCCCCATTTTCCTCCACCACGCTCTAAATTTTCTCCTGCATCTATCCCTAGTAAAAGAATAGAAAAAGGCTCTGTTGCTTTAATAACCTCTTTTGCTTTAGATTTACGGTTTATTTGTACATAAGTTTTATCCATCGTTTTTTTGGCATCCAAATATAATTTCAAGCCAATTCCAGCAACAATAACTTCTAATGCTGTTAATGTCGATAAAATAACAAGAAGAATTTTTTTCTTGCGACTCATAAAACACTTCCTTAAAATGAATCTTTACAGAAATTAAACAGCATTATTGTCTCATAATATTTAAATTACATCAAATTCATTATTAGATCTCCGCGGAAATTAAGGCATAATAGAATTCGTTCCAATTTTTTCTTAGATGAGGCTAAAAACATAGTTTTTAACCTCATCTTCATAAATTTCAAAACAATTCTCTCCAAGATAGTAGTCTTCGACCTTTGTTCATTTATTAAGTTATCGATAAGATCAAAAAAAAATGCTCATATTTTAGATGATTATGTTTAATACAAGTGTAAGAAACATTAATCAGCGTTTTTAAAAAGATCTCTCTTTTTTTAGAATCGAAATAAAATTCTTCCTTTTTCTT
>JAISYQ010000016.1 GCA_031269775.1 Streptococcaceae bacterium
TTGGCTATGCGATTTCAGGGGGTATTTTAGCTCGATTTGATAGCGGATATCAAGGCGCTTTAAATTTTCATAAAAATAGCGAGATTCCCAAAAATAAATCTAAAAAATTATCGTTAACAAAGGAAGAGAAAGCTGATAATCATCGGATTTCTACGCAGCGTGTGTTGATTGAGAATATTAATGCAAAATTGAAGGTGTTCAAGATTTTTGCTAATAAGTATCGTAATCGCAGAAAGAGATTTAATATTCGTTTTATTTTAATTTCTGCTTTGATTAATTTAGAAGTTGATTTTTAGTTTCCGAAGAGGTCTATTAAAAGAAATTAGGGAAAATATATGAAAATTTCTCAAAAAAACTATCGGGTTATTACAAATTGTTTCAAATTTAGTTTGAAACAATTTGATAAACGTGGGTTCATCAATAGATCTGTTAACAGATTTGTAAATATATATGAATAAGGAGTAATAATGAGTTCAAGAACTGATTATGCAATAAAAAATTCGATATATTCATCTATAATAGCGGTATTAAATATGGGATTACTTTTTTTTATCAGAACGATGATTATAAAATTATTAGGAAGTGAAATACTTGGATTAAATAGTTTATTTACGGATATATTAACTACTATGTCATTGGTAGAATTAGGTATAGGACCAGCGATTGTTTACTTGCTTTTTTCTCCTTTATCAAGAAAGGACTCCCAAGAGATCCATTCTTTAATGTTATTTTTTAAGAAAATTTATTTTTTTATAGGAATTTTAATTTCAGTTATAGGATTATTATTTTTACCTTTTTTATCTTTTGTTGTAAATACAGATTTGAAAACACAAGAAGTCATAATTATTTATTTATTTTTTTTATTAAATTCTGTGCTAAGTTATTTTTTTGCTTATAATAGATCATTGTTGTTTGCTGATCAAAAAGGTTATAAGGTAGCTTTTATAGATTTTATTATAAAATTAATTGGCTCCATCTTACAAATTATAGGATTGTTAGTATTTAAAAAATACTATTTTTTTCTATTTATTCAAATAATTATAACAATAGTATCTAATATTTTGATAACTAATATAGTAAATAAAGAATACATCGAAGTTTTTAAAAGTAAAAGAACTTCTATTTCAATAGAAACTAAACGAACTATGAAAAAATTTGTTATAGGGAAAATATCTGAAAAAATTGGTGGAGCTGTGTTCATGAGCACAGATAGTATTTTTATTTCAATTTTTTTAGCAACTAATTTAGTTGGAATTTATGATAATTACAGAATGATCCTATTTTCTGCAACAATGTGTATTAATATGTTTGCTGGTTCAATAGGAGCTAGTATTGGAAATTTAGCAGTTAGTGGTGATAATAAAAAATTTATGGAGGTTTTTAAGACACATAATTTTATAACTTTTTTTTTAGCAATATTTTTTATAAATGGTTTTATGATGGTATCCCATCCTTTTATAAAATTATGGATTGGTGAAAAATTTGTATTGTCAAGATTAGTGGTAGTTCTTTTACTTGTAAATTTTTTCTTAATGTCTATACGTCAGACTATGTGGTTGTACAATGATGGTTTTGGATTAGCTTGGTATCAAAGATGGAAGTCTATTATTGAGTCGATTTTAAATATTGCTTTTAGTTTGGTATTTTTAATTGTTTTTAATTTAGGATTAATAGGAATTTTGTTGGGAACTATATTATCTAGCTTAATGACAGTTAGTTGGTATGAGTCATATATTGTTTACAAGCAAGTTTTGCATGAAAAATATGTTGATTATATCAAATATTTTAGCGTTCAAGTTGTTATATTTTTAATAACGTTAACTCTTTCTTTATTTTTAGATATTTTTCTACCAAATTCTGGCATATCTGTTTTGATTTATAGGGGGATAATTAGTATTTTTATTTCAATTTTTTTTATTTTTTTATTTTATAGAAAATCCGCTGAATTTAAAAGTACGATTTCTATTATAAATACTGCAATTAATACATACATTAAAAGGAGGAAAAATTAATTTATGCTTAAAGATATAATTATTTATAAAAAAATTATTTTTTTATTTTTATTGTCTATTTCGGTGATGTTAGCGACTAAGTCTTTTATTTATTTTTTGATATCATTATTTTTATACATACTCTTCTATAAAAACAATTATATTAAAAAAGATAAAAAATTAATCAGGATGGTGGAGCTTGTTATTTCTGTATTTATTTCAGCAAGTTTTATAGATTTTGATAAAATTTCAAATCTTTTTTTAAAATTTCTTCTATTTATTTTATTTTCTGTATCGATTTTTTATTTGGTCAAAGGGATATCCAATTGGTTAGTTAGTGCGAATTTTTGTTTAAAAGATTTTAAAAATAGTTCATTACAGGAAAATTTTCTTTATTTTTTTATTTTATTTTCAATATGGATTTTTTATTTTAGTGGATTTTTTCCGGGAATTATTTCTCCTGATTCATTAAACCAATGGGAACAAGTTTGTGGTGTACTTCCATATAAAAATGAACATCCTATTTTTCATACACTTTTATTAAAATTGTCAAAAGATTTTACTTCTTCTACATGGTTGTTGATTTTCTGTCAAATTATTTTCTCTTCATTAATTATGGCGACAATAATTGGTAAATTGGGTTATTTTGGAGTTAATCGAAAAATAAGATTGCTTATAGCTTTGATTATTGGAATTTTTTCATTAAATGGTTTTTATATGAATACTGTATGGAAGGATATTCCTTTTTCTGTTTCTTTTCTTTTCTTTTCTTTTCTTTTCTTGCTTGCCGTTTATTCAAAAGGAGAGTTAATTTTCGAAAAGCTAACTTACATTTTTTTCTTTATTTTCTTTGCATTTTTGTCAGTTGAATTTCGAAAAAATGCAATTCCTGTCGTATTTATAATTTTTGGTTTTTTATGTTTTAAAATTAGCAGAAAATATTTAAAGAGGCTTATTTTTTCTTGTATCTCTGTTTTTTTATTAATTATAAGCTTTAATTTTTTTGTTGAATTTAAGTATAATTTACAGCCATCAAATAATTCAGAGGGTATGGCTATTTTCTTTCAACAAATAGGGGCAATTGAAAAATTTAGTCCGCAAGGTGTTTCAAAAGATAGTCAAAAAATTTTTTTGACTATTGAGCCAATGGAAGTATGGAAAACTTATGAACCTTTTTCTTCAGACAATCTTAAACTCTATCCTCATATTAATAATAAATTTATTAATGAAAATATGAGTAAAATATTCTATCACTATTTAAAAACAGTTATTCAAAACCCAAAAATTGCATTTCGCGCGTATTTAGATATCACATCCAATATTTGGCGCTATAATGTTTCACGTGATTATCCTTTTTTTTCTATTACAGGAACACAATTTCGTGATTCTTTATTTGATAATATGGATATGCCTGAGTTGGATTCTATTTATCGTACAATGTATTCAAATTTTAAACATTTTGAAAAAAGTAGTAATAAATTAAATTATGAGCAATATGTTATAAAAGTAAAGGAAACTCGAGAATTTTTGAAATTAAATAAAACAAATGTTAAAAATAAAGAATATTTGTTGGATGTTGGAGGGAAATTGCTTTGGGGATCTAATGCGTGGTATTATCCATTTTGTAGAGGTTCATTCTATTTAATTTTATTATTACTGATTCAAATTCCTATTTATAAAAAATATGGTTTTAATATGAATTGCTCATGTTTGCCGATATGGCTTTATCTTGGAACTTTGCTTTTAACGATTCCTGCTCCGGATACGCGTTATTTTTATCCTTTGATTTTATTTGTTCCTTTTATGATTGTCATTTGCCTTTTTGGTGATGCCAAAGGAGAAAGAGTCTGTAAGAATCTGTTGACGATCTCCCAGCGATGAATAGTTTTGAGCTGTTTTTCCACACTTTTTCGTTAAAAATCCTCAATTTAACACCGCTAAACCTGCGTTTTTTGCCTCAAATTGTGAAAAAACAGCTCAAAAATTCATTTCATTAGAGATCATCAATAGGTTCTAAGAAAAATTTTCTGATATAATTTTAGTAATGATTTCTATTACTTTATTTTTAGCAAGCGGGAGTTAGATGTTCTGTAAAAATGTCAGGTTAATTTTGAAGATGTGTATTGTAAAGATAAGCTTTTTAAAATAACTATTTTTTTATTTGGTCTGAAGAGCTCAAATCAAGAATTATGATGAGTACATTATTAAAAAGAACGGTAATAAGTTGGATATATTTTAAGAAAGGATATTATTTTGATAAACAAGCGCAGTATTGTTTTGAATAGTTGTTTTCCAATTATTTTTTTATTTTTATTTCTTTGCATTCTTTTTGTAAGGTTGGCTCTGGAATTTTATTATTTTATCCCTATATTACTTTAATTCCATTTGCTATTTTACGTTTCTTTTTTGATTCAGTGTGTTTTTTAATTTGGGTATCGCTTTCTATTTATATAGTAATTTTATTTGTGTCTTATTTTTCATGTTTATCGTTCATAAAAAGTAAATTACAAAGTTTATTTTTTTCGATTTTTTTGGTTCATGTCCTTTTTTTTAACAGTGTTATTTTATCTGGAGCTTTGTCTTCTTATATATTTTCTGCATTTTTGCCAATAATTTTTTTCAATTTTTATCATTTATTTTATGGAAGTGCTCGTTTTTGGTATATTTTGAGTGTAGGATTTTCTTTTTCATTATATACTCATATTGTTCAATCAATCCTCTCTTTTTTTGTGATGATTTTAATATTTGTTATTTCATTCTTTTTTATAGTTCAATCACAATTTAATCTTTTTTAAAGAAAGAATTGCTGTTTTAATTAAAAGTATTTTATTAACCTCTTGTTTATCTGGTTTTCTTTTGATTCCTTTTGTTACTGATTTATATTAAAGGGGATATTCATCCTACTGTGTTGGGATTGTGTAAAGTGTTTAATTTTTCAGATATTATGCTTAATTCCTTTAACATTAATTCTTTTTTTGTATAGGAATTGTACTTATTTTGACATTATTTTTTGCTGGTTATTTAATAAATAAAGATAAATTTTATATGTATCTTTATCTTATAGCCATAGTATTGCTGGTTTTTAGTTGTAATATTTTTCCTTGGGAAGTTATAAATGCAATTAACAAAAACTTTCTTTTTTTCAATTTCCACATCGTTTTTTATCCTATGTAGTATTTTTCTTATCACTGATCGCTTCGAATATTACCGCCTTAATCATAACACAAAATGTGAAAATCAAAAAAAGAGTGGTTTTTTTTTGTTTATTTTCATTTTCTGCTTTACAAATAATGATGTGCATTAAAGTTTATTATGACGCCTGTCTTAATAATGAAAAACACTATGTTTTTACAAATAAAAATGGTACAAATATATCTAAGGTCCTAAGCAACGATCTATCTTGGATAGGAAAAATAGACTATTTTCCTCAGGAAGGTTATGAAAATGCAGATTCGATTCTCAGCCATCAAGCTATTTTCGAAAAGACAGGTAAGCAAATTATTATGCCAAAAGCATTATCAAATATGGTTATGTATCAAGTTTCTAGCAAAGAAAAACAAGTTGTTGATTTGCCTGCGCTTCGATATGCAAGAATTTATTGTTTTGTAAACGGGCAAAAAGCTGTAATGAAGCCAAGTAAGCGCGGTTGTGTTGCATGTGTTTTGTCTAAGGAAAAAAATGAGATAAAAGTAACATATCATCCCTCTATCTTTTATTTTTTATTTTTAGTATTATCGGCAGGAACGTGGATGTTTTTATTGATTCGATGGATCTTAAAGTTTTTTGTTAGGATAACACTTAAGGAGCGAGTTGGTGTTTATTGGTAAAAATATGGAGAGTCTTTTGAAAAAGATTCAACAGTTTGATTATGTGTCTTTTGATATCTTTGACACTTTAGTGAAGCGAGATGTTCGTTATCCTAGTGATATTTTTGCGTACGTTCAAAAGGAATATAATCAAAGAAATGATACGGGGGTTACTTATTTTAAGAGTATTCGAAAAGAAGCAGAAAGTAAGGTAAGAAATCAAACCAAGCGTGGAGATGTAACATTAGATGAGATTTATTCTTGTATTGATGAATATTCGGAATTCACTAAAAAACAATTAAAAAAAATTGAAGTTGAGATGGAATTGGCATTGTGTGTTCCGAATATTCCAATCGTTTCTATTTATCAAGAAGCGTTGCAAGCAGGAAAGAAAATTTTTATTGCTTCGGATATGTATTTGCCAAAAGATGTGATTGTGAAGATTTTAAGTAAAATCGGAGTTACTTCGTATGAGCAATTATATCTTTCCAGTGAGAAGCTGAAAACGAAAAATAGTGGGCAATTGTTTCGGTTGATTTTGCAAGAAAATAATTTGCAGGAGAAGCAGTTGTTGCATATTGGCGATAGTATTGTTAGTGATTATTTGAGAGCAAAGCAAGCAGGCGTTTGTGCGTTTTGGTTGCTAAGAACAAAGAGAGTTTGTCGTTATTTTGATGTGAAGAAATCAGAGATCGATTTTGTTCAATTTATTAATAATCGTTTGGAAAAAACGACGAATGATTTTCATTGGTTTGGCTTTGAGATATTTGGACCGATTTTGTATGGATTTTCGAAATGGCTTCATCAGCAGGTGAAAGATTTTTCTATTGAAAAATTGTATTTCCTTTCACGTGATGGATACATTATAAAACAAGCATACGAGTTGCTTTTTGAGGGAAAAACGGTTTCGATCCATTATCTGTACTCTTCAAGGCGAGCATACATTGTGCCTACTTTTCATAAATATTCGACGACTCAAAAGATGATTCGCCATCTTTATTCAGGGGGCATTTTAACCTTGGAAAGTGCTTTTAAGCAATTAGGGTTGGAAAGAGAAGATTATCGAGACGTTTCTTCTGAGGATTTGAGTCAGGAATTTTATTTTGTGAAAGACTTACTCTCTAATGAGCAGATGCTGAAGATTTTAGAGACGAAATATTCAAAAATTGTGGAGCGTTCGCAAAATGAATATGAATTGTTGAAAAAATATTTAGCTCAAAATGAATTTGCTGGTAAGGTGGCTCTGGTGGATATTGGTTGGCAGGGAAGCATCCAGAATATTTTGAATTTTTTTTTTGGTGAGCAGGTAGAGATGAAGGGCTATTATATGGGAGTTCATTCGACTTCAAAGTATTCTCAGCTAGATATGAAAGGCTATTTATTTGATCGAGACAAAGAATTAGGGAATCAAGAGTTGATTGATTCGTTTTTGATGGTTTTTGAGTCCTTATTTTTAGGTTATGAGGGGTCGGTAAAAAATTTTGAAGAGGTTGATGGAGTGGTGAAGTCGATTCAAAAAAAGCATGAGTATGGAGATTCGGAAGAATTTGAAAAAATTATCGCGGTTCAAAAAGGAGCGTTAGATTTTATTCATGAGTACAAAGATTCAAAAATTGCAGAATTTTCTAATGCGAAGATGAAAGATTATTTTGCTGGAATGAAAAAATTTGCAGTAAAACCAACAAAGTTGGATGTCAAAAATTTTGGGAATTTACATCTCTTAGAAGGAGCAGGTCATAGGTATATTGCAAATCCTAAATCTGTAATTCATTATTTAAGACATCCAAAAGAGTTTGTGAATGATTTTTTATATTCGTGGCATTTGGGATTTTTTATTCGCTTAACAGGAGTAAGATTACCGTACTATCAATTTTTAAAATTAGTGAAAAAAGTAGTGAAGCGAGTAAAATATTAGAAAACATATTTGGAGTTGAATATGAAAAAGATATTATTTACGGTGGATTATTTAGGAATGGGAGGAATCGAGCGGGTTACGTCGATTATTTCGAATGAATTATCCAAAGATCATGAAGTGAATATTTTTGGAGCATATTCAGCGATTCAAGAATACTCAACAAAAGCAAAATATTTATTTAAAAAACGAAATTTTTTTCAAAATTTATTGTTATATATAACGGTTGCTGTAGATCGAGTAATGAATATTCTTTTCAAAAGAACTTGTAGGATTTTTTGGTACATTCGAAATCAATCATTGATTCAACATTTAAAGAAAAATTCATATGATACGATTGTATTAGCTGGAGTTGCGATGTATGCTGCGACATATATTCGAAAAATTTGTCCGAATGCAAAAATTTTTATGTGGATTCACTTATCGTTTGATTATTTTTTTGAGTGTGGCGGGCAATTAGAAGCACTGGCTCCTTGGTTTATTGAAAATGTAAAGATCGCAAATCAAGTGGTTGTTTTAACAGATACAAGCAAAGAACAATATTTGAAATTTTCTGACTCGGTGATAAAAATTCACAATCCAGTTTCTTTTAGAAATCAAGAGGAGATTGTTAATTTGAATGAGAAGGTAATTGCTTTTACGGCTCGATATCAAATTTGGTGCAAAGGTTTTGATCGTTTAATGCAGGTTGTAGCTAAGTTACCAGTAGGTTGGAAAATCGCAATTGCTGGAGATGGAACGAAAATTGATAAAATAATTCTTCATTGGTTTATTAAAAAAAATTGTGCGCAAAATAAAATTATTTTAAAAGGTGCAATTTATGGAAAAAGTTTAATAAATCATTATCAGAATAGCTCTTTTTATGTCATGACAAGTCGTTCAGAAGAGTTACCGATGGTTATGATTGAGGCGATGAGTTTTGGATTGCCTGTGATTGCTTTTAAACAACCTGGTTCCAAAGAAATTATTGGCAAAAATGAATATGGTATACTTGTTGAAAATGGAAATATTGAAGAGATGTTAGAAAAAATTAATCAGCTGATTGAATCGAGTGATTTGAGAGAAAAATATTCTATTCTTTCAAAAAAACGAGCAAGTCATTTTCAGATAGGTCCGATTATGGAACAGTGGCGAGAAATTATTTGAAAATGTAAAAATTTAATTGAATACAAAGGAATTAAAATGAAGAAAATCGTATTTGCAGTGAGTGATCTTAGAATGGGAGGAACGCAGAGAGTTCAAAGTGTGATTGCAAATGAATTGTTATTAAATAATTATGATGTAAATTTTTTTTCTCTAGTTAAATTTGATAGTTATTTTAAGAATAATGCAAAAATTATTTACCCTAAAAATGTGATTGGTACACTAAAGAGTAAATGGATTGCTTGTTTAAATTTATTTCAGAAATTCATTTTCAGAAAACCGGTTGATGTAATTTTGACTCCAAACAAAGCGATTACGAATGAATTAATTGATTATATAAAAAGTAACGGTATTCAAACAGTTGTTTTAGTTGAGCAGTGGATACTAGTTGCAAAACAAGTGAAAAAAGCTTTGCCAAAAGTAAAAATAGTTGGTTGGATCCATTCAAATGCACAAATTTATGAATCTCATTTTTTTGAAAAAAGCTCAGCTCAATTAATTCTTGGTTACAGAGCTTGTGATGATTTATTTATTTTAACAAATGAAGATAAAAATTATTTGAAAAAACATAAAATAAATAATATCAAGGTAATGCATAATCCATTAACAATTAAAAATACGAAAATATCAAATTTAAATTCTAAAATTATCTCTTTTGTTGGTAGAATTGACATTCATACAAAAGGCTTAGATTATTTGCTTGATTTAGCTAAAATGTTAACAAATGATTGGAAAATTTATTTAGCGGGTCAAGGTAATAAATTAGAAGAGATTCGATTTAAGAAGATGCTTATAGATAATAAGTTGCAAAGCAAAATAGTTTGGCAAGGTTCAAAAAAAGGTGAAGATTTAGTTAAACATTATTTAAACAGTTCAATTTTTATCTCTTTAAGTCGTTTTGAAGGTTTTCCGCTTGTATTTGGGGAAGCTATGTCTTTTGGATTACCAGTTTTAGCTTTTGCAAATAGCGGTTCTTGTGAAGTAACTGATAATGGAAAGTACGGTGTGTTAGTTGAACAAGGAAATGTTGAAAAGTTTATTAAACAGTTAAAATTGTTGATGGATTCTAAAAATTTAAGAGAGAAATATCAAAAACTTTCTTTAGAACGAGCAGAATTTCTTAGTTTAAAAAACATTATCAATAAATGGAAAAAAATTTAATTGTTACTTTAAAAAATGGCATTAAATTCTTGGAGAAGAAAACAACATGAATAAAATTAATGTAATGACAGTTTTTGGAACAAGACCTGAAGCAATAAAGATGGCACCTATAATAAAAAAATTAAAAAAAGATAGACGTTTTGAATCTATTGTAGTGGTTACTGGCCAGCATAAAGAGATGTTAGATCAAGTTCTTGATATTTTTGAAATAACTCCTGACTATGATTTGAATTTGATGGAAAAGAATCAAACTTTATTAGATGTAACTATAAAAGTGATGTCAAATCTTGATAAAATTTTAAACAAACAAAAACCAGATATTGTTTTAGTTCATGGAGACACCACGACTACTTTTGCAGCTTCTGTAATAGCTTTTTATGATGGAATAAAAATTGCTCATGTAGAGGCCGGTCTTAGAACTTGGAATTTGTCTTCTCCGTTTCCTGAGGAAATGAATCGTCGAGTAACAGATATATTAGCAGATATTTATTTTGCTCCTACCAATGTAAGTAAGGAAAATTTATTGAAAGAAAATCATAAAGAAAAGGATATATTTATTACAGGTAATACCGCAATAGATTCTATTAGGTATACAGTTAAAAAAAATTATACAAGTAAATTGTTATCTGAAGTAGGAGAAAATAAATTTTTATTAGTGACGATGCATAGAAGAGAAAATTTTGGTATGCCTATGCAAAATGTTTTTAAAGCAATCAATAAAATTATGAATAAATATTCTAATTTGCATGTTATTTTTCCAATTCATAGAAATCCAAAAGTTAGAAAGATAGCTAATGAAATATTAAATACATCTGATAGATTGCATTTGACCTCCCCCATGGATATTGTTGATTTTCATAATATTGCAAAAAAAGCTTTTTTAATTTTAAGTGATTCTGGTGGTGTTCAAGAAGAGGCTCCATCATTAGGAAGACCGGTTTTAATATTAAGAAATACAACAGAAAGGCCTGAAGGAGTTGAAGCTGGAGCACTTCGTTTGGTGGGGACAGATGATAGAGTTATTGTTAGAGAAGTTTGTAATTTAATAGATGATTTCCAAGCTTACAATTTGATGACTAAAATTATTAATCCTTATGGAGATGGATTCGCCAGTGAAAGAATCATAGAATATATAGCATATATTTTTGGTTTAACTAAAAATAAGCCAAAGGAATTTGAGGTATTTTATGAAAAATAAAACGAAGATACCAAAAATTATTCACTATGTTTGGGTGGGTGGAAATCCACTTACTAAATCAGCCAAAAGGATAATTAAGTCATGGGAAAAATATTGCTCAGATTATCAAATTATGCGTTGGAATGAAAATAATTTTGATATGAATAGTTATCTTTATGCAAGAGAAGCATACAATAGTAAAAAATTTGCTTTTGTATCTGATGTTATTAGATTGCATGCTTTATATGAATTTGGTGGTATTTATATGGATACAGATGTCGAAGTTTTGAAATCTTTGGATCCTTTTTTAAATGATGATGCTTTTTCAGGATTTGAGACTAATACCCACATTCCTACAGGAATTATTGGTGCTAAAAAAGGACATGCATTTATTAAAGAACTTTTAAATTGGTATATAGGAAAAAAATTTATAAATTCTGATGGCACATTTAATTTAAGCACAAATGTATTAATTATGACTGAAGAATTCAGGAAAAAGGGTTTATTATTTAATGACAAAAAGCAGACTATTAATGATTTTACTTTATATCCTAGAACGTTTTTTTGTCCAATAAGGCCCGTAGGCTTTGAGAATCATTTTTCTAAACAAACATCAACAATTCACTGGTTTAATGGTTCATGGTTAGATGAAAATAAAAGTTTTAGAAGAGAAATTATTAAATGGGGCTTTCGATATAAATTAACAAGAAAAATTTGGAATATACTAGACCTCCTTAAGAAACTAGATGCATGAGAATCCGTTTTCTTTTTCCCTAATACATCATCAAAAAAGCCTCAAAATAGCACCCGTATCTTTGAGTTTTTTTCCTTGTCTTAGAAAAAAATTTGAAACAAATTCTCGTTATACCCTAGTTTCCGAGGAGGTCTATTATTGTTAAGGTTCTTAGAACATGTTTACTTGCCTTTAGTAAAATAAATTAAGTTTATCAAAATTGGAATCATGTACGATTTGTAATTACCTAGCAAATCAATCGATTTTAAAATGTGCAAATTCTATCTTTTTTTTATTAACAAAAAGAGAATCAAAATATTATAATGCTTTTTGTAGAAAATACTTTTCATTGATTTGATGGTAGGTATATAAAGTTTAGAAGATCAATAAGAATGTGAAAAAATTGTATATTTTATTTTTAAATTAGAGGTAAAAATAATGAAGAAAAAAAGATTTAAAAAGGTAGTGTCGTTAGTTTTAATTGTAGTAATGTCATTTAGTTTTCTAAATTGTCTTAAAATTAGCGCAGTACCACCAGGCGATTTGCAAGACTTGATAGCTCAACTGGAAAGATACGCACAACAACTAAACGAGTTGTCCGAGAAAGTTTTTGAACTTGAAAGACAAAACGCTTCTTTGCATTCTGAATTGCAAAACGAAGCTTTACAACAACGCGAGCTTCAAAGGCAAGCTGTTGATCTTCAACATCGACTTGATGATCTCCAACGCCAGCTAGCAGCACGACGACCTGTTCTTCGCCAAAAAAATGGGCTACCCGTAACAGCTTGTGGACAAATCGTCGAGTTTGTCGGAACAAGCGGATTTAGGGGCGTCAATACACCCCCTGAACACCAAACTAATTTAACTGATGAGTGGATGGTAATGCAAGTAAATGGTTATCAAGCATTGATTATGAAAAAAAATCCGATTGCGGTACAAAAGTACAAAGTTGGAGGTACTGAAGCAAGATATGACCAATCGGATATTAAAGTTAGCGTAGATGCTTGGTTTAGTGGGATTCCACGTACATAGATTAATAGTGTGGACTTTCACGAATATATATTACCAGTTGTCTTAAACGGTGCAAATCAAAGTGCTCCTTTTGAATATAATTTAGCTGATCAAAGTAATTATAGAACAGTAGTGGATCTGCAAAGAGGAAGTAAAATCGCTTTTATACCGTCGTTGATAGATATTGACAAAGAGGCAGAGGGGAAAGATTCTTTAAATGCTGGTAAAGGTAATTGGAAATTTTTCATGTCTACCTTTTCTGGCGATGATTTCCCTAAGAGTTTAGCGTGGCTGTGCTCCCCTCTCTATGGTAATAACCTTGCAGCCGACCTCAATTTGCTGGCATTATTTATAACTTCGCTATCGACAGCGAGCTTTATATGGCTGTCCGCCCAGCTTGTTGGATCAGCATCTAGGATCTAAAATCATACCCTGCTACTGATAAAGTGGCAATAGAATTTCGATGAAATTGGCAAGTAAAAGAAATAAATTGTAAAAAAACGAAGGGATTTTCCTTCGTTTTTTTAGTAGATAGATGTCTTGTTTCATATAAAAATTTTCTACGAAAATATTCGTATTGCCTTTATTTAGAAATATTTTCGAAAATTTGGCAACTTTCTCCTTTAATAGATTTTTAATTGTAATTACCATTTCAACCAACTGTTGATAAAGTTAAAAAACGTCCAAAGTATTAGTGGGAAGGATTAAGTCCAGAAATTAAAATAAAAATTGCAAAAAATTTAAATAAATTTAAAAACACTGAGAATCTCAACGCTATTTCTGTTTAAGAATTAATAGACTACCTGCGAAACTATAAATGTTATAATCAATTTATGAAAATCGATCAAGCAAAACAGCTAAAAAATCAAGATTTCCGGCATTTAGTTGGCGTTAAACGTCAAACCTTTGCAAAAATGATCAAAATTCTAAAAAAGGCCGAACAATAAAAGAGAAAAAGAGTTGGAAGAAAACCAAAGCTTTGTTTATAAGATTGATTTATAGCAGATCTTTCTTACTGGCGTGAATATCGAATTTATGCTCACATTGCAGCTGATAAAGTATTATTCAGATAAAAAAAAGCAACATACATTAAAAAACCAAATTATAGTTGATAAAGCGATGTAATCTGTTATCTGTCCCAGTTTTTGCGAAGGAAAATGTCTCAACTTTAAACTTTTTAAAAAATCCATACTTTCTATAAATAAACGAATTATAATGATTTTAGATAGTGGATATTAAGGAATTTTAGAGCTTCATGCAAATGCTAAAATTCCTAAAAATAAGCTTTTTAGAGAAAAGAGATAAAAAACAAAATCATGAAATTTCAAAAGAAAGAATTTTAGTAGAACAATATAATTGGAGCAATTAAGAATTTCAAAATTTTAGCAAAGCGGTATAGAAACAAAAGGAAAAGATTTAAATTACAGTTTAATCTTATGACAGGAATTTATTATTTTGAACTAAAAAATTAGTTTCGCAGGAGGTTTAATTTTTAAGGTAAAAAATAACACAGCAGGTTTTTTAACGATGTATCAGAAAAAAATAGCTCAAAAAACCATTAAGTTACTACAAGTTATATAAAAATATTCGTTTCGTTATAGATAGTAAACAAGTTCTGAAATGGGAATGAACATGAAAAAAGTAATTATCCAACAAATTCCAAATCTTTCATATTTTCAGTGGTTTCTTTTGGGTTTGTATGAATTAGAAAAAAATGAAAGTATAAATTTGGGAATTAAAGATACTTTGGTTCAGATTATAAAAAAAATGAAAAATCCGTTTTTTTACAAGTATGTTTCTTATATTAAAGATCGATATTTTGGAGGATATAACTTACGTGCCTGTTTAGTAAATGATAGTGGGCAAAAAAAGTACTTTTATATTGATTGTGGGGATTCTCCTTTTTTATTTAATGAAAAAGATTTAAAGGTTTGTGATCGATATTTTAAAATGCAGTGTCCGATTGATCTAGAAGCAGAAGGTTTTGAACTTGTTTCTGGTATTTTAATACCATGGAGTGCCCATGAGCATGTTGATGAAAAGTTATCATTTTCCCAAGTTGGCCAACGAAAAATAATTACAGATTTCTGTAAATATAAAGAAAAAATAAAACCTTTAATGATTGGACCGCGTTTATTAGCTAAAAGGTTAGATTATAAAGGATTAAAAGAAGGATATCAAAAATTTACAGCCAATCAACAAAACAAAAAACTTAAGAAACTAATGTCTTATTTTGGGAATGCAAGAGGTCCTAAATCTTTTTTTTTGAGCCTGTAGATTTTAATGATGAGGCAAATATTATGGATCATTTTAAAGGAAATATAGAGCATCCTAATATTAAAAGACAAAGAGCAAGTGATTTTTTATCAGTATTAGGTGAGAAGTATGATGCTCGCGTAATTAATCAAGGAAATTCCGATTCATTAGTTAAAGGTTGTAATGATTTGGTTGTTCCTTTAGAAGAATTCCCTCAATTTGTTAGTCAATTTCAATATAATTTAAATATTTCTGGCTATAGATGTAGCATTCCTAATCGTTTTATTGATAGCTTTAGTGTAGGAACAAAGATTATTACGGATAAACTGAAAGTTAAATGGTATTTGCCATTTGATGAAGATGTTATCGAGACAGTAGAAATGGGTTATTTAAAAAATTCTAAGGTTGACTGGCATTTATTTAAAAAAGACGTGTTAAGTTTACCTGATTCAAATCCAAAATAAATGGTTGAAAATTTTGAGAAAAAATGGAGCCCAAAAGCTGTTGTTAAATATATGATGAAAGTCTTGAAAGATCTCTGAATTTTATGTTATGGAGAAAAATAATGAAATCACATTTAATTATGCCTATGGCCGAAGCGGGCTTGCGTTTTGAAAGAGAAGGGTTTAAAGAGCCAAAGCCGTTGATTAAAATAAATGGGAAACCTTTTTTTATTGGGCTGTTCGATCAGTTTTAAATAGTGTGGATGTTTATGATATTATATTTGTGGTACTACAAGAACATATTGATAAATTTAAAATTGATAAGAAAGTTTTAGATGAGCCTGTTTTGACATGTTTGAATGTTATAAAAAATATTTTAGATGATTTGCCAATTATTATTAATGATTGTGATCATATGTTTAAATGTGTTGAATTAACAAATATGTTTGAAGAAGTTAATTTCGATATGGGGTTATTGACTTTTGAATCAAAAAAGCCTCAATATAGTTATGTTATATACAATGATAAAAATAGAATTATAGGAACAGTTGAAAAGCAAGTGGTTAGTAACCATGCAATTTATGGAGCATATTTATTTAAGTCTGCAGAAATTTTCGTTTTAAATGCACATAAATATTTAAAAATGTCCATGTATGATGAATTTTTTTTAAGTGGAATTTATAATATAGTTTATTCTGCTGAGTTAGTAATTAAAGATTATTTAGTTAATTTTCATTTAAATTTTGGGACTCCACTGGAATATATGGAAGCAAAGAATTCTAAATATTTTTCAAAAATGGATGGTAATAAATGATTATTCGAAATTTGGGTGGCCATTCAGGTTGTGAGATTCTTTTATGTGAAGATGAAAATGGAAAATTTGTAAGAAAAATTTCTAGTGGCTTAGACTATAATGATCGTTTAGCACAGCAATGTAAAAAACAAAATAATTATAAAGATGATCAGATTATAGCTCCTAAAGTGTTAGCATCTGGATATAATTCAGATGAATTATTTTATTTTGATATGGAGTATATACAAGGTACTACACTTGCAAATTATATAAAAACGATACCACTTTTTGAAATTGCTGGGCTTATAAATGTTTTATTTGAAAGTATTATTGCAAATGTTGCCAATTCGAAAAATGATTCTAAGCTTTTTTACGATAAAATTAACTCTTTAAAAGAGACCACCTACAGGTTAAATAGTGATTTAATTAATTATTCACTTGAAAGGTCAGAAAAACATTCTTGGGATAAAATTGTTCTTTCTAATGGACATGGAGATTTAACATTAGAGAATATTATTATAAAAAATAATCAATTATATTTTATTGATTTTTTAGATTCTTTTTATGATTTTTGGATTATGGATTTGGGCACAATGATGCAAGATTTACTGATTGGGTGGTCTTATAGAGCAGAAAATATTGATACAAATGCAAAGATTAGAGTAAAAATTTTTCGTGAATTGCTAGTTGAAAAGTTACAAGTATATGATGACACATTATTACTTGAAATTTATTATGTATTGCTTTTAAAGCTTATAAGAGTGTTCCCTTATGTTGAAGATAAGAGGACCTTTAAATTTTTAGAAAAGAAATCACAGATGCTTCTTTACATTATTCGTAAACTAGAAGGGAATGATCATAAATGAAAACATTAATTATTCCATGTCTAGGGAGAAGTATGGTTGATGGTGTTCCTAAATATTTAGCTCGTCATCCATTAGGAACGTTAGCTGTTCGTTACGCAATAGATAGTATTAATTTTAATGATATCGATAGAATTATTGTCTCTATTTTAAATGAAGATAATCAAAAATATCATGCTAGGGACATTGTTCAAAATGAATTATCTGATTTGGGAAATGTTGAATTTATTTTGTTTAATAAAAGGACGAATGGACCTGCAGAAACTGTTTATGAGATGATTAAACGAGCTGATGTTAAGGGAAGTATTTTGATTAAAGATGTGGATAGTAGGCTAGAAGTTTCACCAACTGCTGAGGGTAATTTTTTGGTTGGTTGGGATTTATCAAAATTTGAGACTCAAGTTCATTTTTTACGTAATAAAAGTTTTATAGTTTTAAATGAGCAATTTCAAGTTTTAGATATTGTTGAAAAATCCTTTCGTTCGAATGTTATTAGTGTAGGTCTTTATGGCTTTTGCAATGTTGAGGATTTTATTTTTTCTTATGAGAAATTGAAAAAAGATTTTTCTGGAGATATTGTTTTATATATTAGTCATGTTATTTCTTATTTGATAGGTTTTTGTGGCCACGTTTTTAAGCAGTATGAAACTTCTATCTATGAAGAGTGGGGAAATGATAAAAGTTGGCAGCATTTACAAAAGATTTATGGAACTTATTTTGTAAATATTGATAACTTGTTTTTAGATAGGGAAAAGTTTTTTTGGAAATTATCTTTGTTGAGTAAACGTGGAGCAAAGATTATATTTCTGACAAATAATAGTAAAGAAGGAATGATAGATGTTATAGATTATTTAAAGGGATTAAATTTTAATCCTGAAGGGATAATATTCAATTGTAATTATTCAAATGTAAAGAAGATAATTTCTTCGAAAGAAAATGTTTTGCAATTAATTGCTGATCTGGAATGATTGCTTTATAAGATTAGGGATTTAGAAATGAAATTAGCTATTTTTGATTTGGACGGAACATTATTTGATACTCGCAAGGTAAATTATTATGCATATAAAGATGCGTTAGATTTTTATGATTATAAATTAGATAAAGATTATTTTATGTCTATCTGTAATGGAAAGCACTATGCTGAATTTTTGCCAAAATTAATAGATGGCGGATTATCACACAAATTTTTAGAAAAAATACATAACTTAAAAAAAGAAAATTACGTTTTACATTTAGATAAAGTACGTTCAAATGATCATTTATTGAAAATGATTTCTTTATTGAGGAGTGAGTACAAAATTGCTTTGGTAACTACGGCATATTTAAAAAATACAAAATAGATACTGGACCAATTTTCAGTATTATCTTTTTTTGATATCTTGGTTACTCAAGAAGATGTAATTAATGTCAAACCAGATCCAGAAGGTTTTATATTAGCTATGAAAAATTTTGGTATAAAATCACAAGATACTATTATTTTTGAAGATTCTCTTGTGGGTATAGAAGCTGCTAAAAAAAGTGGAGCTAATTATTTTATAGTTAGTGGATATAGTTAATCATCGACGTTAGAGATGGTAGATAGGATCTTAATTTCTGCGAGGGGGTCTAATGTTTAGAAGGAAGATATATGAAATACAATATAAAAAATTACGATTATCTTATCGTTGGAGCAGGTCCTTTTGGTGTTGTTTGGGCACATGAAGTAGCTAAATGCGGTAAACACTCCTTAATTATTGATAAGCGTAACCATATTGGTGGGAATATGTATACGCATAAGGAATTTGGGATTAATATTCATGATTATGGCGCACATATTTTTCATACGGATAATAAAGCAGTTTGGGATTATGTGAATCAATTTTCTGAATTTAATGGGTTTATTAATCAAGTGGTGGCCAATTTCAAAGGAGAACTTTATGATCTTCCCTTTAATATGAATACGTTTTATCAGATGTGGCAAGTAAAAACACCTGCTGAGGCCAAAGCTAAGATTAAGGAACAAAGATTAGCTGCTGGGATTAAAGGTCCTGCGCAAAATCTAGAAGAACAAGCAATTAGTTTGATTGGTACAGATATATATGAAAAATTAATTAAAGGATATACGCAAAAGCAATGGGGACGCCTTGCGACAGAACTTCCTTCTTTTATTATTCGACGACTACCAGTGCGTTATACTTTTGATAATAATTACTTTAATCATCGCTATCAAGGAGTGCCAGTTGATGGCTATACAGCGCTTTTTGAAAAAATGCTTGCTAGTGAGTTGATTGATGTTAGACTTAATATAGACTTTTTTAGTAAGAAAAAAGTCTTCTTAGAAGAATTTCCACGTATTGTTTATACAGGAATGATTGATCAGTTTTTTGACTATCAGTTCGGAGAGTTAGAGTATCGCTCGCTTCGTTTTGAAAATGAAGTGATAAATTGCAATAATGCTCAAGGAAATGCAGTGATTAACTATACAGATGCTCAAACGCCGTATACCAGGGTTATGGAGTGGCGACATTTCGATGGTCAAGGGGACGCTAAAAAAACCATTTTAACACGTGAGTACCCGCAAGATTGGGATTTGACAAAAGAGGCATATTATCCGGTGAATGATCAGAAAAATTCAGAGTTGTTTAAAAAATATCGTAAGGAAGCTAATAAGCTAGAGAAGGTAATTTTTGGTGGACGTTTGGGCAATTATCAGTATTATGATATGGATCAAGTGTTTGAAGTAGCGCTTGAAACAGTGAATAATGAATTTTAGATGGAGATGTTAATGAAAAAGGTTATATTGACTCAAATTCAGAGTTATATTAGTGGAGAAAGAGTAGAATTTAGTGAACAAGTTAAACGATATGCGAGTGGGAATGGTTTAAAATTAGTGAAATTTTCAAAGATATTTTAATTTATTAACAGTAGCAAAAGATACCTTGATTGGAGATCATCATGAATGTTGCAATTTTTGCTTCTGGTAATGGAAGTAATTTTCAAGTATTAGCTGAGAAAATCCAATCTGGAAAATTTCCTGCAAGCTTAAAGTTTGTTTTTTCTGATAAACAAGATGCTTACGTTTTAAAACGAGCAAAAAAACTAGGTATTTTATCTTTTTCGTTTAAATTAAAAGAGTTTACAAACAAAGAGATTTATGAAGCAACGTTGGTTGAGCTTTTGAAACAATATGAAATTGATTTAGTAGTACTTGCAGGATATATGAAGATTATTGGAACAACTTTGTTAAAAGCTTATGAAGGCAAAATCATCAATATTCATCCCTCTTTTTTGCCAGAATTTTCAGGTTTACACGGAATTGAAGATGCGTGGAATGCTCAGGTAAAAGAGTCTGGCGTGAGTGTACATTATGTGGATGCTGGTGTAGATACAGGGGAGATTATCAAGCAGGTTCGCATACCTCGTTTAGAAAATGATACATTGGAAAGTTTTGAACAACGAATTCACAAAGCAGAGTATCAATTGTATCCTGAAGTGTTAGAAAAATTAATAAGAAAAGGATTGAAAACATGAAACGAGCATTAATAAGTGTTTCAGATAAAAATGAAGTGGTTAAATTTGCTAGAGAGTTGACTATTTTAGGTTTTGAAATTATTTCAACAGGAGGAACTAAGGTTGCCTTAGAAAAAGCTGATGTGCCAGTGATTGCTGTTGATGAAGTGACGAATTTTCCTGAGATAATGGATGGGCGTGTAAAAACTTTACATCCAAAAATTCATGGAGGGTTATTGGCTTGCCTAGATTTAGAAAGTCACAAAAAAGCAATGAAAGATCATGATATTCAGCCGATTGATCTTGTTTGTGTAAATTTATATCCATTTAAAGAGACGATTTTAAAAGAAGATGTAAGTTACGAAGAAGCAATTGAGAATATTGATATTGGCGGTCCTTCAATGTTGCGTTCAGCTGCGAAAAATCATGCAACAGTTACAGTAGTTGTCGATCCTTTGGATTATGCGATGGTAATTTCAGAGTTGAAAGAAAATGGAGATACAACTTTTGCAACTCGGCAGAAATTAGCAGCAAAAATTTTTCGTCACATATCAGCTTATGATGCATTGATTGCAGGATATTTAACAGGTCTTACTAAAGAAAAAGAAGTTGAAAAGTTGACGTTAACCTATGATTTAAAACAAACTCTTCGTTATGGAGAAAATCCGCAACAAAGGGCTGCTTTTTATCAAAACGCACTGCCAATTTCCTATTCAATTGCTAAAGGCAAACAATTGCATGGAAAAGAGTTGTCTTATAATAACATTAAAGATGCAGATGCAGCGATTCAAATTGCTTGTGAGTATGAAGAGCCAACAGTTGTGGCACTGAAGCATATGAATCCTTGCGGTATTGGAGTTGGCAAACGAATTGAAAAAGCATGGGATTATGCTTATAAGGCTGATCCTGTGTCCATTTTTGGAGGAGTTGTGGTGTTAAATCGCAAGGTAGATTGTGCGACGGCTAAGAAAATGAATCAAATTTTTTTGGAAGTTATTATTGCGTCAAGTTTTTCGAATGAAGCGTTTAAAATATTGACAACTAAAAGGAAAAATTTGCGTTTGATTCAATTAGATTTTTCTAAAAAGGATGAAAGTAAAAATTATCCAATGATCACCAGTGTGCTAGGGGGAGTGTTGCTTCAAAATCAAGATGTGATTCAGGAAAATCTGAAAAAATGGAAAGTTGTAACAAAAAAGAAACCTAGCAAGGAAGAGTTACGTGCGTTGAAGTTTGCATGGAAAGCTGTCAAGTACGTGAAGTCAAATGCGATTGTGATTGCGAATGCAAAACATACATTAGGTATTGGTGCAGGGCAGATGAATCGAGTTGGTGCGGTGAAAATTGCAGTTGAACAGGCAAAAGGAAAACTTAATGGAGCAGTACTAGCTAGTGATGCCTTTTTTCCGTTTGCGGATAATGTTAAAGAGATTGCTAGGGCGAAAATTCAGGCGATTATCCAGCCTGGAGGATCGGTACGGGATAAAGAGGTGATTGAAGCAGCGGATAATTACGGGATGACAATGATTTTTACAAATGTGAGGCATTTTAAGCATTAGCCAGCCCTATTGGACATAACTTGCGGATCCAAAAAAGCTTAAGTAAGTTACGTCAACAAGATCGTTTGCTGTTAAGAGATCTTGGGCAATTTGCTTAAATTCTGTCAAATTTCGTTTGTCATTTGTTAAGGCAGTTCGCAATTTGCAGTTAAAATGCTGCTTCTTTTTAAATCCAAGCTTATGCGATAAGACACCTTCGAGCTTTAAAGCTACAAGTCATCCCTACACTTAAATATTAATCTGATTTTAACGACTGAATTTCAGAAATTGAAAGACTAGTGTATTTTTAATAATTGACATTGGCATGACGTCTGCGAGCATGGATAATGCTGTTTTTTAAGCCCTTTTTCCATCCCTTCTGTTCTTCCTTTTATTCTGGAGTTTTTCATCGCCGGGTTGAAATCTCGTTCTCCTTTTTCTTTCATTCGTAAAAGCTCTTGGGTTTGCTTATCTGAAGTGATTACATCAAACATTTTCACTGCTTCCTTAATAACTGGCTCAAACTATCCTATACCATCAAGTAATTGGGTTTTTCTTGTTCAAGCTGTTTATAAAATACTTCCGATTGTTTTTGTAGTTCAATAGATCTCCTCTGAAATTAGGTTATAAAGAGAATTCGTTTCAATTTTTCCTGAGACAAGGGAAAAAACTTAAAGATACGTGGTGCTATTTTGAGGTTTTTTGATGATGTATCAGGGAAAAAAAATGAAATTCTCATACATCTAGTTCCAGAGAAGGGCTATTAGAATCAACTTTTTGAGAACACTCTATTGCAAGATCTTGCGTAACTTACATTTATTTTGCTTTAAAAAAATCTAAATACGCTTGCGTACGTTCCTTTTTTAACTGCTTTTTTACATATTCAAAATAATCTGCAGAAGCATTGGCCTGCTCTTTAGGACGAGTAGGGATTACACTTATAACCCAATATAACTTTTCTTCTCGTGTTCCTCCAGGACAACACTGACAACACTTAGGACTTTGCAGATCTAATTTTAATGTTCTAGCAAATTGCACCGCCGCCAATGAAGTTTGTGCACGTTCTTCCTTTAACTGCTCTTTTACATATTCTAGATAATCTGCAGAAGCATCGGCCTGCTCTTCAGGACGAGTAGGGATTACACTTATAACCCAATTTAACTTTTCTTCTCGTGTTCCTTCAGGACAACACTTAGGGTTTCTCAGCTCTGATTCTAATGTTCTGGCATATAACATCTGTGCACGTTCTTCCTTTAACTGCTCTTTTACATATTCTAAATAATCTAAAGAACCACTAAAATGCTCTTTAGGACGAGTAGGGATTACTCTTATAAGCCAATTTAACTTTTCTTCTCGTGTTCCTCCAGGGCAACAAATAGGACTTGTCAGCAGCGTTAATTCTACTGTTCTAGCATATAACATCTGTGCACGTTCCTTCTCTAACTGCTCTTTTACATATTCTAAATAATAAGCATTGGCTTGTTCTTTAGGATGAGTAGAGATTACTTCTATAAGCCAATTTAACTTTTCTTCTCGTGTTCTTCCAGGGTAACAAATAGGGTTTTGCAGCTCTAATTCACATCCCGCCATTAAATAAATATGAACATTATCCTCCCTAAAGCAACAAAATGTTATTTCATCAAAGTATCCGTCATTTGCTTGCAAAAATTCTCCCACAGTACGCATGGCTACCTTCGCTGCTACTTCTAGCGGATATCCACATGCACCAGTTGATATACACGGAAAAGCAATTTTTCGTATTCCATCTGCTCTAGCAATCTCTAAAGATCTTTTATACGCACTTGCCAATAATCGTTCACTTTCCGCAACATTACTAGAATCATATCTAGGCTTAACAACATGGATAATTTTCTTTGGCTTAAGATCTCCTCCTCCTGTTAAAAATGCAGCTCCTGTTGGAGTGTGATGAATATAACACAATTTTTCCAATTTTTCTTTAACTGAAGGCCCTGCAGCGGCTAATATAGTATCATAAAGATTGCCGCCACTTGTAAGTTTTTCATTGGTAGTATTAACAATGGCATCAACATCGCTTAAATCTATGATATTTTCGTGAACTAATCTCATTTTTCCTTGCTTTAAAATTTCAGTAGGCGCGACACCACGGACCTTTTCAGCTTGACGCTCTTCTTTTGCTCTACGCGCTTTTTCAGCTAATTCGAATCTTTCTTTTTCAAAGATACCTACCCATTTTGGTCGAAAATATAATTCAAATTCTTTAAGAAATTGTTTTGCTTTTGGATTTTCTTTTTTATACTTTTTAAAGACATCTCTGTTAAACCATCGAATTCCACCTGGAGTCGCCTCCATTGCCTTAACTAATTTCTCATATGACGTTACATTTAAATATGGATAAATTTTTTTTATGATGCTATCAAATTCTTCCCAAGAACTTTCCAGATTTTCAAGCCGACTTATTTCTTCGGGAAATAATGGCATTTCTGCGTAATTACGTGCTTTGTCAAGTTTTTCAAGTTTTTCAAATTTTTCCAATTTTTCAAGTCGAACTAGCTGTTTTGATTGCCAATATATTTCAAATCTTTCAAAAAATTCTTTTAATTTTGGGGATTCTTCTTTATATTTTTCAAAGACTTTTACGTTAAACCATCGAACTCCACCTGGCATATATTCTATTGCTTCATACAACTTATCAAATGGTGTTATACGTGCAACTAAATCTGGATATAGATAAATTTTTCTTATGATACTATCAAGTGTTTGCCAACAAGTTCGCGGATCTAAAAGCCGGTCCATTTCGATACTGGCACAAACTGGTCTTTCTATGTATATACGTGTTTCTTCCTTAGTAAGCGCAACACATTCTTCAGAGCTACTAACAACTGATACAATTAAAAACAACATTACTAAACTTAAAACAATTCTTAACTTTTTTAACTTAATCAAAACATATCTCCCCTTTTATAAATAGATTTTCTCTAATACTTACTTGATATGATAACTTTCACTTTATTGAAAAGAAAATTTATATTTTCAGATAAAAGCACTTCCTATTTTTTCCCCTTCTGCCACCTAAAAATCTTTTTAAAAGCAACAAAGAATTTGATTTAAAAATACACAGATAAATGCAAAATTGTATTTTACTTCATAAATACCCACCACCTTATTAACACCCACAAAATGATAGAAAACGTTTTCTAATAGTAAGATTATACAATCTTTCATCTTTTGTCAATAACACAAGATAGCAAAATTTTGCGCATCTTAGATAATTTTAAAAAGTAGTACGAATAGGCTGCTTATGATTCTTAGTAAGATTGAATTTTTAATAAAACTGATGACTTACTTTGTTACATTGCGATTTTTTAAAATAATTTTCCAATCGTTTGGCCATATCTTGTGAATACATTCGTAAGGCAATCGGATCATCTTGCATCTTTGTTTTTTCAGGCAACATCCAAATAATCTGAGTATCAAGTATGACAAAACTTTGTTGAAACTTTTTATGAAAAACAATTTCAAAACCATATAAACGTAATTTTTGAATATTATCGAAGTAATATTGTTGATATTTTTCATCTATATATTGCATATCAGGAATCACAATTATTTTCTTTACTTTTTGATTGGCGGATAATGACTTAAGTTGCCTTACAAAGGCTTTGTTTAAGAATGGTAATATTAACACAAATTTCTTTTTCGCAATCTTTAAATCTTTTATCAATATCGGTTCATAATCACCATCAATAAAATTACTCTTATAAATTTTTGTGAACTTATCTTCAAATAAACGATAGCCTAATTTTTTATAAATGCGCATTCTTTTTTGATACATCCTATAAATCATAGGAATAGCATAATCTACATAGTCATATACGCGCAGTTCTTCTTTTTTATTTAAATTGCGCAAAAGACGCCCTAGGTACTGTTGCATGCTCGTTTGCCCTGATATTGGCATTACCAATAACAATGTATCTAGTGCTGGTAAATCAAATCCCTCTCCAGCGTAACTTACCGTTGTCAGTAAAACAAAAGGCTTGCCATCGTTTTTCAAAGCTTCAAGTTCCATACGCAAGTCTTTTGTTTTCATCTTACCGTTAAGAATATAAATCGATGCAGATATTTTACGATTATCTAATTGTGTTTTTAATTTATTCAAATGGTTCACATACCTTGTCAAAACAATCAAATGTCTTTGCTCTTGCAAATTAATAATAATATCCTCAATAATTTGATTATTTCGATCAAAATCTTCCACGATCAAGTTATAATTTTCATGAATTGCATTCTGTTCAATATTTGGAATATGTTCTCCTAATGAGGTAAACTTTACAAATAATTTTTGCTCCACATGATTGGGAATTTCTTTTTCAACTTTATATCGAATTTCGCCAAGGCGCATAAATAAAATATTTTCCAACCCATCCTCACGTTTTGGTGTTGCGGTTAATCCATAAATATATTTAGCTTTCGAAAATTTAATAATATCTTCAAAAGTTTTAGCGGCTATGTGATGTCCTTCATCTACAATAACCATCCCATACTCATCCATTATCTCTTCTAAATCATTGCGATCTCTTAGTGATTGGAATAATCCAATATCAACTAAACCACTTCTTACTTCTTTACCGCCAAATATTTTGCCTATTTTGGGCTTTTTTTTCTTTCGTCCAGTTTTCGTAAATTCTTCAAAAGGTTTGTCTTCAATATCTAAAAATCTTTCAAGTTGAGCTTTCCATTGAGCTGCTAAATTCTTATTGTGTACTAATACAAGCGTGCTAACTTGTTTTTTGGCAATCAATTTTGCAGCTATCACAGTTTTACCAAAGCCAGTCCCTGCACTTAAAATACCCATATCTTTTACTGATAATATCTTAAGAGCTAATTGTTGTTTGGGATAGAGTTGACCATTGAATGCGACCTTTATTTGCTTGCCAATTGTTCGTTTGTCAATCAAAATTGCATTAGGAAATAATGATAAAACTTTTTCTTCTAATCCTCTCGGTAAGGAGATAATTTCTTTATCTATCTTTGCTAAACTAATAAATTGCGGAATATTTTTTGTTAATAGATGTTTTCTTTGTTCATCATAAAACGTTTTATTTTTAAATGTGGCCAAAAATTTCAATTGAACAGTTTCTGCTGCGTTTAATTTAGCACGTGAGATAATTAACTCATTTTTAACCGTTATATGAATCTGCTTTAAAGAAACTTTTCTATCTTGTTTACGAATTTCAAATAAAGGGTTTTTATCAGTTATTTGTAAAGAAGTATAGTATTCTACTGGGCAAGCCTCTCTCATTTGATGTATTACACTATATAGTTGTTTCTCTGACAATTTTGGACTCATTTCTAATGGATCCCAAACATCCTGCAAGATATTGAACTTTTCATCAACAAATCGGCTAAACCCCTTACTTACACGACTTCCTTGAAGTGGCAATGCGATCAAATTGCCAAATTTATTTGGGGTCAATTCATCTTGATTTGGCGACATGCGATCAAAAGAAGCAAAAGAAATTTCTGGATTTTCAACTAATGCGTGTTTCATTAATAATTCGCCTAATACTCTTGCATCTTTAGCTGGCACATTTTTTTCAAAAAAGAACCAAGTATGACAGCCATTTCCAGACTGAGAAATTTCAAGTAATGGTGACAATTGAAATTTTTTTGCCATTTTCACAAAGGCCAAAACTTCTGTTTTCCAATTTTTTTTATCAAAATCAATCACAAGAAAATAAACGGTATTATCTGGCATGATTGGATAGAGACCAAAAAATGTTTCTCGTCCTTTATCATCACGACCACGTAAGTGATCTTTAACGATTTTATCTGTAACAGGCATAAATTTTTGAACTTTACAATTTGCACATAAAAATTTTTGATTTTTTACTTTTGGGCAAGGATATTTTTTTCGAATCAGACACCATGGATAGTAACCCATTTTTCCTTTAGCATTCTTAAAACTTCTAGCAATCATAGAATCTCTGCCACGAAAATAAGAGCGATATAGCTTAATTTTTTCTGTTGTTGTTCGTTTCAAATAACTGCTCTTTTGTGCAATATTTACTTCAAATTCTAATTTTGAAGAGATAAATATTTTTTCATTCTTTTTAAGGATTACAAATTCATCCAGTGAAAAATAATCATGCAATATATCAACAAGATAAACTGAATCACCATTTTTCAGTTTGTACTCTCTTTTCTTTTGCAAAATCAATTTCACTTCCATTCAATTTCTTCACTTTTTTTAGAGTCTGTTAACGATTTTTCTATATATATTAGTTATGATTTTTAATCATTCATCACTTTTTCTTTAATGCTTTTTTCAAAGCTTTAAGTTTTGCTTTTTCTAAATCACGCCCTGCCTGTAATTTGGCCTGTTTTTCTTTTTCAAGTTTAAATGGATTATTAATTAAAAGAGTCTGGAATACTTGATAGATATTTTGCACTACCCAGTATAAAGATACTCCACTAAACATTCGAAAGGACATAAAAAAAATCATAACGGGCATTATATAAGTCATAGACTTGCTCATATCGTTTTGCTCAGGTGCAGCTTTCACAGATAACCAACTAGTTGCAAAAGTAAAAAGAGCTGCCAATAATGGCAATATATAATAAGGATCGTATTCTCCAAGATCAAGCCATAAAAATTGTCCACTATGAATCTCCTTAACTTTAGCAATCGCTTGAAATAATGCCCATAAAAAAGGCATCTGTGCTAATATTGGTAGACATCCTGCATACATATTTACATCGTTTTTAGAATAAATACGCTGTATCTCCTCACTTTGCAAACGCCTAGAGTTCATATCTTTTCCTGGATATTTTTGTTGAATTTTTTTGATCTCTGGTTGAATTGCTTGCATTTTCTTAGTTGATTTTATCTGAAAGGCCATCAAGGGAAACAATAATGTTTTAATAATTAATGTCAAAAAAATAATGCCAAGCCCCATCGATTTTCCAAAAGATAAAAATCTTATTAAACTAGCAAAAAACCAAACAAATTTTCCCCATATCCCAGTTGAATTAGCATTAATTTTTTCCGCACCACAACCTGTTAAAATAAATAACAATAAAAGGGTTAAAAACCCATTTAAAAAATACTTTACAACCTTTTTTTTCACTTAAATCTCCCTACTTTTCATTGCATCATTATGTAATAATTTCAAATTAATTTAAAATAATTATACCAAAAATAACAAAAAGCTCTCAACTAACTAATTGAGAGTTTTTTTAATAAATCATATATCTATTTTTAAGACCATCCCGTGCCGAATATTGAACTTTGAGCGTTATTTATATCAAAGCAGTCTTTGATAGCTGACCATTCTTTGAATTCGTATTGTTTTATTTCAAATCTGCAATAATGTACCGTAGCCCAAAACACTTTTTTACTACCATCTTCTTTTTCAATTAAGTAACCTAAAGGATGCCACCATCAATAGGCGATATCAATGTTCTAGTTACGCCTCCTTCATTAATCCAAGCGTATTCTCCTTGTATTGAATTATCTAATTTTTCATCAATTTCCTTTTGCCCAATGGCGTTATAAGAAACAGAAGCAGCAGACAATGATAAATTATATAAATCATCTCGATTTAGTGAATTTTTTTGTTGTTTTTTAAAGTATATAGAGAAGGAAACATAACCGCCTTTTCTTTCTTCATAATCTTTGTATGTTGCTCCTTTGTTTTTTTGTTTTAAAGGAATTTGGATCAGACTATTCTCACGACAATCTGTAAATGCTTTATTTGAACCATATTTACAAGCAATAACATGTTTGCAATCTGTGGTACTCACAACTGTTGATAAAAACTTTTTATATTCTTTTCCCTGAAAAGATTGTGTAATTTTAGTTAATAGCTAGTGACCTTCAGGTAAAAACAGAGATTGCTCTAATCTTGGCTCCAATCCATGGACTGAAGTACATAAAAAACAATTTAGTATGGTAAACGTAACAAGAAATATAATCTTTTTTTCATAATAATCATTCTCCTTTTTCTAAGTTAATAATTAAATAAAATAAAACTATCAATCTTTGCATTTCCTAAATGCAAACTAACAGTGTCTCTAGAATCAACATTTACAAATTCATCCTTATGGCTATCACTAGGATCATAAAGTATGATCCAATCATTACCTGCAACCTCTCGGCGCGCACCATAGGCAGCCAAACTATGATGAACTCCATTAGCATATATCATATTTATAATCACTATCCGCATAAGCAGTAAGATTATGGCATGCCAAAATATTTCTCATCTGATTATCTATTCTTTAAGATCTTCAAAAAACATTGGTAAGCTTACACAACGACAGCAAAACACTTTGTTGCATTAGGATGATATACCTTTCTTTATTGCAAAATAAAGCATAAATGGAAATATTTTCGCATTTTAATTAAATTTTCATATATGCATCACACGATGCAAAATTTTCCCTTTATTTCTATTTTCATAAGAATTTTTGCACAATTGCCAAATCTCCTTGATAAGGGACTTTTTCGCTTTTTATAATTTGGTAGCAATCTACACCTTTTCCTGCTAAAACAATGGCATCATTTGCTGATTTTGTTAAAGATAATGCGTAGTGAATTGCTTGAGGGCGCTTGGTAAAAATTTTTACTATCGTTTTGGGTGAAGTGATATGATTAGCGATTTTTTGTGCAATTTCAATAGGATCTTCAAAATCAGGATCATCTTCTGTTAAAACGGCAATATCTGCAAATTTTGATAACACTTCTCCAAAATCTTTCCGTCTAGATAAACCTTTACTACCAGGGCTGCCAAGAACAACAATAAGTAAACCTTGATGATGAGTTTTTACAAATTGCAATAATGCTGCTAAGCTTAGCTTATTATGCGCATAATCAACATAAACATGCGCTCCGTTTTTTTGAACTAAAATCTCCATTCGCCCTGGCACAGTAGTTTTTGTTAAAGCTTTTTGTGCTGCATTTTTATCTGCTCCAACTAAAAATGCTGCCATCATTGCTGCTAAAGCATTTTCTTTGTTAAAATCTCCAGCTAACCTAATAATATATTCTCCAGTTAGACTGCTATCTCTATTACGACTGCCTGCACAAACATTAAATTTAAAAAAATTGTCTGTATCAGTCTTTATAAAATAATCTGTCCCAGAAGCAGATTTTCCATAGAGATAGATCGGAACATTTATTTCTTTGCTTTCTTCTAATAACAAAGCAAAATAATCTGCTTTTTTATTTAAAATAATCCGTCTTGAATTATAAAGCAGTTGACGTTTGCAATAAAGATAATCTTCAAAATTTGGATGCTCAATTGGTCCAATATGATCTTCAGAAATATTTAAAAACACTCCCACATCAAAAATTAAACCGTAAACACGCTTCATTTTATATGCCTGTGAAGAGACTTCCATAACTAAATGTGTCATTTTCTGATTAACTGCTTGATTCATCATTTTATAAAGTTCAAGCGATTCGGGAGTTGTTAGTTTCGAATTAAAATATTTTTTTCCATCAAGAGTTGTCTTAATTGTAGAAAGAAGTGCTGTTCTTTGTTTTGTTGTTTGATCTAGGATGTCTTTTACAAAATAGGCAGATGTTGTTTTTCCTTTGGTTCCGGTGAAAGCTACAATTTTTAATTTTTGCTCAGGGTGATTGAAAAATGCTTGGGCAATTAAGGCCATTGCTTCTCTTACATTATTTACCAGAATGGCTGTTGTACCTTTAACTTTAAAAGGAATTTGGCTTACATAAAAACGCATTCCCAAATTTACTGCTTGTTCTAAAAAGGATTTTTTAAAATTTTGACCTTTAACAAAAAAGAGAGTGCCTTCACTTATTTTTCTTGAATCATAAGAGAGTTGTTTGATCTTAATTTGTGCTAAATCTTTTGATAAATGATAGTGCCAAATATTTTGCTCATCAATTATTTCGCGAAAATTATAATCTTGTTTTAAAATAGCAATCACTTTTGATAGGTGCATACAATCTTCTCCTTGTTTTATTTCTTAAAAACATTTCCAAATTTTGTATACAGTTGAGAAAAAATTTTCATAAACTGTTTTACTTCTATCATTGTATTACTTTCATCCAAACTTAATCTTACGGGTGTTTCAATAATATTATTTGGCATATTCATTGCTTTTAGTGTATTGGCTGGCATTTTTTTACGTGAACTACAGGCACTGGTCGTTGAAAAATATATTTGCTTTTCTGCAAATGCATGGACCATAATTTCACCGCGCACTTTCTCTAAACCAAAAGTTAAAATATGTGGAGCAAAATCACTTGTCATATCAGTAAATAATTTAACATTTTCATAAAATTTTAAAAACTTAGCCAATGCATCTCTTAAAGCAAGAACATGTTTGATCTTTTTTGGCTGATCTTTAATTGATAGACGTAAAGCTTTAACCATTGCCACAATTCCTGGAACATTTTCCGTTCCTGAGCGCTGATTTTTCTCTTGTCCACCACCTGTTAAAAGAGGAGCGATACGCCTTCCTTGTTTTAAGTAAATAAAGCCTACACCACGCGGACCATGAAATTTATGTGCGGAAAATGATGCAAAATCGACACGTTTTGGTAAATAATCGTCTCTTTTAATTTTTCCCACTGCTTGCATAGCATCTACATGAAAATGAATTTTTGGATAATTTTCTAGTAAAGCAGCGATTTTTTTAATCGGTTGAATACTTCCAATTTCATTGTTCACTCCAATTATCGAGACTAAAATAACGTCTTTATTAAGGAGGGATTTAAACTCATCTACTTTGACAAAACCACGTTGATCTACTGGGGCAAAATCTACTTTAAATCCAAGTTCTATTAACTGCTTTGCGCTTTTATAAACTGCTGGATGCTCAATTGTAGAGATAATAATGCGCTTACCAAAATTTCGCTTTTCTATTGCTGTTCCTTTTAAAATCCAATTAATCCCTTCTGTGCCTCCAGAAGTAAAATAAATCTCAGAAAAAGAAACATTAAAAAGATTAGCAATTTGCTTACGTGCTTGTGTAAGTAATACTTCAGCTTGATTGCCTAAATCATGCAAACTAGAAGGATTACCTAAAATTTTCTTACTTGTTTTAACATATGCATCAAGTGCTTCAGGAAAAATTTGCGTTGTTGCGCTATGATCAAAATAAATCATAAAAAAAAAGATTCCTTTCATATAAAAAACTTGCATTATACAGGGTCTAAATTTTTATAATAAAAATTTTCAATTTTACTAAAAGCTCCAGGCTCAACTTCGTTTAAAGCTGTACCAATTTCATCCAAGGCTTCTTTATAACGATATTCATGAGTAAATAGCATTAAACTTTTATCTATTGCATCTTTAATTTGCGCATTTGCATGACGATAACGATTTGCATATTGCATCATTTGTTCTGCTAAAGCAGCAGAGTCGATTAATTCATCTGTTTTTTGCTTTAAGCTTTTGATATCTTCTGCTGAATATTTTACCAATTGATTAATTTCATCCATATCAATTCGAATTTTATTTAACTTATTTGCCAACTCTTCTACTCGATCACTAGCAACAAAGAAAAATTCTAAATAACTTGATGGCAGGCCAGGTAAACGTTGCTTTTCCACAAAACGCTTAATATTACGCAATTGAAATTCAAAGTCAGCCATTTGTTCAGAAGCTTCTTTTTCACCAACGCGTAATTTCTTTACATTTTCAGAAATTTGAACTTGGTTTGATTCAATATCATCTAAGACTTTATAGCTATGTTTAAAGAATTTTTGCGCTTTAGAATATGGTATTTTATGATTATCAATTTGCGGCAATAAATCTTCTTTTTTCTTTTCTAGCTTTTCAATTTCTGACTGATAACCTCGTGCTCGGCCCAGTTCATTATTATTTAATGTATAACTTTGTAAAATATGATCTAGTTCAATCAATAATTGACGATTATTTTTTTTTGCATGATCAAGATATTCTTGAATTTGTTTTCGGGCTACTAAAACGTATTTACGTGCTTTTATCTCTCGTTCTAAAAGATCATATAAATCATTAATTTCGCCATCAATTGATCGATTTAATGTCTCAACAGTATCTAGTTCTATTTTTTCTACTGCATCAAAAGAATCATTGATCTTATTCTTTATATGATTAAGGTTTTCTTCGATATTTTTATTTTCTTCTGGGAAAACATAATTTTGTTCTAATAGCTGATGATATCCTGTTTCAAGCTCTTCAACTTGAGAAGGGAAAATTTCTCTTAATTCTTCAACAAATTGAGGAATTTTATCCATTTTTTCTTTCCACTTAAATGTATGTTGTTCAGCTTTTAATAAAACTTCTCGTGCTTCTATGGGATCTCCAGTTGTATTTAGCGTTACAAACTGAGTAAATTCAATTTCAATATCATAAAGTTTGCGTTCTAATTCTGTAACTGCTCGATCAAATACTTCTTTTTCATCTGTAAGGCGTTTTTTTAATTCTTCATATGTATCTAATGTTTCTTGAACAGCTAGTGAATTACGTTCTTCTGATTCGCGTAACTCTTTTAATCCGCTACGAATACTTTCAACTTCTTGCTCCATATAAGATAATTGATGCTCAGCAGTTTCAAGCAAATGCTGAGCTTTAAAAAAACGAAAACGTTCATTCATATTTTCAATATCAAGGATTTGTGCTTCTAAATCAGCATATGAACTTGTTGAAATATCCGTCCATTTTTGATTCCATTCACGAAATGTATTTTGCGACTGGCCTACCAAATGCATACGTTTAACTTCTTCAATTTCTTCTACAATTGGCTGATCAAGTAATTTTTCTCTTTTCTCTTCTAATGCATCTAAACGTGTTTGATTTTTTTTACGAATTATTGATCCTATTATGTAAAAAAAAGTAAATAGCACAATAATCGCAATGGCTATCCAAATATAATTCATGAGCGTTTATCTCCTACCATTAAATAAAAATTATTATTTCTATTTTTTTTAATTTATAATCGACTATAAACGTAAACGATTCATTCAAAAGTGTACCATAAGGAACAACATGATTCACTAACTTTTTAAAGAAAAATTAAAGAGCAATACGTTTTTTGGGACATTGAAAAATGATTAATGTGAAAATATTTTCTTCTTTACGTTTGTTTTTTTATAAAAGATGGTGTATGGTCCAAGCGTTATTATGATTTAAGATGTTTGAGGAAAATGTAATAATTAAGGAGGAAAATTTTATGTTTAAAACAAATAAAGATTTTGGCAATGTTTAAGGGCAGTGGTGCTGCATTAAACTAAAGATGTTTCATCAGATACTGCCTCTCAACTGGATTAGCAGCAGATCCGGCTGATATGGCATCACTACCAGAAGAATCGCCTGTACCAATTGCAGCTGCTCTTTGAATAGGTGCTTAATGATCCAACAAAACAAAGGAGAATAAGAGGTTATAGTAATTACAAAATTACATGCAATTGTTCAAAGAGGTGTATTTAGTGAGACAATTGAAGGAGGAGATATGTTTTGATTAAGTTAAAAAAGTTAAGAATTGCTTTAAGTTTAGTAATGTTGTCTTTAGTTATATCAGTTGTTAGTGTCTCTGAAGAATGTGCTGCGGTTTATGAGGAAGAAGCACGTGCATACTTAGGAAATGAAGCGGCTTAAAGATCCGAAACTTTTTGGGAAAAACTTGATAGTATCATAAAAAAATTTATCCATATTCAGAGGTAGTAGCCAATTACACACCATTTGATAGGTTATGTGAAGCAATAAATTATATGCCAGGTGGAATTTTATTGTTTGACATAAAAGTCTTTGAAAATTATAAAAAAGAATTCCCAGAACCAGAAGTAGAGAAATTTTTTGATAAATTTAAATTATATTTTCAATCAAAAGATGAAGTTAAATTTAAAGAAAAATTATGATTAAAGGAAGAAGCAAGTAGAGCGGAAGAAGCAGAGTTAAATGCTCAGCTTGAAAAGGATAAGCAAAGGTCGGAATTTAGAGAAGGGGGATTTACTTGGTTACTTAGTGCGATACCATGCCGTAATCCTAAATTATCATCGGATAAAGCATATACGATCGAGTTCAATAAAAGATATTTACCGTTTATTCAAAAACAAGTTCAATTAGCTGAAGAAAAAGCACGTAAAACTGCGGAATATGCGCTAAAACATTAGAATTAGCAAAAGGCCAAATGATGGAGAATATGTACGGCTATTACGTCTAGCCAAGACCAAAAAGAAGATGCACTAGTTGCTCTATCATACAACGTTATACGTATGTAACGATTTTAATTTATTAAAAATAGGTTCTTTCCTCCTCAACGTATAGAAAAAAGAAATATGCGTATTGTAAAGAACGCATTTAAGACATTCACTCAAATAATATCTCAAAAAGTGCGTGTAGGACAAGTAGCGTTAGGTGAATTTCAAATGCGAGTCCTCTGTTTAAGTAAAGAGCGTATTGCCTTATAAACGTATTAATAAATATGAACAAAGTCAACCCACTTCTTATACAGAAGAATCTATTACTTCGCTTTTTATTTACTTAAAAGCAGTGTTTAGTGAGCAGATTCTAAATGATTATGAACTTATCATTTGAGATTTAGGCAATTTTATGATAGGATTTTGCTGTTAGGTAAGTTCGGTAGCTTAACTTTGAAAGTTGAAAATACTTCGAGAAAGTCTACAAATAGCAATACAAAATAGTCAAAACGAATTATTAAAGTCTGAAAGCTTAGACATAAGGAGATTTTAGGAACATGAGGAAAGGAATTCATCCAGAGTATCATCCAGTAGTATTTATGGACTCAACTACTGATTTTAAGTTTTTATCAAGATCAACAAAAAGTTCTTCAGAAACAATTGAATGGGAAGATGGTAATACTTATCCATTAATACGTGTTGAGATATCCTCTAATTCACACCCATTCTATACTGGAAAACAAAAATTTATCCAAGCAGATGGACGCGTAGATCGCTTTAACAAAAAATACGGTTTAAAAGAAAATGCGTAATTTTTATACTAAACGTGTTTGTAATGATTTAATAATTTAAAATACAAGTAGAAACAAATCCGTTTCTCGCCTATTGATGTAAATGCTGTTGATGGGCTGATAAGGAAAAAAGATTTTTTTAAGTTTTAAGATTAAGCGGGTTTGTGTAATTGCATAAACTCGTTTTTTTAATGGAAGGATTATTATAAAGGAGCTGAAGAATCATAGCAAGAGATGTAATAGTAAATGATGGCATTCGTGCACGTGAAGTTCGTTTGATTGCCGTTAATGGCGAACAGTTGGGGGTAAAGTTAAAACAAGAAGCTTTAAGATTAGCAGAAGCAAATAGTCTTGATTTAGTGTTAGTTTCACCTAATGCAAAACCTCCTGTTGCTAAAATTATGGATTATGGCAAATTTCGTTTTGAGCAGCAAAAAAGACAACGTGAAGCTCGTAAGAAACAAAAAATAATTCATGTAAAAGAAATTCGTTTGTCTCCAACAATTGATGATAATGATTTTAATACAAAAATGCGTAATGCCAGGAAATTTTTGGAAAAAGGAGAAAAAGTAAAAGCTTCAATTCGTTTTAAGGGGCGTGCTATTACGCACAAAGAAGTTGGACAACGAGTTTTAGAACGTTTGATAGAAGAAACTAAAGATATTTCTACAGTGGAGCAAAAAGCAAAAATGGAGGGTCGTTCAATGTTTATTCAATTGACGGCTAAAGTAGATAAAAAATAAAAAATGGAGGAAAAAAATGCCAAAACAAAAAACACATCGCGCTTCAGCAAAGCGTTTAAAACGTACAGGATCAGGTGGTTTGAAACGTTTTCGTGCATTTACATCACATCGTTTTCATGGAAAAACGGTTAAGCAACGTCGTCAATTACGCAAGGCAAAAATGGTTAACAGTAGTGATTTTAAGCGTATTCGGCAAATGTTAAGTCAAATGGATTAAATTTTGACAAAATAAGTTAAAAATTAAGAGCAAAGTGATCTTGAAAATTCAAGATTTTGTTTATGGTTTCTAATGAAGTAAATTTGGGAGGAATTTTCATATGACGCGTGTTAAAGGTGGCGTTGTTTCACGTAAACGTCGTAAGCGTATTTTAAAATTAGCAAAAGGATATTATGGAGCAAAGCATAAACTTTATAAAACAGCCAAAGAGCAAGTTATGAATTCTTATTACTATGCTTTTCGTGATCGCAGGCAAAAAAAACGTGATTTTCGTAAATTATGGATTGCACGAATCAATGCAGCTTCCCGGATGAATGGTTTGAATTATTCAAAATTGATGCATGGTTTAAAACTAGCTGAAATTGAGGTAAATCGCAAAATGTTAGCCGACTTAGCTGTAAATGACGCTTTAGCATTTGCTGCTTTAGCAGATACAGCTAAAAAAGCATTGCAAAAATAAAAAGAAGATAATATGTGAAGGTTTGAAGGTTGAATTCATTTGATAATAAATGATTTAATCTTTTTTTAATTCTACTTTAGGACGTACTTTTAAGTTAATTGCTTATATTCTAAGGAGTGAGAAAAATATGCGTGTAAGAAAGCGTAAAAAAGCAGAAGAATATCTTTTAGAATATCCACAATTAGTGGTAAGTCAACCGGATGAGTGGCGAGGACGATGGTGTAACCGTTTTCAAAATAATCATCCTATTCATATAGAAGTAGGTTGTGGTAAAGGTCGTTTTATTACAGAGATGTCTAAGCGTAATCCAGATATTAATTATCTTGGACTTGATATTCAGTTAAGTGTATTAAGTTATGCGCTTGATAAAGTTATTGCAGCAGATGTTTTGAATTTGCAATTATTATATGTTGATGGCAGAGAACTTTTAAATTATTTTGCTGAAAATGAAATATCATTGATTTATCTAAATTTTAGTGATCCTTGGCCGAAAAGTCGTCATGAAAAAAGACGATTGACTTATTCATCCTTTTTAAAAATATATGAAAAAATTTTAACTCCTAAAGGTGAAGTTTATTTAAAAACCGATAATCGTGGATTATTTGAGTATTCTTTAGTTAGTTTTTCAAATTATGGCATGATTTTAAGACAAATTTTTTTGAATTTACATGCTAGTAATTTTGTTGATAATGTTATAACCGAATATGAAGAAAAATTTATTAATAAAGGTCAAGTAATTTATCGAGTAGAAGCACAGTTTACATAAAAATAATATTAGATCTTTCGAAGCCTAATTTTGGAAGAGCTCTAATTATTGATAAAGTAGTGTCTTTTATTTCAAATTTATAACGATAGACTCTAATATATTAATATTTGTTATATTTTCAATATGGAATCGCAATATTTACAGGATAATGTAATAATTATTAAGAATTGCGAAAAAAATCATTAACATTACTCATTTATACTGCAAAACAAGTAAAAAAAAGTGTTTTGTAGTTGAAAGTGGGTATTTTTAGTGAAATTCAAACTATTATTAGGGCTAATTGTGGCTACTGTGTTGATTACTTGTTTTGTTTCTACTGTAATTTCTAAAGCTGATATTGATTCAATCAATCATAAATTAAAAAAAATAGATCAAAAAATAACTGAATCTCAAGCAGATCTTACAAGTATAGATGAACGTATGGCTGTTTTAAGGCAAACGATCAAAAAGCGTGCAAAGTTAGCTAATGAACAAATGAGAACTCTTCAACTTCAAAATGATTATAAAATGAGACTATATGTTATTTTCAATTCAAAAAGTATTGGAGAAATGCTTCGTTTATTTCGTACTTTGGCTCGTATACATCAGTCACAAAATGATGAAATTCAGTCTTTAATTGAAGAACAAGAAAATCTGGAAAAATTAAGAAAAGAAAAAGAAGAGGTAATTGCAAGTTTAAGGCAGCAACAAGATGAACTAGGAGCTAAACAAATGCAACTTGCAGGCCTTCATAGCCAAGAAGAGTTAAATGTTTTTAAAAAAGCTGATACGAGAAATGAGCAATCAACGTTGTTAAGTAATAGTTTAACTGTTATAAATTCAGAGGATATAGTTTATAGCTTTGTAGCAATTGCAACGGCCTATTCTTGTGAAGCTGCTAGTATGGGGCGTTACTCAGCTTATGGTATTGATTTGTGGGTTAATCCACGAGTCATAGCAGTTGATCCAAATGTTATTCCACTTGGGACAATGGTAAAAATAGAAGGATATGGTGTGTATATCGCTGGAGATACAGGTAGTGCGATTATTGGTAATCATATTGATATTCATTTTCCAACTTATCAAGAATCTTGTGATTTTGGCCGTCGGGATGTAGCAGTGCATATTTTAAAATAAAATGTGGTGGCACAATAAAAAAATGGGAAACGATGAATTTAGCTTCGTTTCCTTTATTTTTATGTTAAAATTAATCAAGATTTTAAGAGGTTGAGACAAAAATTGTCAGTTGCCTTTCAATCTGAACAATATTAGTAATTAAAGGCTGAATTGAATTATTGACTTTTATCAGCTTGTTGATCTAGATTCAATTTGAATGCTTAAGGTTTTGAGATTACAGGCTCAAAATGCTTGTTTACACAATATTGTTCAGATTAGAAAACAGTTAAGAATTTTTTATCTCAGTCTTAAATGTAGAAAGTTGAATGGTATGAAAGAATTTTACAAGCCTACTTGGATGATGGAGTCAATTTTTCAACTAACTCCTGAAATGTTAAAAGTACAGAAAATTAAGGCCGTATTGACTGATTTGGATAATACATTAATTGCTTGGAATAATCCTAATGGTACAAAAGAAGTACGTATGTGGTTAAAAGGGATGCAAGAAGCAAAAATTTTAGTGGTGGTGGTTTCCAATAATAAAACTTCGCGAGTCAAAAGAGCAGTAGAACCATTGGGAGTTGATTTTGTCTCATGGTCATTAAAGCCGCTAAATTGTGGGATGAGAGCTGCTAAGCGCAAGTTGAGCTTAAAAAATAAAGAGTTGGTTATGATAGGAGATCAGTTAATGACAGATGTTTTAGCGGCTAATTTTGCAGGTATTCGTTCAATTTTAGTTAAACCTTTGGTTCAATCCGATAGTTTAATAACAAAGTTTAATCGTGCGTGCGAACGCTTTATTTTAAAAAAATTATCAATGAAGTACGATATGACTTATAAGAAGGGTATTTATTGATGGTGATAGAAACTAAAAGAAAACTTCATTGTATTGGTTGCGGGATTGTTATTCAAATAACGGATTCAAAAAAATTGGGTTATATGCCATTAAAGACTCGTAAGAGTGCAAATGATAAGCAAAATATTTATTGTCAACGTTGTTTTCGTTTGCGTCATTATAATGAAATTCAAGATGTTTCACTAAATGATGATGATTTTTTAAATGATATCAGCACAAAAAAAGCTTTAATTGTGAGTGTGGTTGATATTTTTGATTTTAATGGATCACTTATTCCGAGTTTGCATCGTTTTGTAGGGAAAAATCCTGTTTTACTTGTGGGAAATAAGAAAGATTTATTGCCAAAGTCATTAAAAATATCTCGTTTAAGACAATGGATGAGAGAACGTGCTTATGAAGGAGGATTACGACCTGTTTGTATTTTTTTAACGAGTGCTAAAAAGTCACAAGAAGTGGGAACTTTATTAGAAAAAATCGAAAAATATCGTAAGGGTTTGGATGTTTATGTAGTGGGTGTAGCCAATGTTGGCAAATCAACTTTGATTAATGCCATTATTAAAAAAATAGTTGGAATGCAAGAGTTGATTACTATTTCACGTTTCCCTGGAACAACTTTAGATAAAATAGAAATACCTTTAGCAGATGGAGCAAAACTTTTTGACACACCAGGCATTATTCATCATCGTCAAATGACGCATTATCTTAATAAGAAAGATTTAAAAATTATTGTTCCGCAAAAGGAAATTAAGCCTAAAGTTTATCAGTTAAATCCTGAACAGACTTTATTTTTAGGAGGCTTAGCTCGTTTTGATTTTATTCAAGGATCTCGTCAAAGTTTTGTTGTTTATCTATCAAGAGATGTAAATATTCATCGAACGAAACTTATCAAAGCAGATGAATTTTATAAGAAGCATATTGGAAAATTATTGCAACCTCCTTACTTTGAAAATGTAGTTGATTTTCCAAAACTATCTCGTTTTGAATTTTCTATTAAAGATTCTGTCGATTTGGTTTTTGCAGGTTTGGGTTGGATTTCAGTAAAAAACAAGGCTGTTATAGCAGCCTATGCACCAAAAGATGTCGATGTAATTGTGCGTAAAGCTTTGATTTAGATAAAATTTAATTGGTTAGTGGAGACGTAAAAAATGCAGCAAACACTTACTTGGTTAAAAACGCAAATATATGTAGAAAAACGTCGTCAAATTGGCATTTTAGGTGGAAATTTTAATCCTATTCATAATGCCCATTTGTTAATAGCAGATCAAGTTGCACAGATATTAGGATTAGATGGAGTATATTTGATGCCAGAAGCTTCACCTCCTCATCAAGAGACCAAATATACAATTTCTGCTGAGCATCGTTTAAATATGATTGAATTAGCTATTTCAGATAATCCTCGTTTGGGGATTGAGATGATTGAATTACAACTTGGTGGGGTAAACTATACTTTTGATACTATGAAAAAATTGACAAAAATGAATCCTGATGTATATTATTTTTTTATTATTGGTGGAGATATGATAGAGGATTTGCCGCGATGGTATCGAATTAATGAATTGATGAAATTGGTTCAATTTGTAGGAGTTGAGCGTTTTGGTTATTTAAAAAAATTACCTTCTCCTTTAATTTGGGTTGATATACCAAAAATGGAAATAAGCTCTACATATCTTAGAAAATTTATTGGATATGGAGATATTCCAAAATACTTAATACCAGATAAAGTCTATTCTTATATTCAAGAGAAAGGTTTGTACCTTGATGGGAAATGATATATATGTAAAGTATACAGCATTTAAACAAGATGAACTTTTAAAAAAAATTCGTATGTCGATAAGTGAAAAACGTTTTAAGCATTCTTTAGCAGTTCAAAAAACAGCTGTTCTTTTAGCTAAACGATTTGATTGTAATCTTGAAAAAGCAAGTATAGCAGGACTTGTTCATGATTATGCAAAGGAACGTTCAGATGAAGAGATGATACGAATTATTTATGAAAATAATCTTGATGAAACAATCATTGCTTTTGGTAATAATATTTGGCACGGTGTGGCAGGCGCGATTTTAATCAAAAAAGAATTAGGGATTATCGATGCGAAAATTTTACAGGCGGTTACTGTACATACAACAGGATCTTCTAATATGTCCTTGCTAGATAAAATTATTTATGTGGCGGATTTTATTGAACCAAATCGTAATTTCCCGGGGGTTAGTAAAGCACGTAAACTTGCAAAAGTAAATCTTGATAAAGTCGTAAAATATGAAATAAAACGTACATTATTAAGATTATTAGAGAATGAAGCTAAAATTTATCCAAAAACGATGGATACTTATAATAAGTATGTAGCAGGAGTTAACCAATTGTCTACTTAATCTTTAAGGTTTGTGTTTAAGCTTATTAAAAGGTTTATTTAATATAAATACTTTTAAAATCAAAGGATAGCTCATAATCGTAGCTACTGCATGCATTAGATCAAAACTCATTCCACTTAAGCAGAATGCCCAGAAATTTTTTGCTTTAAAAAGAGGAGCTGTTAAAAAATTTATCCCAAATCCATAAAAAAAGCTTAATACACCTACAATAATTAACTGGACAAAGAAATTAGTTATTTTTTTGTAGATAGATGACCAACAGACTATTAGTAATGCATAAACAATAATTTGTGCACCCACCCAAATGCCAAATCCATCTAACATACCAGTAATTAATAAAGAAAGTGCCATGACTAACAAAGTATCTTTTAACTTCCAATAAATAGTAAGCACAAAAAAAAGAGCTGTTATCGGTTGGACATTAGGAATCCATAAAAAAAATTGGCGCAATACAACGCTTACTGCTGTCATCATTGCAATTCTAGATAGGTATTTAATCGATACTTGATTTTTCATAGCTACCTCTAAAACGTTTTTTTAAAATTTCTTTTCCTAACTCTAGATCAATAGGAGTTGTAATTTTAATATTTTCATAACTGCCCATAACCATTTTAATAGGCTCTTTTGGCAAAAATTTTTCAACTAATGAAACATCATCCGTTCCCAAAAAATCTTCTTGGTAAGCTTTATTTTGAACTTTTTTTAAAATATCAGCATGAAATGCTTGTGGAGTTTGTGCTTGATATAACTCTTTTCGTGGTATAGTTGCAGTAACATTTTTGTTTATATCCACTTGTTTGATCGTATCATTAACAGGAATTCCTAAAAGCGCTACCTTTGAATTTTTTAAGGTTTGTTTTAATCTTTCTATTTCTTCGTGTGTAATAAAAGCGCGAACACTATCATGAATCATAACGTACTTTTCATCTTTAAGTGCTTTGATTGCATTATATACAGAATTTTGTCGTTCTTTACCTCCTGTGATAAGTTTAATTTTATTATTGTCTAGATCATTCAGTAAAATTTGAATTTTATTTTGTTCATTTTTTTTAGTTACTAATAGTATGTGTTTACAATCTTGATCGTCTAAAAAAATTTTTACGACATTTTTAATTATAGGAATCCCGTGAAGTTTAATAAAAATTTTATTTTTATCAATCCCCATACGACGGCCTTCACCTGCTGCTAAAAGAATTAATGTGTATTTCATTTAGTTACTCCTTTTTTTTAACATCTGGAATTCTTCGATGAGTATGATTAGGACGAGCAAAAATCATACGTCCGGCAGCTGTTTGTAATACGCTAGTTACGAGTACTTGAATTTTTTCATTCATAAAGTGTTTACCATCTTCTACAACAATCATTGTTCCATCATCAAGGTAAGCTACACCTTGCTCACGTTCTGATCCATCTTTTATAACAATGACTTCCATTGTTTCACCAGGGATTACTACTGGTTTGACAGCATTGGCGAGTTCATTAACATTTAAGATAGGAACATTTTGAAATTCAGCAACTTTATTTAAATTATAATCATTTGTCACCACAATACCATCTAGCATTTTAGCTAATTTCAACAATTTTGTATCGACTTCTTTGATGTTTTCAAAATCTCTTTCATACATTTTAAGAGCAATATCATCTTCTTTTTGTAGAGCATTTAAAATATCTAAGCCGCGACGACCTCGCACTCGTTTTAAACTATCTGCGCTATCTGCAATATATTGCAATTCAAGTAAAACAAAATTTGGAACTAAGATTATTCCTTCAAGAAAGCCTGTTTTGACGATATCATGAATACGACCATCGATAATTGTGCTTGTATCTAAGATTTTAAATTTATGGTAATTTTCATCAATTTTTCGCTCTAAAATTTCCCCTGTTTGTTTTTCTTCTTTTTTATTGAACATTTTGAAAAATTCTTCTCGATGCGTTAAACCAACTCTAAAACCAATATAACTTGTGCTTACCATAATAATAATAGGAAGTGCACTATCTAAGATAGGTATTTTCAGTAAGAAAAAAGGAGTTGAAATTAAGCCACCTACCAAAAGCCCCAATCCCATACTAATCGTTATCGATAAAATTATTTTTAAACTAATTTTTGATAAGTAATTATCAATTGTTTTTAAAATTCGTTCAATCAAACCAGCAAAAAATAAAGAAAAGAGAAAAAAAATAATTGCTCCAATTGAGCCGTTAACAAACGAATTGTTTAACAATTGATTTTTTGTTTGTCCTAAAAAATTCCAAAAGAATGGTAAGAAAAAAGTACCAAAGCTTGCACCTAATATAGTTATTAAGAGTATGATTCCTTTTCTTATCATTGCATCTATTCCTTTCATTTTTTTAATTTATAACTTTCTCTATAGTAGTAAGCAAAAAGCTAAATTTATTATAAAAGAAGCTGATTTGATTAGCAATTTTGCGAATTGCCTCACGCAAAACACTTGCGAAAATGTTGTCTATTTAAATGTGCGTAAATATTTTGAATTTTTGTTTGATGAGATCCCAAATTTGCTTGTTTTAAAAGATGAAGCACTTGAGGAGTATTTGTCATGGAAACCATTAGCTCAGGAGAAATTTTCTCAGTGATTTTGATTAATACGTATTATTAGTGATAGTTTTTTTATTTTTTTCTCCAATATATTGATAATTTTAAATTTTTACAATATTCTTCTGCATTCTTACGGAAATCTTTTCCAAGATTCAATAAATAAGAAAAAAAGAAATTTGTTCTTTCACTGTTAAATTTTCATAAAAATAGGATTGATCGTTAACAAAAATTCTATGTGGACGGAGTACAGAAAAATCTTGATATTCTTTTCCTTGAAATGAAAATAAGCATTCTTTTGGAGAAACATTTAGACAATCACTTAGTAAATTTTAAAAAGTAGTTTTGCCAGAGCTATTTATACCTTCTAATTTCACAATGGATTTTGAGTCAAAAGACAAATTTTCGATAGAAAATAATGATTGTTTATCCCCATACGAAAAAGATAATTTGTTTATTTTTAAAAAATTCATTCTTTCTCCTCGTATAATAAAATTGTCAGTTTTTATTTGACAAAATAATGTTTAAATTAAATAATTTTTTGGTTTAAACTGTTTGTAAGCAGATAAAGGCTGTATTTTTTTCTTGAAGCATTGTCTTCCAAATAAAGACTGAGTTTCTTCTCTTGCGACAAGTGTATGAATAAGCTAGATAGAATTTCGTTTTTGAATATTGAACGAAGCGATACCGTCCAAGAGCTAGAGAGGAAAACCACTATCTGACCAATTACGAAATGATCGGATTTGGAATCAGAATTAACCTTATGAATTACACTTGCTTAAAGAATTTGTTGAGTAAATCTTCATTTTTACCACCTTCTTTCGATTTTTTGCCTTATTTTTTTTTGGAAAGTTTTTCAAAAAGTTATTCCTATTTTTTTATTTCTCTTGATTTTTTTATAGATAGCTTTTTAAGCGGATGTTTTGCGTGACGCAATTTGTATACTAGCTTTTTTCACTCTTTTATCTCATAATTAAACTAAAGTTTAAACAGATAGTTTAGTGAAAGGGGATAATTCACATGAAAAAATTTGGGAAAGGCTTAATAGCAGGAATCATGATCACTGTTGGGGTAGTAGCTACTGGTATTGCTACAATAAAAAAGACAATCATTGAGCCAGTCAAAGACAAAGAGCGTAAATTTAGTGAAAATCGCAAAAAATCAGCTAGAAAACGAATAATGCATTGAGAAAAAATTATATTAAAGTAGATTGGTTTATTTTTAGTTAAAAAAATTGAAAGGTAGATAATTAGTGCAGCGTTATTTTCTTGAAGATTTTTTATTATTAGATCAAAAAACTATTCAAGTAACAGGGGATGTGTTCCACCATATTACGCGAGTTTTGCGGATGAATAAAGAAGATAAGGTATATTTAGTTTTTCAAAATGAACAAAGTTTTTTAGCAAAAATATTAAAAATTGAAACTAATTATGTAATATTTTCTTTATTGGAAAAGGAGAACCAAGTAAAAGAATTACCTATTAAGATAACAATTGCGCATGGTTTTCCTAAAAAAGAGAAACTTGATCTAATTATCCAAAAGGGGACAGAATTAGGCGCTTATTCGATTATAGCCTTTCCTTCAGATAGGTCAATTCCCAAATGGGATGCGAAAAAACTTTTAAAAAAGCAAAAGCGTTTAACAAAGATTGCTAAAAAAGCTTCTGAACAGTCGCAAAGAACTCATATGCCGTTAGTTGAATTATTAAATTCTAAACAAGATTTATTAAATAAGTTTAAAAATTATGATTTTGTAGTGGTAGTCTATGAAAAGGCAGCAAAGAAGGATGGACAGTCTCAATTAGCACAATTTTTAACGAAAATTAAAAAAAGTGCAAAGATGCTTGTGATTTTTGGTCCAGAAGGTGGACTATCAATAGAAGAAGTAGAAGTTTTTCTTGCAAATAAAGCATTTATTGTCGGATTAGGACCACGTATTTTGCGTGCAGAAACAGCACCTCTTTATTTTTTAAGCGTAATTAGTTATGAATTAGAATTGAGGTTGAAAAATTAGTGAAAACAATGGCAAAACTTTATGTTTGTAATAGCTTACTTGATGATAATTTAAAAATTGTTATTCAAAAATTATTTTTTCAACCAATAGATGAGATTTATGTTCTTCCCACCCATTTGAAAAGGATAAAAAATTTGCTTACTGGACTTACAACAACAGTTGGGAGTTTTGTGGATTATCCATTATTTTCAGGTACAATAGCTAAAATTGCCTATGAAGCTTTTGATTTATTTAAATGTGGCGCGGATAAATTGCTTATAGGATTTTTACCTACGAAGCTAAAAGCTAAAAATTGGAGACGATTAAAAGAGTTGTGCAATACTTTGCAGCCGCTTTGTTTTGGAAATAAGAAGCTAATCTATTTTATTAATACGCAAAGAATAAAAGAAATTGAATTTATAGAAACGATTAAAAGAATGCAGGAGCTGCATATTAAGCAAATAGCTTTAGCAGCAAATAATATGCAAAAGAGTGTTTATTATACAGGTATTTTTCGTCAAGAATTTGGCCAGGAGTTAAATTTATCAGTATATGTAAAAAATAGTGAATTTATAGATTTTCAAGCTCTTTTTAAAAAAGGAGTAGATCATGTAGGGCAGATTTATAATCTTACTGCAAATAATTTTTAAAAGCTCTCAAAGCTTTTATTAAAAACACAATGATGCAATTACTTGAAGAAATCATTGAAGAGTTGAATCTAGATTTGACAGTTTCTAGTTTATGGAGATAATTAAATAAAATGGGTTTGACATATAAAAAAATTCTTCATCGAGATGATGTGTTTATATAGTGGGCGAAAAAGATAAACGCGTCAATGATTATGTAAAATACGTCAAACGCATGAACGTTTTATGGCATGAAATTAACAATTCATGTATGAATAATCTTTATTCTTATCGATTATTTTAAGTTTTAAAAAACATGTTATCCTAAGGCCAAAAAAATTCATGTTATTTTAGATCGAGAACCATATAACAAAAGCGCAGAAACAAGAGAATCCGCCAGGAAAAATTATATAGGATTGCGTTTCCTTATGAATAGCCCAAATCTGAATCCAATTGAACAATTATTGAAAGTAATGAGAACACGTAAGAAATAATGTTTAATTTTTCTAACTTTAGTTTTTTTAAAGAGACGAAGATCTTTCCTTGAGCATGAAATTCCGCATTAATGGCAATTTTCAGATTTTTACAAAACCTATATTTTCAATTTAAGAGGAGTATAGCTTTTCATTTTTATTGAAACATTTATTGCTCTAAAAGTAGTAATTATACCATAAAAGCTTGTCTATTCTCACAACAGACAAGCTTTTGCAGATAATTTATTGAATGATAGATATTATCGAAATTTAATTTGTATAATAGGCCTTCTTGTAAATTAAGTCAAAAAGCATCAGAATAGCACCACTGTTCTGATGTTTCTGTCCTTGTCTTAAGGAAAAAATTTGAAAATTCTCTTTATACCCTAATTTTAGAGAAGGGGCTCATATTTTATCTTCCTGTTAAGAGCTTAATTAAGAATATAGATGTTCCTATACCCATACCTCCTGCAATTTTATCGAGGCTATCCATATTTAGTTCTCCATCTTGAGCAAAAGAGGAATCGTTATTGATCTTCTCTAAATTTTTATCTAACTCTTCTAGAGAATAATCTGCAAAATGCTTTTTGATAATTGATACAATTTCTTCTTTAGATTTAGTTTTTGATTCCTCTTTAGATTTAATTTTTGAAAGTTTTGTAGTAAAACTTTCGTCATTTTTTAATAATTCTAATAACCTATTTTTATTTTTCATAAATGGTGCCTTCTTTCTTAATTATTTATATTAATTAAAAACAAAAAAAATCAAAATGTCAAATTTACGAATTGTGTCACATAAAAATACCAGCAAAAATGTTGTCTACACTTGTTAAAAAAGTTAGCTATAAAAAATCAAGAGAAATAAAAAAATAGGAATAACTTTTTGAAAAACTCTCCAAGAAAAAAGAACGAGGCAAAAAATTGAAAGAAGGTGGTAAAAATGAAGATTTACTCAACAAATTCTTTAGGCAAGTGTATTTTATAAGGTTGATTCTGATTCAAAATCAGATCATTTCGTAATTGGTTAGATAGCTGTTTTACTTTCTATTCGCTATATTAGCGCTCGCAATCTACCTGATAAAGCTATTGATATCATGGATGAAGCAGCAGCAAAAGTGCGCTTGGATAATTTATCTTCTTCTAAGCGTTT
>JAISYQ010000017.1 GCA_031269775.1 Streptococcaceae bacterium
AAACGCTTAGAAGAAGATAAATTATCCAAGCGCACTTTTGCTGCTGCTTCATCCATGATATCAATAGCTTTATCAGGTAGATTGCGAGCGCTAATATAGCGAATAGAAAGTAAAACAGCAGCTTGCAAGGCTTCGTCTGTAATATTAACTTTATGATATTCTTCATAATTAGGACGCAATCCTCGTAAAATCTCCATTGTTTCTTCTTCAGTTGGTTCATCTATTAAAATACGAGCAAACCTACGTTCTAAAGCAGAATCTCTTTCAATATATTTTTGATATTCATCTAAAGTTGTTGCCCCAATTGTTTGCAACTCACCTCGTGCTAAAGCTGGCTTTAAAATATTTGAAGCATCGATTGCTCCTTCTGCGCCTCCTGCACCAATTACTGTATGCAATTCATCAATAAATAAAATAACATTACCATCATGATAAATTTCATCTATAATTTTTCTTAAACGTTCTTCAAATTCTCCGCGATACTTTGTCCCAGCAACAAGAGAACCCATATCAAGAATCATCAATCTCTTATCTAAAATATTTTCAGGAACATTTCCTGATACAATAAGTTGTGCCAGTCCTTCTGCAATAGCCGTCTTACCAACACCAGGCTCCCCGACTAAAACCGGGTTATTTTTTGTTCTACGACTTAATATTTGCAAAACACGATGAATCTCTGATTCACGCCCAACCACTGGATCTAAAGCTTTCTTACCTGCAAGCTCTGTTAGATCACGTGCCAAGCCATCTAAAGTTGGTGTTCCATCTGAAATAGAAAGATCACGTATTTTACGGCCTCTTTGAACAGGAGAATTTAACAATCCTAAAAATGGTGGTGAAAATAAATCACTCTCTTCATCACGCTCCATGCGACTGACTAATAACGCACGTAATTTAGAAAGATTTATACCTAAATTCACTAAAATACGAGCAGCTAAAATATCTTGATCTTTAAGCAAACCTAATAATAAATGTTCTGTACCTATCAAATCAGACCCAAAATTTTGTGCTTCATCATTTGCGACTTCTAAAACTTGCTTCGTCCTAGGAGAATAAGGAAGAAAACTCTCCTTTGGATATCTTCTAACTGTTCCATACCCTGTTAAGGTTTCAATTTCTTCACGAACATCTTCCTTATATGCTCCTGAAAGGCGTAATGTTTTTCCTGCAAGACCACTCGGCTCTAAAATAAGAGCCATTAACAAATGTTCACTACCAACAGAGCGATGTTTAAAACGCTTTGCTTCATCTTGTGCAATTCTAAGCGCTACTCTAGCTCGAATTGTGAATAATTCTTCCACCATTTTCACCTCTAAATCATTTCTAAGGGTTTGTTACTATTTCTTATTATATATGCTTTAATTTATAAATAAAAGAAAAGCTTTTAGATTTACTCAAGCTTTACAATTGTTACACCAGCTCCTCCAGCATTTTCTGGAGTAAAATCAAAATTTTTTACACGCAAATCTAAGCGTAACATTTTTCTTATTCCCTGACATAATACGCCAGTTCCCTTACCATGAACAATTGTTACTTGTAAAAGCGAAGCTAAGAGCGCTTGATCTAAATAACGGTCTACAGCAATTAAAGCATCTTCATAGCGCTTCCCTCGCACATCAAGTTGCGTATTGACTGAATGAAAAAAATCGTAACTGCTACTGCGCACATAAGGTTTTATGTGGGTAATTTTGGCTTTTTTTTGCTTATCTGGCTTAACAGGATCTAATTGTTCAAGACTTACTGTCATTTTTAAAAGACCTATTTGAACGACCCATTCTTTTGCTGAGCGTTTTTCTACTAATATGCCACGTTGTCCATAGGTTGTAACAATAACTTCATCACCAATTTTAAAATCTTTTAATTTTTTTACTTTTTGCAATACTTTGTTTTTACTTAAAAATTCTCTCTCACGTTGTAAATTATTTAATTGTGATTTTGCTGCAATTAATTCATGTTCTTTTATCACAGAATGATTTGCATTTTTTTGCATTTTGCGAACCTTTTGAATAATCTTATCAGACTTTTCTTTCGCTTCTTTTATTATATTATTAGCTTTATTATAAGCTTTTTCTAATTCCTTTTCTCGCTTTTTCAAAAAATTTTGATAACCTTTTTGCAAATCAAGCAATAAATTTTCTGATTTTTCCAAATTTTTATGCAATAATAAATAATCTATCTCGGCTATTTTTCGTTGCTTTTCCAAATTTAAAACCATTTTATCTATTTTTTGTGACTTTTTATCAATTAAGCTACGAGCTTCAGTGATAATTTTTTCATCCAAACCAAGTCGTTTTGCAATGTCAAAAGCATTTGAACGTCCAGGCACGCCGATTAGCAAACGATAAGTAGGACTTAGCGTTTTTACATCAAACTCCATACTAGCATTAATTGTATGCGCGCGATTGTATCCATATGCTTTAAGTTCTGGATAGTGTGTTGTTGCCATGACATAACTGCCTTTAGCTTGCACTGCATCTAAAATAGTGATCGCTAATACTGAACCTTCTTGTGGATCCGTTCCTGCTCCTAATTCGTCAAATAAAACTAAACTTTTATCATCAATAGCTTTTAAAATAGCCACAATATTTGTCATATGACTAGAAAAAGTTGAAAGATTTTGTTCAATTGACTGTTCATCACCAATATCAGCAAATATTTCATTAAAAACTCCCACTGTGCTATCTTCTAAAGCAGAAATAGCTAAGCCACTTTGGGCCATAATTTGCAACAAACCAAAAGTTTTTAGCGTAATCGTCTTTCCACCAGTATTTGGTCCTGTGATCACTAAGGTTTGATAATCTTTACCTATTACTAAATCGTTGGGTACAACTGTTGTATGATCCATTAAAGGATGACGCGCTTGGCGCAATTTTACTTTATTTTCTGCTGAAATATTTGGAATTACGCTTTTTTGCATTTTGGCTAATCGCGCTTTAGCTTGAATAAAATCTAGCTGGCCTAAAACAAAGTCATTTTGCAAAATCTCCTTGGTATAAGGAGAAAGCAACGCTGATAATTCAGCTAAAATGCGCTCGATTTCTAAACGCTCTTGAGCTTGATATTGACGCAGATGATTGTTCCACTCCACCACTTGCTTTGGTTCAATATAAAGCGTTTGTCCCGTAGCTGATTGATCATGCACTATTCCACCAAAAATTTTGCGATACTCTTGCTTTACTGGTAAAACATAGTGATCACTACGAATGGTGATCAAAGCATCACTTAAATATTTCGCTAAATTGCTCTGAATTAGTCGATTTAATTCATTTTGAATATTTTCTTTACGATGATGAATTCTCTTACGTATCTTTTGTAACTCAAGTGAAGCTTCATCATTTACTGAACCGTCGCCTGCAATACTAAGACGTAATTTTTGATTAATCTTAGGAAAAACAGTTAGTTTATCTTGCCAATAAAAAAGTCTAGCAAATGTGAAGTGCTCTGCTTTTAGATCATTAATAAAACACATAATTTCACTTGTCAACCTTAACAGTTGACTAATTTGCGCTAGCTCCACACCATTTAGATTAGCACCGACTTCTAAACGCTTAATCAAAGGTTTCATATCTTCAATTTGAGATAGCGGAAAGCCACCACGTAAACGCTCGACATCTAAACCCTCTTTGGTTTCCTGCAGCCAAATGCTAACTTTTTCAACATCAGACACCGGTAAAAGCACTCTTACTTTCTCTGCTCCGCTTGCTGTCAATATCTGCTGCAGCAATTGGTTTTGAATTTTATTAAATTCTAGAACTTTTAAAATTTTACTATTCATCATTTCACCCAGCTTCAAATAGTCATATTTTTAAACTATTTTTTCCACCCATAAATTTTGTAAATTTTGCGAAAAAAACGGGATCCTCTTTATCATTGCCTGCACTAAAACATCTTTATATAGCATTGATTGCAGAGAATTTATTGGAAGAATTGTTAATAACTTTAACACCATAAATACCGTTAAAAAAACTGAAGCCAGGCCTCCCAAACCACCTAAGATCTTATTAATACCTCCAAAAAAAGGAATTAAACGCAGACCATAAGCAAAAATTACCAATAAACGAAATAAGAAATAACATACTGAATAAATCAAGAAAAAAGCAATCCCAGCAACAAAAAATTTATCTAAATCAAGTATTTGCATCTTTGAAAAAAATTTCATTTTTATTCCAGAACTCGCCGATGGAAACGGTACAAATAGCTCTAAAAAATTAGCTAAATGTCGATAATAAGTTGAAGCAGCAATGTAAGAAATTGTGCAACCTGCTGTATATACAAGCTGCAAAATAAAACCACGACGAAAACCGACATAAAATCCCCATATAAATAAAATAATTAAAATAATTGAAATCATTATTTTTTTACCTTCATCTTTGCATTATTTTCTCGTTTAAGCTTACTTTCAATAGAGGTAATTTTCTTTTGTGCTGCTAATAACTGAGCTTTTAATTCTTCATTTTTCTTTATTAGTGTAATGTTATTAGCTTGTTTTTTTAATTGATCATTTACAGCGTTAATTGCTAATAAAATCGCCATTTGTTCTCCAGTAGCACCCTTAACTTTTTGTTTTAATGTACAAAACTGCTCATCAACAATTTGAGTAACCAAATCCAAACTTTTCTTTGTTTCTGAGCTGACAATCGTATATTGAACACCATCAATAATTGCTTTATATCTTGATTTTTGACTCACTTATAAGCACCTACTTTCTTACTTGTGATTATCATAGGCTAATAATCTTTAATTAAACCAAAACGTTTAGGTGGCCAGAAAGCTAATTTCACTTTACCTTGAATATCTGAAAAAGAAGCTGGCCCAACTGCAGAATCACGACTATCCTTAGAAGCCAAACGATTATCCCCCATTAAAAGATAATGAGCACGCGGAACTTTAATCGTAAATTTCGTTTCCCAATTCTCATCTACTGTAAAAGCTTCTGCTCTTTGTGCTCTAGCTTGAAAAAAAGAATTATAATCATACGTTTCTTGCAACTTATCTTTTTTCCATAACTTTTTATACTCCTCTAAGTAAGGTTCATTATACTTTTTCCCATTAATATAAAGTTGATCATGATCATAAGTGACTGTATCTTTAGGCAAGCCAATGACACGTTTTATAATCTTTATTTTAGGATTATCTGGCTCTTTACTAACCACAATATCAAAACGTTTAATTTTGCCAAATTTCAACATAACCATCCGCTCTTTATGCTCAAGTGTTGGATCCATTGAAGGACCATCTACTTTGATATTAGAAAAAACAAAAGTTTTTAACAAGACCAAAAAAATAAAAAAAAATAATAAATACCACCATTCTTTTAAAAATTCTTTGACAAATTTTTTCATAAATGCTCCTTTTTGAGTTTACTTATAAGCGATTGACTCCCCGTAAACAAACTTTAGCTACTCTCCTAAAAAATCAACTACTTTTCGTTTATAAAAATCAAAATTAATTCTCATTCCTTCCCCACCATATATATCTAACTCACATATATAAGTTTTATCATCCATTGCTGGAACAGACATCTTCTCAACTTTTTTATTTCCTTGTCCTAATAAAACAGCAAATAAAGCGCGATAAAGAAACCCTTTATCAATATTTGTAGAAGTTACTTTTAAAACAGATTTTATTGCTTCAGGCGTTTTAAATAAAGTTTGTACTGATTTAGCTTTAGAGTTAATTGCCGTTATCACTTGTTGCTGACGTTTTACTCGGCCAAAATCATTTTCATCATCATGACGAAAACGCGCATAATTTAGCGCTGTTTTTCCATCCATTTTTTGCTTACCTGCTTTTATCATTTGATAAATAGCAGGATCACTATATCCATAAATGCTTGCTTCACTGGCACTCATCGCTACATCATTTGCACCCATTGTCTTAAAAGTTGCCAAATCATCTGGCACTGCAACTTCAGTAAACTGCTGACCATTAATAGTAGCAAATTTAGCATCTATTGGAATTCCTTGCGGAAATAAGGCATCAATTGCAGCTGCAAATGAACTAAAATTAACTATCGCATAATAACGACAATCAATCCCAAAATTTCGCTTTAGAGTTTCGCGCATTAATTCTGCTCCTTGGTTTTGATTATTTCCACCAACAAAACCTGCTTCCCCAAGTCCATAAGCAGCATTTAATTTACAATCTATCTTACCACTAACTCCAACATTTGGAATATCGACCAAAATATCACGCATAAAAGAAACTAGTTTAACTCTTTTTTCAGATCCATCCATCTGCAAAATCATAATCGAATCTGCACGTGCTTCTTGTGTACTCTGACTATTACGCTGATCAGTTCCTAAAATTAAGATATTGTGGGCACCATTTGCACTTGTTTGTCCTTCAAATAGCTCAACAGGCACATTTGGTTTTGTTCTTAATGCGTTATTTAACTGCCAAAATAACCCACCAGCAAAAATTATCAAAATTGTCAAAAAAGCTAAAACAACATTACGCACAGGATGATGTTTGCGCTTCTGATTTCTTCTTTTATCTTTACTTTTACCTGTGCCATAAATATAGTGATTAATATACTCTTCTTCCTCCTTAAAAGCAGAAGATGAATTAAATTTTCTTCTTTTTTTATCATCTGAATTTTTACGAAAAAAAGAAAATGAATCTTTACTTGATATTTTACCTGATTTAATTTCTTCTCGATATTTTTTATATCGATCTAATCGACTCATATTAAAACAACCTTTTTAAATAGCATTATGCAAAATCATACCTTAGCTAAGTACAATATTCAACACGTATGTAACTTACGTCAATTGCTTTACGAAAAATAATCTATCTATAATCAAAAATAGTCTAATGTTTAACGTTTTTTTCCAAACAATGCTCGTAACGTAAAATAAGCAAAGCTGCTCGAAAAATTTGATCATCTACTAGCCCTGCTTTATAAATATTTCTTAACTCAATTTCCATTAATTCAATATCATATATTCGCTTTCCTAAGTATACATAAATGCCATACATTTTAAGTAATTGCTGTACATCATAAAGTCTCTTCATCCCCTGAATCACACCATCACTCCTGTTTTATTAAATATTTTTTTAAAGCAATTACACTTAGCTAATCATCATGTGTTTTGCAAAATGAAAGTGGCTACTTTGTTAATTTGACTATCGTTAAAAGATGAAATATAGTTAATTAACAATAGACCTTCTCGGAAATTAGGTTATAAAGAGAATTCGTTTCAATTTTTTCCTAAGACAAGGAAAAAAACGTAAAAATAATGGTGCTATTTTAAGGCTTTTTAACGATGTATCGAGGAAAAAAAACGAAGCTCTCATACATCTACTTTTCGAGAAGGTCTATTGTTTTATACTTCATATAAACTACATCAATAACATATTTATAGGCATTTTAAAAGTTTTTAAAACGAAATGAGAAATTAGTATGGCAAATAAACCAACCATTCATCTTTATGTAATCTCTGATTCTGTTGGTGATACTGCAGTTAAAGTTGCACATGCCAATATGGCTCAATTTACAACTACAAATTTTGTCTTTCACCGTAAAAGTTTTGTTCGTACATTAGATGGTTTAAAAATACAACTTGCAAAAGCATTAGCTAATAACGCTTTAGTTGTGCATACTTTGGTTGAAAAAAGATTACAAAAATATACAAATAAATTTTGCGCAAACAATGGATTATTTTATCAAGATTTACTAATGCCTGTCATTACAGAAATTACAAAACGTACCGGTATTAAGCCTGCCAGAAAATTAGGAGCTCAACATCAGTTAAACAAAAATTATTTTAAACGTATTAAAGCAATCGAATTTGCAGTTAAATATGATGATGGAAAAGATCCAAGTGGTTTTTTTAAAGCAGAAATTGTAATCCTTGGTATTTCTCGCACATCCAAAACACCACTATCTTTATTTTTAGCAAATAAAAATATCAAAGTTGCAAACTTACCAGTTATGCCACAAATTCAAATTCCGGATGAATTATGGAAAATTGATCCTAAAAAAATCATTGGATTAACAAATAATCCCAAAATTATCAGTAACATTCGTATGGAAAGAATGCGCTCATATGGTTTAGAAGCTGATACAGAATATTCAAATATCAATAATATCAAAAAAGAATTAAAATATGCAAATTATTTGTATGAAAAACTAGGTTGCAAAGTTATTAATACTTCTAGATTCTCAATTGAGGAAACAGCTACAATAATCTTAGATGTTTTGAACTTAGAAGACAATTCGTATAATCTTTAGCTAAATAGAGAGAATCGTTAACAGACTCTACAACCTTTGCTAGTTCATCTAACTCATTAATAACTTAGTCAAAATTTTTTTCTTTAATTAAATAAACTGGGCGCCTTTTTGTTTCTAAAAAAATCTTACCAAGATATTTGCCAATAATTCCTAAACAAAATAGCTGCAAACCACCAATAAAAAGAATAATACAAGCAGTACTTGTCCACCCTGGCACCGGATTATCCCAAATAAGATTAATGGTAAAGTAATAAATCATGGTAAAAAATGAAATCAAACAGCTGATAATACCTATAAAAGTTGCGATATTTAAAGGTGCTTCTGAAAAATTAATGATGCCCTCAAGCGAATATTTAAATAAACTCCAAAAACTCCAAGAAGTTTCTCCTGCTACACGTTTATAATTTTCATAAGAAAGATAAGTGATTTTAAAACCAACCCAATTAAAAAGTCCTTTGGAGAAACGATTAATCTCTTTAAGCTCTAAAATAGCATCCACCACTTGGCGCTTCATCAAGCGAAAATCACGCGCTCCATCAACCATTTTGGTCTCAGAAATATTATTAATCAACTTATAAAATACCTCAGCAAACCATGAGCGAATAGGTGGCTCTCCCTTGCGTCCAGAACGCCTGGTACCAATCACATCATAAGTTCCTTCACAAATTAAACGAAACATCTCAGGTAAAAGATCTGGCGGGTCCTGCAAATCAGCATCCATTACCGTTACAAATTCACCCTTAGCTGCTTTTAAACCAGCTAATAGTGCTGCTTCTTTGCCAAAATGACGCGAAAAAGAAAGATAACGAATTCTTGGATTTACTTGCGCCAATTCTCTTAAAACGCTCAAAGTCTGATCTGTTGAGCCGTCATTTACTAAATAGTAAACGATCTCTACTTCCATTTTTTCAGAGACTTTTTCAACTTCTTTGATAAAAAATGATAACGTCTTTTCTTCATTAAAACATGGAACCACCAAGGATAATTCTTGCATAAAATCCTCCTAAATATTAAATTTTGGAAACTAGATGAATCGATTATATCATTATTTTTACTTTCCAAATTTAAACATAAAAGAAATCCTCGATGTTATTTAACCGGAGAATAGATTCGAAAAGAGAGGAAATTTATTTTAATAAGTTTTATTTTTATTGTAAATTGGTAAAACTTTTCCTCTAATTCTTAATCATTTACTTAATATAGGTGGCGATAAGAGCATCATTATAAACACCAATAAAGTAATGAATTTGTAATACTTAGTGATAAATTTTTTCATTACAATTCCCCCCTTTTTTTTGAATTAAAAATTAAGAAATAAATACAAATTTGCTCATTATTAACCTACTTGCATTCTAACAAGTTTTATTTTATTATAAATTGGTAAAATTTTTCCCCTAATTCTTAATCATTTTTTTTTCATTGTAAAATGATAATCATAAAAAATAAAATATTTCAATTTTTATAATCATTATAAATACAGAAGGTGATAATTTATGTTTACAGATGATAAAATTTTTGGTTTGGTTTTTAAGGAACTTAGGCTATCAAAAGGTATTAAAGCAAGCGTCGCTTTTAAAGGTATCTGCTCTAAAAAAACCTTATATAATTTTGAAACGGGAAAAAATTGTGTAAATACCTTTATCTTTTTCAATCTATTGGAAAACATTGATGTTTCCTTAGCGGAGTTTGATACAATTATCAGAAATTATCAACCTGATAACACTGAGATGTTTCTTCAAACAGTAAATAATTTTTATTGTGAAAAAAATATACTTATGTTAAAAAAAACATTAGCAGAGTTACAACTTTTATCAAAAACAAAACCGGAAAATAATCTGCACATTTTAATAGTAGCAACGATAATTTATGAGTTAGATCAAAATTTTACTATCCCTAAACAAGATTTGAAAAACGCTTCCGATTATTTAATAGGTGTTGATAAATGGGGCTATAACGGATTAAAACTATTTTCCAATGTTTCTGATATTTTAAATGTTGAATTATCAAGCATGATCGTAAAAGAATTAATTAATAGTAAAAAAAATCTTTGCAACGATGAAAAAATGTCAACAGCTATCACCAGGACATTACTCAACACATCTTACTCCTGTATCAAACATAACCACCTAGAAGATGCAGATGTTTTTTTAAAAAAAGCTCAATCTTTAATAGAAATAAAAACAAAGACAAGATTGACGTTAGATGTCATAGGTGAAATGTATGTTTTAAAATTTATGCAAGGCTTTTACCATTTAATATCTGGAAATGAAGAAAAGGGGACAGATTTGATGATTGCAGCAATCGAGAATTTCCGCTCAACAAAAGACAAAAAAATAATTCTTCAATATCAAAATTATTATACAGAAGCTCTTGCACAGGCCAAAGAAAAGGATAACAATTCGTAAACGGGTATCATTGAAAGATATAGAAATGACCTAAAAGTTGACGCATAGTAAATACACAGGCCTTTTGATTGAAGAAATTCAGTCGTTGAAATCACAAAAAGCTACAAAGTGATAGCTAATGGTATTATAAAAATTGAAATTTGATGTATTGTATGCTATTTTTTTTAAAAAAAGGAGAAAATAGCTTATGAAAAAAGTATCTGCATCAGAAAGTCGCAATATTTCAGGTGGGTTTCATTGGCATTGTATGTTTTGTAAAGCCGGCGGTGCTTCAAAAGCAGAATACCTTCAGCATAGACAACTTAATCAAATGAATCCAATTCATGTTGCTTTAATTCGATTTTGAGAATAAAAATGATCAAAAAGTTAGATCTTTATTCTAAATTAAGGTCTAACTTTTTAAAATTAACTTTAAGAGTCTGTTGACAGATTCTAAGGAGTAAAATTTGCTAACTATTAAAGCTATTGATGTTACGTTAGGAAGGAAAAAAATTCTCATAAATTTCTCTTTACAGCTTTTAGATGGAGAATTTATTTATATAACCGGTCAAAACGGTGGGGGGAAATCCACTTTACTAAAAGTCATCAACGGAGAAATAAAAACACACAAAGGTCAGATTGCAATTGACGAAATCCCTTTAAATGTTAACTTTCTGCCTTCATTAGTAAAACATCGAAGGAAAATCGGCTATATCCATCAAGATTTTCGTTTAATAGATGATTGGACAGTTTTTGAAAATATAGCTTATCCACTCTTAGCAAAGGGAGAAAATTTATCATTTATAAAAGCAAAAATATTGAATATTGCAACGCAGCTTAAAATTACTGATCAACTAAATCATTTTCCATTTGAAATTTCTGGCGGAGAAAAACAACGAGCAGCTATTGCGCGTGCTGTTATTAAAGGAGCACGCATTATTCTAGCAGATGAGCCTACTGGTAATTTGGATCCTCAAAACTCTTATGAAATAGCAAAATTTTTATGCTCCATAAGTAAAAAAAATCGTGTTTGCGTTTTATTTGTTACACATGATATAGAATTAATTAAAAAAATTCCAAAAAAAGCAATAAATTTGGGAGAAATCAACAATGACTAACTACTTAAACAATCGTTTTTGGTATGAATGTAAAATTTTTTTTCGCCTTGTTAAAAAAGAAAAAACAATCTTTCAAGGATTTATTTTTTTTTCTTCTTTTTTTTCTGCACTATTTTCAATTCTTTGTAAATTTACTTTTGCAGTTTTGCATTTAGAAAAAAGACAAAATAAAAAAATTATGGAAACAACGATTTTTGAAATTTTTCAAGCAAATGGCGCAAAATCTGAACAAAATCTACTAATGTTTTATAAAATATTATCTTTTTTTTCGATCATTTTATTTTCCAGCATACTTATTATTGAAAGCTTTTACCTTTTTATTCACTTTCAAAGATATGCAAAATTAAAAGCATCAACGATTAGCATTAAACAATCTTTAGGTATTGCACCTGCCAAAATCGTTTATGAATTATTTAAAGAGCACTTTCTTTTATTGTTTTTTTGTTCTTTACTAAGTCTTTTCTTAGAGAAAGGTATTACCAGTATGTTTTTTTCAAAATTACCAGGATGGATTAATGGGGCAATCCCTAGCTATATTGGAGCTTTCTATTCCCTATATATTCTATTTCTTCTTCTTATTATTTTTTATCTTACAAAATTAAATATTGCGAAAAATTATTCATCTTTATAGTCGATTAACTTAATTTATAGAAATTTCCTAAATTTTTAAAATGCCCACTCATCTAAACTTGCCAAAATATAAGTTGGCGCCACAGGTAGCGCCTTTACTTCTTCAGGCTTAGTAAATCCGCTCGTTACTAATAATGTATCAATATTATTTTCTAAACCCGCCTGAATATCTGTTAAATAATTATCACCAACCATCAATACATCTTCACGCTTACAATTAAGCAACTCAACTGCTTTATTCATCATAATCGCTTTGGGTTTACCGATATAAATTGGTTTTACCTGTGTTGCTGCCTCAACAAAACGAACCACTGAACCTGCCCCAGGTAACAGTCCTTTTTCCGTTGGCAAATTTAAATCAGGATTAGTTCCAATAAATGTTGCCCCATTTTGAATTGCTAGCATTGCAATCATCGCTTTTTCATAAGTTAAATTCATATCTAAACCGACCACTACATAATCTGGATACATCTTTTCCCACAGATAACCTTCAGATAATATTTCATTCTTTAAGCCGCTCTCACCAATTATATACACTTTCTTACCGCGATTTAACTTATTCATATAATCAACAGTAGCTCTACTTGCTGTATAAATTATCTTTTCCTCTACGTTAATAGCAAATTCCTTTTGCAAACGCTGCTGCACTATTTTTGGCGATTTAGTTGTATTGTTTGTCACAAATAAAAACGGCAAATTTTGCCGCTGCAACTCTTCTATAAAACGCTGTCCCGCTAAAATAATTTCATTCCCCTTATAAATCGTACCATCAAGATCAACCAAATATCCCTTGTATTGTTTCATTAAAATACTAATCCTTTCATTTACTCAAGAATTTCTAGATTTTTTCTAATTGACCATGGATCTTTTTTATTAATGTGATCAAAAAATAAAACACCATTTAAATGATCTAGCTCATGTTGCAGAACAATTGCTTTATGATCCTTTAATCTGATTATCTGCTCTTCATTATTACAATTTATATACTTAACTGTTACTCGTTTATAGCGAGGCACAAATCCTAAAATTTCACGCTTAACAGATAAACATCCTTCGCCATCTTTTAAACAAATTTCTTGAACTGAATGGACAATAATCTTTGGATTGTACATTACTTCTTCAAAATGTATATTTTTTTCTTCATCAGAAATTAAAATAGCAAGCACACGCTTAGAAATATTAAGCTGTGGTGCCGCTAAACCTACACCACCACGCAATTTAAGCTTTTCAGCCATTTTTTGATCTTGTGAATTTTTTAGAAAAGTCATCATTATTTCACCAAATTTTAATAATTCTGATGTAATAGGCTTTTTAACCTCTTTGGCAACTAAACGTAAAGTTTTATGCCCTTCATAAATAATATCTTTCATGGTAATAACATAATCATCTTGAATAACTCTCTCTAATGCATTCATACTTTTCTCCCAATATAAATTTGGTCAAAACTTTTTAAGTTAAGCAATAATATCACTCTTTCTTTTCATGATGGACAATCAATACATCACATGAAGCATGGCTAATAACATATTGGCTTACTGAACCTATCATAAAACGCTCTATTGCATTTAAACAAGATTGCCCAATCATAATCAAATCATTTCCTATAAGTTCTCAATAAATGAATCAATTTGCTCTTTTGTTTTGTGAAATTTATCCACATAGCGCCCAATCTCTTTGCCATTTTCGATCACTACAAAACTAGGAATGCCCAAAATTTCCCATTTAATAGCTAAATCTAAAAATTGATCACGATTAACTTCAATAAAGATGTATTCAGTGTGTTTACTTTCAATTTCAGATATTTTTGGTTTAATAAAGCGACAATCTCCACACCAATCAGCCGTAAAAAAGAAAATGTTTTTCCCTACTTTGACATATTTTTCTAATTCTTCATAATCTTTTGGTTTAATCACGCACTTGCTCCTTTCTTCTACATTGTCAACTTCTTTACGATCAATAGAAACAATTACTCCTGTATAAATATCTGCTAAAAATTCATAAACGATGTAACTTTCATCCTCTTTGCGAATAATTCCACCACGATAAACTTTATATTTAACCGCAAAACGAGTAAATTTTTCTGGTTTTTCTTCAATATAAGCCACTTCAATTGCTCCTTCTTTTAAAAAAGATCTTTTAATCATCTCTAATATTTCTTTGGTTGATAAATGCTTTTTATCTTTATATATCAAAGTAGTTACTACTCCTAAAGTTGCACCCAACACTAAAGACGCGCCAATCCCTACTTTAACTAATGATGAAAATTTCTTCTTACTCATATTATCCTCATTCTATTTTTTATCTTAAATCTATTTTATCATATCAAGCGTTTTCTAAAATAGAATCTAGCATTAATCTAAGCTAAAATATAGTTGTTTGATTTGATGTATGAAAGGATTTGAGTATATGAATGAAAGACTATTTAAACGTATTCAAGAATTAACGCAGTTAAAAGCAACTTCAGGAAATGAACAAAATGTTTACAACTATCTACGTAAACATATTACCCCTCTTGTTGATGAAGTTATAACAGACGGTTTAGGTGGCATCTTTGGCATTCGTCACAACAAGGATAAAGAAGCTCCACGTGTTATGGTTGCTTCCCACATGGATGAAATTGGCTTTATGTTAATTAGTATTAAAAAAAATGGCTTATTTAGAGTACAACCTCTTGGAGGATGGAATCCGATGGTTGTACAAGCACAACGTTTCACTCTTACTACCAGAAAAGGGGATCCTATTCCTGTTATATCTGGTTCTATCTCACCTCACCTGCTAAGCGAAGTTGATGATAAACAAAACATCAAAGTGGAAGATATTTTATTTGATGGCGGCTTTGAATCAAAAGAAGAAGCAGAAAGTTTTGGTATTCAACCAGGAGACGCCATTGTTCCAGAAACTAAAACCATTTATACGGCAAATAAAAAAAATATTATCGCCAAAGCTTGGGATAATCGCTACGGCTGCACTATGGTGTTAGAAGCACTTGAAACATTAAAAGAGACCAAGCTTAACAACACACTAATTGCTGGTGCTAACATTCAAGAAGAAGTGGGTTTACGCGGAGCACAAGTTTCAACAACATTATTTAAACCAGATATTTTCTTTGCTGTTGATTGTTCAGCTGCTAATGATATCAGCGAGAAAAAAGATGAGTTTGGACATATAGGCAAAGGAACACTGATTCGTATCTATGATCCTGGTTTTATTATGTTAAAAAATATGCACGAATTTTTATTAGATATGGCTCAAACTCACAATATACCTTATCAATACTACGTTTCAAAAGGCAGTACTGATGCAAGTGTCGCTCATTTCAAAAATAATGGGATCCCATCTTCAGTTATTGGAGTGGTAGCACGCTATATCCACTCACACCAAACACTTTTTAACATTGCTGATTTTGAAGCTGCACAAGAATTACTAGTACAAGTCATAAAAAAACTTGATAAAAGTACTGTTGACACTATTTATGGGAGATAAAAATAAAAATCATAAGTAAAATTCTATATATCAAGTTTTATCTTTTTAAAAAAAATGATAAAATTCTTTAAAAGAGACAATTTATTAAAGTTTAAAAAGTTGGGAGAAAAATTTTGAAAAAGTTTAAAAATATTTTTAAATTGAGCACTATTTCATTCATATTAATTATAAATTTTGTAATCTTTCAACCTCACACAGTAAATGCTGCCCCACTAACTGAGTTCGATAGATTTATTGAAATTAAAAATTTTTTCAGAGATTCAGGTTACGTTTATGAAAAATACCAACACAACCCTCAAATACTTAAAGATCAAAGGCGCGGAAATTGTGTTGCTTTTGCCATGCGGTTTCAATCACGTGCTCAAAAAAAAGGTTTGACATCTAAGACAATAGTTTATCCAGGTCATGCTTATAGCCCAGGTCATGCTTATAATCTAGTAAGAATCGATGGTCAATGGTATTACGTTGATTTTTGTAATTACACGAGCAATTATACAAAGATCCATAAAATATTATGTCTACAATATCCGCATCAAGAAGAAAAAATAACTCAGGATTTAGATTATCAGTTTAGCAAACGTTATCTTTTATTTAATCATGATCAAGCAAGTAAAAATAATGAGGATGATGAAGGTCAGAGCATTTATTTACCAGGATGCGAGTGTCATTTTCAGCCAGACGGTACTCTTTATACAAGAGATCAATCACAACCTATTGATCATATATTAAGGCAAGATTGTACAAAAAAATTTGACTGGGATGCTTATTATAACTCTATGGGTTACAATACTTCTAAACCTCTTATAGTAATAGAATCAAAACCGCAAACTAAACCTACCTTTACTCCTCAGCCAGTGGTTATAAGACCAACTCCTAAAAGGGCATTTTTGATCCCAATAATTTCAATTCAACAGGATGATTTGGCACAAGTTCACAGAGTCTATAATGGAAAAGTTCATCACTATACTACAAATCTTGGCGAAGTGCAGTGCTTACTTGATCTTGGTTGGACCTATGAACAACCAGCTTTTGAATGTTTTCAATCTTACAAAGAAGGAAGATTTGAAGTCTTTCGCTTGTATAATCCAAATGATCCATTTGGCAATCACCTTCTAACTATCAATGAGTATGAAAGGGATCAATTAGTTAGTCTAGGCTGGATTCTTGAAGGAAGTAATGGCTTTGTTGAGATCAATCATAATATGAAGCGTATTTATAATCCGGGAACAGGGGAGCATTTTTACACAGAAAGTGATGAGGAAGTTCAAGGAGCACTAGTTGCAGGATGGCAGCTTGATGGTACTGTTTGGTAAAAATCTCGCATATTAATATACGAGATTCGAGTATTTTTTCACATTTAAACTTCATCTAATAACTTCTGTGCATGTTTACGCAAGGCTTTTAATTGATCTAAAGGATTTGACGTTTGATCTGTATTATTCTCTACAGCTAATAAAGCTTCATCTTTTGCTACACGCTCTGAAATCTGCTCAGAATCTTTCTTAGAAGTAATAACTGCAGCAACTTTTTTTTGCTTTTCTTTAACAGGAGAAATATTTGGCTCTTTCGTTGTTGCTTGAGAAATCGGAGTTGATTTTACTTTTGGAACGTTTTTAAATTTTTGATCTTTTTCTTGCTGCAAAGCCTTTTTTTTGAATTTACATTTAGCATGTAACCTACCAATTAAATACCCTAAAATTAATGCAGTACTTCCTATAATAAGTGCTTCAACTAAAATATCCATCATTGCTCTTCCTTTATTATTTTCTTGCTTTTTTTCATCAACAGAACTTTTTTTAGTACGTTTTGGTATGGGAAAAGTAAATTCACGATAGACTTTATCGTGATATTTTTTTTGATCCAAATCAACTCCACCAACTGTAACTGGATCTAGCTCAACTTGCATCTCTCCTTTTTTATAATTAGACAACGCAGAAATTTCGTCCAAATAAACAGTAAGCTCTCCTGCTTTGTTTGTCGAATAATTCTGGGTGTGGACCAATTTATCCCCAACATAAAAATTTCCTTTTACAATTACTTTACATCGCAAATTATCTGCTTTATAAACAGGCGTAAATACTTCTTTGTCTTCTTGAATCAGATAAACAACAGCCTTTAAAGTATTTTTTACATCATCTTGCTTATCATAAACAAAATCTACTCTCACACCTAACAGTTCAGCTGGATTTGCTTTTAAAGTATTTGCTGAGCTTACAGAAGTAGAAGAATCAGCTAAAATTTCTTTTTCATTTATAAAAATCAAAGAAAAAAAGAATAAACTTATTAATACCGTTAAATTAAGCTGTTTATTCATTTTCCTCGATACCTTTCTTTCTTGCAAAATGACGCTCTTTATTTTTTAATTCAGATAAACAGGAAATAAATTTTTGATTCATCTGTGCCATTTTCAAAAGTTCAGCGTATAATTTATCTTTTTCTTCATTTAAAGCGTTTAAATGTTTTTCTTCTTCATATGATTTAGCTTGTGCTTGTTCTTTTAAAATTTTTTCTCTAGCTAATTTTTTAGCTTGAACAAACATCTCAGCCATCTCTTCTTTAGAAAACATTTGCTGTTTTACAGATGATAGTTTCTCTTTTAATTTTTTATTTTCTTCTCTTTGTTGAAACAAAGAAGTATCACGAAAAGATAGTTCATTTTGTAAGTTTTGCATACGCTTTTCATAATCAGAAACAACATTTGTTGAAAAAGGCATATCTGCTTGCGATATTTCAACTTTTTTCACTGAGGCAGATGTTTGTGTTTTTTCATAAAGTTTAGCTGTGAGATTATCTATATCTTGTTTTAAAGTTTCATTTTCAACACTTATTCTATGATTTTGAGATAATTGTTTACTTAACTTATCTTGTACTTTAGCTAACTCTTTTTTTAATAAAAAAGCTTGTTCTTGTGTAGATTCTAATTTTTTTAGTGTAAATTTTAACTGGTCTTCTACTTGTTTGGTATTTTTGGTTAGAGATAATTTATCTTTACATTTTTGTTTTAATTTATGAAGATCTTTGGTTAAATTTGCATTCTTTTCTATTTCTTCTTTTAGTTCTTCTTTCGTTGAAATTAGTGATTTTTCCAACCCTCCCATAACCTTACTTAATTCTTCTAATTCTACCTCATAATTTGAAACTGCTTCTTCCATAACAACCTACCTCCAACATAGTAAAAGTTTTATTGCTATTTTATATAATTATTATCTTGTCATACTTCTTGAAGTATATCACCATATTCAATAATTAAAAAGTTTTGAACACTAAACTAATAAAGTTGAAGAGAGCAAGAAAATTCGCTAAGATGAAAAGCAATCATAAAGATTTTAAAGGAGCTTAAATTATGAATTACAATCATAAAGAAATTGAAAAAAAATGGCAAAAATATTGGGCAAAAAACAAAACATTTGCCACAAAAGAAAATAAAGATCAGAAAAAATTTTATGCTTTAGACATGTTTCCTTACCCATCTGGAGCAGGCCTTCACGTGGGGCATCCAAAAGGTTATACTGCCACAGATATTTTATCACGCATGAAACGCGCACAAGGCTATGATGTTCTTCACCCAATGGGTTGGGATGCATTTGGTCTACCCGCTGAGCAATATGCCATTGATACTGGAAATGATCCGGCAAAATTTACCAATGAAAACATCAAAACATTTCGCAAACAAATTAACGCCCTTGGTTTTTCTTACGACTGGGATCGCGAAGTAAATACCACTGATCCTGCTTATTACAAATGGACACAATGGATTTTTACTAAACTTTACGAAAAAGGCTTAGCTTACGAAGCTGAAATTCCGGTAAACTGGGTACCAGAACTTGGAACCGTGATTGCTAATGAAGAAGTAATGGCTGATGGTACCAGTGAGCGCGGCGGACATATAGTGGTGCGCAAACCCATGCGTCAGTGGATGTTAAAGATTACTGCTTATGCTGAGCGATTACTTAAAGATTTAGAGCTTGTTGATTGGCCAGAGTCGATTAAAGAGATGCAGCGCAACTGGATTGGTAAATCAGTGGGAGCCAATGTTAATTTTAAAATAAAAGGACATAACAAAAAGTTTACGGTTTTTACCACGCGCCCTGATACTTTGTTTGGTGTAACTTATGCTGTTCTAGCACCAGAGCTTGATTTAGTTCAACAAATTGTAAGTAATGAACAAAAAAAAGCTGTAAAGGCTTATATTGCAGAAACTATTAAAAAATCTGATCTAGCGCGCACTGATTTAGTTAAAGAAAAAACTGGCATCTTTACCGGAACTTATGCAATCAATCCTGTTAACGGCAAAGAAATACCCATTTGGCTTGCTGATTATGTTTTAGCAAGTTATGGAACAGGAGCGATCATGGCTGTTCCTGCTCATGATACGCGTGATTTTAAGTTTGCTAAACAATTCGATTTAGAGATTATTCCCGTACTAAAAGGCGGGAATATCAACAAAGAAGCATATACTGAAGATGGTATTCATATCAACTCTGATTTTCTAAATGGCTTAAGAAGAAAAGAAGCCATTAAAAAAATAAGTGCTTGGCTTGAAGAAAGAAAGTTTGGAGAAAAGAAAGTAATTTATCGCTTGCGTGATTGGCTCTTTTCTCGTCAGCGCTACTGGGGAGAGCCAATTCCAATCATTCACTGGGAGGATAAAACTACAACGACTGTCCCAGAAGAAGAATTGCCACTGCGTTTGCCCAAAACCAATAATATTCACCCAACAAAAACAGGGGAATCGCCGCTAGCTAGTATTGCTGAGTGGGTTAAAGTGATTGATCCAAAAACAAATAAGAAGGGACGCAAAGAGACAAATACAATGCCACAATGGGCTGGATCTTCTTGGTATTATCTACGTTATATTGATCCAAAAAATCAAAAATCCTTGGCCGATTTTGAAAAATTAAAACATTGGTTACCTGTTGATATCTATATTGGTGGGGCAGAGCATGCAGTTTTGCATCTATTATATGCACGTTTTTGGCATAAATTTCTCTATGATCTTGGTATCGTAAAAACTAAAGAACCATTTCAAAAGCTATTTAACCAAGGGATGATCCTTGGTGTAAGCTATCGCAACAAACGTGGAGTATTAGTTGCTACAAATAAAGTTAAAAAGAATAACGGTTCATTCTTTAACATTGAAACAGGAGAAAATTTGGAACAAGCTCTTGCTAAAATGAGCAAATCATTAAAAAACGTTGTAAATCCTGATGATATTATTGAAAAATTTGGCGCTGACACTTTGCGTTTATATGAAATGTTTATGGGACCACTTGATGCTTCAATCGCTTGGAGTGATAACGGTTTAGAAGGCAGTCGTAAGTTTTTAGATCGTATTTGGCGTTTAATTGTCGATGAAAATGGAAAAATGCGAAAGAACATTGTTAAAGAAAACGATAGCAAACTTGATAAAATATATAACGAAACGGTTAAAAAAGTAACTGAAGACTTTGAAAAGTTACATTTTAACACTGCCATTTCACAGCTTATGATTTTCGTAAATAAAGTTAAAAATTCTAAAAAATTATATTACAATTACATAGCAGGTTTTCTTCAACTACTAGCACCGATTACCCCTCATATTGCAGAAGAATTATGGGAAATTTTAGAAAAGCAAGGTGGTATTTCTTATATTCCATGGCCAGAATATGAAAAAACAGCATTAGTTAAAGAAGAAATAGAAGTCGTTTTTCAAATTAATGGCAAAGTTCGCATTAAAGTAAAAGTAGTAAATAATTTAGCACAAGAAAAATTAGAAAAAATCGCTCTAACTAATAAAAACATCATAAAATTAATTAATGGGAAAAAAATACAAAAAGTGATCACTGTTCCAAATAAATTGGTCAATATTGTAGTAAATTAAAATATTTTAGAGTCTATTAACAATTTCTCAATGATAAATTGCGTTTACCAAATTGTAATCAAACAATCCCAAAATAATTTGGTAAACTTGCCAAGCTTTTTTGAGAAATTTTTCTGCATTTTTAGGCTAAGCATAAGCTTTTATTTAGGTAACAGATAAAGGAAAACGAAACAGAGTGTGAGCTTTCCTTCAATAATTGTTCAATTGGATTCAGATTTGGGCTATCCATAAAAAAATGCAATCCTATATAATTTTTTCTGACGGATTCTCTTGTTTCTGCGCTTTTGTTATATGCTTATCAAGCTAAAATAACATGTGCTAATATGGCAACTTTTCATCCTTGCTATTGGGTAAATATCTAGTTAAAATTTGCTTTTAAATTTTAAAAAATTTATAATTATTTTGGTAAATTAATAAATTATAAAAATTGAGGTCTATTAGAATAATTGCATACATTTGGTGTCCCAAAATCATTCTTCACTTGAAAAAGTATTTTCTGTATTGTTTTCTTCTGTTGAAGATGCATATATAGTACTTTCTGATGTGGAACTTACTGTTGATTTAGGCGCAGTGTAATTATATTTTGAAGTAGATTTTCCACCAACATATTCAGAAGAATTTTTTAAATATAATTCTGATCCATATCTAATGACTTCTTTAGGTTTTTCCCAATCTTTGTTTTTTGCTTGCGCCATTACATAGCTCATTAACTGCCTGTAAATATCTGTAACAACATGAAAATCCTCTTGCACAACAGGAGTTAAACGATTAATGTAACCGCTTAAAACTGATAGAGAATAACAAGGAGTGTAGCCAACAAAACTTTCATCAGGCCCCATGATGATATTTTGGCTTGCATAAGCTGTTAATTCAGCACTTTTTTTTATATCTTCTTCTGAATAACTTGAAGTTCCTGTTTTTCCTGCTTCATAAAGTCCAGGTGTTTTAGCACCTTTCCCAGTTCCTTCGCTAAGCACGTCTTTTAGCATATCGGTAATCATATAAGCAGTAGCCTCCTGCATAGCACGCGTTGCTTTTGGTTTATATATTTCTTCAATCCCATCGCTATAAATAATTTTTTCAACATAAATAGGTTGGTTAAAAACTCCATTATTTGCAAAAGCAGCATAAGCAGCGGCAATTTTTAAAGAAGAAACGCCACTTTTATTATCCTTAGTATGCGTACTAGATGAGATAGCGTTAGAGTAAAAAAGCTCAGGATAAATAATACCAACTTTACTCAAAAATTCCTTTGCTTTTTCTAAACCTACAACTTCTAAAGCACGAACTGCAGGAACATTTCGGGAAAGAATAAGTGCACGCCGCATACTCATTACTCCCATATATCCTAAATCCCAATCCAAAATTTGATCTTGTGTTCCAGGATAGTAATGCTTACTATCATTAAAGGTTTGAGCGGTTGAATAATATAAATATTCAATAGCTGGAGCGTAATCAACCATTGGTTTCATGGTTGATCCCCAATCTCGATCATTTTGAGTAGCCCTATTTGATCCAAGCGAGATATTTTCAGGGATCTTTCGTCCACCAATTTGAGCACGCACTTTCCCTGTTTGAACTTCGATTAAAGTTGCTGCAATTTGCATTTTTTCATCAGGAAAATGAACATAAGTATCAGTATTTATAATATTATAAAGTCTTTCTTGAGCTTTGCTATCAACATTGGTATAAACATTTAAACCATCTGTCCAAACATTTTTCCCCGTTTTTTCTTTAACTTCCTTAATAACTTCTACTAAGTAAGGATCATATTGTTTAAAATTTTGTCGATCTTCTCTTGGCACTTGTATGTCATCATCAATATTGGTATTTTTGGCTTCTTCATATTCATTTTTAGTGATTTTCTTTGCTTCTAGCATCGTTAAAAGAACAAGATTACGGCGTTTTTTGGCAATCTCTTGATTATTATAAGGATTATACTCACTAGGAGCTCGCACAATTCCCGCTAACAGTGCAGCTTGGGCAAGGGTTAAATCTTTAATTTCTTTTTTATAATAAGATTTTGCAGCTGTTTTCATCCCGTAAATGCCATTACCCATATATACTTTATTTGCATAATATGTAAGAATTTCAGATTTTGAACTACGACGCTCTAATTGAATAGCAAGCCAAACTTCTTGCGCTTTTCTTCTTAAAGTTTGATCACTTGCTTTCGTGCTAAAATAGGAAAGTTTAATCAACTGTTGTGTTAAAGTACTTCCTCCTTGCGTAGAAGAGTGTGTTAAATTATGCAAAATTGATCCAATAATGCGAATAAGATCAAATCCATAATGCTTATAAAAACGTTGATCTTCAATAGAAATAATAGCATCTGCTAACTGCCTAGACATCTCCTTTACCTTAAGTAGTTCACGATGCTCTTTTCCCAAATCAGCAATTAAATTGCCATCTTTATCAAAAAATTTTGAACTAGCAGTAGCCTCTAATGTTTCTGGCAGTAGTTTTGGCGTATCTTTAAGATAGTAAAAAAATAAAGCAGCACCAAAAATAACGCTACCCATTCCTAAAATAAATAAAGTAAGGAAAATTTTCAAAAAAAGCGATTTCTTTTTTCGTTTCTTTTTTGCTGATACGTATTTTTTTGAACGCTTTTCTTTAATAGGAATCTCCTCCCTTTAAAATAGTGTCAACTGCTTCAAGATAAGGAATTTGTGGGGCAATTTTTATCATAAGCTCTATTCCTTCTTGCTCAATATTCGAAAGCTTAAGTGATTTGCGCTTAGATGTTCGATATTGTTCAATTAATTTTTCAGCAGGATAATAAAATACGCGTTTAAGACTTGAAAAAAATAATAAAACAAAAGCAAGGCCTTTTTGCTCAAGAACCGTTTCCATATGTTTAAGTTGATGTTGATGAAAATTGCTAAAAGGAAATGATGTTTTTTGACTGGTTTCTTTTGCTTCAAAATCAAGATATCTTCCTTTATAAACGCCGTTATAATCAGTAGTAGATGCTTGTTTAAAATAAGCTTCACTAATCTTTGCTTTGCTACGTTTAGGATAGTCGACTTTGACAATTTGAATCGGTGTTGGTTTTTTATGAACAACACAAAAACCATGTGTTAAATAGTATGCATTACTTTGATTAATAGCTAATTCAAAATTCATCCCGCGCTTTCCAAATTCGATAAGACTACGTTTATTTTTAGAAAATTTTTCAAAATCATATTTTTTATCTTGTGTATTACTGATGCTTGGATAATTGCGTATAACCATTTTTTCCTCCATATTTTGCTAGTAATTATAACATAGAAGAAAATTTGTTAAAATTATCAACAATTTTTCTGTCAAATCCATTGGTTATAAAGAGTGTAATATTACATATGCATCCTGTAAAAAAAGATTAGTTTACTTTCATCATGTTAGGCACACATTAAAAAAAACTTCAACTGAAATTAGTTGAGGACTTAAATAAGTTATACTTACTTACCTTGTTCGACTTTCTCTTATTTCTTTAGCAATCAAACAATGGGATTTTAAAGTTTTAGCTAATTTATGAAATTTATTTTCTTCGTAAATATTAAATTCATGGCTACACCAAAACCATGCATCATTTAACGATACGAAACCATCTGGAATTAAAGCATAGCCTCCTGCGTATAAGCCCATGCTGATAGGAATTATCTTTGCTTTTGCAAAATTCATTTCTACCGCTTTTTCTGCCTTTTTCACATTCATACGATCAAACTCACTATTATAGTTGTCTAAATAACCAATAATATTCATAAATCTAAATTCGATAACATCGGCTGTTCTGTTGAGTTTAATATTTTGCTAATATTATTGATATTAATAAAATTATTTGATTTTAATTTTAAATTAAATGATGCGACGATCGATACACCTGATCCCGCTTCCTCTTCATCATGACTATGATGGGAACATCTAAATTAATCGAGTTAACAGCTATAAAATTATCATTTACATCTTCATTATTAATTGCTCCTTCATCATCTATACACTCCCAGCCAATTAATACTTTTTAAGATAAGCATACCAGATACAACAAAAAGCTCTCAACTAACTAATTGAGAGCTTCTTTAATAAATCATATATCTATTTTTAAGACCATCCCGTGCCGAACATTGAACTTTGAGCGTTATTTATATCAAAGCATTTTTTGATAACTGACCATTCTTTGAATTCGTATTGTTTTATTCCAAAACTGCAATAATGTACCGTAGCCCAAAACACTTTTTTACTACCATCTTCTTTTTCAATTAAGTAACCTAAAGGATACCCACCACCAATAGGCGCTATCAATGTTCTAGTTACGCCTCCTTCATTAATCCAAGCGTATTCTCCTCCTTGTATTGAGCTATCTAATTTTTCGTCAATTTCCTTTTGTTGCCCAACAATGCTATAAGAAGCAGACCCAAGACCTAAGGTAACAAAGTTTTCTTCCTCTAGTGTTGCTCCTTGTGCTTTTTTGAAGCTTACAGATAAGGCAACATCCCCACCATTTTTATTTTCACAATCTTTGTATGTTGCTCCTTCGTTTTTTGGTTTTAAAGGTATTTGAATCAAAGTATTTCCACGAATATCTGTAGATAATTTATTTGAGCCATATTTACAAACAATAACATGTTCGCAATCTGTGGTACTCACAACTGTTGATAAAAGCTTTTTATATTCTTTTCCCTGAAAAGATTCTGTAATTTTAGTTAATAGCCAGTGACCTTCAGGTAAAAACAGAGATTGCTCTAATCTTGGCTTCAATCCATGGACTGAAGTACATAAAAAACAATTTAGTACAGCAAATGTCACAAAAAATATTATCCTTTTTTTCATATATAATCATTCTCCTTTTTCTAAATTAATAATTAAAGCCAATAAAACTATCAATTCTTGCATTTATTCCAACCAAGGAAACAGTATCTCTAGAATCAACATCTACCAAAATATCATTACGACCATTACTAGGATCATAAAGCATGATCTTCCGATCATTAACAACATTACCATCATCTGCAGTCTCTTGGTACACACCATAGACAACCAAACTATGATGAGCTCCATTAGTATATATCATATTTATAATCACTATCCGATTATTATTCAAAATATCATCAAATATTATTCTCCAAGGATTTTGTCCAACAGGGATATCAACAACTTTAACATAGTCAGTAGAATCTTGTGCTAATATATTATTAAAAATAAGATTAACACTTATTCCGCTAATATTAATAGCATTTTTTATCTCTTCTGGCATAGCAGTTAAACCTTCCTGTGGATTTCCACCTAAAAGTTCAAGTTGTTGAGCAAATGTAGGCTGTTGAATACCTCCATTCCATATATTGTTCCTCTTTTCTATACTTAAAGTTTTAAAATGTTCAGAAATATTAAATATTTGCTGTAAAAAATTTGGAAATCTCATTGAATTGAAAAAACTTGTAAGATAATTTTGTGCATTAAGCGAAAGTGCGTCGAAATTCAAATTAGAATCAATCACTCCGGGAGCTAAAATAAAAGCTAATTCAGCAAAAAAAGCCGGGGTAGGATTTTGAGCAAATATTTGATTAAATCCTGGATTAATGGCATGAGCGTTATGGACTAAGCAATCTTGATAAACAATATTCATACATGCCGCCAAGCACCAACTGGTATGACCCTGTTGAAGCCATTGGCCAGTTAAGCATTGATTGATTGTATCACAACCATGCACTGTTTCATTAGGCCCTATCACAATTGCAGTAGCACTATTACATGGAACCAACATCAATACACACATTACAATTGTGCAGCTAAAAATCTTTATTTTTTTATTCAAAAAAACACCTTCCTTTTTAAAAAAATATTTTATCACCATAAACAGTAAGATTATGACATGCCAAAATATTTCTCATCCGATTATCTATTCTTTAGATCTTCAAAAAACATTGGTAAGCTTACACAACGACAATAAAGTACTTTATTTACCTTTATAATATCTAATTCTTTTATTGCAAAGTAAATAATATGGAAAATATTTTTACATTTTAATTTTATTAGATTCTCGTACATTTATTACACAATACAAAATTTTTAATTCATCTATATAAAAGCATTACATGGTAAATTTGACAAAAATCACACTAGGAGACCACTAAAGATCATAAACAGCTAGCTATAAAATTACTTTTCAAATTCTTTCTTAACAGCTTCAGGGAAATATTCTTCTAAAATTTTTGCACAGTGATCACATACTGTTTGCAAATGGATATTTTTATTGTTTCCAACACTCATATCAAGCTTGCGACAACGGATACAAATTTCGCCAGCTGCTTTTTCTACCAAGATTGCTACATCAGCAAATACCATCGCATCTTTTGGCGCTTTTTCTTTAGCAATCTCAAATCCTGAAACGATTAATAATTGAGCAATATTGTGATTTAAAGAAGATAGTAATGTGCGAACTACTTCATTTGGGTAAATTACCACTTTTGCTTCCATCGATTTGCCAATTTTCTTTTCATTGCGCGCTTTTTCTAAAGCTTTTAATATTTTATCACGAAATTCAAAAAAAGCTGCCCACTCTTGCAATAACTCTTCATCATCATCGTAAGTCACACTTTCAGGAAATTCAGCTAGCTGAACAAAGGACTCTTCTTCATCTGATAATTGTGCCCAAATCTCTTCTGCTGTATGTGGCAAAATCGGTGTTAATAATTTTGTTAAAGCAGTCAAATTTTGATAAAACACTGTTTGCATTGCCCTGCGATTTTGATGATCAAAACCTTCAATATATACGACATCTTTTGCAAAATCTAAATAAAACGCAGACAAATCATTAGTTAAAAAATTCATTATTGTTTTATAGATATGTACAAAATTATATTTCTCGTACCCATTATTACGAATTGATAAAATCACTTGATTTAATCGCACCATCATATATTTATCAACAGAGCGTAAATTTTCATAAGAAATAGCATCGGTAGCAGGATGAAAATCACTGGTATTAGCCAATAAAAAACGCATGGTATTCCGAATTTTTCGATACACTTCAGCCACTTGTCCTAAGATATCCATCGATACTTTAACGTCCGCTTCTGTATCTACTGAGGCAACCCACAAACGCAAAATATCGGCCCCGTACTGTTTAACTACTTGATCAGGCACAATAATATTGCCTAGCGACTTACTCATCTTGCGCCCCTTACCATCTAAGACAAAGCCTTGCGATAACACTGCTTTATATGGAGCAACGCCATTTATAGCAACTGAAGTTGTAATCGATGAATTAAACCACCCACGATATTGATCTGATCCTTCTAGGTACATATCCGCTGGAAAATTTAACTCAGAACGCTTTTTCAATACGCTTTCATGTGAAGAACCAGAATCAAACCAAACATCCATAATATCCTTTTCTTTGGTAAATTTTCCATTTGGTGAAGATGGGTGCGTAAAGCCTTCTGGCAATAAATCTTTTGCATCGTATTCATACCAAATTTTGGATCCAAACTCACCAATTAATTTCGCCACATGTTCAATTGTCTCTGGTGTCATAATCACTTTACCATCTTCAGCATAAAAAATCGGTAACGGCACACCCCATGCGCGTTGACGAGAAATCACCCAATCACCACGATCACGTACCATATTATACAAACGAGTTTCCCCCCATGGGATAATCCAATTAACTTTTTTAACTTCATCTAAAATAGCTTGACGAAATTTATCAATTGAAGCAAACCACTGCGTTGTTGCGCGAAAAATGATTGGCTTTTTTGTGCGCCAATCATGCGGATAGCTGTGTGTAAAGAAGCCAAGTTTTAATAAAGCACCTTTTTTTTCCAACATTTTAGTAATTACCGAATTTGCTTTATCATAAAACATTCCTTTAAAACCTGGTGCTTTTTCTGTAAAAATACCTTTATCATCAATAGGAGAGAGAATGTCTAAGCCATACTTTTTACCGATTATATAATCATCTTCCCCAAAACCAGGAGCGGTATGAACAAGACCAGTTCCTGCTTCATTGGTTACGTGATCACTAACCATTACAAGCGAAGTTCGATTATAAAATGGATGCTTTGCTGACATATATTCCATCTTAGAACCCTTTAGAGTTTGGATAATTTCATATTGATCCCAACCAATTGTTTCAACGATATTTTCTAGCATTTCTTGAGATACGACAAACTTGCGATTGTTTACTTTAACCACTGCATATGTAAAGTTAGGATTAACCGAAATTCCTAAATTTGTAGGCAAAGTCCAAGGTGTTGTTGTCCAGATCACAAATTCTGTATCTTGATCTAATAAACCTTTGCCATCAGCTACTTTAAAAGCAACATAAATCGAAGGAGATTTTACATCTTTATATTCAATTTCTGCTTCAGCAAGTGATGATTCAGAAGATGGGGACCAATAGATTGGTTTTAAACCATTATAAATGTAACCTTTTTCCGCCATCTTACCAAAAACGCGAATTTGGGCAGCTTCATACGCTGAATCAAGCGTAATATAAGGATGACTCCAATCTGCACTTACACCTAAACGCTTAAAATCTTCACACTGCTTATTAACTTGCGATAAAGCATATTTTTTACATTTTTCTAGATAATCTAAAAGCGGTATTTCTTTGCGTTTAACACCTTTACTAGCAAGTACTTGTTCAATCGGTAACCCATGCGTATCCCAACCTGGGATGAAAGGTGTGTAAAATCCACTCATTGACTTAGCACGGACAATAATATCTTTTGAAATTTTATTTAACGCATGCCCCAGATGAATGCTGCCATTTGCATAAGGAGGTCCATCATGAAGAATAAAGAATGGTTTCCCTTTATTAATTTTTTGGCGCGCCTCATAAATTTTCTTCTTTTCCCAATTTTTTTGCCAAGCGACTTCACGACTAGGTAAATTAGCACGCATAGAAAATGCTGTTTTGCCAAGATTTAGCGTATCTTTCATTTTCATAATCATCTTCTCCTTAATGTAATCTTAGGCAAACTCACCCAAAGTAATTGATCCCCATAGCTTTTTTTACCTCACTTAACGTTTGTGCTGCAAATGCTTGCGCATACTCACTTCCCTTTTTTAAAATACGCTTAATTTCACCTAAGTCCTGAGCATAGGCTTTGCGTCTTTTGTAAATGGGCTTGAGCTCTCGATTTAATACTTCTAGTAAATAACGTTTTACTTGAACATCTCCTAAACCACCACGCTGATAATGCTCTTTCATTTCAGCAATCTGTTTTTGATCTTCCCTTCCTCCAAATACATCTAAATATTTAAAAACCATATTTCCTTCAATCTGTCCAGGATCTTCCATACCAAGATGATTGGAATCAGTATACATACTCATTACTTTCTTTTGTAAAGTGTCTGCATCATCTGCTAAGAAAATCCCATTATTAAGTGATTTGCTCATCTTGGCGTTGCCATTTAAACCTGGTAAGCGCCCTGCTGCTTTATTATCTGGATAAATTCCTTCTGGCTCTACTAAAACATCTGTCTGATATGTATGATTAAAAGTGCGAACCACTTCACGAGTCTGTTCAATCATCGGCTTTTGATCATTTCCTACTGGTACTTTTGTTGCTTTAAATGCCGTAATATCGCTTGCTTGACTTATTGGATAAACCAAAAAACCAACAGGCACACTTTCTGTGTAACCTTTTTGCTTAATCTCTGTTTTCACCGTTGGATTGCGATGCAAACGCGCTATTGAGACCAAATTCATATAATACATTGTAAATTCTGCTAGCTCTGGAATTTGTGATTGGATGAAAATAGTCGTGATTTTAGGATTAAGCCCTACTGCTAAATAATCAACTGCCACCTCATATAAGCTCTTACGAATTTTATCAGGATCTTTTGCATGATCTGTTAGTGCTTGTTGATCAGCAAGCATAACAAACATTTTATATTTACCTTCTTCTTGCATTAAAACACGTTTTCTTAATGATCCAATAAAATGTCCAATATGAAGCTTTCCTGTAGGACGATCTGCTGTTAATACAATATCTTTTGCTATCATTAATTAACTTACCTTTCACTAAATTCCTTGCCACTTTCCATATCTTGCACGTGCTCCACCAATTTTTTTGGGGCGACTTACTGCTGCTGTTACATGAGCTAAGCCGATTTTTTTTCGTTTAGTTCTAAGTGGTACTTGCACATGTTTAATATGCATGCCAATAAAAGTATCCCCTATATCAACCCCTGCATCTGCAACAATATTCTCAATTTCTACCGGCTGATCCATTAACTCAAAAGCAGCAATCTGTCCACTACCACCTGCATGAGTGCTAGGCAATACATCAACAATCTCAAAACCTCTTTGTTTTACTACTTCTTCTTCAAGTACTAACGCCCGATTTAAATGCTCACATCCTTGAACAGCAAGCCAAATTTTACGCTCATTTAGTAAAGTAAAAATCGTCGAAATAATTACTCGACCCACTTCAAGAGATGATTTCTCTCCAATGACTCCACCCATCACCTCAGAAGTACTTAAACCAACAACAAAAAGACTTTCTAATTTTAAATCAGCCTGCGCTAAAATATCTCGCAAAACTTTACTGGTTTGATCTTTAATCTCTTCAAGTGAAAAACTAACACTTTCCATGTAAAAACCCCTATATCCACTATAAAAAATCTTTATGGCTAATTTTACTACAAATTAAACTGATATAAATCCATCTGCTTTCAAAATAGAAAACAATCTTTTGCTTAAGCTGCAAGGTTGTAGCATTTTAGACGAACTTTCAATTAAAAAAACGGTAGCTTTAAAGATTTTTTTTGAAAATTTATCTGTCCATCAGACAAAAAAACAGGCATCGTATATTGCCTGCTTTGATTATATTAGACCTCCTCGGAAACTAGGGTATAATGAGAATTCATTTCAATTTTTTCTTGATACAAGGAAAAAACTTAAAGATACGTGTTTTTATTTCGAGGCTTTTTGACACTAGAGGCACGGCTTCTAGGTGATGGATAAAAGAAAATGAACGAAAGTGAATTTTCTGTCCCCGTCAGGGAAAAAGAAAACGAAATTCTCATACATCTACTTTTCGAAGAGGTCTATTATTTACTTAGTTTTATAAAATTAATGTGAAGAAATAAATCCATCTGCAGAAACACTAGAAACTGTTCTTTTATTAAAGCTACCATTGTAGTTGGATTCTGACATGTTAAAACTACCATCTGAATTTACGCTATCTACAACTCCTACATGTCCATAAGAACTAGCCCCGGCTTGGCCTGGAGCAAAAACAGCAACGTCTCCTGCTTTAGGTGTTTTACTAACATTATATCCTTTATTTTGAGCATTAGCTGTCCACTGCGAAGCGTTACCCAAACCACCAATACCTGTCTTTGCAGTTGCATAATCTGTGCATTGCATTCCATCTGAATAACCACCACCACTGCTGATTCCTGGAGTAAAGCTACGCACTTCTGCCCTATATGTTCCTTGTGAAACATCTACACCACTAGCTTTTACTGCCAACTGTGCTGTGCGGTGTTCTTCAAATTCTCTTTTTTGGCGCTCTTCTACTTCTTTAGCAGCTCTTTGTGCTGTTTCTTTTCTTACAATAAAAACTTGCTTCTCACTTTCTGCTGAAGCTCTCCTAACTTCTAAATCTAATCTTTGAACTTCAAGATCAGCTTGACATTGTTCTAATTCTTCTCTGTCTCTTTTAATTTTCTCCTGATTTGCAAAAATTAAAGCAACCCTTTCGTCTACTATCATTTTTTTATTTTCAAGTACAGTATAATCTCTTTCTTGTTGTTCTATTAGATTTTTCTGACTAGACATGACTTTACTAATAGAAGTTAGAGCGCTAATTTTTTGACTCCAATTTGATTTTTTATTGAAAACAACTTTCAAATAATTTAACCACTCAGTTCCTTTATGTAACTGAAGACAACGCGCATTTTTCTCTATATGTCTATGACGCCTATTAATCCTGTCATTTAATTCTGCAACTTCTCTTTCTAATCTATTTAACTCTTCTTGAGCGTCTTTTAATTCTTCCTGCAAACGATTAATTTCCGCCTTTAAAGCTGCAATTTGTTCCTCTATAACATTAATATTTCGCTCAACTTCACTCTCTTGAGCTCTTAATTCATTAATCTCTTTATCTTTTTCTACAATTTTATCATCTTCGCCAACAGCAAAAACGATACGCGGAATCTCTATTGATACTCCTTTTAATATCGTTAAAACAGCAAGTGCGGTAACGACTTTTTTTTTCATCGAACCTTTCCCTTCTATTCATCGATAATAATTACTATTCAATTAAAACAACACATTTAGACTAACAAAAGAAAATTTCATAGTCAAAACATAAATTTTACAATTATGTTAAACAATATTACAAATATGGCTATAAAATTTTTTACATATAAATAAATTCCACACCAGCCTTTGGTTTTAGTTCGCGACGCTCTGAAGTAACACCTAATCCTTCAACATTAGATTCTGAAATATTATAAGTTCCGTCTTTATTAACACTAGTCACAACCGCAACATGGCCAAAAACACTAGCACCTTCACAACCTGGCTGGTAACAAGCAATCGAGTTAGCACGCGGTATATCAGAAACATTACGTCCATCTACACGAGCTGCGCTGCTCCAAGTTGCAGCATTTCCCCACCCATGAGGAATTTTATAATCAAATATTTTATTAACATACCATGTACACTGGCCCCAATAAAAACCATGATCTACACTCCAATTCATATATTCTCCACTTGTAATGCCACCTTTTTTGAAAGCATCACTATTAGAAGAAATAGTAGTATCTTTTTTTTCTTTATTTTCTTGCAAAATTTGTGGAATAGATTGCGGAAGTGGTAAAGATTGTATTTCTTCATCTTTATTTTCTAATATAATTATTTGTGCTTGACTTTCTTGCTGAGCTTTTTTCAAATGTTCTGCTTCTTCTTGCTGCCTTTTTGCAACAGTCTCTGCATAAGCTTTTGCTTCTGCTTTCTGAATTAATAAAGTGTCTCTAACTCCTTCTTCTGTTGTTCTTTCTATTGCTAGATTTACTTGCGCTATTTGCAAATCTGCTTGCTTTTGTTCTCCCACTTTTTTTGATATCTCTAACTCCACTTGATTCATTTGCAATTGTTGCATCCGTTTAAAACTTTCCATACTTTTTTTTTGTACTTCTTCAACATCATTAAATTGATCATCAAGAATAGAATGACTTGCTTGCAAAAAACAAGCAATTGCAACGCAACGCATTAATAAGTCTGTTAACGATTCAGAATCAATCAATGTTTTAATAATACTTAAAGAATTATGTAACTGGATCGAACGCACTTGCATATTCATATTTTTTTTACGTTTAGCAATTCTTATATTTAAATCTTGTGTTTTATGATCTAAATCTACAACCTCAACAGTTAATCTTGTATTTTCCTCAGCTAAATCTTTTGCTTTACTTTCTAGCTGATCCAATTCTTTTTGAAGCAAAGAAACCTCGTAAACTGCTTTATCTTCTTTTGACTTAAGATCATTTATTTTTTTATTCTTTTCTTCAACATCATCATTAGCAAGCACATCATAATTATTAGATAAAGAAAAATCTAAAATCAATGTTACAATTGCTAATAAAAAGAATATTTTCCTATTCTTCATAAATACAAACCTTCTAAATTAAAAATGACGACAGTTTCATGCTATCGCCACACTATTTCATCATTAATCCTGCTCTTCATCCATAAAAGCTTGAAACATTTCTTCAATCATATCCCACTCATCATAAGCATTTTCATCAATTGCCATTAGCCTACCTTGCGTTCCATCTTCATTCTCTAAAAACGAATAGGCTAATAATTCAACATCATCTTCATCATCACTAATACCTGCAGGATAAAGAAGTACGTAATTTTTACCAAACTTTTCCTGTCCATCAATTGTCATCAAAATTTCATATAAAGTTTCATTGCCATCATCATCAACCAAGGTAACCACATCTACTGGTCCCTCATACTTACTCATCTTTAAACCTCTTCTCTATAAATGTACATTTTATCCAAATAATTTTGCAAAATTAAACTAGCCGCTAGCTTATCAATAACTTTTTTCTGCTTCTTGCGGCTAGTATCAGCTTTTTCTATTAACATTCTCTTAGCCTGTACTGTGGTTAAACGCTCATCTTGATATAAAACAGGTAAGTTAAAACGCTCTTTAACCATTTTTCCATAAAGAAGAGAACTCTTTACGCGTGGGCCAATCGTATTATTCATATTCTTTGGTAAGCCAATTACTACTTTTTTAATTTTATACTCCTTTAAAAGCTCACTTAAACGATCAAAACCAAAATTTTGCTTTTCTTCATGAATTTTGATAACTTCTAAACTCTGGGCTGTCCAACCAAATACGTCACTAACAGCCACACCAACAGTACGCGAACCAACATCTAAACCTAAAATTCTCATTCGACATTAATCCCATGATTCTTTAAATAATACTTAACAAGCTCTTCAACAATCTCATCTCGCTCATGATGTCGAATCATATTTCTTGCATCTTGGAAACGTGGGATATATGCCGGATCTCCTGATAATAAATAACCAACAATTTGATTTACTGGATGATAACCTTTTTCATCTAAAGCAAAAAACACTGTTGCCAATGTTTCATTAATTTCTTTTTTACGCGAGTCATCAAATTCAAAACGCACTGTTTCATCTGTAAAGCCCATTCTTATACCACCTCTTTACCCGACATTAAAAAAATCAATTATTTTAATTGCTGCAACTATCGTACTAAAAATACATCCTGGTAGCAAGTTTGTAAATTGCCTCATATAAAAACTGCCCTTAAATTTCATGCTAAACGTGAGCAGCATTTAAGGGCAAGTACAATTATTTATCGTTAGGTCTGTTTATTATGATCTTCAAGTAGAAGTATCTTTTACTTGGCATATTCAACTACACGCATTTCTCGGACAACTGTTATTTTAATAGAACCAGGATAATCTAATTCGTTTTCAATTTTCTTACGAAGATCATGGGATAAACGTACAGCTTGCAAATCATCAATTTCCTCTGGTTTTACAATCACACGCACTTCTCGTCCTGCTTGAATTGCATACGTCTTCTCAACTCCAGTAAATCCATTTCCAATTGCTTCTAAAGTTTGCAAGCGGTGGGTATAGCTTTCAAGAGACTCACTACGTGCTCCAGGACGAGCCGCTGATAAAACATCTGCTGTTGATACCAAAATAGCAATAATTGAAGTTGCTTCTACATCTCCATGATGTGAAGAAATAGCATTAACAATTACCGGATTTTCTTTATACTTTGCAGCAACCTGCGCACCAATTTCAACATGAGAACCTTCAATTTCATAATCCAAAGCTTTTCCAATATCATGCAAAAAACCAGCACGTTTAGCTAAAGAAATATTCTCTCCTAACTCACCTGCTAAAGCACCTGTTAAATAAGCTACTTCAACAGAATGAGCCAATACATTTTGACCATAAGAAGTTCGAAAATGTAAACGCCCCATAATTTTAATTAAATCAGGATGAAGCGTATGCGCACCAACTTTAAATGCAGCAGCTTCTCCATAACTGCGAATTCGACTGTCCATATCTTTGCGCGACTTTTCTACAATCTCTTCAATACGAGCTGGATGAATACGACCATCTTGAATCAATTTTTCTAAAGTCATTCGTGCAATTTCACGACGAATAGGATCAAAACCAGAAAGGACTACTGCTTCTGGAGTATCATCAATAACAATATTGATTCCGGTTAAAGACTCAAGCGTTCGAATATTTCGTCCTTCACGACCAATAATTCGTCCCTTAATATCATCATTTGGCAATTGAACTACTGAGACAGTATTTTCTGAAATATAATCACTAGAAGCTCGTTGCATTGCTAATGATAAAATATTCTTAGCTTTTTTATCTGACTCTTCTTTTATACGTTCTTCTGCTTTTTTGATCATAATGGAAATCTCTTTATCCAATTCTTCTTTTGTAGACTTTATAATAATATCTTGTGCATCTTCACGAGAAAGATTTGCAATCCTCTCAATCTTGATTTGTTGCTTAATTTCAAGACTTTTAACTTCCTTTTCACGCTCATCGATTAATTGTTGTTTGGAAATCAGCTTATGCTCTTTATCTTCTAGTGAGAACTCGCGCTTCATTAAAGTATCGTCTTTACGAGTTAATATTTCTTCTCGTTGATTCAAAAGATTCTCTTTAGTATTCAATTGTAAATTACGTTCTTTATACTCACTCTCAATCTCTTTACGATATTGCTGATCGAGCTTTTTTGCTTCTGTAAGTGCTTTTTGATTTGCCTTAAATAAAATCTGTTCTTTCAAAATTTTTGCATCACGACGAGCTCTTTCAAGAATGTCTTTAGCTAATAATTCTGCTTGTTTAACCTTTGTTTCATATTTTAACTTTTCCTTCTCTAAGCGCTGTTTATCTGCGTTTATTTGAAAATTTTTTATCAAATAACCAACAATTAATGCGACGATAGCAGATATAATTGCAACAACAATCATCAATTTATACCTCTCCTCGTCCTTGTACAATAGACCTATTCCAAAATTAGGGCATGAAAATTGCACTTTTTTCCCTGATATTTCGTTAAAAGATCTGTCAGATTCTCAAATTTGCTTCAAGCTTTGCTTGATTACAAATCTGGAAACGGGAGCCTTGCGAAGAATAACTATTCTTGCTTGCGTTTACGATAAAGGAAAACTTATACTTTGTTTTCCTTTATCTTATTACCTATTACCTAGAAATTGCGTTTCTAGTCTCATTTTCAGGAGAAAATTAACACAACTTTAATTATGTCTTAATTTTAAAACAGGTCTAATTAACAATTTTTTATCAAAACTATTCTGTGCATAATAATTGCACTTGCTTAAGTTTAACTTAACGACAAATAAACGTCAATTAACAACACTAATAGATTAAAAACTTGCTTTATCGCCTAAAAATCATAAACAAGCTCTTAGACATTCAACACCTTATTCAAAAAATCTTTTGTTCGCGGATGTTTCGGATTATTAAAAACTTGCTCTGGTGTTCCATCTTCTAAAAAATTTCCATCATCAATAAACATAACGCGATTAGCTACTTCTTTAGCAAAGCCCATCTCATGCGTTACAATCACCATCGTCATCCCCTCCTGAGCCAAATGTTTCATAACATTTAACACATCTCCTACCATTTCAGGATCAAGAGCAGATGTTGGTTCATCAAAAAGCATAACATCAGGCTTCATAGCTAAAGCACGCGCAATTGCCACTCTTTGCTTTTGTCCACCGGATAAAGAATTTGGCAAAACATGCTTTTTCTCTTCCAAATCAACATAACTAAGAAGTTTAATCGCTAAAGCTTCTGCCTTTCTCTTCTGCATTTTGCCAAGTTCAATTGGGGAGAGCGTAATATTTTCTAACACAGATAAATGCGGAAAAAGGTTAAAATGCTGAAAAACCATTCCAATATGTTGACGAACTATATTAATATCCGTTTTTTTATCCGTTAAATTAAAACTATCAATAATAATTTCACCTTCAGTAGCCTCTTCCAAATTATTCAACGTCCGAAGAAGTGTTGATTTTCCACTTCCTGAAGGTCCGATAATGCAAACCACATCTCCTTCATTAATTTCAGTTGAAATATCTTTTAAAACCGTATGATCCCCATATTTTTTCACTAAATGATTTATCACAATTTTTTTCTTTACCATTATATCTTTACCTTCTTCTCTAGCACTTTCGCAAATTTTGTCAAAGTAGTAATAACGATCAAAAATATCAAGCCAACAATTGTAAAAATTTTAAATGACTGTAAATTACGTGCCATAATAATTTGCGAAGTCCTAAGAAGTTCAACAATCCCGATCACTGAAATAATTGTTGTATCTTTTAGAGTAATTACAAACTGATTTATCAAAGAAGGAAGCATTAATCGAATAGCTTGCGGTAAAATAATTTTTTTCATTGTTTTGCCATAACCTAAACCAAGAGAACGTGATGCTTCCATCTGCCCAATGGGAACTGCTTCAATCCCACCACGCACAATTTCTGCGATATATGCTGAAGAGTTTAGCGTTAAAACAATAATTCCTGAAAACATTGCCGAAAATGCTTTAATTCCTAGCAGATTTGGTATTCCGTAGAAAATAAAGAAAATTAATACCATCAACGGAATGCCCCGAATAGCATCCACATAGATCGTTGCTAGTATTCGTAAAGCTTTAACTGGTGCTACAGAAAAAAGACCAAAAATTATTCCAAAAATTATTGCCAAAGCAAATGAAATTAAAGCAAGTATCATTGTTTTTCCAAGGCCTTCAAGCAGTGGCTGATAATTATTTTTCAACATGCCTATAAAGGTCGTTTCATCTGTCATATCAACTTGTTTCTTTGACTTAGTATATTTATCAATAATTTTTTGATACTTACTAGTCTTCTTAAGATAAGCAAGACCTTCATTAAACATTTGAATTAACTCTTCGTTTTGACCTTTTTTTACAGCAAAACCAAATTTTCCAATTGGCTTACTACGGTTAATTAACTCTATTTTTTTACCTTGTCTAATCGCGTAAGCTACTACAGGCTCATCATCCATAATAGCCCAAACATCATTAATGTTTAATGAATCATACATTCCATCTGCTGTGTCAAATAATTTTAATTTATAACCATATTTATTCTCATTTGCTTTCAAAAAATCAGCTGAAACCGTTCCTATTTTCGCTCCTACAGCTTTTCCTTTTAAATCTTTATAATCTTTAAGATGGTTAGGGTTTCCTGCCTTAACTGTTAAACGAATATTTGAATCATAATAAGCTCTTGAAAATAAAAAAGATTTTTGACGCTCAAGCGTAATATTTACCCCCGCCATAATTCCATCTGCTTGTAAAGTTTGTACTTGATCAACTGCTGCTTGAAAACCAACAAACTTTTTTTTTATTTTAAAATCAAATAAAGCTGCAATTTCATCTATTAAATCAACATCAATACCTACATATTTACCACTATTCTCTTGATATTCAAAAGGCGCAAATGCTAAATCTAAAACAATCACATACTCTTTTTTTTTAGATTTTGGCGTTGATTGAAATTTCTTTGATGCTGCAAACAATGTTGTTCCACTAAAAAAAACTCCAAACGTTCCTAAAAACACTATTATCCACAGACATTTTTTATTAATATTCATTTGTTCTCCTTAAAAACAAATTTTTAAGAAATTATCACTCATTATACAAAACAATTATACGAGGATCAATAAAGCGAATTGCCTCATATAAAGCACTCACGAAAATGTTATCTATACCCGTTAAAAAAGTTAGGTATAAAAAATTAAGAGAAATAAAAAAATAAGAACAATTTTTTGAAAAACTCTCCCCAAAAAAGAACAAGTCAAAAAATCGAAAGAAAGTGGTAAAAAATGAAGATTTACTCAACAAATTCTTTAGAGCCTATCTAAAATCTTTTTTTATACTAATTTATGCAAAAAAAATTCTAGACAGACTCTTAGACCAGAGATTTTGCTTTTAGATGAACCTTTTAACGTTTTAGATCCAGATGAAATAAAAAATTTAAAGAAAATAGTAATTGACTATTCCAAACAAGCAAGCATTCTTATTTTCTACCCACATTTTTTCATTTTTACAAAACTTAGCAACAGATGTTGTTTTTTTACATGCAGAGAAGATTAAAAAAATAATGAATATCAGTTGGTGAAAAGTGGACGTTAGTCGATTATGAAGAAAATTTTAAAGAAATTAACGTTTAATCATTTATTTTGGATTATCTTTATACTTGGAACATTGATTGGCGATTTTATTGTTTTATTGATGAAAGATTCTAAGATTTATGAGCATTCTGAAGCCGGTTTCATAGAAATTTTTGTTAATAATTTTAAAGTTGCTCTTTTAATTATTGTTAATGGAATACTTACAAATATGATCTTGCCTTTTCTTATTCTTTTATTTAATATGGCATTTTTGGGGAATGGTTACCGCAACTAATTTACAAGTTATTGGGCTACTGTCGACTCTTTTGTTCTGTATTCATGTTCCTTTTGAATTACTAAGCATTTGTTGCTCATTTCACCTTTTTTTGACTATTTATCAAACGATTTTTTGAAAAAAATTTTTTGAATGTTATCTCTTTTATTTGTTGCAGCTAGCATAGAAGCTATTGAATTTTATTTTTTCAAAGATTATCATTAATTTTTAATTTAACGAACTGTTGATAATAATCTCTAGAAGGTATTTTTGAAAAATAGAAAATTACATCTTTTTTTGATTTCTGTAGTTAATGCGATTTTTCTTTTTTATTAGTAAATAATGAAAAATTAATATTATCTTATTGTAAAAAAAATTATGATATAAAAATTTACCATGAGGTCATGCAAACCCATATTTTGGTGTACATTATTCTTTTGATAATGGGTGTTTTGCAACCAATAATTGTGATTTTTTTGTCTGCAGTTTTATCTTGGATTATTGTGATGCTTATGTTTAAAGATGATGACTTTTCTAAAATTCTTTATTTGTCTACGAAAGCGTACTGGATTACTATATTTATTTCAGGAATTAAACTTCTTTTTTCATTTTATTTTGGAAAGATTTTCTCACTATCTTTAGCATTTATTGCTAAAAATCAAATATTGCACAACTTGCTAGAAATCGTCAGTTTAGATACAGTTAGTTATATAGTGATTTTATCTTTTTGCATTGCTTCTTTATACGAAAATAAAAATAGACAAAAAATTTTTGTGCTGATCAATTCTTTTTTTATATTATTATTTCTTTTTTGATAAAAATCATATCGATGGTTATGTAAAATTTTTTTTAAAAGTGGATTTATTTTCTTACTTTTTTATAAGAGTTAAACAAGTTTCTGGGTATTTTGCATGAAACAATTCAGTCTTGGCAGGACAACATTGATTCAAAAGTTTATAGATGATAAACAATTATATGTATTTTCAAAAAATTTATTTACGGATAGTGCAGAAAATTTGCTAAGCAAAAAAGTATACAATTGATTAGATTTGAAAAGGTGATATGAGGTGAGATTATGGATATCCCAAAATTAGATGAGTATAAATTTGGCTTTAGTGATGATATAAAGCCTGTATTTAGTACGGGCGAAGGGTTGACAGAAAAAATAGTGCATGAGATTTCAAAAGCTAAGAGTGAGCCTGCGTGGATGCTTAAGTTTCGTCTTCAATCTTTATATATTTTTCATAAAATGCAGATGCCTACTTGGGGCCCTGATTTATCAAAGATTAATTTTGAAGATATTATTTATTATCAGAAATCAACGAACAAAGCAGCACGTACATGGAATGAAGTGCCAGGTAAAATAAAAGAAACTTTTGAAAAAATTGGTATTCCTAAAGCAGAGCGTGCTTATTTGGCAGGAGTATCAGCACAGTATGAATCAGAAGTGGTTTATCATAATATGAAAGATGAATTTCAAAAGCAAGGGATTATTTTTACTGATACAGATTCAGCATTAAAAGAATACCCAGAAATTTTTAAACAATATTTCGCCAAATTAGTACCAGCAAATGATAATAAACTAGCAGCTTTAAATTCAGCTGTTTGGTCAGGTGGAACGTTTATTTATGTGCCAAAGGGAGTTAAAGTTGATATTCCGTTGCAAACTTATTTTAGAATTAATGCGGAAAAAATGGGTCAATTTGAACGAACGTTAATTATAGTTGACGAGGGTGCAAGTGTACATTATATAGAAGGCTGCACTGCTCCTACGTATTCCAGTCATTCATTACATGCTGCGGTGGTTGAAATTTTTGCTTTAAAAAATGCATATGTACGTTATTCCACTATTCAAAATTGGTCGGATAATGTTTACAACTTAGTAACAAAGCGTGCACAAGCAGAAGATTTCGCAACCGTAGAATGGATTGATGGCAACCTAGGTTCAAAAATAACAATGAAATATCCAGCTGTTATTTTGAATGGAGAGAAAGCTTGTGGAACAATGCTTTCAATTGCTTTTGCAAATAAAGCTCAAATTCAGGATACTGGAGCCAAAATGATTCACCAAGCGCCGAATACCTCTAGCTCAATTGTTTCAAAATCAATTGCTAAAGATGGTGGTGTGACTAATTATCGCGGTCGTGTTGTTTTTGGTAGAAAAAGTAAAAATTCGTCTTCTCATGTTACATGTGACACAATTATTATGGATGAATTTTCAAAATCTGACACTTTTCCATTTAATGAAGCTCATAATTCTAAAATAACACTTGAACACGAAGCAAAAGTCTCGAAAATTTCTGAAGAACAACTGCATTATTTAATGAGTCGTGGGTTAACAGAAAACAAAGCTACAGAAATGATTGTGATGGGCTTTGTAGAGCCATTTACCAAAGAGTTGCCAATGGAGTATGCGGTGGAGTTAAATCGTTTGATCAGTTATGAAATGCAAGGATCTGTGGGATGATTTTCACTATGTTATAATTATTATGTATGCTTGCGGTTTTATGTTGGAGGTAAAAAGTTTGAAAGATAATAAAATTGTCGATGTTGAACTTTCAAAAGAGATGCGCTCAAGTTTTATTGATTATGCAATGTCTGTTATTGTCGCACGTGCTTTACCTGATGTTCGAGATGGATTAAAACCAGTTCACAGGCGTATTCTTTATGGAATGAATGAACTGGGTGTGACACCAGATAAGCCGCATAAAAAATCCGCGCGTATTGTTGGGGACGTTATGGGTAAATATCACCCCCATGGAGATAGTGCAATTTATGAGTCGATGGTACGGATGGCACAACCTTGGAGCTATCGCAATATGTTAGTTGATGGGCACGGGAATTTTGGCTCAATTGATGGCGATAGTGCAGCAGCTATGCGTTATACAGAAGCTAGACTTAATAAGATTTCCTTAGAAATGATTCGTGATCTTAATAAAGATACGGTTGATTTTACCAGCAACTACGATGATACAGAAAAAGAGCCAATTGTTTTGCCTGCTCGTTTTCCCAATCTTTTGGTAAATGGGACAACTGGGATTGCTGTTGGAATGGCAACAAATATTCCACCACATAATTTAGGTGAGGTAATAGATGCACTAAATTTATTATTAGATAATCCTAAAGCAACAGTTGCTGATATTATGGAAGTTTTACCAGGACCTGACTTTCCAACGGCTGCTTTAGTTACGGGTAAATCTGGTATTAAAAAAGCTTACGAAACTGGCAGAGGATCCATTACTCTTAGATCAAAAGTTAAAGTCGAAAAGATGAAAAAGGATAAAGAACGTTTAATCGTAACGCAGTTGCCTTATATGGTAAATAAAGCCAAATTAGTTGAGCGAATTGGGGAATTGGCGCGTGAAAAACGAATTGATGGGATTACGGCTTTACGGGATGAGTCTTCGCGCAAAGGAATTCGTATAGTAATTGAGATTAGACATGACGTATCAGCAACAGTTCTTTTAAATAATTTATATAAAATGACCAATATGCAAACCAGTTTTGGCTTTAATATGCTGGCAATTGTTAACGGTGCACCTAAAATTTTAGGTGTTAAAAAAATTCTTGAGTATTATATTAAACATCAAAAAGAAGTTGTGATTCGTCGCAGTAAGTTTGACAAAGAAAAAGCAAAGACTCGTGCCCATATTTTAGAAGGCTTACGAATTGCTTTAGATCGCATTGATGCAATTATTAAAATTATTCGTGGCAGTAATACAGACGAAAAGGCACAAGTTCAGTTAATGGAGCAATTTTCCTTGTCAAAAAGTCAATCACAAGCGATTTTAGATATGAAATTGCGTCGTTTAACAGGCTTAGAACGTGATAAAATTGAAAAAGAGTATCAAGCTTTGCTTGATTTGATCAAAGATTTGACAGATATTTTGGCCAAACCTGAGCGAGTAATTAAGATTATTCGTGATGAATTAGAAGAAGTCAAACGTAAATTTGCTGATAAGCGTCGCACAGAATTATTAGTTGGGGAAGTACTAAGCCTTGAAGATGAAGATTTGATTGAAGAAAAAGATATGGTGATCACTCTTTCTAATAATGGCTATATTAAGCGTCTGCCAGCTCATGAGTTTCGCGCACAAAAACGCGGCGGCCGTGGTGTTCAAGGAATGGGAGTTAATGATGATGATTTTGTGAAAAGTTTAATTGCAGCCTCTACCCATGACGTTTTGCTTTTCTTTACTAATACCGGAAAAGTATATCAAACAAAAGGCTATGAAATCCCAGAGTATGGACGCACAGCCAAAGGAATTCCTATTATTAATCTTTTAAAGATTGAAAAAAATGAGCGAATTGAGAAAGTTATCAATGTCTGTGGTGAAGCCAAAAAGGGACGGTTTTTGTTTTTTACTACTAAGTATGGCGTTGTGAAAAGAACAGCGGTGACATCTTTTGCTTCCATTCGCTCTAATGGACTAAAAGCAATTAATTTGCGTAGTGGGGATGAGTTGGTCAACGTGATGGAGACTGATGGTAAGCAAACGATCATTATTGGCTCTAATGCAGGTTATTCTGTTCGTTTTGCGGAAAGTATGGTCCGTGATATGGGACGAGTAGCTTCTGGTGTGCGTGGTATTCGTTTGCGCGAAGGTGATTATGTCGTGGGATCTGATATTTTAACGGATGAAAAGGAAGTTTTAGTTATTACAGAAAATGGTTTTGGTAAACGAACTAAAGGTCTAGAATATCCGGTTAAAGGCCGTGGTGGTAAGGGAGTTAAAACAGTTAATGTTACTGAAAAAAATGGCTTGCTTATCGGCTTAGCAACGCTTAATGGTGATGAAGATATAATGCTAATAAATGATCAAGGAGTTATTATTCGCTTTGGTGTAGAAAATATTTCACAAACTAAACGGATAACGCAAGGTGTTCGTGTTATGCGAATGGCCGGAAAGATTAAAGTTGTGACGATGGCAGTTGTAATTAAAGATGGTATTTGAAAGAATAATTATTGATGATTAAGCCAAGAATAGAAGCTGAAATTAAGGTAATTTTATGGTGAATAAAATTTCATTTCAAGTGATTGAAAAAGTGCGTAAGCAGACCGATATAGTGAGTATTATTGGTCAGTACGTACAGCTTAGAAAAACAGGAAAAAATTATTCTGCTCTTTGTCCATTTCATTCAGAGAAAACGCCATCGTTTACTGTAGTAAAAGATAAACAAATGTATTATTGTTTTGGTTGTGGTAAAGGTGGGGATATTTTTAAATTTTTTCAAGATCTTGAAAGTATTAGTTTTTTAGAAGCAGTAAAAAAAGTTGCAAAAATCGAACAAATTTCTTTTGCTGGATTAGAAAACATTAATAAACAGCAGAATCCAGAAATTATTTCTTTATTTAAAATGCAGAAAAAAGCAGCTAAATTATATCACCATTTACTGATCAATACTAAAGTGGGGACAAAAGCATTAGTATATCTTAGAAATCGCGGTATTGTAGAAGAGATGTTTGAAATATTTCAAATTGGTTTTGCCCCAGATATGCGTACGCTATTAGTTGAAGCATTTGAAAAAGATGGATTTAGTGAAGATGATTATCAAAAGAGTGGTTTATTTATTATACGTGAAGATGGTAGTAAGTTAGATCGCTTTTATAATCGTATTATATTTCCTATTTGTAATGATAGTGGGCAAGTAATCGCGCTTTCTGGACGGATTTTAGAAAAAGATGAGAAGGATGTGAAATATTTAAATTCTCCTGAGACAAAACTTTTTAAAAAAAGTGAAAATTTATATAATTTTCATCTAGCACAGAATTATATTCGCAAAACAAAAGAAGTTTTTTTATTTGAAGGTTTTATGGATGTGATTGCTGCTTTCTCAGCTGGTATTCGTAGTGGTGTAGCTTCTATGGGGACCAATTTTACCAAAAAACAACTTAAAAAAATTTTGCCTTGTGCTAAGAGTGTTGTCATTGCTTATGATGGAGATGATCCTGGAGAGAAATCTACTCAAAAAGCTATTAATGAGATAAAAATGCAAACAAAGCTAGATATTAAAGTTTTAATGCTCCCAGAAATGCTTGATCCTGATGAGTATGTTCGTAAATATGGAGAAAAAGCTTTTTATGAATTTGCTAAGCATGGCAGAAGTTCTGTTTTTGAATTTATGAAACGCTATTTTAAAAAGGATAAAAATCTAGCAAATGAAACAGAAAAGATTACCTATGTTAATGAGCTTTTAGAAGAATTATCGCAAGTAACTTCACAGATTGAACAAGATCTTTATTTAAATAAAATAGTTCAGGAATTCCCTGAAATAACACTTGAGAGTCTACATAGACAATTAGATTTGATTAAATTAGAAAAGCAAAAACAAATTTCGCCTTTTAAAAAAAAGCAAGAGTTAAAACAAGTTATAAAAGCAAAACCAGTAAAAAAAAAGCTATCTGCAGGTGAGAAAGCTGAGAAAATACTGCTATTTCGAATAATGACGAATAGCTGGTTTTATAAACAAATTAATAAATTTTCAGATTTTCATTTCCATACCCCTGCTCTTAAAAGAGTGTATGAATCTTATCAAGCATTTTATAAACTTCATAAAGAATTTATTGAGGCGGATTTTCTAACATCTTTGGAAGATGAAGATGAGAAAAATACATTTAGTGAAATAATGATATCAATGCCTAATAATGAAGCTTCAAAAGAAGAGTTGCAAGAATTATTAAAAACAATTCAGCGTGAAAAGTTGAAGGTAAGAATTGATGAAAAAAAACTTGAACAACAAGCTGCTAAGAGGATTGGTAATATAAGCCAAGAGTTAAATTTGGCAATAGAGATTGTTGAACTAAAAAAAAATTATGATTTGATGAAATGATATTTTTTAATCAAGCTTTTTATGTATTATAAGGAGGTCTTTTGGATGGCGAAAAGCAAAAATGATGTAACGACTTTAGATGTGACCGTGGCAGATTTTATTCGCACGAATAAAGATCAAAAAGAAATTTTAGAAGACATTGTAGTTGATAATTTAGTAATTCCGTTTCATTTAAAGATGAAAGATGTTAAGCATGTCGTTAATAAAATTGAGGATGCTGGTATTAGTGTTGTTGATAAAAATGGAGAACCTACAAAACTTAGTCCTAAAGAGGAAATTACAAAAGAAGAAATAGAAAATTTATCTGCGCCAAAAGGAGTGAAGATTAATGATTCTGTTCGCATGTATTTAAAAGATATAGGTCGTGTGCCTCTTTTAGCTTGGGATGAGGAAGTTACACTTGCTAAGCATATTGCTAGAGGAAACTTAGATGCTAAACAAAAGTTAACATCGGCGAATTTACGTTTAGTTGTATCAATTGCCAAGCGATATGTGGGTCGTGGTATGCAGTTTTTGGATTTAATTCAGGAAGGAAATATTGGTTTAATGAAGGCTGTTGAAAAATTTGATTATACGAGGGGATTTAAATTTTCAACATATGCAACATGGTGGATTCGTCAAGCGATAACCAGAGCAATTGCAGATCAAGCGAGAACGATTAGAATTCCAGTTCATATGGTTGAGACGATTAATAAATTGATTCGAATTCAACGTCAATTATTGCAAGATTTAGGACGTGAACCAACACCAGAAGAGATGGGTGCAGAGATGGATTTATCAGCAGATAGAATAAGAGAAGTTTTAAAAGTTGCCCAAGATCCAGTTTCTTTAGAAACTCCGATTGGCGAAGAGGATGATTCACATTTAGGAGATTTTATTGAGGATGATCATGCAATTTCTCCTGAAGATCATGCAACCTACAAAATGTTAAAATTGCAGTTAGAAAGTGTGTTAGGAACATTAACTGATCGTGAAGAAAATGTTTTACGTCTGCGTTTTGGTTTGGAGGATGGAAAAAATAGAACTTTAGAAGAAGTGGGTAGAGTATTTGGTGTAACACGTGAGCGTATTCGACAAATCGAGGCTAAAGCTCTTCGTAAACTACGTCATCCTAGTCGCTCAAATAAGTTAAAGGATTTTTTTGATGAGTAGATGAATAATTTTATTTTTTATTTATGAGGTTTATATGCTAGAAGTTAAATTTATTAAAAATAAAATAGCAAGCGAAAATACATATTTTATTTTTAATGAGCAAGTAATTTTAATAATTGATCCTGGAAGTGATGAGAATAAATTGCTTGAAATGATAAGAGAGATTGGCAAAAAGCCTATAGCCATTTTATTAACACATACTCATTATGATCATATTATGGGCATCAATGCGCTTTATCGAATGTATAAAAAGATTTCTTTATACGTTAGCAAAGAAGAAGAAGCTTGGCTTTACACTCCAAAGATGAATCTTTCTGGATTGTTTTACTATCAAGATATGGAAGATGTCGTGATTGATAAAACAGATAAATTTTTTATTGAAGATAGAGAGTATAATCTTGGTGGGATAACTTTTCAAGCGATTTTAACTCCTGGGCACTCGATTGGTGGCGTAAGCTTTGCGTTTGATAAATTTTTATTAACTGGAGATGCTTTATTTAAGGGAGCGATTGGAAGAGTTGATTTACCTACGGGTAATTTGGATCAGCTTTTAGTAAGTATTAAGCAAAAATTATTTATTTTTCCAGATGAGTTTAAAATTTTACCAGGACATGGCAAAGCTACAACTATTGGTGAAGAGAAAAGATTCAATCCTTTTTTTAAAGGTCAACAATTCAATAATCCCCATT
>JAISYQ010000022.1 GCA_031269775.1 Streptococcaceae bacterium
CTTGCTCATTTGCACTTAGTTCGGATTTTGATTGCGTTTTTGTTTGTGGTTTTTGAATTATTCTTTTTTTCACGTTTGGTTGTTTGCTTTGTTTAGTTTTCAAAGGTCCATTTTGAGTCATATGTTTGGCTTAATGTAGCGACTGTGTCATTCTAGCATATCTTTTTATTTCCTGTCAAACTTTCGTATGTTCATGAAAATAAAAATTTCGTTGAAAGATGATAATGTTCTAAGTGAAAAAACGTGAAAATGCCTCAAATCACCCTACTTGCACTCCGTCAAATGCACTAAACAAAGATATCGTCTTTTCTTTATTATTTTTACTTAACTTCCGCCATTTTTCTTAATGATGTCTTCTTGAATTGATTTTGGCACATCTTCGTAATGAGCAAAGCTCATTGTAAATGTTCCACGACCTTGTGTTGCCGAACGAAGAGTTGTTGCATAACCAAACATTTCTGCCAGAGGCACCATAGCATTTACCACTTGGCTACTTCCACGTGCTTCCATGCCTTCTACACGCCCACGACGAGCAGTGACATGTCCCATAATATCTCCTAAATACTCTTCAGGAATGACCACTTCAATTTTCATAATCGGCTCAAGAATCACTGGGTCAGCTTTTTTTGCTGCTGCTCTTAAAGACATACTAGCAGCAACACGAAAGGCTGTTTCACTAGAGTCGACATCGTGATAAGAACCATCATACAGTTTCGCCTTAATATCAACCATTGGATAACCAGCCAAGATACCAGTTTGCATCGCATCCTCTAAACCTTTTTCAACCGCTGGAACATATTCACGTGGAACCACTCCACCGACAATGGCATTTTCAAACTCAAAGCCAGATCCTTCCTCATTAGGTGTAAATTCAATCCATACATGACCATACTGGCCACGACCTCCAGACTGACGAATGAATTTGCCTTCAGCTTGGGTTAAAGCACGGAAAGTTTCGCGATATGCTACTTGAGGAGCTCCCACATTAGCTTCAACTTTAAACTCACGACGCATACGATCGACCATAATATCTAAGTGCAACTCCCCCATCCCAGAAATCGTCGTCTCCCCTGTTTCAGAGTTTGTTTGTGCACGAAAAGTTGGATCTTCCTCTGAGAGTTTTTGCAAAGCAATCCCCAGTTTATCTTGATCTGCTTTTGATTTTGGCTCGATTGCTACTTGGATAACTGGTTCTGGAAACTCCATCGATTCAAGAATAACCAAATTTTTTTCATCTGATAAAGTATCCCCTGTTGTTGAATCTTTTAAACCAATCACAGCAGCGATATCCCCAGCATAAACCTTGGAAATCTCACTGCGAGAATTGGCATGCATTTGCAAGATACGACCTACACGTTCACGTTTGCCTTTAGTAGCATTCATCACATAAGAACCTGATGCTAACACTCCAGAATACACGCGCACAAAAGTTAAACGACCTACATATGGGTCTGTCATCACCTTAAATGCTAAAGCAGAAAATGGCTCTGTATCAGATGCTTTTCGCTTAACTTTTTCATCTGTATCAGGGTTAAGCCCTTTAATCGCAGGAATATCTACAGGAGAAGGAAGATAGTCAATAACGGCATCTAAAAGCAGTTGAACTCCTTTATTCTTAAAAGCAGAACCAGCAAGAACTGGGTAAAATTCAACATTAATTGTTGCTTTACGAATTGCTTTTTTCAACTCTTCATTAGGGATCTCTTTTCCTTCAAGATATTTCATCATCAATTCTTCATCAGTTTCAGCAACTGCTTCAACTAATTTTTCGCGCCATTCATTAGCAAGATCTACATAATCTTCTGGAATATATGTTTCTTTAATATCTGATCCTAAATCATTGGTATAAATTTCTGCTTTCATTTTCACTAAATCAATCAAACCAGTGAAATTATCCTCTGCACCAATAGGTATTTGAATTGGATGGGCATTTGCTTGTAAGCGATCATTTAAAGTCGATACAGAATACAAAAAATCCGCACCAATTTTATCCATCTTATTTGTAAAAACGATTCTTGGAACTTTGTAAGTCGTTGCTTGACGCCAAACTGTTTCTGTTTGTGGTTCAACTCCTGATTGGGCATCAAGAACTGCTACCGCACCATCTAATACACGCAAAGAGCGCTCTACTTCTACAGTAAAATCCACATGTCCTGGCGTATCAATAATGTTAATACGATGATTTTTCCACTCAGCTGTTGTTGCTGCTGAAGTAATCGTAATCCCACGTTCTTGTTCTTGTTCCATCCAGTCCATTTGAGATACACCTTCGTGCGTTTCACCAATCTTATGAATTTTCCCAGTATAATATAAAATTCGCTCAGTAGTTGTCGTTTTGCCAGCATCAATATGCGCCATAATGCCGATATTACGAGTTTTTTCCAATGAAAATTCGCGTGCCATAATCATTTCCCCTTATTTTGAATACTCTTAGATTTACCAACGATAATGCGCAAATGCTCTATTAGCTTCTGCCATTTTATGTGTGTCTTCGCGTTTTTTCACAGCAGTTCCAGTATTATTTGCTGCATCCATAATTTCTTGAGCAAGACGCTCTTGCATTGTATGCTCTGCGCGTAAACGAGCATAATTTATCAACCAACGAAGCCCAAGTGTTGTTTTTCGTTCTGGACGAACTTCTACTGGAACTTGATAATTTGAACCACCCACACGGCGAGCTTTAACTTCAAGGACTGGCATAATATTCTTCATTGCTTGTTCAAAAATTTTTAAAGGATCATCTCCTGTAGCTTCTTTTATAATTTCAAATGCAGAATAAATAATATTTGAAGCAACTGCGCGCTTTCCATTTAACATAGTATGATTTATTAAACGTGTAACTAATTTAGACTCATACATTGGATCTGGCAATATTTCGCGTTTTGGCGCTTTATTTTTACGTGACATCCAAAAATTCCTCCTTTTTTACGCTTTTTATCCACTATCTTTGCTAAAAAGTTTATTGTTGCTTTTTTCTTTTCATTTAGCATTTAAAAACAGTGTTTTTTTTTGTAAATTTCAAAATTTATTTTGGTTTCTTCGTACCATATTTGGAACGACCTTGTTTGCGATCATTTACTCCGGCAGTATCTAAAGATCCACGAACAATATGATAACGTACACCTGGCAAATCTTTTACACGCCCACCACGAAGAAGAACCACGCTATGTTCTTGCAAATTATGACCAATTCCTGGAATATATGCAGTAACTTCAATTAAATTTGACAAGCGCACACGAGCAAATTTACGGAGCGCAGAATTTGGTTTTTTCGGTGTCATTGTTCCAACACGTGTTGCTACACCACGTTTTTGCGGTGAATCTACATCTGTTTGTATTTTCTCTAAACTATTATACCCTTTATTTAAAGCTGGAGAATTTGATTTTTTACTTTTAGATTTACGAGGCTTACGTACTAATTGATTAATTGTAGGCATTTTATATTTTCCTCCTTTTATAATTTTTTTAAATTAGAGTCTGTTTATGATTCAAAACATGCGAGAGTCTTTGGTATAAATACCTACCTCTGTTAGCACGTTATATATATTCACAAGTCAGAAGAGCTAAGTACCTCCATGAGGTTACCATCAATGAAAACCTTTAGTCAAATTTTTATTAGATTTTTACAAAACAATTTTTCAAAAATCATTTAAAATGTGAGAATTTTATAAATTAAGCTTACAAAAAATTTATAATTGCAAAAATAAGATATATAAGTGCTGTTATTATAAAAGTCATTCGCCAAAATAACTTTAAAAATTTTTTATAATTAATTTCTCCATGCATATACGCCATAAATCCAGCAATCCCCATTCCCAATAAAAAGATCGAAATAAAAAAATAAGGTAATACTGATTCAAAAAAAGCTTTTTTTGATAAAGCATGCAATCCAACAAAGAGGAAAGGAGTAGCTATATCAGAAGCATTTGCTTTGATTTTTTTATCAAATTTAAATTTTTTAATGAAAATACCTGAAACGTACATAACACATATAGCAAAAATGATCCAAAGCAAAGTAATCAAAAATGACAAAAAAATTCCTCCTACTAAATAATTATCGAATATTTACATTACAGATTGTAAACAGTTTATTAAAATATGGCAATAGTACGTTATAATTTAAATGTAGCCATAATATATACAAAGGAGGTTTGTTGTTATGAAATCTGTTGTACAATTTCGAATAGAAAATCATCTTAAAGAAGAAGCAAAAGAAATTCTTACTAGCATGTAAGTTGATATGGTAACTTAATTTAAATATGGTATTAGCACAACTTGTTCGTATAAAAAAAGTTCCATTTGAGATTGTTGGATTAATGAGTAAAGAAAAGCAATATCCGTAACTAATTAATAAATTGGAAAAAGCAGAAGATATCAAACAAGGCCATACAACACAATTTGATACCGTTATGAAAACATGAAGTTGATCTGTGAATTATCGTGCTGAAATTGCAATTTTGATTGGAAAAAAATATATTTAAGGGTTGTCAAATCAACAAATTATTCTAATATTGCAAGTAATTGGAGGAATTATGGAAAAAAATAAGCAACAAAAATTAAAGCGTAGTTTAAAAAATCGACATGTACAATTAATTTCTCTTGGCGGAGCAATTGGAACTGGTCTTTTTTTAGGCTCAGGTAAAACAATTCAGCTCGCAGGACCTTCAATATTATTCGCTTATATTATTACTGGTGTTATATGTTTTTTTATTATGCGAGCTTTAGGTGAGTTATTACTTTCCAATTTAAAACATGGCTCATTTCTTGATTTTATTAAAGATTATTTTGATGATAAGCATGCATTCTTTTTTGGCTGGACATACTGGTTTTGCTGGATTTGTGTAGCTATGACTGACTTAACAGCAACAGGTGTTTATATCAGACATTGGGTGCCTAATATGCCACATTTTATACCGCCACTTATAACTTTAATTCTTTTAATTTGCCTTAATTTAACAGCTGTTCAAATTTTTGGCGAATTAGAATTTTGGTTTGCTTTGATTAAAGTTATTGCGATTTTATCATTAATTTTTTTTGGTCTTTTTATGTTAGTGACCCGTTTTAAAGTTCACGGAAATATTGCAAACATTTCTAATCTTTGGCAAAATGGTGGCTTTTTTCCAAAAGGGATCAAAGGTTTTCTGTTTTCTTTTCAGCTAATTACTTTTTCATTTGCTGGAATTGAAGTTGTTGGTTTAATTTCTGGTGAAACAAAAGATCCTAAAAAAGTTATTCCAAAAGCGATTAACAATATTCCATTTAGAATTATTTTGTTTTACGTATTTGCTTTATTTATCATTATGACAGTTTACCCATGGAATAATATTAATAGTGCACAAAGTCCATTTGTTGAAGTGTTTTCTGATTTTGGAATTGTGATGGCAGCATCAATTATCAACTTTGTCGTTTTAACAGCTGCAGCTTCTTCATGTAACAGTGCTATTTATAGTACTAGTCGCATGACTTATTCATTAGCTGAAGATGGTATTGCTCCAAAATGTCATACTAAGTTGAATAAAAAACAGGTTCCACGTTTCTCTATTTTCTTTTCTAGTGCAATTATTTGCGTGGTCGTTTTACTAAATTACTTTATTCCTAGTCATATTTTTGAGATTATTTCAAGTATTTCAACTATTTGTTTTTTATATATTTGGACAATGTTGGTTTGGGCACATATGAGATATCGTAAGCGTATAGCAGATAAAGTAAAATTAGAATTTAAAATGCCATTTTATCCAATTAGTAACTATCTTGTTTATTTTTTTATGGCTTTTGTACTGGTAATAATGTTTTTTGTCCCAGAGACGCGAGTTGCTTTATTTTTTACGCCATTGTGGTTTATTAGTTTAGCTATTGTTTATTGGTGGAAATTTAGCGATTAGATTTGTAGAAAAAACTTTACAAATGAAGAAGAGGTTTTAACAGAGTAATAAACTCAAAAATTCGAAGCTAAAAAGTGCAGTATAGGCAAAACTAGAAAAAGCTAGCAAAAAGCACTAGAAGCTGCTAATAAGCCTGATTAGTATTGGCAAAAAGAAGCATAGTAAAAATAATTTTAAATAATTAACTGTAAATACCCTTAAATTTCGCGCTTATTGCATAATTTAAGGGTGTTTATAATTAAAACGAATTTAATTTTTCGAAAAGGTTTAATAAAATTTTTAATTTGCTTTAAATTTACGATATACTCATAAAGATGAAATAAACTTTAATGATCAAATAGAAAACTGATTTTTACTATTTATTAAATGGAGAAAAATAATGAGTAATTGCTACGTAATTATTTTAGCGGCTGGTAAAGGCACACGAATGAAATCTAAACTTTATAAAGTTTTGCATAAAATAGCAGGAAAATCTATGGTGGAACATGTATTAACACAAGTTGAAGAGATATTACCACAAAAGATTATAACTGTTGTAGGTTACGGAGCAGATGCGATAAAAATGCAATTAGGGGAACGTTCAAGCTATGTTTTACAAAAGGAGCAGTTAGGCACTGGTCATGCAGTAATGCAAGCCCGCACATTATTAGAAAAAAAATATGGAGAAACACTAGTTATTTCAGGGGATACTCCACTTTTAACAGCACGAACATTAAAAAATTTGTGTAAATATCATGTTAAAAATCATGCAAGCCTTACCGTTTTAACTGCTAAAGTAGATGATCCAACAGGTTATGGACGAATTATTCGCAATCATTTAGGAGAAATAAAAAAAATAATCGAGCAAAAAGATGCAACACAAAAAGAAGCTTATGTGCAAGAAATTAATACGGGAATTTATGTGTTTGATAATGAATTATTATTTACTGCATTATCAAAGTTAAATACTAATAATGCACAAGGAGAATATTATTTAACAGATATTATTGAAATTTTTAAAAATAGTGGACATAGTGTTTTAGCATTTCAAATATCTTCGTTTGAAGAAACCCTTGGTATAAACGATCGTCTAGCTTTAGCAAAAGCCAATTCTTTAATGCGTGAGCGGATTAATAAATTTCATATGATGAATGGCGTTACACTACTTGATTCTGCTTCAACTTATATTGAAGCAGATGTTAAAATTGATAGTGACACTACAATTGAGGGTAATGTAAACTTAAAAGGACAGAGCAAAATCGGATCAAATGTTTTCATTGGTTCAGGCTCAGAAATTATCGATTCAATATTGGAAGATAATACCAAGGTTATTCGTTCAGTAATTGAGAAAAGTATTTTAAAAAAAGGATCTAATGCAGGGCCATTTGCTCATTTGCGAGCACAATCTAAGTTAGAGAAAAATGCTCATGTTGGTAATTTTGTGGAAGTTAAGGCTGCAACTTTAAAAGAAGGTGTTAAAGCTGGGCATTTATCATATGTGGGGGATGCTAAAATCGGACGTGAAGTTAATTTAGGTGCAGGTGTTATTTTTGTCAATTATGATGGAAAAAATAAATTTAAATCACAAATTGATGATTACGCATTTATTGGTTCAAATTCAAATATTATCGCGCCTATTCATATTGGGGAAAATGCAATTATAGCAACAGGATCAACGATTAATCAAGATGTCCCTAAAGATGCTTTAGCACTCGGACGTGCTAGACAAATCGTAAAAAAAGGTTATGCTAAGCGATATAATCATTATCATAAGGATGATTGATAAGGAGATTACAATGGATCAGCCAGTACTAGAATTAGAACATATTACTTATGCTTATCCTGAAACTAAAGAAAAACCTGCAGTAAATGATTTATCATATAAAATTTACGCAGGGGAGTGGATTGCTATTATTGGGCACAATGGTTCAGGTAAATCAACAAGTGCCAAGCTTATCAATGGCTTACTTTTAGCTGACTCTGGTCAAGTAAAGGTTGATGGTGAAGTTTTAGATGCTTATAATGTATGGGAAATTAGGCGCAAGGTTGGGATGGTTTTTCAAAATCCAGATAATCAATTTGTAGGTGCAACTGTTGAAGATGATGTTGCTTTTGGGATGGAAAATATTGGTGTGCCACAAAAAGAGATGCAAAAACGTGTTAAGTCTGCCTTAAAAGACGTGCGAATGAGCGAATTTTCAATGAAAGAGCCTGCTCGTTTATCAGGAGGGCAAAAACAGCGTGTAGCAATTGCTTGTGTGATTGCACTAAAGCCTAAAATTTTTATTTTAGATGAAGCAACTTCAATGTTAGATCCTAAAGGGCAAAACGAAGTTTTTCAGACAGTTAATTATTTAAAAGAAGAAAAAAATTTAACAGTAATTTCGATTACACATGATCTTGATGAAGCGGCAAATGCTGATCGTATTTTCGTGATGAAAGAGGGAAAATTGATTAAAACAGGTGAGCCTTGCGAAATTTTTGCCCAAGGAAACCTTTTAATTGAGTGGGGTTTAGATTTACCTTTTTCAGTTCGTTTAAGTAAAGAGTTGAAAAAGCGTGGAGTTAAAATTCCTCCTGACTATCTAGATGAAAGAAGGTTGCTCGATTGGCTTTTAACATCTATTTTAAAAAAGTAGGGTATGTTTATCAGCCTAATTCTCCATTTGAATTTAAAGCATTAACAGATATCAGTTTATCAATAAATAAGGCAAGTGTAACGGCCATTATTGGCCATACAGGATCTGGGAAATCAACACTTTTGCAGCATTTAAATGCTTTGATTAAACCAACTAGTGGCGTTGTTAAAATTGGTGGACAGGAAATTTCTAATAAAACGAATAATAAAAATTTAAAGTATCTTAGACAAAAAGTAGGGATTGTTTTTCAATTCTCTGAGGCTCAATTATTTGAGGAAACGGTTTTAAAAGACGTTGCCTTTGGACCGCAAAATTTTGGTTTTTCAAAAGAAGAAGCAGAAATTAAAGCACGATTTGCTTTAAAGCAAGTAGGAATTGCTAAAGAATTATTTAATCGTTCACCTTTTGAACTATCTGGCGGACAGATGAGGCGTGTGGCCATTGCTGGGATTTTAGCGATAAATCCTGATATTTTAGTGTTAGATGAACCAACTACAGGACTTGACCCTAAAGGAAAAATGGAAATGATGGCTATGTTTTATCGTCTTCATAAAAAATATAAAACAACTCTTGTTTTAGTGAGCCACTCAATGGATGATGTTGTTTATTTTGCTGATTTTGTTTACGTGCTTGAAAAAGGAAAAGTAATAAAAGCTGGTACTCCTGCAGAAATTTTTGCAGATTCTTCCTGGTTAAAAGAAAAACAGATAGAATTACCAACAGCTGGTAAATTTTCTTTAAAATTGCAGGAAAAAGGCATTAAATTTAAGCAATTACCTTTAACGATAGAAGAATTAACAAATCAGTTAGTGGATTATATATTTTACAAGCAGGAGAATATTAATGAATAAATTGATTTTAGGACGATTTATTCCTGGTAATTCTTTTATTCATAGACTAGATCCACGAACAAAATTAGTGGGATCTTTTTATTTTATTTTTATTCTTTTTTGGGCAAATAACTGGCAAGCTTATTTTTTAGCAGCTGTGTTTGTTTTTTTAGCTGTTTTACTTTCTAAGATAAAGCTTATTTTTTTTCTTAAGGGGATTTACCCAATGCTCTTATTGATCTTTTTTACAGTTGCTTTGCAAATTTTTTTTACAGCACAAGGAAGAGTGCTTTGGTCAATGGGAGCATTAAAGTTAACCTCTTGTGGCTTAGTAAATGGAGCTTTTATTTTTATACGTTTTATTTTAATTATTTCCATTTCTACTTTAATGACGCTAACAACACAGCCTTTATCCATGAGTGATGCGGTAGCATTTTTACTTCGTCCTTTGAAAGTCGTAAATTTTCCTGTGCATGAGGTAAGTTTAATGTTATCGATTACTTTACGCTTTGTGCCGACCCTAATGGATGAAGCAGAAAAAATTATGAATGCGCAAAGAGCTCGTGGAGTCGATTTTAACGATGTTAAGCTGATACAAAGAATTAAAGCGATCATTCCGCTATTAATACCGCTTTTTATTAGCTCTTTTAAACGTGCAGATGAATTAGCAACAGCAATGGAAGCTCGCGGCTATCAAGGAGGGGAAGGGCGAACAAGATATCGCAAACTTACTTGGCATTTTCAAGATATGCTTGTTATATTTGCCTTGATACTCTTGACAGTAGGGATATTTAAAGTTAGAAAATAGCTGCTCTAAAAAGTTCATGCGTATTCTTTATCAGCTTTTACTTTTGAGCTTCTTCTTTATAGTCATTATTAATACATACAACCTGTTTACCACCACCGCGAATCTTTTTTTCAACAAGATATTTGCCACATTTTGGACAAGTACGCCCCACAGGTTTTTCCCATGACGTAAAATCACAATCAGGATAACGCGAACAACCATAAAACAGTCGCTTTTTCTTTGATTTACGCTCAACTACTTGACCTTTATGACAAACAGGACAAATAACATCAATTTCTTTAATAATTGGTTTGGTATTGCGACAGTCTGGAAAATTACTACATGCATAAAATTTCCCGTAACGTCCTAACTTAATGAGCATTGGATGAGCACAAACATCACAGTCAAAGCCTGCTGGTTCATCTTTAATTTGCACTTTTTCCATATTTTCTTCTGCTGAAATTAATTCTTTTTCAAATGGCTTAAAAAATTGATCAACAATTTGACGCCATTTTTCATTTCCATGTTCAATCTCATCAAGATCTTGTTCTACATCTGCTGTAAATCCTATATTAACAATGCCAGGAAAAAAATCAGAAATTAAATTATTAACAATCTCACCTAACTCAGTTGGCTCAAAACGTTTTGAGGATAACTTTACATAGTAACGGCGCTGAATCGTCTCAAGAGTTGGCGCATATGTTGAAGGACGTCCCACACCATTTTCCTCTAAAGTTCTGACCAACATAGCCTCACTAAAACGCGCTGGTGGCTGAGTAAAATGCTGATTAGATTCAATTTTAACAGCTTTTACGATATCCTTTTCTTTCATATCAGGAAGCATATTATCCTTATTTGTATCGTTATAAACAGCTGTATAACCTTTAAATTTAATCTTTGAGCCATTTGCGATAAATAAAATGCCATTTTGGTGCAAATAAGCTTTCATTGTATCAAAAATAGCAGGCTGCATTTGACTTGACACAAATCGATTCCAGATTAATGTATAAAGCTTTAATTGATCTTTATCCAAAAATTTTTTTATCAATTCCGGCGTGCGCAAAGTACTTGTTGGGCGGATAGTCTCATGTGCATCTTGAGTTTTTTGAGCATTTTTCACTTTACGTATGCCTGCAGAATATTCCACCCCAAAAGTCCCCTTAATAAAATCAGCGGCTTCTTCTTTTGCTATCTCAGAAATACGCGTAGAATCCGTACGCATATAAGTAATTAACCCAACTGTTCCTTCTTTGCCAAGTAAAATTCCTTCATATAGCTGTTGAGCAATCATCATTGTTTTACGCGTGCGAAAATTAATTTTATTGGCTGCATCCTGCTGCATGCTAGAAGTTGTATAAGGAAGTGGAGCATTTCTTTTGCGTTCTTTCTTTTCAACCTTAAGAACCTCAAAATGATCTCCATCTAAACGTTTAATAATCTCTTGAACAACTTTTGTGCTTTCAAGTTTTTGCTTTTTCTGATCAACACCCCAAAAGCTAGCCTTAAATTTTTTCTTCCCCTTTATAAAATTTCCATCAATTGTCCAATATTCTTCCGGAATAAAGGCACGAATTTCTTTTTCTCGATCAATAATCATTTTTAAAGCAACAGATTGCACCCGACCAGCAGAAAGGCCCTTTTTCACCTTTTTCCAAAGAATCGGGCTAATTGAATAACCAACCAAACGATCAAGCACGCGTCTAGCTTGCTGTGCATCTACTAAATTAAGATTAATTGTCCGCGGATTACTAAATGCTTCTTTTACTGCATTTTTTGTAATTTCATTAAATACCACGCGATTATGATCTTTTAAATTCAAATTTAAAACATGAGACAAATGCCAAGATATTGCCTCTCCTTCACGATCTGGATCACTTGCAAGATAAATTTTTTTAGCTTTTTTAGCTGCAATTTTTAATTCTTTAATAAGACTACCCTTACCGCGAATGTTAATATAATATGGCTCGTAATTATTTTTTATATCAACACCCATTTTCGATTTTGGTAAATCACGAATATGTCCAATACTAGCCACAACTTTATAATTTTTTCCTAAATATTTTTCAATCGTTTTTGCTTTAGCAGGGGACTCTACAATTACTAAATTTTTCTTAGCAGTTGCCATTTTATCTCCTTTATAATTTTTTTAGTGTGATTATTCTAAAAACATTGTGTATGGTAGACCACTAAAAAAGAAATTGTCAAGCTTTAAAATTGCTTCACGAAAAACACCTTTTAAAATTTTCTAATTTATTGCGGATTTTTTCCAATTTTTTCGTCTATATAAACAATTTAGCCAATAAATTTTGACTTTTTCACCATAAATTTGCTGATCAAAATCAAAAATATGTACCCTAACCGTTAAGTTCTGATCCTTTTCAAAAGTTTCATTATACTCATGCCTAATTAAGGCAGTCGCACGATATTTTTTACCTATTATCTCAACCTCAGTTAAATATACGCCAACACCTGGTAAGTATATATTTTTATCAACTTCAATATTAATTGTTGAAAAGTTTAAAACTTGCCCTTGATCATCTCTACATACAACAACACCTTCTGTTACATAAAGGTAACCTAGCATTTGATTTGCTTCTTTAAGATCTCCTTTACTAAGCAACTTACGAATCCAAGTAGAACTAACCTTTTTTTCCTTTACTTTATATTCAGACACTATCTCAATTACAAAACGCTCTTTAGCATATTTAGGCAAAAGTAATAAATTCGCTACCTCTTTTGGCCCATAAGTATAATCAAAACCTACCACAACTATTTTAGCGTTTAATCCCACCATATATTGATCGACAAACTCTTGCGGAGAAAGTGAAGCAAACAACGAAGTAAAATCCGTAAAATAATAATAGTCTACTCCCAATTTGTTCATCCAATTTCGCTTTAAAGCTGGTGAAGTCAAATTCATCAACATCTCAGAGTTAAACTTTTGAAACACGAGGGAAGGTTGTTTATTAAAGGTCATTAATGCTAATTTTAAACCTTCTTGCCTTGCAATCTCTCGCCCTTTTTTAATCACTTGCTGATGAGCACGATGAACCCCATCAAAATAACCTAATACAAGCACTACATCTTCTTTAGGAATCTGTTTAGCAGAATATGGATGATGTAAATGGATTTCTTGCATGTTTTTATTCTCCTTGATTTATAACTTTATGAGGTTTTAGAAATCCTTTCTTATCAGGATGATTTTGATACAAAGCTACAACTTTTTCTTGATAAAACAAAGCTAATAAAGAAGTTAAACTTGATGTTAAACCTATCTCTTCATAGGTCAAGCGTGAACCATTTTTAACTTTTTGATATAAATCATCCGCTAAATCAATCTTCGGAAACTCTGCCACGCCAATTTCAATTGGAAAGAGAAATTCTGTTAAAGTTTTATGATTCATAGCTTCTTTAATTTCATCTAAAGTATGCGCTTCATAATAATTTAATCCAGCTGCTTTTGTCCTAATTAATGCTGACATATGTGCTTTACAACCTAACTTTTCACCTAAATCAACCGCAAGTGTTCTAATGTATACTCCTCTTCCACACTCTACTTTAAATTTAAAAGATTGGATTCCTCTTTGTTTATCAAATACCGAATCAGAAATCCTCTCAAAAGAATAAATCTTAACTTTGCGCTTAGGACGCTCAACACTTAAATTTTTACGTGCATATTCATATAAACGTCTCCCATTTACTTTCACTGCCGAATACATCGGCGGAGTTTGCATTATTTCACCGATAAAAAATTGCATTGCTTGATCGATTTTTTTATTTGTTAAAGGGTGTGACAAACAAGTTTCAGATATGATCTTTCCACTTGCATCTTCGGTTGCTGTTGCAAAACCAAGAGTAACTTCTCCTTCATAAGCTTTACCAACATTTACCAAATACTCAATCACTTTGGTTCCTTTACCAATACAAATCGGCAAAACCCCTTCAACATCAGGATCAAGGGTCCCTCCATGACCGATTCTTTTGATCTGCAGAACTTTTCGCAAACGAAAAACGCAATCGTAACTAGTTACTCCTTTTTCTTTCCAAAGTGCTAAAATACCATCTAATTTCATTTCTCTAACTCAACTCTCACCATTTTTCTTCAAGTAAAAAATCGATAATTTTTTGATGCTCAATCCTATCTCTTAGCTGCGTAATTGGATCCAGCGAAACAACAACTTTACGATAATTATCATCAATTTTATAAAATGGTTTAAACTTTCTTTTAACTGTTTTATGATTGGCTAATAAATAAAAAATTTGAATATAAACTTTTTTACCATAACCACTTAATACAAAATCAACTTCATAATTTTAAATATTGCCAACCTCTACATTATAGCCTCTTCTTATAGCTTCTAATGCTGCAATATTTTCTAAAATTAATTGAATACTATGCAAATTTGAATGCATCATCGCTTCTCTAATTCCATGATCAACAATAAAATATATTTTGTAAAGGATTTCTCCTTCTATTCCCTTAAATTAAGGAAATATTTGATTATGTACAATATATCACCTTTAAAGTAGCAAACAAATAAAAAAATATCCTTTAATGCGTATTGTAAATATTTTTATGAAATAATTCGATGATTTTATCTCTTTTAATTTTTAAGTTACAATAAACATTAGATATAACAACGAGAAGAGGATTGTAATGGCAATTTTTATAGATTCAGCCAAAATTCTTGTTCAAGCCGGCAAGGGTGGAAACGGCATGGTGGCGTTTTGCCGTGAAAAATATATCCCTAATGGCGGTCCAGCTGGTGGAGACGGCGGATGTGGCGCAGATATTATTTTAATCGTAGATGAAGGTTTAAGAACACTACTTGATTTTCGCTGTAAGCGCCAATTTCAAGCAAAGGATGGTGAAAATGGAAAAAGCAAAGGAATGCATGGACACGCGGCCAAAAATAGCTATATTAAAGTACCACCAGGAACCATTGTGCGTGATTTAGATACTGGAAAAATATTAGGAGATTTAACAGAAAACAAACAAACTTTAGTTATCGCAAAAGGCGGGCGTGGCGGGCGTGGCAATATTCGTTTTGCTACAGCAAAACACCCCACTCCAGAATTAGCAGAAAATGGAGAACCTGGCCAAGAAAAAAAACTTGAGCTAGAATTAAAAATTCTAGCAGATGTTGGCTTAATAGGTCTTCCTTCTGTTGGTAAATCGACTCTTCTTTCAGTCATCTCAGCTGCACATCCCAAAATTGGTGCTTATCACTTTACAACCATTACACCAAACCTTGGTATGGTACATATAAAGGAAGGTAAATCTTTTGTTGTTGCTGATCTTCCTGGATTAATTAAAGGAGCATCAGCAGGATTAGGCCTTGGCATTCAATTCTTACGCCATATTGAGCGCACGCGTGTACTTTTGCATATCATTGATATGAATGGTATCGAAGAGCGCAATCCTTATGAAAATTACTTGACTATTATTTCTGAGTTAAAACAATACGACTTGCACCTGCTAAAACGTCCACAAATTATTGCGGCTAATAAAATGGATCTGCCAAATGCTAAAGAAAATTTAAAAAATTTTAAAAAAAAATTATTAACAAACAAATCAACAAAAAAAATACCTATTTTCCCAATCTCTAGTTTAACAAGACAAGGTTTAACAAGTTTGTTAAATAAAACAGCTGAACTTTTAGAAAAAATACCAAAATTTCCACTTTATAAAGAAAAGCTTAAAGATGATCCTGTTTATTATGGATTTCAAACTAAGAAAAAATCTTTTGAAATTAGACGTTTACCAGATGCTTCTTGGAAATTATTTGGAACAGAAGTTGAGAAATTATTTGCCATGACCAATTTCAACCATGATGAGACAATCAAACGCTTTGCAAGACAATTAAAAAGCATGGGTGTTGAAGAAGAGTTGCGCGCACGTGGTGCTAAGGATGGTGATACTGTGCGTGTTGGCAATTTTGAATTTGAATTTGTAGATTAAAGTTATTTAACTTAAAAATAAGGAGTTAATTTATGGATCAGTTACAAAAAATAGTTCAAACTTTACAAACATCTGGTTTTAAATTAACTCCTCAGCGTAAAGCTATCGTTCAAGCAATTTTAGAAAAAAAGAGAGAACACTTAAATGCAGAAGAAATTTTTAACTATGCCAAAAAATGTTGTCATAATCTTGGTTTAGCAACTGTGTATCGTATGATGGCAATATTAAGTGAGTTAAACATTGTAAACTGTATTAGTTTTCAAGAAAATGGGAGTATTCTTTATGATTTAAATCAAGAAGAAAGTCTTCATTTTCATAGTCATCTCTATTGTCAAAAATGCTCTCAAATCATCGAAGTAAAAGAAGATCTTTTAAAAGAAGTTGAAGCATTAGTACAAAGCAAATTTTCTTTTTTGATCAACGATCATCGCTTAATTTTTCATGGACTTTGTTACAAATGTCAGGAAAAATAAATAAAACTAATGCAGTTAAAACTAAAACAATTATGAAAATTGGTGAAAAAAGGATTAAAAAATTGGAACGACTAAATAAAGTACTTGCACATGCTGGGATTGCTTCTAGACGTAAGGCAGATAAATTAATTGCTAGAGGACATATTAAAGTTAACGGAAAAGTCATTACTGAGTACGGCATTAAGGTAGCTGGCAACGATGAAATTGAAGTAAATGGGATACCAATCTTTAAAGAAGATAAAGTCTACTTTGTTATTTTTAAACCAAAAGGCGTTATAACATCTGTTAGCGATGAACATAAGCGCAAGACAGTGATGGATTATTTTAAACATATTAAACAGCGGATCTATCCTGTTGGTAGACTTGATTGGGATACCTCAGGTATATTATTAATGACTAATGATGGTGATTTTGCTCATCAAATGATGCATCCTAAACATGAAATTGAAAAAGTGTATATTGCAAAAATTCATGGTCTTGCTGATAAAGAAAATTTACGTCCTTTAACATATGGCATTAAAATTGATGGCAAAAAAACAAATTTTGCTCATTATGAAATTCTTCACGTAAATACTAAAAAAAGAGTTTCTATCGTAAAATTAACCATTAACGAAGGACGAAATCATCAAGTAAAAAAAATGTTTGAGGCCATCAATTTACCTGTCCAAAAATTAAAACGCGAAAGCTATGGAACGCTTAACCTTACCGGATTAAAACCAGGTGAATATCGCGCGATAAGTAAAAAGGAAAGGAGATCTTTGTTAAAGATGATTTGATAACAAATTGTAAACTTAATTTTTTACTTAGAGTCTATTAAACAATGCTTACGCTGATTCAAATTCTTATAAATTATTTCTGCATTAACCAATCAATTATCTGTTAAACGAAATAATAACGCATCATTTTTTATTTGCGCACGCATACTAACATATCGCAAAACAATCAAATCAAAAATTCCTTGAGTAATAAATCTTCTTACCTGTTCATCATCTTTTGACAGAACAACAGCTGGGAAATCTCTTTCACTTACATAATCATAAAATTGCAATTTGATGTTTTTTCACTTTTTTTAAAATTTTTAAATATTGACTTCTAACAATGATGTTATCCAAAATAGCACCTTCTTTTTTACATCCTATTGTAAAAAAAGAAAAAATCAAAAGTTTATACAATTAATCGTATAAATTTTTGATTTCTAGCAAATCCTCATCGCTTAATTTGTTTATAATAAGCTTTCGATGTTTGCTTATAAATAAAATAATACAAAACAACAATCCCTAAAATGATTCCTGATGAGAAGCCCCAAAGTGTTTTTATATCATGCAACCCAAATGCTGATAAAATCTTCAAAATCATCGGCATGGCAAAAATTGTATGCAAAACAGTTGTCGCAATTGGTAAAAAGAAGACCCAAAACACTTGAATATTAATAACTTTTTTCACTTCTTTATGACTTAATCCAACTTTTTGCAAAATTTCAAAGTTTTTCTGATCCGCTTGCCCTTCGCTGACTTGTTTGTAATAAATCACTAATCCTGCTGCTAAGACAAACCCTGTTCCTAAAATGATTCCAATAAATAACAGTCCTGCAATAAAGCCTTTGTAATAAGCAAGGTATTCCGCCTTACTTCTAACTTCCATTTTATCTTCAGGAAGTGAATATAAGCGTTTTACAAACTTTTCCTTATCTTTCTTACTTCCTTTAAGATCAAAAAGAGTGTAAGTGTCCAAAGAAACAAAACCCTTCTCTTGCTTAACTTTATTAGCAGAAGCATTTATCAGCGGATAGTCCTTTGAAATCTTTTGAATCTCTGCTTCATCTTTTACAATAAAAATAAAAGATGCGATATTTTCAGTTCCTTCCGGTAATCCCTTAATCTTCTGGATAACTTTACAAACTTCATATTTTTCTTTACCAAATTGAATCTTATCTTCTTTAAATTGCGCACCATAAGAAAGAATCACTAACTGATTTGCTTTTAAATGCAAAGATTTTTTCTCTAATTTTGCATATTGTTCTTCCGTCATCAAATGAAATGTGTTCATGCTTCCTGGATACATAACATGATTTTTTAAGCTGCCTAAAAACATACCTGTCATTTGATAATTCACAACACTCTTCAAAGAAACATGCGCTTCATCTGCTTCTTGTGTAATCAATGACTGATATTCCTCTTTTGGCAAAGAACTAGTGAGCGAAATTTCTTTAGGAAAAAGTTTTTTGCTCAATGTATCTGCAGCCAAGGAAAGATTGATGGAAACAATCAACGTCACCAAAGTCATGGTTAGTAAAACTGCAATATTCGCAAGAGAGGTCCCATTTTGCTTCATCCGAAAAATCATTCCCGAAATCGAGATGAAATTGCGTGGCTGATAAAAAACTTTCTCTCTTTTTTTGAAAAATTTTAATAACGCAATTGTGCCAACTATAAACAAAAGATAGGTTCCAATAATGACCAAAAGAGCTGCAATGAAAAATAAAAACAGTGCTTCAATAGGAGATTGAATGGATATTGAAATGACATAACCAACTCCTAAAGAAAGAAAACCAATGACTGTCAGTATCCAGCGAGATTTTGGCTCTTTCTCACCAATTTCTTCTGCATGAAGCAAAGCAATCGGCGAAATTTTATAAATCATTCGAATATTAATTAAAAGCAAAATTAAAAAAATTATCGAAAATAAAAGAATTACTTGCATGATCGATTGTAAGTGAATAGACAACGTCAGGTTATGAGCATTCAACATTTTTCCTAAAAGCAAAACACCAGCTTTGGAAAAAATGACTCCAGTTAAAATTCCGCCAATCATTGAAAAAATAAAATTCCATAATTTTGCAAAAAAACTAATCTTGACCAAATCAAAACGACTCAATCCTAAAGTATAATAAAGACCGTAGACTTTCGTCTTACTCTTCATTAAAAAGCTATGAATATAAATTAGAAAAATCACACTAAAAAAGCCAATCACAAATTCTCCTAAAACAAGGAATTGAGCAGTGATATTCACTCCTTGTAACATCAATGTTTTCACACTATTTTGCAATAAATGAATAATGATATTTAATGCGTATATCATAATTGTCGCAAATAAAAACATCTTTTCTTCACGAGCATTTTTCCTAAAATCACTCAGCGCTAATTTATTAAAAAACATCATCCTTCACCTCGACTAAAAAGATTGGTCATTGTATCACTGATCGTTGATAAGAATTTTTGATTTGACTGAACCCCTTTATAAAGCTGATGAAAAATACGCCCATCGCGAATAAATAATACTCTTGATGAACAACTAGCTGCTAAAGATGAGTGTGTAACCATCAAAATCGTCTGACCTTGCTTATTAAAACCTTCCAACAAACGTAATAACTCTTCTGAATTTTTCGAATCCAACGCTCCAGTTGGCTCATCACCAAGTAAAATTTCAGGTCTTGTGATTAAGGCTCTAGCAACGGCAACTCTTTGTTTTTGACCACCAGACAATTCATAAGGATATTTTTCAAGCAAGTCTTCTATACCAAGTGCTTTAGCAATAAGAGATAGACGTTTTTTCTTATTTTCGGTATCTCTACTTAGGACCAATGGAAGATAAATATTATCCTTTACTGAAAAAGTGTCCAATAAATTAAAATCTTGAAAAATAAATCCTAACTTTTCTCTGCAAAATTTAGCCAAATCTTTTTCTTTAATACTATCTGTTTTTTCGCCGTTGATAGAAATAAAACCTTTGGTAGGCATGTCCAGTGTGGCAATGGTGTTAAGAAGTGTCGATTTGCCTGAACCGCTCTCTCCCATAATGGCGATAAACTCACCACGTTCAACGGCAAAATTTACATCTTTAAGTGCAGCTACCGCTGCCTTTTTAAACTTTGTTTGATAAACTTTTTGCACATGTTCAACTTTTAATAAACTCATCTTATTCTCTCCTTTTACTTATCTTCCATATTTAGTTTAACAGCAAAAGACAACCAAAAGACCTTACAACTTATTGTAGTAACTAACGAAGTTGTAAGGTTGGAAATTGTTTTAAATTTTGATTAATTTTATAAACATTTAGAGTTTGTTAACTTGTCTCTTTGTTGATGAATTTTTTGAGAAATTTTTGCACAATTCTAGGCTAAGCATAAACTTTTAGGTAACAGATAAGAGAAAACAAAGTTTTCTGTCGACGAAGTGTAAAAAATTACTCTAAAATTCGCAATTATGGAGAAAAGTTAACAGGCTCTAAGAAAATGATAAATTCTTAACTTTTATCATATTAACTCCTTTATTCATATATCGCTAATAAGGCAATTAGCGTAGACATGAGTATTTCGTGTCTAGGATTTTATCCTAAAATCAAAATTTTAAAATTTTCGTTCTTTAAGAATCCCGTTTTTTAAAACATACACTCGATCCATGGCTGACAAAATTTTTTCATTATGCGTAATAATCATTAGTATTTTGTTTTTTGAAAAAGTTAAAAGATTTTCAAAAATTTTTTTCTCCGATTGATGATCTAACCATCTTTCGTACTCATCTAAAATTAATATCTTTGCTTCTTGATTAAAAAATCGACTCAAATTTAATTTCTGATTTTCACCACCAGAAAGAGCCACTCCATGATTGACAAATCTTTTTGTTATCATTGAAGAAACCCCTTCTTTTTGAGAGAAAATTTTTTGATGAAGTTGACTAAATTTTAAGGCTGCTTCCACTTTTTTCTCATCCATTTTTTTTGAATTTTTTAGAAAAACATTTTCTGCAACCGTTAGCGAATAGTTCTCTTGATTTTGCAAAACAACCGCAAAATTGGTACGAAAGTCTTCTAAATTATAGTTTTTGCTATCCATTCCATTGATAAATATCGTTTGATCAGGTGGTTCATATAAACGTAATAACAAATGAAGCAACGTGGACTTCCCAGATCCGTTTTCTCCAACAATCGCAATTTTTTCGTTTTGTTTTACTTTCAACGAAAGATTATTTAAAATTTTTCTCTTTGAATTCACATAAGCAAAGGATAATTGCTTAATTTCTACCTCAAATGGCTGATTTTTATCTAAAAATACTTTTTGTTCCGCAGGATCTTTTTTTGACGCGTAGGAATCTACCTCTTCAATGATTTTGAAATAGTTAGAACATTTATTCATATTAATAACAATTTCAGAACTTCGCTGCATTTGGCTTAAAAAGGAAAAAAAGGATTGAGTCAAAGCTGAAAAAGTTCCCACAGAGATTCGTCCAAGCCAAGTAATATAAGCAATATACAAAGTAATCGAATATTCAAAAAAAGCAAAAATTCCTCCATCAAAATTTGAATAAATGAAAAGTTTCCTTGAAAATTTTTGAATCACTTGAATGACTTTGTTGGCATTTTCATTCCATTTGTCGATAAAAAAATTCTCCGCTGAATAGACTCGAACATTTTTCACGCCATCATAATGATTCAAAAGACTGGCAAAATAACCTTTTTGCCGTTCAATCGGAATCATATCTTTTTGTTGTTCCAATTTTAACTGATTGATTTTGTGATTAAAAAATAAATAGAAAAAGAAAATAGCAAATGAGGTTACAATGATGATTTTACTAATTGAAAAAATATAGATTGCCAACGTAATCATCGAAAGAACATTCGTTATTAAATCGATACAATAATTAAATAAACTAAAATAAGTTTCCACCAACTCATTTGTAGCTAATGAATTTTTATTACAAAATTCCTGATCTTCAAAATATTTTAAGGGAACTTTAGAAATCGTTTGAAGATATTTGGTCATTAATGTCTTCGATATTTCCTCTTGAGCTTTGCTTTTGTATTTAATGTTCGCCCATGAATCATAGCAACAAAAAAAGATTTCAAACAGCAAAAAAAGAAAAAGAAAAGAAAATAAATGCCAAAAATTGGCTTTTTGGGTTAAGCAATCAATCAAATACTTCATATATAATGCACTAAGAAGCGGGCGTGGAATGTCTTTTAGTTTTCCAAAAATTACTGAGATTACATAACCCTTCTTTATTTCCCAAAATCTAGCAATTACTTTAAAAGAATACATTTTCGAAACAATCATCCTTTATGCAAAATCGGTATTTTTCTATAAACAAATTTAAAAATCTGTCCAAAATTTCTAATAGAGTAAAATTTTTGAAATTCAACAGCTTTCGAATTCTTTTTCGATACTCAAACGAGTATACTTCCTTCAAAAAATCTAAGTCATTTGATGCTTTTCATAAACACTTACTGCTAGAATAATAAAAATTGGAATGGCAAAAGCAGCAGTTGCCATCATAACATAAGGCGACCAAAAACCCGTTTGCCCAAAAGGCAAAAAGTTTAGTTCATCATTTGATAGTTGGGCAAACAAAGTATTTTTTGCTTCCTCTGTAAATCCCCCTAATCCAGCTGATGGAAAAAGACAAACCAGCCATCCCCCTCCTAAAAATTTAGAAACAATACTCGGAAAGAGGCAAATGGCAAAACTGATTACCATTGCGGTTAAAGAATTTTTACATTTTGCCGATAAAAATAAACTAACACTTATTATAGCTAGCAAAGAAAAGAGGCCATAGAAAACAAAAAATCCTTGCGTGCCCCCTACCGTAAAATTTAGAAGGGTCGAAAAAATCATCTGAACGGAAGTTTTTAAACATTCCCGACCAAAAATCGCATTTGAAAAAAATAAATATAACCCTATGGCAACGAGATATAAAGCAGATAAACAAACAAAGAGGGCGAAGATTTTAATTATGGCTAATCGACGCCGCCCATGCTTTGTACAGCGGAAAATCGCATCCGCTCCCGTCTCGTAATTATTCGAAAAGGTAGGGACAACCACAACTGTGCATAAAATTACTAATAGAGAAATAAAAAAATTAAGTGAAACAAACGCCTCTGCTCTATAGCCAAAATACAATTGAAATGGTGTTTTGATTTTTTTATTTAGATTCATCGCTTTCTTTTGAATCTTTGGATCATTTTTATATTTTTTCTTGATCCAGTGATTTGTTTGCTGAGAATATTGTTTGTAAAAAGAATCCAGCTTTTTGAGTTGACTTTTCGTCAGGTTTTGATCTTCATACACTTTAGAATTTTTCAACGAAATAGGCAGCATTTCCAAAAAAGGTTGAATTGGTAAAATTTCCTTAAAGTAATCTTTCTTGTAAAAAAGGTTTTCTCCATCCTCTGTGGGGTATCTTTTTTTATAATTTTGATAAATGGTTAATGCTTTTTGCAATTTTTTTGTTGTAACTTCCCCATTGTTTGGTAAAAAAGATTTTTTTTCACATTGAAGCGTCTCCCTTTTATTCAAAGAAACAATCTTTCCTTGAGAATCTTCATAAGAAATACATCTCACGCTGCCTAATGGGAAATAGGGCATAATGATGGATAAAGCGAAAATAAAGAGAAAAAGGACTTTTGTTCGAAGAGAATTTAAAATTCTTTTAATCTCTAACCAAAATAAACGCACGTTAATTTTTTCCTTTTTTTTCAGAGGACAAAGAGAATAGAAACCCTTAGAAAACTTTTTCCTTCATGCTCCATTCATTTAGAATCTTGAGGGAATAACCAAAAATAAAGATCTTCCAAAGAAGGAGAAACCGAAACGGCCCCATTAAGCTGTGCATCTTCTGATAAATAACGAATTACCATTTGATTATTCCCTTCCTCACGTTGATAGATGATCTGCAATTGTTCAGATAGAATGGGAAATTGATCCGCAGAAATCACACTACTCCAAATTTTTCCCTTAACTTTCTTCACCAACTCACTAACTGAGCCAGAATCAATGATTTTTCCTGCTTTCATAAGAAAAATTTGCTTTGCAACATTCTCAATATCCGAAACGATATGGGTTGAAATGATCACCAAACGATTATGAGAAAATTCAGAGATTAAATTGCGAAAACGAATTCGCTCTCCTGGATCCAACCCTGCTGTTGGCTCATCCATCACTAAAATTTTTGGATCATTTAGTAAAGCCTGTACAATTCCAACTCGCCTCTTCATTCCGCCGGATAACTGAATGATCTTTTTATTTTTTACATCAGAAAGAAAAACTTGTTTTAGCAAATGATCAATTTTTTTGCCGACTTCTTTTGCAGGAATATCTTTTAAAGCCGCAAGATATTCCAAATAATTTTTGACCGTAAAATTGTGATCAAAACCAAATTCTTGAGGTAAAAAACCAAAAAGATCTCGATATGCTTCCCCCATAAGATGAATATTTTTCCCATTATAAAGAATTTCTCCAGAAGTTGGTTTTAAAATATCTGCAATCATTTGCATTAAGGTCGTCTTACCAGCACCATTTGCTCCAAGTAAACCAATAATTCCTGTTGGAATCTTAAGAGTCACATTATCAACAGCAAGTTTTTTCCTAAATTTCTTTGTAACGTTTTTTACTTCCAAAACCATATATTGCTCCTTTAATTTCAATTTGCTTAATGTTGGTTATACGCTCGCATTGTCAGAAATAAGAAAAGGGGAATGGCTAAAACAGCAGCTAGAAGAATTACATAGGGAGACCAAAATCCTGTTGAACCAATGCGCAAAAAATTTATATCCATTAATTGCCGATACAAACTATTGCCGCTTCCAACTCCCGCTGATGGAAAAAGGCAAATCAACCAATTCACTTGCCCATTAAAAGGAATCCGTCCGAGTGTAGGAAAGAAGCAAATTGCAAGACTCATCACAAAGACTGTTAAAGAGTTTTTAAAACAAGCGGATAAAAATAAAGTCAAACTAATCATTGCAAATAGTGTGAGCACACCTCCTACAGCGAGAATGATTTGCGTACCTAAAACAGTTGAGTTTAATAAAACAGTCGAATTTAAAGTTGGAGAAGAAACTAACTGAATAGATGTTTTCAAGCAATCAAAGCCAAAAAGAACATTTGATATCAATAGATGCAAACCTAAACTAAAGACAGATACGAGAAAAAAAAGAAAGAACAAAGCAGAAATTTTCGTAAACACGAAAAAAAATCGCCCCTTCTTTGTGCAGCGTAAAATCGCATCCGCTCCCGTTTCATAATCATTCGAAAATGTCGGAACGGCAATAATAAGATAAAGAACAACGAGCAAAAAAATAAATTCACTAAAAGAAGTAAACGCGGCATTCGTATAACCGGAGTATAGTTGAAATGGTTTTTTAACTTTTGCATTCATTTTCATTGCTTTTTTTTGAATCTTTGGCGCACTTTTATATCTTTTATTGATTTGCTGGCGCAGCTGTTGGGAATAAAAGGTATAAAAAGAGTCCACATCTTGCGGTTTAATTAACGTAAGACCGTCTTCCCAATATTTACCAAAATCTGAACCAGGTTGTTGAGGTGGAATATTAATAAACATCTGAATAATTGATAACAATGGAACAATCGGAGAAATTTTTTTCTGTTTTAATTCAGCAACAGTCGTAGTAATATTTTCTTCTTTTCGTGTTTCTGGATATTTCTTTTGAAAATCTTGAAATGTGCTCAGGGCTTTCTTCAGTTTTGCCGATGTTACTTCTCCGTTATTAGGCCTTTGTATTTTTTTCTTGTATTGCAGCGCCTCTCTCCCAGTCAACTCAATAAGTTTTCCTTGAGAATTTTGATACGAAATTTCTTCTTTGTGAATGGGAAAGTAAGCCATAGGTACAGATAATAACAAAATAATCGAAAAGATAATTTTTGTCCGCAAGGAACTTAAAATTCTTTTGATTTCTAACCTGAAAAAACGCATCTCTTTGTTTCCTTTCATAAAAGCTGTGTAAAATCTCTTTATCAGTGAGTGTTTGAAACAACAGAAGGGAAATTACACTCAACAAACAGTGTTGACAAAGCTGAGCAAAATATCTCTTCTGACATTAAACGTTTCTTACGATGGAGATCATAAACGTTTTTTTCTTTAACTTTTGCGATTAACATTTACTGCAATTTTTCTATTCGCTTGATAATGCTTATCGCCTGGATCATCACTACAATCACAACCACACCAACCACAGCTATCCTTGCCATTTGCATCTCTTGCTCCGCCAAAAGAACCAGGCCATCTACAACAACAACAAGCTAAATACACTGGTTCTGGTCCACCGGGTATTCTTCCAATTGGATCAATAATCTTCATCATTTTTCCTCCTTTTTTCCTAAAAAGTTAAATCATTGAAATCTTCAAAAATTTAAATCAAGATACTTCCATGTTATTATATTTTTCTAACGCCTCTGGATTTTTTTCCAGAATTGAATAATAGCGAGCTAACGCATTCTCACTGTATTTCCTTTCATTGCGACACCAATCATGTCGATAGGCAAAATTTTTGCCATTGGCATCATAACAACCAATATAGCACAAACTGCACAAATTAATGGCCCAACAATCTTTGCAATACTTTACAGCTTCTTGAATATACTCATCCACATAGAGTTTTTTAATTTTTCTCTCATCCAATCCAATATGAACATTCCCAATGCTAGGGATATTTCCAACTTTTTCACAATGAAAAAAATCACCTTCAACATTTACATATATCCGCCTTTCTCCAGGAACACAACAACCATTCATTCCATATTCTGTCAGTGGTTTTTCTAATAAACGTCTTTTATGAATTTTTTTCATTGCTTTGTCCATATCTAACTCAGAAATTAATTGTTCTTTCTTTTTGCTTGACTTACGCTTTTTTGCATCCCATGTAAACAATGGAGAATACAGATTTGCCATCATCTCTTTATCTTCTTTACTCGAGGGAGGAAAGTACTTACTTTCAATTGGACCATAATCTGCATTTGAAATCATCATTTGAATATTTTCAGGAAGCCATTTTTCTTGACCAAAAAAAGATTGAATCTGATCATACCTTTGGTGGTAATCTTCTCCAAAAACAACGACATTAAAAATAATGCTTTCTTTTTTGCCGAGTTTTTCAGCAGCATCTAGCAATTTCTGCGCACCATTTACCGTAGACTCATAGCTTCCCTGACCATAAGCTGTGATCCGATTTTCATCATGAATTCCCTTCGGACCATCCAAACTAATAATAACATTTGTATTATTTTCAAATAAAAACTTCGCGATCTTCTCAGTAACTAGCGTTGCATTTGTTGTCAATGAAAAAGTGATTTTCTCACCAAAAATTTCCTTAGCATACTCAATACATTTTTGGATCAATTTGAAATTTATCAGCGGCTCACCACCGTAAAAACCAATATAAGGAGTTTCAACTTTTAAAGAATGCGCTTTTAAAAAATCGATTGCCCTCTTCGCAATATCCCACGACATGTGCTTATATCCAAATTCTCGATGGTCTGGATGAGATGAATGATAAATGCAGTACTTACATCGCAAATTACATTTTTCCGTAACTTCTAAAGTAACACTATTTATACTACTCTCTAAAATTTCCGAAAGATTAACGACAGCGTCCCCAGTCAATGTTTGAACTTCTGGAGCAGATAGTAAATTGTATTCTTCAATCCCTAAAAGGATCTCATCGACAGCTGCGAGTATATCTTTTTGTGTCATTGGCAATGAAAACAAACTTTCATAGCTACCTTCTTCCAGTAAATATTTCATTACCAAATAGACCTTTAACTTAAACTGAGCAACTTTCCCAGTTCCTGTATCATAAAAATAGTAATGGTCTTCCGTCTTAAAAACTTTTCCTAATCTTCCAAATCGCTTTTCTTTGACTTTATCCCAAAATTTTTTCTGCTTTTCTTTATACATTAAAACGATCCTTTCATAAGTACAATCTTATGAACTTTTCCAAGCTTTCTAAGCAGATGAATATTTTGACACTAAAAGGTACTCCTTTTCTTGATGATTAGCAAACGAAATTCGGTAGAGCATTGAATTAGAAGGTCCCCTCTTGATTTCCAAAAATTCATTTTCACTAATATATCTCAAATAAACTCTGAAACAGATTTTTTTGTTAAACTGGATCACCTCTATTTTAATAACACAAAAAACCCACCAAATCCACTCCTTTTAAGGAGCATTTGCCAGGTGAAAAACAACTTTTTTATTTTTCCCAATACTTATGCTCGTTGCTCAAAATGGTAACCTCCCAACATTCACTTGTCAAACTTTTTTATCAACAACAAAAATACTATCATAAATTGTATAGTATTACAAACCGAATTGCCTCACAAAAAACACCTGCGAAAAATGTATCGTTGATTCAAATTAAAAGATTCGCGAACAAGTTGCCTTAATCTATTTAATTTATGCTTTTTGTTAAGAAATTTTGGAAAAAAATTTCTTACATCTAGTCACCTAAAACACATAAAAGTTTCTCAAAAAAACCTGGCAAGTTTCCCAAATTGTTTTGAACTTATTTAACTACAATTTGATAAACACAATCTATCAAGAAAGGCAAGTTAACAGGCTCTAAGCTCAAATGAAGGTAAATTATAACCCAAATCCATCCCCCCATCAAAATCCAGTTAATAAAAGATGTTAAGCGTTGTCGAGGTCGGGTAGTATTTTTTGAGGCGGGCTTTGTCAAGTAAAGTGTGTAAGTTCTTTCTAGGTAAGAGCAACTTGTTAATTTTGGCAAGGTGTTTTCCCTTGTCAAAATAGGCATAAATTTTTAATTATTACGCGAGAGTAACAAGCAAGAAATTAACACACATTTGTTTAGAACCTGTTAACGATCTCCATAATTGTGACTTTTCTGGTAATTTTTTGCACTTCGCCGACAGAAAACCTATACTTCGTTTTCTTTTATCCATTACCTAAAAGCTTCGATTTAGTACCGCTAAACCTATATTTCCGGTGAAAGAAAACTTCGTTTTCTTTTATTAAACCTCTTTCCAAACTTTATTATCCCAAACTAAAATTATAGATAGCTGCAATAAGACTAAACCGAAGACCAAAGCGCTTGCAACGATTACGGTACCTCTCAGAAAGAATCCGAAACCGCTTAACACAGCCAATCACTTGCTCATTCAACACACACTGTCTAGCAACCATACGATTGAAAATTTTCTCTTCCTTTAACAGTGACTGATTTTTTCTCTTCTTTTTAGGCAAAAGGGAAAACTCATGCACTTTCGCAATACCCTGATAACTAGAATCCGTTGTCAACTGTGTTTCGCGAAGTACAGCCAACTTTGACTCCTTAAACAACTTGAAATCGTGTTGTTTTCCCTTGGAAAATGCTGTACAAATAATCTGCCTACTTTTCTTATCTACAACGACTCGCGTTTTGACTGTATGGCGCTTTTTTTTCCCGGAATACCAATTTCGCTGTTTTTTTGGACGTTCAACCGGTGTTTCTGTCGCATCTACAAATATCACTTCGTACTCCGCATCACTTTTAAGCAGAGCCTTTTTACCTGGTAAAGAGAATTTACCAGATTTTATCAATATCTCTTCCACCCAGTGAGTCAGCTTGTATGCGTAGCTCTCGGAAATACCATAGCTACCACCAATATGAAAATATGTACGATATTCTCGAAAATACTCTAACGCCATAATCAAAGTATCTTCAACGCTTAGTTTGTTGGGACGGCCTCCGCGAGCTTTTTTCAATGCATAAGCTTTAAGCGCAAAACGGTTAACATTTTCTCAATTACAGCTCGTTTTATTCCGGTTAATCGTCGAAATTGTTCATCTGTTAAAGACTTTGTTTCTTCGTATCTCATTTTCTAATCACCTATCTCTTTTTTTCATATAGTTTAGCTGATTTTTGATGGTTGGGAAAGAGATCTATTATCCTTTGTCGAAAAAGTATCTAACAAGTTAAAATCTTGAAAAATAAATCCTAACTTTTCTCTGCGAAACATGGGGCAAGTTTAGTGTTAAGAAGTGTTGATTTGCCTGAACCACTCTCTCCCATAATGGCAATAAACTCACCACGCTCAACGGCAAAATTCACATCTTTTAATGCATCTATTGTTACTTTTTTAAACTTTGTTTGATAAACTTTTTGCACATGTTCAACTTTTAATAAACTCATCTTATTCTCTCCTTTTACTTATCTTCCATATTTAGTTTAACAGCAAAAAACAACAAAAAGACCTTACAACTTATTGTAGTAACTAACAAAGTTGTAAGGTTGAAGATTTGTTTTCTTATCTTTGGCAAAAATCAATTCGTACTTGTGTCCCCACTCCTAAGGTAGAGCGGATCTCAATTTTATGCCCCAACTCATTCAATATTTGCTTTACCATAAATAATCCCAAACCACTTGCATGATTTTTCTCAACTCGCCCATTATAGCCTGTATATCCTTGTTCAAAAATTCGCGGCAAATCTTCACTAGCAATCCCAATACCTGTATCTTCAATAATCAATGTAAAATCATTAGCATAAACTTTTAGTATCCCTTTTTTAGTATACTTCACCGCATTAAAAATCACTTGCGAAAGCACAAAAATCAACCATTTTTGATCAGTCACAATTCTTAAATTTAATGGCTTAATTTCAACTGTTAAATTTTTCTGAATAAAGAAAGAACGATATTTTTTCACTGTTTCTCTAACTAACGGCTCAACCTCTATCTTCACTAACTGATAATCAGTCGTGCTAGTGTTAAATCGCAAATACTGAAGCATCATATCCAAGTATTGCTCAATTTTTAATAATTCCTCTTTAACACTATCAACCTCTAAACTTTCCGTTTGCGCCATTAACTCTAAAACAGCTAGTGGGACTTTTAACTGATGCGTCCACATCGCATAATAATTAAGTATCTTTTGCTCTTTTAGTAGATGATCATTTGTAAGCATTGAATTTTCTTTTTTGATCCTAATAACTAAACGTGCATAATTTTGCTCAATTTCATTCGTCTGTGGCAAAGAAGTTGTGGTTATTTCATAAAAATCCTCCAATAATTTTCTTTTCTTTTGCCAATGCTGATAAGTAAAAGCTGTTGCTATCACACCGATAAAACTTTCAAATAAAATGGTATCTAAAAAAATTTCTATCGGAAAATTTCGCATCACAACACTATAAATAAAGCATAAATTAAGTAAAAAAAAAGCTCCATAATGCCAACGGTAATCTTGCAAAAAAATAAAAAAATCACGAAATCCTCTCATCAACCTCACCTAAAAAAAAGCCTTTACCTTTGATCGTCTTAAGATATTACGTCAGCTCAATATCCATTAATTTTTTACGCAAACGATTAATATTTACAGCTAAAGTGTTTTTATCAATAAAATTTTCATTTCCCCATAATTTTTCCATAATCTTTTTACGAGAAATTAAACGATTTTGGTTTTCAAAAAAAATATGAAGAATACACATTTCATTTTTAGAAAGGAAGATCTTTTTTTCTCTCAAACACACAGTATTTGCTTTTAAATCTAATTCGTAGCCTTTAAATTTTAAACCTGTATAATTTTTAGAAAAAGTATAAGCACGACGTAAAATGGCTTGAATTTTAGCAATCAAAATCTCTAAATCAAAAGGTTTTTCAATAAAATCATCTGCTCCAAAATTCATCGCCATAACCTTGCTCATCTTATCTTCCTGGCTTGATAGAAAAATAATAGGAATAGTCGAAGTTTTGCGAATTTCTTGTGTCAGGTGAAAACCGTTAAAGTAAGGAAGGTTAATATCCATTAAAATCAAATCGGGATTTTCTGCTAAAATTTCAGAAGTCACATTTCGAAAATTTTGAGCACCAACAGATTTAAATCCCCATTGTTTAAAAGCCGTGATTAGTAACTCGACAATTTTTTCATCATCTTCTACCAAAAAAATTTTTTGATTTTGCATCATTGTCAAATCTCCCCTAATAACCAATCGATTAAATTTACTTGCTTAATCCCTTCTTTGCCGGTAGTAATTTCATCAAGTGTCAACAAAGTTTTAGGAAAATTATCGGTAATTAACTGAAGAGATTTTATTTCACGAGCAAAAGTAGATGGATCCATAACGGTCGCACTAACTTGAAAATAATGTTTTTCACCATTTTTCTGTGCAATAAAATCAATCTCAGTATTCTCACGAGGAATATTTCCAATTGATACATCGTACCCTCTTTGCAGAAGTTCAAGATAGACAATGTTTTCTAAATCATGACCAATGTCATTACGATGTTTGCCAAGATAAGCGTTTTTCAAACCAATATCAACAACATAATATTTACTATTCAATTGCAAATATTTTTTACCATGAATATCATAACGATCAACTTTGAAAAAGACAAAAGCTTCCAAAAGAGCTGATAAATAACTTTCGACCGTTGGTGAGCTTGTTTTTCTATTCATAGAATTAAGCGTATCGACAATTTTTTTGATCGAAACAAGACTGCCAGATGAACTAAAAATAAACTTCACAATGCTTTCAACAAGCAAGGAATCAGATTGCTTTTTTCGATTGAATACGTCCTTTATAAGCACTGTATTAATAATTCCTTGCATATAATCTTGTAAAATTTGCTTATCAAAAATTTGTGTTGTATAAGGAAATCCACCTTTTTCTAAGTATTTGTAAAAACTAACTCTATTATCGCCCTGCCGATAATCATGATACTCCTTAAATGAAAGGGGATACACGGATATTTCAATGTAGCGCCCACTAAGCAAAGTCGCTAATTCCCCAGATAGCATATACGCATTGGAACCTGTAACATAAATATCTACATTTTTTTTAAAAAATAAACTATTTAAAACTTTTTCAAAATTGGATACTTGTTGAATTTCATCAAGAAAAAGATAAAAACTTTCCGATTTATTTAACTGTTCATCTAAATATTTATACAACTGATGGTAATTTAAAAGTGGTTCATTTTCTAAATCTTCAAAATTCACTGAGATAATATTTTTTGGGGGGATTCCATTATTTATCAATTCATTTTGAAATTGCTTAAGTAAAGTTGATTTTCCACTTCGACGAATTCCTGTAATTACTTTAATAAAATCCATGCCTTTTGATTTACGTAGCTTTTCAAGATAATTTTCTCTTAAAATCACTGCTGCACAACCTTTAACAATTTTTTAAATTAACGTAAATTTATACATAAGTTTTAAAAATTTTTTAAACTTACTTATAATTATACATAAATTTTAAAAATTTTTAAAACTTGCGATATCTACAGCAATTACGATTTATCCAAGCCTTCAAACAAAGACAAAAAAGAATCTGGCTTAAGGGATGCTCCTCCCACTAAAGCACCATCCACATTTTCTTTATTCATATATTCTGCAATATTTTCTGGTTTAACCGAGCCACCATATTGAATGCGAACTTTCTTTGCTGTATCTTTTCCATATAATTTTCCAACAACTCTACGAATCTCTCCACAAGTATTATCTGCAATCTCAGCAGTTGCAGATTTCTTTGTTCCAATTGCCCAAATCGGTTCATATGCAATCACTAAATTTCTCACTTGTTCACTAGTTAAATCTTTTAATCCAGCACTAATTTGCCTTTTTATCCACTCTAGCGTTTTCTTTGCTTTAAAAGTTTCTAAAGATTCACCACAACAAATAATCGGCATTAAACCATTTTTGATGATTGCCTTAGCTTTTTTGTTAATCTCTTCATCTGTTTCATGAAAATACTCCCGACGCTCAGAATGTCCGATAATAATGTATTCTACCCCTAAATCAGCTATCGCTGCTGGAGAGTTCTCTCCTGTAAAAGCACCAGCATTTTCCCAATAAGCATTTTGTGCAGCAAGTTTTAGCTCACTATCTTTACACACTTCCACTAACGACGCTAAAAATAAAGCAGAAGAGCCAATCACTGGATCGACTTTTGAGTTTGCAGGAAGCTTATTTTTTACTTTTTTTACAAAAGAAATCGCTTCTTTTAGTGTTAAATTCATTTTCCAATTTCCAGCAATAATTGGTTTTCGTCCCATAATTTCACTCTTTCTTTTTACTTTTAGAGCACATCTTCATAATGCTTTTTAATAACATATTCATCCAAAGTAACACCTAATTTATGGATTTGCTCTGCATGATTTTGACCAACGTAGCGCCAATGCCAAATCTCTGGATCAACTCTGGTATACTCCCTTGATTCTTCTGTATACCTGCGGATAAAGCCATAATGATAAGCATTTTCTTCTAACCATTGATAAAATTCAACATTTACAATCGTATGAGGTAAATCAACGGCAAATCCTGTATGATGATCACTTCTACCAGCATATGGAACGCTTTGATCGACTTTCTTTAATGCCTCTTGTTTCAACCATTCCTTAATCGATGGATCAACGGCTGCTAGAAATTTTTCACTATCATTAGCATACTTTTTCTCCAACTCTATCAACTCTGGACTCTTTCTCAAACCAAAATATTTGATCAAGCGTTCCTGCTCGCTCATTTTTTTCATGCTTTTTTGAAACATTTTAACAGGATCATTTTCCTCTTGTTTTTCTAAATACATTTCCAGCAACTTAAGAAAATAACGATCTTTTCTTAATTGCTCCAGCTGCTCAATTGTTCGATAGCCAGAAGAAATCTTACAAGCCTTTTGAAAATTAGCATTAAAATTAACTGCTGCCAAAAAAAGCTTCTTAATTTCAGGAATCATCCATTTATGCAATAAAACAGGTTTTCCTTGATTCTCTAACTCTTCCAAATCATCAAACTTAACTTCAGGCAAACTAAATGAATAATTACAGGCAACTAATAACGGATCTTTGTAAGCTGCTGCTTCATATTTTTCTTGATCAAAAGGTACTAAACTCTTTTTAGACAACTCTTTCATAAGAATTCCTCCATATGCAAATGCTTTCAGTCGTTTAAACTAAGTTTATTTTAAACGAAAACCATCAAAAACACTCGAAATATGCCCAGAGGAAAATATTACTTATCAGTCAAAGCCTGCAATCCTGGTAAAACTTTGCCTTCTAATAACTCCATTGAAGCACCACCACCTGTTGAAATCCAAGAGAATTTATCCGCACGGCCTAAATTAATCGCTGCTGCTGCAGAATCTCCACCACCAATAATTGATTTCACCCCAATCTGTGCAATAATTGCATCCATCACACCAATTGTTCCTGCTTGAAAATCAGGATTTTCAAACACACCCATCGGTCCATTCCAGATAACCGTTTTTGCACCTTTGATCTCTTCAGTAAACTTTGCAATGGACTTTGGTCCAATGTCCAATCCCAAAAATCCTGGATCCACAGCTTCTGCTTTAGTATCTTTTATCTCCGTATAACCCGCAAAAGCATTAGCTTCTTTGGAGTCAATTGGCAAAATCAGCTTATCTTCTGCTTTGGCCATCAAGTCTTTGGCTAAATCTAGCTTATCTTCTTCTACCAAGGAAGCACCAATTTCAACTCCCTGCGCTTTATAAAAAGTATAAGTCATCCCGCCACCAATAATCACCTTATCAGCTTTTTTCAATAAATTTTCAATCACGCCGATTTTATCACTAACCTTGGATCCGCCCAGAATAGCCACAAATGGACGAGTTGGATAATCAACGGCTTCTTGAATATAATTAATTTCATTTTCTAACAAAAAACCAGCTGCTGCCTGCTTAACATTAGCTGAAATACCAACATTGGATGCGTGAGCGCGATGTGCTGTTCCAAAGGCATCATTGATAAAAAGATCATCTCCTAAAGAAGCCCAATACCTTCCAAGCTCGGGATCATTTTTTGACTCTTTTTTGCCATTAATATCTTCAAAACGTGTATTTTCAACTAACAAAATCTCCCCATCATACAAAGCATCAATCGCTGCTTCTAACTTTTTACCACGCGTTTCAGGGATGAAAATAACTTCCTTGCCTAATTTTTCAGAAAGCACCTTGGCTACAGGAGCTAAAGACTTCCCGGCTTTATCTGCTTTTTCCTTTACTCGACCCAAATGTGAAAATAAAATCGCCCGACCGCCTTGCTCTAAAATATATTCAATCGTTGGCAATGCTGCAGTGATCCGATTATCATTAGTAATCACTCCCTTTTCTAAGGGAACATTAAAATCAACACGAACTAAAACCTTTCTTCCTTTTAAAATCAAATCTTTTATTGTTAATTTTGCCATAATCTTATGAAATCTTCCTTCCTACTCAAATAATTCACATCACAAAAAACTAAGACATATTATTATTAACAAACTAAATTAAATATCGCAACGTAAATATGTCTAATCATCATCAATTAACAATCTTTGGAAAGTTTTCAAAAATTATTGATAAGTTATGATTTAATTTTTCGCTTTACTTCTTTAAATATTGCTCTTAAACGAGATTTTTCAAGTAGATGATACTGTTTGCATTTTTAGCTATTCTTATAAAAAATGAGATTACTAACATATTTTTAGAACATTATCATCTTTCAATGACACATTTAAAATTTATCCAAGTTAGTTATCTTTAACAAAAGGATAATCGACGATATAATAAATTTTATAAACGGAGGGTGAACTAATGTATGCACATGTGATTGTTGATGTTCCTGCTTTTCAAACCAATCATCCGTACACATACTTAATTCCTGAACAGTTTAAAGAAGTTTTAGTTGTAGGGATGCGTGTAAGCGTACCCTTTGGTAAAAGTAATCGATTGGTTCAAGGTTTTGTTGTTGATATTTTGCCTGAATTAAAAGAAGTTGATTTCGCGCATGAAATAAAAGAAATCCAAGCACTTTTAGATGTAGCAGCTGTTTTAAATCAGGAATTATTACAGCTAGCAGATTATATGATGAAGATCACTTTTGCTTTTAAAATTTATTGTTTACAGACAATGTTACCAAGTATTTTGCGGGTGGATTATGCCAAATATTTGGTGCGTACGGATGGAAAATTTTTCGCAAATGCTCAAAGTAAGATTGCTTGGGAAGATGCTAAAAACCAAGGTTTATTGCCCCAGTTAATAAAAGAAAAAGCACAAGGGCTTATTGATGTTTGCTATGAAGTAAATAAACGTAATAAAGCAAAAACAGAACGTTTTGTTAACCTTTCTTTAACTAAAGAAGAATTAAATACGCTATTAAAAAAACAGCGAACAAATGCCAAACAGAAAATTTTGCTATTAAAAACATTATTAACATTAAAAAGTGAAATTTCTCTTAAAGAATTGAAAAATTTAGGTCTTAAGCCAGCAACATTAAAGATTGCAAAAAAATCAGGTTGGGTCTACTTAATAGAAAAAGAAGTTTATCGTAATCCTTTTATGGATACAGTGATAAAGCCAGTTAAGCCTTTAACATTAAATGAAGAACAGGCATTGGTTAAGCAAAAATTTGTAACCTCTATGCAAAAAAAAGAAGCAAAAGTTTATTTATTAGAAGGGATTACTGGCAGTGGGAAGACAGAAATTTACTTACAGACGATTGCTGAGTGTTTGAAAAAAGGCAAGACAGCGATGATGTTGGTCCCTGAGATTGCGTTAACACCACAAATGATTCGTCGTTTTAGAGAACGATTTGAAGGCAAGATAGCTGTTCTTCATAGTGCATTATCTTTTGGTGAGCGTTATGATCAGTGGCGCAAAATTGAGCGTAAAAAAGCGCCTATTGTCATTGGAGCGCGCTCAGCCGTGTTTGCTCCTTTAAAAAATATTGGCATTATTATTTTAGATGAAGAGCATGAAGGAACTTATAAACAAGATAAAAATCCACGTTATCATACAAGAGATATTGCTATCTGGCGAGGAGAGTTTCATCATTGCCCGATAGTCTTGGGGAGTGCAACACCGTCTTTAGAATCTAGAGCTCGCGCGCAAAAAAAAATTTATGAATTAGTGCGTCTAACTAAACGTGCTAAAACTTCAGCTTTTTTGCCAAAGGTTGAAATAGTAGATTTTCGTAAAGTACTTGGTAGAGGTGGTAGCCAAAATTTTACACCAACTTTATTGGAAAAAATTAAAGAGCGTATAGCTAAAAATGAACAAGTAGTGTTATTGCTTAATCGACGAGGTTATTCTTCTTTTATGATGTGCCGAGATTGTGGTTATGTTTTGCAATGTCCAAATTGTGATATTTCTTTGACATTACATATGGTAACAAAAACGATGAAGTGTCATTATTGTGGACATGAAGAGGGCCTTCCTATCAACTGTTCTAATTGTAAAAGTACTCGTATTCGTTATCATGGGACTGGTACGCAAAAAGTGGAAGAAGAGCTGCAAAGATTAATTTCTAAAGCAAAAATTTTGCGGATGGATCAAGATAATACACGCAAAAAAGGCGCTTATGAAAAATTTTTAAAACAATTTGCAAATCATAAATTTGATATTTTACTTGGCACACAGATGATTGCTAAGGGGTTGGATTTTGAAAATGTTACTTTAGTAGGGGTGTTAAATGCAGATACAGCGCTTAACCTACCTGACTTTCGCGCTAGTGAGAAAACTTTTCAGCTATTAATACAGGTAAGTGGTCGCGCAGGTCGCGGCGTAAAATTAGGGGAAGTGGTGATTCAGACCTATAATCCTGAACATTATGCGATTTTTTTAGCAAAAAATCATGATTATGAAACGTTTTTTAAAAAAGAAATGCAAATGCGCTATCTTGCTGATTATCCGCCATTTTATTATATGGTGCAGTTAACTGTTTCTCATAAAGATGAAAATGAAGTAGTTAAACAAATATATCGTATTGCTAAAGTATTGCAAAAAAGACTTAGCGCAAAAACGAAACTTTTAGGGCCCGTGCCAAAAACAATTATGCGTGTAAATAATCGATATTACTATCGTTTATTGATAAAATATAAACAAGAATCAAAATTAAGTATGTGGCTAAAGCAATTAAAAGAGGCTATACAAAAAGAAAATACGCGTGGTTTGATGCTTGAAATTGATTCAGAACCGCAAGGATTTATGTGATAAATAAAAATGATCCCAAAATGTGGAATGGCAAAGAGTATTTTCAAAAAAAGAAGGCTCGATTTGTGGTTAAATTATGAATTTTGGCGCTTTTTTAAAACATATGGTTTTAGTTAATACTTGACGGGCTAATCACTTTTCCCCACAAAAATTTTATGAAACTTAATAACAAAATAAGGTATATGTAAAATTTCTTTTACATTTTTTATTTATTATA
>JAISYQ010000024.1 GCA_031269775.1 Streptococcaceae bacterium
TATCTCAAGAGATATGTTGGATTTGCTTGGAATTTCTGTAGTTTAGCGAAAGGTAGAGTATGAATTATTTAATAATAGCAGCGCATCCAGATGATGAAGTTCTGGGTGCGGGAGCTATGGATGGATAGGTTAAGTTTTGGAGAAGTTAGTGTCAGAGAGAGCTCATCGTCCGGGGACTAAGAAACTACATGAGAATATTAATAGTTCGTTGAAAATTTGAAATTTAATGTTAATGCAATGAATGCTTATTATGGCTTTAGAAGTCTTTTCCAAGCTTTATCACAAGATTGTTTTTATCAGTTGCATAAGTAATATTTCCATCTATATCTGTTCGGTTGATTTGAAGTATTGTTCTTATATGCCTGCAAAGTATTTATAGTTAAATTTTCATATAAGTTAAAATTTGAAGAAAAAGTTTGAATTTTAAAAGAATTTGCTTACATTTTTTACTCATGCTAGAATTCAGGTATAATTTAATAAACATTAAAAGTAGTGAAAGTACTTTTCTTCTTATTTTTTTCTTGGAAGGATTGTGCTTTTTTACTTTTTCAGATTGGAGATAAGGAAAACAAAGATGGTTCAGTCTTATCAAGCACAAAGTTTTGAAGTGATCGTTGTTGGCGCAGGTCATGCAGGGTGTGAGGCAGCTTTAGTATCTGCGCGTATGGGATGTGAAACACTACTTTTAACCATAAATTTAGATATGGTTGCTTTTATGCCTTGTAATCCTTCAATTGGAGGGCCTGCTAAAGGAGTTGTGGTGCGTGAAATTGATGCTTTAGGTGGTGAGATGGGAAAGGTTATTGATCAGACTTATATTCAAATGCGGATGCTAAATACAGGTAAAGGCCCAGCCGTTAGGGCATTGCGAGCACAAGCAGATAAGCATGCTTATCACACAGTTATGAAACATACTCTTGAAAAAGAGGTGAATCTAACTTTAAGGCAAGGAATTGTTGAAAAATTATTGGTTGAAAAAGGTAAAATTTATGGAGTTAAGACAGGAACAGGAGCTAGATATCAAGCCAAGGCAATTATTTTAACAACAGGAACGGCTTTACGTGGAGAAATTATTATTGGGGAATTGAAATATTCATCAGGACCAAATAATTCACAAGCTGCCATTGATTTAGCTGATCATTTAAAAAAGTTAGGTTTTGAAATTGCCCGTTTTAAAACAGGCACACCTCCACGAGTGAAATCACAAAGTATTAATTATAATGATACCAAGATGCAAACGGGGGATGAAAAGACTCATCATTTTAGCTTTTCTTCTAAAGATGAGGCTTATTTAAAAGAGCAAATACCTTGCTGGTTAACTTATACTAAGCAAAATTCACATGATATTATCAGGCAAAATTTACATCGCGCGCCAATGTTTACCGGCATTGTTGAAGGTGTTGGTGCTAGATATTGTCCTTCAATTGAAGATAAGGTTGTCCGTTTCACTGATAAAGATCGCCATCAATTGTTTTTAGAGCCAGAAGGAAAAGATACTGAAGAAGTTTATGTTCAGGGTTTGTCAACTTCTTTACCTGAAGATGTTCAATTTTCTCTACTCAAGTCAATTGTTGGTCTAGAAAATGCCCAAATGATGCGCCCAGGTTATGCAATTGAGTATGATGTTGTAAAACCCCATCAATTGCACCTAACGTTAGAGACTAAACTTATTTCAGGTTTATATACAGCAGGACAAATTAATGGAACTTCGGGTTATGAAGAAGCAGCAGGACAAGGATTGATTGCGGGAATCAATGCTGCTTTAAAAATTTTAGGAAAAGAAGCACTTATTTTAAAACGCAGTGATGCTTATATCGGAGTTATGATTGATGATTTGGTAACAAAAGGAACAATGGAGCCATATCGCATATTAACCAGTCGGGCGGAATATCGCTTAATTTTGCGTCATGATAATGCGGATATGAGATTAATGGCTTTGGGTCGAAAACTAGGTCTTATTAAAGATGATCAGTGGCTTTGTTTTGAAATCAAGAAAGAAAAAATAGAAAATGAATTAAAACGCTTAAGTAAGGTAAAATTAAAACCAACAAAAGAGGTAAATGAAAAAATTATTGCTTTTGGTTACAAACCCTTGCAGGATGCCATGACTGCCGCACAATTTTTGAAACGAGTAGAAGTTAAATATCAAGATTTATTGCAATTTATCAATCCTGCAGCAGAAAAGTTAAATGATAAGGAAATTGAGCAAATTGAAATTGCAATCAAATATGAAGGTTATATTCAAAAAGCGTTGGAGAAAATCGAAAAATTAAAACGTTTGGAAGCAAAACGTATTCCTAAAAATATTGACTATCATGCAATTAATTCCCTAGCAACAGAGGCAAGAGAAAAATTAAATAAAATTCGCCCGGAAACACTTGCGCAAGCAAGCCGTATTTCAGGAGTGAACCCGGTCGATATTAGTATTTTAATGGTATATTTACAAATTCTTTCAATTTTACTATTGACAAATTGAGAAGGGGGGGGGGTATCATGCAGTTGTTAGAAAACGTTGGCAGTTTTAATAATTCGGCCGATATGTGAAACAAAATACAAATTTGCACTATTTTATTTAAAAGCCTGTTAACGATCTCTCTATTGATGGATTTGCGGAGATCGTTAACAGGTTCTAAGAAAGGAGGTTTAAAAAAATGAAAAAAAATTATTTTTTAATACTTTTATCTAGTATTTTTCTTTTTACTTTTATAACAGGTTATTTCTCAAGTCAATCAACCGCTACTCAACAAACGAAAACTGTTGGTTTAATCACTATTTCTTAAACAAAAACAAAAAAATTAATCAAAGGAAAAAAGGTTGCTATTTACGTAGGAAGAGATACTTGCCCAGATTGTAAGAGAATCATGTCAGAGCTTAAAAAACAATTAAAAAATAATAAAAAAGCATTGTACTACTTTGATACCACCGCAAAAGGAGAAAAACTCTTAAAACATCGAAAATTTTACAATTCATTAGGAGTTCAGGCTGTCCCATCGATTTTAATTGCAAAAAATGGAAAAGTAGAAAAAATATTTAACTTAGAAAAAGATCAAACTGATTTACCAAAAATTATCAAGGAGGAAATTTAAAATGAAAAATCAACGAAAATTAATTGTATTTGCCGCTTGCACAATCTTACTGGGAGCTATTTCTCCTTCAATAGCGGCAGCAAAAACTATTTTGGCAGAAGAAAAATCAGCAAAACAAACATTAGAAACAATGAAAAGAGCAATTAAAAAATCTGATGCAGAATATAAAAATTTTGAAACGAAGATTCGTTCTTTAAAGATTGGGGAAATTGCTTATACAGACGAAGCAAATGCAACAGTTGAACTACCTGAAAAAGCAACTGAACCGATTGTTATAGAAGATTTGAGTGATGCAAAAAACAAAATAGGTATAACACTCCCAAGTGAATTTGCATTAACAAAGACAACGGTAAAAATGAAAGATATGGCAATTTATTCGTCCACTCAACACGCTCAATTAGGATTACAAAATACAGAATAAGGCTTTCGAGCATTGATTCAAGTTGATAATGAACGTGCTTTACACGATTATACATTTACCTTTTATCTGAAAGAAGGGTTCTCACTTGTTCAATCGTCTGATTTTTTAGGAAAAGATTATGACACAAAAGAAGTGTATATTATAGACGATCAAAACCATATTATAGCTATTATTTCACCTGCTTGGGCAAGAGATGCCAAAGGCAATAAAGTAAATACTTACTTTACAACTAATGGAAATCAATTGATACAGCATATTGATTTTGATCAGAATTCTATTTTTCCAATTGTGGCAGATCCGCTTTTTGAAGATATAATTAATTCGTGTGCATTTGCAATTGCTGCGTTTATTGGTTCTACAGCTTTCCCTATTGGAAAAATTACAAAAGTAAAGCATTTTATTCAAGCGCTTGGAGGATTAAGAGCAGCAGTTAGAGCTATAAAAATAGCTGGAGGTTTGGCTGCAGCAAAACGTGCTAGAGGCATATTAGGAGATTTGGCACTTGAGTTACTTGGCATTGCAGCTATCGAGCATAATTGTTTTTAAATTTTTAGGAGGGTAATTTTTGATTAGCCAAAAAATAATTAAAAAAACAACTACTATTCTTAGACTATCATTTATTGTTTTCATGATTGCTTATTCTGTATATTCTATTTATAGAATGATGGCTGGAAAGTATAATTTTCGCTACATCTTTTACGAGAACAGTTTATTTGTGATAGCATTGTCTCTAAGCTTAGAAATGTTAGATATTTTTAATTTAAAAAAGAAAAAAATAATCCAATCAATTGTAATTATGATCGCTGCTGTAGATTTCATTTTTTTAAGTGTACGGACTGCCTACCAGATTTTTATTCAAAAAAATGAAAAGGTGGATTACTTTTTCTTTTTTCTTTCAATTGTTTTATTGCTAGCTATTGTTAGCTCACCTTTATTTAATATACTAGAACGTAGAAAAAAGGGTAACTTGTAACAGTCAAAGACTATCTTGGAGAAGAATTTGATACGGGCGAAGTTTACGTGATAAACGCACAAAATCAGATTACTTCCATCATTTCACCTGTTTGGACAAGGGATGCTAAAGGTGATAAAGTAAATACTTTCTTTACAGTTAATGGAAATCAATTGATACAGCATATTGACTTTGATCAAAATTCTATTTTTCCAATTGTGGCAGATCCGGATTGGGAAAGAGTAGCTAAATGTGTGGGATCTTTAGCTTGGTTAGTTGGTTCTACGGCATTTGGAGTACTTAAGATTACAAAAGATTACAAAAATTAAACGTTATATTCAGGCACTAGGAGAACTTCGAGAAGCGGCTATTTTAATGGTTACTTGTTCCAACAATGCAGAAAGATTACAGCATGGAGGTCAAGCATTATTAAATTTAGTAGCCGAAATTTCAGGAATTAGCGGAGTAGTTGAGCATTGCTTATGAGTGGTAACAATAACATTATGAAAAATACTAAAGAAAAAAGACTTGAAACAGCTGGTGTAATCCTTTTAAATACATCTTTTTTGATAGAATTAGTTTTCTTTATGATTGATTTTTTTAATGGTTTTATTACTTTTAGAAAAATTCTACAATTATTTTTCATGTTTCTGTTTTGTGTCTCGGCTACCTATTCGCTATTTAAAAAGAAAAGTTTTTTTGATAAATTTTTCAATAAAGATGGAACGATAAAAGACGAGTATAAAGAGTATTTGGAGAAAAAACAAAGAAAAAATTGAAAAAAATTTGAAGAAGTCTTAATTTTAAGGTTAGAGCAGGTGTATGTTCTAATCTTTAATTTTGTGTTGGGAAAGGCACAAAATTTTTCTATTTTGCCACAGTGAGCAACTAACACAACTCACTTAAATTATCCATGCCAAACTTTTTGCAAACTGCTATATTTGTGTCTTTTTTTTAAGAAAAGAAAAACAGATTGATTTTCTTAAAGATTTCTTTTTTGTTATAGTGTCATTGTGTGAAATAGCAGTTGTTTGAGATGAGAGGAAAAATTATGAAGGGTATTGTTCTTGCGGGCGGATCTGGTACGCGGTTATATCCTTTAACGCGTGTTGCTAGTAAACAGCTGATGCCGGTGTATGATAAGCCGATGATTTATTACCCATTGTCAACATTGATGTTAGCAGGGATTAAAGATATTTTGATTATTTCAACACCGCAAGATTTGCCGCGTTTTGAGGAATTACTAGGAAGTGGTTTAGAGTTTGGGATCTCTTTAAGTTATAAGGAGCAACCTTCTCCAGATGGTTTGGCGCAAGCTTTTCTTATTGGGGAAGAATTTATTGGTAGTGATTCTGTAGCGCTTGTGTTGGGGGATAATATTTATTATGGTCCAAATCTTTCCAAAATGCTTCAGCGTGCCGCAAATAAACAAACAGGAGCGAGCATTTTTGGTTATCAAGTAAAAGACCCTAAACGTTTTGGCGTGGTTGAATTTGATAACAATATGAAGGCGATTTCAATTGAAGAAAAGCCAAAAAATCCTTGTTCAAACTATGCGGTAACGGGTCTTTATTTTTATGACAATCAAGTGGTAGAGATTGCTAAAAATATTAAACCTTCTATGCGTGGAGAGTTGGAGATTACCGATGTGAATAAAGCGTATCTTGAGAAGGGAGAGCTAGAAGTTGAGTTAATGGGGCGCGGGTTTGCTTGGCTTGATACCGGGACACATGAATCTTTACTAGAAGCTTCTCAGTATATCGAAACAGTGCAGCGCATGCAAAATCTGCAAGTGGCAAACTTAGAAGAAATTGCATATCGAATGGGGTATATTACCAAAGAGCAGGTGTCAGAGCTAGCGCAGCCGTTGAAAAAAAATGAATACGGGCAATATTTATTGCGCTTGATTGGAGAATAGGTGTTGTGGGAAAGTTAAAAGTTACAAAGACGAAATTACAAGATGTTAAAATTATTGAGCCGACTGTTTTTGGGGATCATCGTGGTTTTTTTACCGAGTCTTATTCAAAGAGAGATTTTCAAGATGCAGGAATCGATATTAGATTTGTGCAAGATAATCATTCATTATCAACACAAGCTGGCGTTTTGCGTGGACTTCATTTTCAAAAAGGAAAGGCTGCACAAACTAAGTTGATTCGTGCGCTAACTGGTGTAGTTTTTGATGTAGTCGTAGATATGCGCAAGAATTCACCAACCTATGGTAAGTGGGAAGGCTATATTTTATCTGAATATAATCATCGTCAATTGCTTATCCCCAAAGGTTATGCTCATGGCTTTTTAACCTTAACACCTAATGTGAGTTTTTTGTATAAGTGTGATAACTACTATAGCGTTAAAGACGATGGCGGCATTTCTTTTAAATCGCCGGAGCTTGCAATTAATTGGCCGATTGATTTAAAATGCGCAATCCTTTCTGAAAAGGATGCGAAATTACCTACTTTTGCAGAATTTGAAGCAAAAAATTCATTTGTATATTAAGAGTCCGTTAGCGATTCTAAAAGGGAGAATTATTTTTCATGAAAAAAATCATTGTTACCGGTGGTGCAGGTTTTATTGGCTCAAATTTTGTGCATTATGTGGTGAATCATCATCCAGAAGTACATGTTACCGTTTTGGATAAATTGACTTATGCTGGAAATTGCACCAACCTTGCAAAACTTTCAAAAAGTAGAGTAAAGCTTGTGGTTGGTGATATTACGGATGCGAAGTTAGTAGATTCATTAGTGAAAGATGCGGATGCGGTGGTGCATTATGCAGCAGAGAGCCATAATGATAACTCGCTTAAAAGTCCTTTTCCTTTTGTGAAGACGAATTTGCTTGGAACGTATACTTTAATAGAAGCATGTCGAAAGATAAATGTACGCTTTCACCATATATCAACTGATGAGGTGTATGGCGATTTGCCGTTACGTGAAAATTTGCTAGGACACGGGGAAGGCATAGGCGAGAAGTTTACCGATCAAACGCCATACAATCCAAGCAGTCCCTATTCTTCGACGAAAGCTGGTTCTGATTTGTTAGTAAAAGCCTGGGTGAGGTCTTTTAACTTGCGGGCCACAATTTCAAATTGTTCGAATAACTATGGGCCTTATCAGCATATTGAAAAATTTATTCCGCGCCAAATTACCAATATCTTAAGTGGTATTCGACCAAAACTTTATGGTGAGGGGAAAAATGTGCGCGATTGGATTCATACTAATGATCACTCTTCAGGCGTTTGGGCCATTTTAACCAAGGGTTATATTGGCGAGACTTATCTTATTGGAGCAGATGGCGAAAAAAATAATAAAACAGTCCTTGCGTTGATTTTGGAGTTAATGGGAAAACCAGCTGACGCCTTTGATTATGTTAATGATCGCGCAGGTCATGATCTTCGTTATGCGATTGACTCTAAAAAATTGCGTGAAGAATTAGGATGGACACCGCAGTTTACCAATTTTTGTGATGGCTTAAAAACGACAATTGACTGGTATAAAAATAATCGCCCTTGGTGGGAAACTAAGAAAAAAGCAGTAGAGGAGAATTATGCAAAAAACGGGCAATAAAGAGGTAAGTTATGCGAAAAATTTTACATAAATTAACTGATCAAGAAAGACTAAGTGGGTTATTTTCTTTAATGCTCACTTTGCTTTTTGCTTGCATCTTTCGCCCTAATGATCAAAATCCGCTAAAGCATTTTAACAGGCAAATAGGTATTAGTATTTTAAATGGATTTGATGCCAATAAAACCTTTACGCATTTTTTGGTATGGTATTTAGGCTTGCCACTGTTTTTTTTATTTTTATATTTTTCTTTTAAAAAATTATTTAGGTTGGAAGTTATTAAAAATAAAGCTTGGGCAATTCTTGATCCTATTTTAGCAGTTGGCATTGCTAATTTGGTGATTAAATTAATGAATCCTGCTTCTGAATACAAAATAGATGCAGATGTTGTGACTTTGTTAGTAATCGCCATTGTATTAACGATAACGTGTTTGCGTTTTCAATGGTTGGATCAAGATGGCTTAGTTACCTATGTTTTTGGTTTGCTTGCATTTTTACTTCTTTTTAATCTTTGTTTTCAGCATCGATCTTTAAGTTTACTGATGATTGTATCTGTTTGTTGTTCATTGTTTGTTGTGCGACTTTTCTATCAATCATCTATTAAGTCATTATTAAGAGTGTTATTTGCCGCTTTTCCTTTGTTATTTGCTATCTTTCTTGAAGGAAGAAGTATCCTCAATCAGCATGAAATTTTTGTCCATTTATCCAAAGCTCTTTTTCTAGCCCTTTCTTTTGGCTTAATTGCGATTCTTTTTTTGGCAAGAAAGACAAGTTTTATTTCAATGCTTTCTAATAAATTAAAAGAGCAAGAATATCCACTACTGGTTGTTTCTCTTGGAATTTTATCAGTGATTCCGCCAATGGTGATTGTTTCGGATATGGATTTATTTGAATCTGCCAGTCATGGAATGCAAATTTTTGATTTTTTTCACAGTCATAAATTTCCACTCATTGAATCGTTTGATGGCCATATTTTTTCTAATTCATGGTCTGCTTATCTTTATCAATTTTTTAACCAAGATGTTTTAGGCGCTGTTTTAAATCCTTATTTTCAGTTTAATGCAGCTGTTTTTTTATTTTTTATTTATAAACTATTGACCTATTATTTTTCCAAATTGGATAGTTGTTTGCTAACTTCTTTTGGTTTTGTTTCTCTTGGGCTTGTCTTTGATTATCACTTTTTTGGTTTGATGATTATTTTTGCTACGATTTACTTAGTAAAACATACTGATAAAATTAGCGCGTACTTTATTTATTGGCTATCAGTATTTTTATCATTTTTATTTCAAGTGCCAGTTGGTTTGCCGTTTTTTGTAGCTTCAGTTGCTCTTGTGATTTTTTTGTGTTTGAAAAAAGCAATCAAGTTAAATATTTTTAAAATATTTTCATCCTTTTTAATAGTATTATTGCCGTTTGTTTTCACTTTTGTGACTGTCCTTAATTTTAATTTAGCGCGTATAAAAAATAGGATTTTGGAAATTATCGGCATTATGAATTCTAATTTAAATTGGGCACATGAAAAAATAGGAGATAAAATTCAGTTTCAATATGTTTTTTTCTATATTTTATTACCATTAGTTGTAACTATAATAGGAATGCAAACCTTTTTTACTTGGAAAAAACCAAATATTAAAGATAAAAATTTTGCTAAACAAGCTACGTTAATCATTTTAATTATTTCTTATTTTATGAATTTTACAAGAATTCTTGGCCGACATTCGGTTATGGAAATGAAGGTTCAATTTTTGGTTTGGACAGCAATTTTGATTGTGCCGCTTTTTATGATCCGATTTTTTAAAAATGGGTGGCGTCCTTTAATTTTTATGATGAGTTTACTAAGTATTTGTTTTTTTTCAATGATGCAAAAAAATGCGGTAATTTTTAACAAAGCAAATGTTTATCAGCAAGGGATTAATTTTGTTAAGTCAGAGGACATTTTTTCTTTTAAGGATAAAAAAGAACTGCGTTGGCAATTTCCACCTGAGATGATATCAGAGCTTAAAACAATTACAACAGCAATTAAAAAAATTATTCCACCAAATAAAACATATCTTGACTTTACCAATCAAACTTTGCTATATGCTCTAACTAAGAGGGAAAAGCCTGTTTTTATTAATCAATCTCCAGGAATGTTAAGTGGTAAATTTACGCAAAAAATGTTTTTAAAAGAGATAGAAGAATCTAAAAATGTTGATTTTGTGATCACACATGAAGCGGCCAATATTGATGGTGTTGATGGAAAAATTCGCTATTATTTAGTATCAGAGTATATTAATCAAAAATTTATGCCTCTAACAATGGTTGATAAGTATTCGATTTGGCTAAAAAAATCAGCTGAAAAAAATTATAATTTAAATAAGTTAAAGAAGACTTACCATCTTTCTTTAGGTGATATCAGCTTTGGTGGTAGTGTTCCTGTTGAGCATTTATATGATTTAAAACAACTTCCCTTGGTATGGGCCAACCTTGATCAAGAAAAAGCAGTGGAAAATAAGGTCCTTTATAACGGCGATGTTAAAAATAATCAAGTGAAATTTAAACATTTGCCTGCAAAGGATAAACGATTGGGCAATTATTTGAAATTAACCGTGGAAAATAATGAAATAATCCCGATTTCTGTGCCATTAAAATTGGAAAATAAACAAAAGAACAATTTAATTACCTTTAAATTTGAAGCAAAACCTGGTCGAAATGTATATTTAATTCGTGTAAGCAGTGATCCATACTGGTATACGGATGATCTTGATCGATTAAAAATGGAAATTCGTAATGTTAAGTTGAAACGAATGCAAGTACTGCAAGGGGATTAATTTGAGTATTTCGTAAGCACTCATTCTAAATTGTATTCACGAAAAAACATAAATATGATAAAAAATGAAAGGGATGGTGATTGATTATGGTTGTAAAAACTAGAAAACAAGGGAATTTGATTGTTTTGTCTGTACCAAAAGAAATGAATATTGCTTTAAATAAGGAATTTGAAATCTTCCAATGGTATGGTCGTTGTATTCCCAATTATTTCAAAAGATATGTCTGGAAAACTTAATTTTATTAAAGTGATTTCACATAGCACTAACGGTGGAATTAATGGTTGGATCGTGATGGGAAATCTTTTAGGGTACGATTATTCAGCGCGAAATGGGAAAATTGTAGGTATTGCTGATTCATTGACAAAAATAAAGATGAAAGATGGCCGTTAAAGATATTTTTGATTTATAGTTTATTTGTTTTTAGAAAGTGGGGTTATTGTGGATTTTTTAGTGGGTTTTACAGGTTTTGTCGGTAGCAATCTTAAGAGCAGTCATAAGTTTGATGGCTTGTTTAATCGGCAAAATATTCAAAAAGCATATAGAAAGCAGCCTGATCTTTTAGTGTATGCGGGTATTCCTGCTGAAAAGTACCTTGCAAATAATTTCCCTGATAAAGATTTTAAAATTATCAAACAAGCCATTTATAATCTTCAAAAGATCAAGCCTCAAAAATTGGTGCTGATTTCAACGATTGATGTTTATGAAAAAGCAGTTGATGTGAATGAGGATGATCTGGCCAATGCAAAGGAAATATATGGAAAAAATCGACATTTTCTAGAAAATTGGGTTAAAGAAAATGTGCCAGATTTTCATATTGTGCGCTTACCAGCTTTGTTTGGCTCAGGGATTAAGAAAAATTTTATTTATGATTTAATTCATATTAGCCCTGCTTTGTTAACCAAAAAAAAATATGAAAAATTCTCACAAAAATCTGCGTTGATCAAGGTTTCTTATCAACTTCAAGAAAACGGTTTTTATAAATTGCAAACTAAAGAAAAACGTATTTTGAATGAGTTAAAAAAAGAATTTTTATCCCTTGGTTTTTCAGCGCTTAATTTTACAGATAGCCGAGCTGTTTTTCCTTTTTATCATCTTAAAGATTTATGGCAGGACATTCAATGGGTGATAAAGGAAAATATTCCTTTGATTAATCTAGCAATCGAACCTTTAGCTGCAAGTGAAGTTTATCAAGCAGTGTTTTATCGTAAATTTGTAAATGAACTTAAAAAGCCTATTGCACATTATGATTTCAAAACAAAATACTCTTCAAGTGGATATTTAAAAAATAAAGAAAAGGTTTTAAAAGAATTGACAACATTTGTGAAAGGTAATATTGAATCTCCAATGGATGAAATCTCGTTATAATTCTTAGAATATAAGCTGTATAATGGGATTATCGTGCTTTATTTGAACAATTGAAAAAATATCAATTATCACATGAACAACCTAATTTGTGATCTAATAAAAAAGTAGCATTGATTCCTAATTTAATAAGAAAAGAATTATCTTTTTTTACAAAAGAAGTATCAGAATCGTTTAAAATTTTTGCAAAGGCAATAATGTAGCTGTAATTGAGTATAAGCAAATGTTTATTTGATTTAAGGAGCAGAAAAATGAAGCTTTCCATTTCCCAAATGGCTTGGAATCAAACGGATAATATAAAAGTTTTAGCATATTTAAAGACTCAAAACTTTCAAGGAATTGAAGTATTACCAACGATGGTGGTAAAAGATAACCCTTATGGTTCATTAGAAGAAGCTGTAATTTTTCAGCAAAAGCTAGCAAGAGAGTATTCACTTGAAATCTCTTCTATGCAGTCATTAATTTACGGTAGGCGTGAAAATTTATTTGGAACTGATGAAGAACGTGAGGTGTTACTTAATTATTTGCAAAAAGCGATTCTTTTTGCAAATAAAATTAATTGTCCTAATTTGGTGTTTGGCTCTCCAAAAAATCGCTTGATAGGTAAAGTTACGAAAGAAAAAGAGCAAAAAGCTTATTCTTTTTTTAAAAAGTTAGGTGATTTTGCCTATGAACATAAAACATTTTTTTCACTTGAGGCCAATCCTGCTATTTACGGTGGAGATTATCTTTTAACTACCAAGCAAGCACTTGATGTCGTTAAAGAGGTAAACTCTCCTGGCTTTTGTTTAAATTTGGATCTTGGGGCAGTGATTGAAAATAAAGAGTCCCTTGATTTTTTACAGAAAAAGATTGATTTGGTAAACCATATTCATATATCTGAACCTTTTTTAGCTAAAATAAAACCGCGTACTTTGCACCAAGAATTGGCAGAAATTTTAAGAAAATTGAATTATGAGAAATATGTTTCTATTGAAATGAAAAATTTAAAAAATTTTGAGACAACAAAAAAAGTGATTGAGTATATCAAAGAAGTTTTTGGATAATTCTAAATAGCAGCTCACTTTGTTGTTTTATGTTTTTGTAAATAAAGTATCTTTTTATGCTATAATGACTCAAAAAAGGTGCTGAAATGATTATTCAAAGAAACCAATATCTAAAAAAATTAGTCGAAATAAAAAAGACAGAATTTATTAAAGTCACCACAGACTCTAAGGTACTTTAAAAGGATGAAGAAAATTTGAAAAGTCGATTGATGGAAATTTCTATGAAAAATTTATTTGGACGATTGATTTCTTATTTAATTGCGGTTTTTTCTGGCTTGATTTTTGTAAATGCAATTTTTTCAGACCATTTTTCATTCAATCAACTGCCTAAAAGGCTTGTTTTTATTTTGAGCATTCTTTTTTTCATTGGTGGCTTGTTAAGTTGTAACTTTAAGAAAGTTATGATATTTCTTCAGAGAATAAAAAGGTTTTTTACAAAAAAAGTAATTTTTTTTATTGGACATGGATTATTTGGATTAGGCATATTTTTTCAAATTTTATCCCTTATTTTTCAGCCTGGGTTGCCTCAATCTGATCCAGGAGGTATTTTTCTGTTTGCCTATAGTCAAGGTTATAAGGACTCATTTTATTTTTCAGAAAATCCAAATAATTTGTTTTTATATTGCTTTATTCGCCTTTTTCGATGGATATTTCATTTTTTGAATAAAACTAACTTTTTAATTTTGCTACAGATAGTAAATGTGGCCGCGATTGCTTTTTTTGTATTAATTCTTTCTCTAGTAGGCAGTCGATTATTTTCCAAGCGCTTGGGAGCTATTGTATATTTTTTAGGGATTTTTTCTATTTTGTTTTCGCCATGGGGTTATGTGGTTTATACAGATACGTTTTCCTTACCAATAGTGGCACTTGTTTTATGGATTTTAACTAGTCTTTTTGATAATTTTAGAAAAAATTATTTTGTAAAGAAAAACAAAATCTATCTAAAAAGTGCTTTAACTGGCATTTTAACCGGATTAACTTATTTAATAAAACCTTCGGCAATTCTTTTCATATTTTCGTTATTTTTTGTAATTCTATTGTCAAAATTAAATTGGAAAGAAAAAAGCCAAAAAAGAATTTTATTTTTCTCTGGATGTTGTTTGATATTGGGTTTTAGTATGGTGAAAATTTCTTTTGATTTTTTCATTAAACATCAATCAATGTTGGTAATTGATTACAAAAAAGCAAAGCCATGGACCCATTTTATGATGATGGGTTTGACCGAAAAAGGTGGCTTTTCTGGAGCAGATGTAGCAGCCACTAATTGTATGCCTTCAAGAAAAGAGAAAATAAATATGAACTTATCAGTGATTGCCCATCGATTGAAAAAATATGGTTGGTTGGGTTATTTTCATTTTCTTTTATTAAAAAACAAGTATAACACAAGTGATGGATCCTTTGGTTGGGGAGGAGAAGATTGTTTTATTAAGCCGGTAATTCGACGAAAAAATTTCATTTCAAATTGGCTTTTTGAAACATTCTTTGAGGGTGGAAAGAAAAGATATACATATTATTTTTTTGCTCAAGTAGTATGGATAGGAGTTACATTTTTAATGTTGATTTTTTCACTCGTAAGTTTTTCTAGTAAAAGTAATTTGCTTATCTGGTTGAAATTCTCGCTAGTTACAAATTTTACTTTTTTGTTAATCTTTGAAGGAGGACGAAGTAGGTATTTGATTCAGTTTTTACCGTTTCTTTTATTGTATGCCGCTTTGGGAGTAGAATGGTTGTTAGATTATGCAAAGAGGAAGTTATGAGTGAACTTGTTAAGCGTAAAAATGGTGTGCCGAAATTTTCAGCAGAAGAATATGAAAAAAGACAAAATGATTATTGTTTACTTATTCCTATTCTTAATGAAGGAGAGCGAATTCATAAAGAATTACTGCGGGCAAAAAAAGCAAGGATTAATCAGCAAGTAGATATTATTATTTGTGATGGGGGATCCGTTGATGAAAGTACAGCTAAGCAAGTGATGAAAAAACTTGGCGTAAACACATTGTTGGTGAAAGACGATTTTGGTAAACAGGGAGCGCAGCTACGCATAGGATTTTTCTTTGCATTAAAACGTGGTTATAAAGGTGTGATAACCATTGATGGAAACAATAAAGATAGTATTGAAGATGTGCCACATTTTGTTAAAAAATTAAAAGAAGGATATGATTTTGTACAGGGTTCAAGATATATTAAGGGAGGGTGTGCAATAAATACTCCCATATTTCGCCATTTTTCTGTTAAATTTATTCATGCGCCAGTGATTAGTTTTACAGCCAAAAAACGTTATACGGATACGACCAACGCCTTTCGAGCGTATTCAAGAAAATATTTAAAACATCCTAAGGTTCAGCCATGGCGTGATGTTTTTCAAACTTATGAATTGTTGGCTTATTTATCTGTTAGAGCGGATCAACTGGGGATGAAGACAACGGAAATTCCCGTAACTCGTGCATATCCTAAAAGTGAAAAAACACCAACTAAGATTAGTCCATATAAGGGTAAGCTAGAGTTGATGAAAATTTTATTATGTAATTTGCTTGGAAAGTATAATCCTTAATAATGATTTTTCAAAGAAAATAAGTAAATAGTTGTATTAGACCTCCTCGAAAACTAGATGTATTGGAACTTCGTTTTCTCTTTTCCCTGATACATTGTCAAAAAGCCTCAAAATAGAACTACTATTTTTACATTTTTTTCCTTGTCTCAGGAAAAAATTGAAACGAATTCTCCTTATACCCTAATTTCCTAAGAGGTCTATTGTTTGCACTTACGATAATCCGATCTTTTTATTTATGTGCCTTGAGAATTTCCCAACTAAAAAATAATTTAACACGAGGAAAATTATGAAAATTTATGACAAAATTATTATTGGCGGTGGAATTTACGGCCTTTATGCTGCTTGGTTTTCTGCTAAAGAGTTAAATGAATCTGTTTTAATTTTAGAGCGTGATAAAGCTTCATTTACGAGGGCAACTTATGTTAATCAAGCACGAGTGCATATGGGGTATCATTATCCACGTTCAATTGCAACAGCAGTGAAGTCAAAAAAATATTTTGATCGCTTTAATGAAGATTTTGGTTTTTGTATTCATGATTCTTTTGATCAGATTTATGCGACATCAAAAGAATTTAGCTGGACAAATGCTAAGCAATTTCAAAAATTTTGCATAGATGCGGGCATTTTTTGCAAACCAGTGATTAAAGAAAATTATTTTAGACAGAAAATGTGTGATGGTGCATTTTTAACCAAGGAATATACGTATGACGCGTATCTTTTGTGTGATTATTTCATAAAAGAGCTGTTAAAATTTCCTAAAATTAAACTGCAGTATAAAGCAGATATTATAAACATTTTGAAAGAAAAGACGCATTTTACTGTTAAATGTGCAAGTGGTGAAAAATATCGTTCAGCATTTTTATTAAATGCAACTTATGCAAGTGTTAATCAAATTCATCAATTGTTTGGTTATGCGCCATTTAAAATTAAATATGAACGATGTGAAATTATTCTAACGAAAGCATCTAAAAGGTTAGAAAATGTTGGCATTACGGTAATGGATGGGCCATTTTTTTCAATTATACCATTTGGAAAAACAGGTTTTCATTCATTAACAAGCGTAACTTTTACGCCACATAATACAAGCTTTGATGATCTACCGACATTTCCCTGTCAAAAAAGAAGTAGTGGATATTGTACAAGCAAAAAATTGGGAAACTGTAATGAATGTATGGAAAAACCGCAAACAGCATATCCTTATATGTCAAATCTAGCGCGAAAATATTTACGGGATGAATTTGGATTTACTTATCAAAATTCTTTATTTTCGATAAAACCGATATTGGTGGCCTCTGAAATTGATGATAGCAGACCGACAGTTATCAAAAAATTAAGCGGATATCCAATTTTTATAAGTATCCTGTCAGGAAAGATAAATACAGTCTATGATTTAGATAAAGTGTTAATTAATTAAAAAATATTAAAAATTTTAAATTTTACAATCAAAATAGTTGCTTTTATTTTTTCTTATGCTATTATGAATTCGTTGAAATTATTGTTTTACCAATTTAATTAAAGACTTGGAAGGGAAGATAAAGGAGTATGAAATTAAAAAAAGCAGTAGTGTTTTTAACAGCATTGGCTTCTGTGGGAGGTTTTGCTGCATTTAGCGGTGGGCATGTTGAGGCATTGTCAGCTGATATTTATGCTGCTTTGACTCCAGAGCAGAAAAGTGAGTATGATTCATTGGTGAGTCGTTTTACTCCAACAAAAATCAAGGCTATGGATCACGTTATTCAAAAAGTATACGAGAAGGGGCGTCTTTCTGAAGTATCAGCTAAAGCTTTTGCAACTCAAGCGGAAAAATTATCAAAGCAAGATGATGCATTCATCGAAGCAAATTTTGATCAAATTGATGCTTACGTTGATCAGGTTATTGCAAATAAGGATAATGGTAACAGGGTTGTTTTGGATGACCTTCTAGAAGTTAGGTTTCTTTATAGATTGCTTAATCCAAATTCTCCTTTTAAAATTCATCATATAACAGATTCTTGGCCTGAGGTAGAGAAGTTGGAAGTTGCAGGTTGGACATACGAAGGAATTGTAGGTGCATATAATGTTCGTGGTGGTGGGGCACCTATTTATAGATTGTATAATTCAAATTCTCCATGGGGAGAACATTTGATAACACCTGACTGGAATGAAGCCACATATCTAATAAGTGCAAGTGAAGGTGCTTGGAAATTGGAAGGTGGAAATGAAACTGTTGATAAGGGTGAAACAAGGCTAGTTGCATTCTTTATTCCAAATATATTAATTGGCAGAGATTTAGTAACGCAGCGTGGTCCTGTGTTTGCCGCTATGTATCGTATATATAATAAATTAAATGGTGGAGAACATTTCTACACCATGAATTGGAATGAAGTTGTAGCAGCAGAGGAATTAGGTTGGGTATATGAAGGAATAGTTTGGCTATATAGGTAATGTGATTTACATATAATAAATTATTTTTGATAAAAAGTTCGATACTTGAGTAAAGGCATTTTTGCTTAGTATCGAGCTTTTTATTTAGATTTTACAATTTTCATTGATAAAAAAATTGAAAAACCGATAGTAGCTGTGATTATAAGAAGTGAAATAAAAAAAATTGATGGCTGATTAAAGCAATGCATAGATTTTTCATTCATGATACAGTAAATTGATTTAGCTAATAGAGCTAAGCCTAAAAAAGTGATAAAGCCTGCAATACAAAAAAGCCACAGATAATCCAAAAAATATAAAGGAACAAAAAGTGCAGTAAATAACGCAAACATCGCATAGAATAATAAAAAAATTGGCAGGATGTTTTGTTTTGAAAGATAACCATAAATTTTTAAAAAAATTATTAAAGAAGTTAAAAGGTAGCAAGCAAAAACAAGCCAATAAATATATTTGGCTAAAACTAACTGTTTTTTGGTAAGTAGTGAAGTTGTCTTTTCTAAAAGCAAGTTTTTTTGAAAACTCAGGAGAAGAAAAGATAATAAAATAAAAAACAAGCCAACAAAAGTAATGTCAAAGACATTTTCAAAAGGATTGGTGCTTGCCATCCAAGTATTGTTAGGAATGATATGTTTTAAAACTTTTAGCGGTGTTAAAATTATAATCGAGCATAAGATGTTTGTACAGATGATTAAAATGGGGGCAAGATACTTTGTAGTAGCAAGGTCTTTTAAAAATAAATGTAGATAGGTTCGCATAAAAAACACATCCTTAAATAATAATTCTAATATCAGAGTAATGGAAAATGTTGATATGTCAATGTTATTGATTTTACGGATGTTTTTCGTGAAACAATTCAATATTATCTTAAAATTAAAAAAAATACATGGAACGTTTTTTTAGCAATACCATTAGCTAAAGAGATCAATATTTTTTGAATTCAGCTAAAAATAAGGTAAACTTAAATTTGTTAAGCTGTAATCAATTCAAATTTAGAAAGGATATTTGCATACGGAAAATAAAAGAAATCTTCTTTGGCATAATTAGCTTTGATGAGTTTTGTGGTTGTTTGTGGCTTTGGTAGTGTTGTAAATAATTTTGCAAATCAGAAGCTTAACTGTTTGACCTTACTAAGTTTTAGATTTATTAATGCCTGCAATTTTCAAATTTGGAAAACATAAGTAAAGGGGATAACAATGGCATCAGTAGTGGTTGTTGGCACACAATGGGGAGATGAAGGTAAGGGGAAGATCACAGATTTTCTTTCAGAAAATGCAGAAGTTATTGCTAGATATCAAGGCGGAGACAATGCAGGACATACCATTGTTATTGATAAGGTCAAATACAAGCTCCATCTTATTCCTTCAGGTATTTTTTATAAAGGAAAGATTAGTGTGATTGGCAATGGGGTTGTTATTAATCCAAAATCTTTGGTAAAAGAGTTGGCTTATTTACATGATGCAGGGATTCTTACAGATAATTTACGAATTTCAGATCGTGCCCATGTGATTTTACCTTATCATGTTGAACTTGATCGCTTACAAGAAAAGGCTAAGGGTGAGAATAAAATCGGGACAACAATTAAAGGAATTGGTCCTACATATATGGATAAGGCAGCGCGAGTGGGAATTCGCATTGCGGATCTTTTAGATAAAGAAATTTTTGCCAAGCGTTTGCGTAATAATTTGGAGGAAAAAAATCGTCAATTTATTAAAATGTATCATGGTAAGCAAATAGAATTTTCCGAAATTTTTGCTAAGTATTATGAATATGGTCAAAAAATAAAGCAATATGTAACAGATACATCGGTAATTTTAAACGATGCTTTAGATCAAGGGAAACGTGTTTTATTTGAAGGAGCGCAAGGAGTGATGCTTGATCTTGATCAAGGAACATATCCCTTTGTAACCTCATCAAATCCTGTAGCTGGTGGGGTAACGATTGGCTTGGGAGTTGGCCCTTCAAAGATTAATAAGGTTGTAGGTGTTTGTAAAGCTTATACTTCACGTGTTGGGGATGGCCCGTTTCCAACAGAATTATTTGATGAAATCGGGGATAAAATTCGAAAAGTAGGTAAAGAATACGGAACAACTACGGGGCGTATGCGTCGTGTAGGATGGTTTGATTCTGTTGTGATGCGTCATTCAAAACGAGTTTCAGGACTTACAAATCTTAGTTTAAATTCGATTGATGTTTTAACGGGAATTCCAATTCTTAAGATTTGTGTAGCTTATGATTTGGATGGTAAGCGCATTACGCATTATCCTGCATCTCTTAAAGATTTGCATCGTTGTCAGCCGATTTATGAAGAATTGCCAGGTTGGATGGAAGATATTACTAAGATTCGTTCATTTGAAGAATTGCCGGAAAATGCTTGTAATTATATGCGTCGTATTAGTGAGTTTGTAGGCGTTAAAATTTCAATCTTTTCAGTAGGACCAGATCGTACGCAGACTAATATGTTGGAATCTATATGGCTTTAAGTAATAGTACAGAGGCTAAAAGTGCTGAATAATCACACTCTCTTCAGCAGTTTAAAAATCAAAAAAATTTAGTAGCTAGTTTGTACCTTCGCTCTGTCAAACTTTGTTTGGAATCATTTTTCATCTCGCAAAAATCTATTTTTACCAATTGCGTATTAATATAAAAGGGGTTTTTGTTTTTATTTTCAAAAAAAGAAGGCTTGATTTGTGGTTAAATAATGAATTTTGGCGCTTTTTTAGAACATATGGTTTTAGTTAATACTTGACGGGCTAATCACTTTTCCCCACAAAAATTTTATGAAACTTAATAACAAAATAAGGTATATGTAAAATTTCTTTTACATTTTTTATTTATTATA
>JAISYQ010000010.1 GCA_031269775.1 Streptococcaceae bacterium
ATTCATAAGTTCTTAGCAACAGGCAATAAAGTAGCAGCCAGTCAAGCTCATAGGCTTTACGATGACGCGATTATTAAGCTACATGAAAAGAAAAAAGAGAGCATAATTTAGGATAAGAGCTGGGCTTATCGATCATGATAAACAGACTCTAAGATGATTTTTGAATTAATAGGAGATTCTAAGTATGATTATTAAACACTCAGGCATCTTTATCCCAACACTGCGTGAAGTGCCAAAAGAAGCAAAAGCTTTAAGTCATAAATTATTACTTAGAGCAGGTTATATCCGTCAAATTTCTGCGGGGGTTTATTCTTATTTGCCTCTTGCTTATCGTACTTTAAAGAAAATTGAAAAGATTATTCGCAAAGAGCTTAGTAAAATAGGTGCGATTGAGATGTTGATGCCTACTTTGCTTTCAGCAGATTTATGGGAAGAGTCTGGGCGTTTTGATACATATGGTCCTGATTTATATCAGCTGAAAAATCGGACAAAAAAAGCGTTTATCTTAGGACCAACACATGAAGAGACTTTTACTGCATTGCTTAGAGATGAGGTTACTTCTTATAAACGATTACCGCTTAATTTATATCAAATTCAGCCAAAGTATCGTGATGAGCTTCGTGTTCGTAATGGTTTATTGCGATGTCGGGAGTTTTTAATGAAAGATGCGTATTCTTTTCATGATGATTATGATAGTTTAGATCAAACTTATGATGATTATGAAAAAGCATATCGAGCTATTTTTACTCGTCTTTCTTTAAATTTTCGTAGCATTATTGGTAATAGTGGTGTCATGGGTGGTTCTGATTCTAAGGAATTTATAGCGATTACTGAACATAAAGATACGGGGTGTTTGCCTGCTGGAGAAGATATCGTTGTGTATTCTACTAGCTCAAATTATGCAGCTAATCTGGAAATGGCAACAAGCCTTTATCGAAAAGAAAAATCTGATGAAAAATTAGGTGAGTTAGTTGAGGTTGTGACACCTGATGTTAAAACACTTGAAGAAGTATCAAAATTTTTGAAAATTCCTCTCACCAAAATAATTAAAGCTGTGTTATTTATTGCAGATGAAAAACCTATCCTTGTTTTAGTGCGTGGAAATGACGAAATAAATACTGTGAAATTAAAAAATTTTCTCAATGTTAATTCTTTAAAAGAGGCAAAAGATTCTGATGCAGTGAAATTTTTAGGTGCAAATTTTAGCTTTCTTGGTCCTGTTGGCGTAAAAGATGAAGTGAAGATTATAGCAGATCTTTATGTTAAGGATATGGTTAATGTAGTTGCTGGTGCGAATAAAAACGGTTTTCATTTGCTAAATGTAAATCATAAGCGTGATTTTTCAGTTGAAATTTTTGCTGATTTGCGTAATGTTAAAGAAGGAGAGGTATCTCCAGATGGTAAAGGTGTTTTGAAATTTACACGAGGTATTGAAATTGGTCATATTTTTAAGTTAGGAACGCGCTATTCTAAAATGATGGGTGCGAATATTCTGGATAGAAATGCTAGATTAGTCCCAATGATTATGGGATGTTATGGTATTGGTGTTTCGCGTTTATTATCGGCAATTGTAGAACAACATGGAGATGATTTAGGGATTCATTGGCCAAAGAGTGTTGCTCCATTTGATGTTCATCTTCTACCACTAGATATGAAAAATGAGAAGACTGCTCTTTTAATAGAAATGATCTCATCATCGTTAAGTGATGTTGATGATTTTGATGTGTTAGTTGATGATCGCAATGAGAGAGCTGGTGTAAAATTTTCGGATGCGGATTTAATTGGTCTTCCTATAAGAATTACGATTGGTAAGAAAGCAAAAGATGATATTGTTGAACTTAAGGTAAATAAAACTGGAAAAGTCTTTGAAATGTCTGTTAATGATGCTATATTTGAAGTGAATAAATTATTGAGTAAAAGCTAAGTAGAGATTTTTAAAATTTGAAATAGAAATTTATGTATGTTATTATCAAAAGCATGGTTGAGGTTTTTTTAAGTGAGCAGGATATCCTGGTCGCTTCTTTATTTTAATGTATTAGGAAGTGCTTTATTTGAGTAAAGAAATTATTGCAGCGATTAAAAAGTTAGCTTCAGCCAATAATTAGAGGTAAAAAAATTTGAATTAGTAGATATTGAGTATGTTAAGGAAAATAATCAGTGATTTTTGCGTGTTTTTATTAGACCTCCTCGAAAATTAGGTTATAAAGAGAATTTGTTTCAATTTTTTCCTGAGACAAGGGAAAAAATGTAAGGATAGTGGTTCTATTTTGAGGCTTTTTGACGCTAGAGGCACGGCTTCTAGGTGATGGATAAAAGAAAATGAACGAAAGTTAATTTTCTGTCGCCGTCAGGGAAAAAGAAAACGAAGTTCTCATACATCTAGTTTTCGAGGAGGTCTATTAAAAAAAGGGGCGGTATTGATGTTTATGATACTGCTTTGGTGAGTGAAGAGTTAAGTTATGCAGTGGATCTTATTTGGCCGATTCCTTTTATTGATGTGGATTTTTTAGAAGTTTTTTCACCTTAAGCTAAGCGTTCTTTAAAGAATGATTGTAATTGGCAAGCAGCAAGCATATTCGTCGATTTGCAAGTATTAATATTTAGGGAGGTTTTACCTATGAGTAAAGCAATTTTAGAAGCTCTTAAGGCATTAGAAACAGAAAAAAAAATCAAAAAAGAAGTTATTATTGAAGCATTAGAAATGGCTTTAGTATCTGCTTATAAGCGTCGTTATGGGCAAGTGCAAAATGTTGAAATTATATTTCGTGAAAAAAGGGGAGATATTAAAGTTTATTCGGTTAAAAAAGTTGTTTTAGAAGTTAGTGATCCTCAGTTAGAAATTTCTTTAGAAAAAGCGCATAAGTTAAATTCTCATTATGAGGTGGGGGATAAAATTAAATTTGAAGTAACACCAAAAGATTTTGGGAGGTTTGCAGCTCAAACAGCTAAACAAGTTATTACGCAGCGAATTCGTGAAGAATCACGATTAAATATTTATAATGAATATATTCGATATGAAAATGAAATAGTCTCAGGAACAGTGGAGCGTAAAGATAATCATTATGTTTATATAGATTTGGGTAATATTGAAGCGATTATGTCACAAAAAGATCAGATACCTAATGAAGATTATGAATCTCATGATCGCATTAAAGTGTTTTTATACCGAGTTAATAATGGGACTAAAGGGCCATCTGCTTTGGTTTCTCGTAGCCACCCTGATTTTCTTAAACGCTTGTTTGAACAGGAAGTTCCAGAGATTTATGAGGGAAGTGTGGAAATTAAAAATGTGGTACGTGAAGCAGGAGATCGGGCAAAGGTTGCTGTTTATTCTAATGATGAAAATATTGATCCTGTAGGGACGACAGTTGGTGCCAGGGGTGTTAGGGTGCAAGCTATTGTAAGTGAACTACATGGTGAGAATATAGATATCATTGAATGGACTGAAGATTCGGCAGAATTTATTGCGAATGCGCTGAAACCTTCAGAAGTTGTGGATGTTGTTTTTGATTTGGAGAATCCACGCGTAGCAGTTGTAATAGTTCCAGATCATCAACTATCTTTGGCGATTGGTAAAAGAGGGCAAAATGTTCGTTTAGCTGCTCGTTTGACGGGTTATAAGATTGATATTAAACAAGAATCTAAGCAGGATGAATTTTGGGAAGAGTATGATGCTAAAAAGTTAGAGCTTGAAGATACAGAAGAGGCAAATTTTGAAGAAAGTGAAACTGTTAGTGAAGTGGAAAAAGCTGATTTTAAAGTGGATGATGTAGCAACAAAAGAGATGACTTCAGAGTTAGTAGAAATCATTGTTGATGAAAAAAATCGTGTTAATAAGGCTGATTAAGAGTTGACAAATGATTATACAATGGCCGTAACACCTGAACAAATCGCTGAAGATATTGATGATTAAGTAGTTGCTAAGATAAAAAAGGATATGCAAGATTAGTTTATTTTTAGGAGGTTAGATAAATGGTGAAGAAACGCAAAGTTCCAATGAGAAAATCCATTGTTTCTAATCAGAGTTTTCCTAAAAAAAAGTTGCTTCGTATTGCTAAAAATAAAGAAGGGGTTATCTCAATTGATAAAACGGGAAAAGCACCAGGCAAAGGAGCGTATATTGCGCTAAATTTGACTGAAGTAAAAAAAGCACGGAGTAAAAAGATGATTGAGCGCATTTTTAAAATTTCTGTAGCAGAGTCATTTTATGATGAATTAGAGGCGTATGTTAAGCATATTTTAGCACGGCGGGAGTTGTTTAAAGAAGATGACGAATAAGCAAAAAGTCTTAAACTTTTTGGGTCTTAGCATGCGTGCAGGAAAGGTAATAATTGGAGAGACCTTAGTTATTGAAGCTGTTCGAAGTAAAAAAGGAAAGTTAGTACTTTTAGCAAATGATACTGGTGTTAATACTTGTAAAAAAATAACAAATAAAGCCAGATTTTATAGAATTGAACTTATTGATTTATTTACTTCAAATGAATTATCAAAAGCTCTTGGAAAGAGTTGCAAAGTATTGGCAATAAGTGATAAGGCATTTTCAGAAAAATTAATAAACTTAAGTCAGTGATTAGATTCGCTTTTTAAAAAAGGAAGGTGAATAAGTTGTCGAAGAAACGTCTTTATGAAATTGCCAAAAAATTAGGCAAACCAAGTAAAGAAATATTAGAAATTGCTCATAAATTAAAAATGAGTGTTAAGACTCATATGAGTAGTATTGAGGATCATCAAGCAAAAAAGATTATTGAATTTTTAGATAAGAAAGAAACAAGTGCAAAATCTACTAGGGCAAAGATATCAAGGCAAAGTGTTGCCAAAAAGGTTTCTAAAGGGACTAAAAAAAAGCCTGAAAAACTTGAGAAAAAAGCAGTTGATTCTTTGCAAAGAAAAGAAGAAAAAACTTCACCTAAGAAAGAAAAACGTCCTCTAAGGCGTGAAAAACAAGATGAGAAAAAAACCTCTAATCAAACAAGACAACAAAGAATTAGTAATCGTGAAAATAGGCCAAATCGTCAGAGTAAAGCAATTGAGCAAAATGCCAAAAATCGCAAATTAAAACAAAATGAAAATGGTAAGCAACAAAGTAGTGGTAGATACCGTAGAGATTTTCGCAATCGTGATGATAATCAAAATAAAAATTGGAAAAAAAGAGGCAGGAAAGGGAGAAAGAAAAGGAAACAAAACTCTAAGCCTTCCCCTCCTGCCAGAAAATTTCATGAGTTACCAGAAATTTTTGTTTATACTGATGGGATGACGGTTGCAGATGTGGCGAAAAAAATTAAACGTGAAGCAGCAGAAATTGTCAAAAAACTCTTTATGGTGGGGATTATAGCTACGCAAAATCAATCGCTTGATAAGGAAACGTTAGAATTGTTGGCGCTTGATTATGGCATGAAAGCTGAAGAGAAAGTGCAAGAAGATATTGCTGATATCGATAAATTTTTTGATTTAGAAATTTTAGATCAGAGTAAATTAGTAGCTCGCCCACCAGTTGTAACCATTATGGGTCATGTTGATCATGGCAAAACGACTTTACTTGATACTTTGCGTAATTCTAGGATCATAAATAATGAGGCTGGAGGAATTACTCAGCATATTGGAGCTTATCAAATTGAAGTTAATGGCAAACCAATCACTTTTCTAGATACACCAGGGCATGCAGCGTTTACTTCTATGCGCGCACGTGGTGCTGCAGTTACTGATATTGCGATTTTAGTAGTTGCTGCAGATGATGGAGTAATGCCGCAGACAATTGAAGCGATTAATCATGCTAAAGCAGCAGAGGTGCCAATTATTGTTGCGGTAAATAAGATTGATAAACCTGAGGCAAATCCGAATAGTGTTATTAATGAATTATCTGAACATGACTTAGTTCCTGAAAGTTGGGGAGGAGATACGATTTTTGTAGAAATTTCTGCAAAATTTTCTCAAAACATTGATGAACTCTTAGAGATGATTTTATTAGTTGCAGAAGTAGAAGATTTAAAAGCAGATCCAGATATGCAAGCAATTGGAACAGTTATTGAAGCTCGTTTAGATAAAGGGAAAGGCCCGATTGCAACCCTTCTTGTAGAGCAAGGAACACTTCATGTTGGAGATCCAATCGTTGTGGGGAATACCTATGGTCGCGTAAGAGTTATGGTTAATGATTTGGGACGTCGTGAAAAGTTAGCACACCCTGCCACTCCTGTTGAGATTACAGGTTTAAATGATGTGCCTGAGGCAGGAGATCACTTTGTTACTTTTAAAGATGAGAAAACAGCGCGTGCTGCAGGAGAAAAGCGAAGTAAACGTGCATTAGTGCAGCAGCGAAAAGTAGTTAGTCATGTATCGCTTGAGAATTTATTTGATGCTTTAAAAGATGGCGAAGTAAAGGCAGTAAATGTGATTATCAAAGCTGATGTGCAAGGTTCTGCTGAAGCTTTATCAAGTAGCTTACAAAAGATTGAAGTAGAGGGGGTGCGAGTGAAAATTGTTCACTCAGCAGTAGGTGCGATTAATGAATCGGATATAACGCTAGCAGAAGCTTCTGAAGCAATTATTATTGGTTTTAATGTTCGTCCGACACTACAAGCAAAAGCAAAGGCTGAATCTGATTCAGTTGATATTCGCCTGCATCGTATTATCTATAAAGTTATTGAAGAGATTAAAACAGCGATGAAAGGCATGCTTACTCCTGAGTATGAAGAAAAAATTGTCGGTGAAGCTGTGGTGCGTGAGGTCTTTAAGATTTCAAAAGTTGGCAGTGTTGCAGGAATTTATGTAATTGATGGGTTTATTAAAAGAGATTCAGGCCTTCGAGTTGTGCGTGATGGTGTAGTTCTTTTTGAGGGTAAGCTAGCAAGCTTGAAACGTTTTAAAGATGATGTCAAACAAATAAAATTAGGTTTTGAAGGTGGAGCAATGGTTGAAAATTTTAATGATCTTAAAGTAGATGATATTATTGAAAGTTATATTATGGAAGAAGTGAAAAGATCGTAACCAATCTCTAAAGGGGAATTTTTATGGCAAGTTATCGTAATCGTCGTGTTGGCATGGAAATTATGCGTGAAGTTAGTGAAATTTTAAAACGCTGTGTGCGTGATCCTCGTATTAAAGAAGTGACAATTACTGATGTGCGTGTAACGAGTGATTTATCACAAGCTACAATTTATTATAGTATTTTATCAGATTTAGCTAGTGAAAGTAAGGCTGTACAAGCTGGTTTAGACAAAGCCACCGGACTGATTAATAAAAAACTTGGAGCGCGTTTGAGATTATATAAATTGCCTAAATTAGATTTTAAACGCGATTCTTCTGTTCAATATGGAGAAAAAATCGATGAGTTGTTAAGTGTTTTAAGACGAAAAGAGTAATAGCGATATGATGTGTTCAAGGAAAGAAGAATGCATATCTTTTTTTCCGCTCTTAGTGTAATGGATATCACGTAAGATTCCGGTTCTTAAGATAGGGGTTCGATTCCCTTAGAGCGGATTTATTATGTCTTTAAGAGCCGGTTAACGATCTTCACAACGGGATTCATCAATAGAGGGATCGTTTAATAGATTCTGAGGAATTTTTTTGATGTGGGAGAAAAATAATGTCAAAAGCATCTTCGAAAATTATTGCAATTAATGCAGGAAGCTCTAGTTTAAAGTGGCAGCTTTATAATATGCCAGAGGAGATTGTACTTGCTAAAGGAATGGTGGAGCGAATTGGTTTGCCAAACGCTATTTTTACGATAAAACGTGCTAAAGGAGAAAAGTTTGAGCGAATTGTAGATGTATCAACTCATGAATTGGCTGTGCAGATGTTTTTAGATGAGTTGATTTCATTAAATATTATTTCTGCATATGAAGAGATTAAAGGCGTAGGACATCGTGTTGTAGCTGGTGGCGAGTTTTTTAAAAACTCTGTTGTAATTGATGAAATAGTTCTTAAAAAAATTGCCGATTTGATTGAATTAGCTCCGCTTCATAATCCTGCTAATATTCAAGGAATTAAGGCTTTTCAAAAGATTCTACCAAAGATTATATCAGTTGCTGTTTTTGATACGGCTTTTCATACAACAATGTCAACGGAGAATTATTTATATCCTCTGCCTAAAAAATATTATGAAAAATATGGAGCAAGAAAATATGGAGCGCACGGGACAAGCCATTTTTATGTGACGCAAAAATCAGCAGAATTACTAGGCGAGTCGGTTGATAAGTTGAAGTTAATTACATGTCATATCGGTAATGGCGCTTCGATAACAGCAGTGAGATATGGAGTGTCTATTGATACTTCGATGGGTTTTACGCCCCTTGCAGGAGTAATGATGGGAACGAGAACAGGAGATATAGATCCATCGTTAATCCCTTTTTTGATGGAAAAAACAGGGATCAATTCTGTTCAAGAAATTATAGATATTTTTAATAAAAAGTCAGGCTTGCTTGGTGTATCAGGAATTTCAAGTGATATGCGTGATATTATTGTTGCGTGTAAAGAAGGGAATAAAGATGCGATCTTGGCGTTTACTATGTATATAAATCGTATTAAAAAGTATATCGGGCAATATCTTGCGCTTTTAAATGGAGTAGATGCAATTATTTTCACAGCTGGGATTGGCGAGAATTCTGATATTGTGCGCTCAAAGATTTTAGAAGGAATGGATTGGTTTGGCTTAGAAATAGATGAATCCAAAAATTTTCCAGGTGCAGAAGGGATTATTTCTACTTTATCTTCTAAAGTGAAAATTTTAGTAATTCCAACAGATGAAGAATTGGTTATTGCTAGAGCTGTGGAAAAATTGAAAAAGAAGTAGTTATAGCAATAAATCAAAGAGGGCAGGAATTTTTATGAATTTTAGGGTAGGTCATGGTTTTGATGTGCACAGATTAGTGGTGGCTCGACCATTAATTCTTGGTGGCGTCAAACTTAATTTTAAAAAAGGTTTGTTAGGGCATAGTGATGCTGATGTTTTACTTCATGCAGTTTCTGATGCATTGCTTGGAGCAGCAAGTTTAGGTGATATTGGTCAAACCTTTCCACCGGATGATCCTAAAATTAAAGAAATTTCATCGGTAGAGATTTTGCGAAATTCTTTTTTGCATGTGCATGATTTGGGTTATAATATTTCTAACATTGATGCAACTGTTTTAGCTGAACAACCCAAGATGAAGCCATATCTTAAAGAGATGATTAAAAATATTGCAACTGTTTGTGAGATTAAAGAAAGTCAAGTAAACTTGAAGGCGACAACAACTGAGAGATTAGGTTTTATTGGTCGCAAAGAAGGAATAGCAGCAGAAGCTGTGGTTCTTATTTTTATTAAAAATTAGGAGAGCTAAAATGGGCATGAAAATGCGTGTGCGTTATGCACCTTCCCCAACAGGTTTGCTTCATATCGGGAATGCAAGGACGGCTTTATTTAATTATTTATATGCCAGGCATAATGATGGGGAGTTTATTATTCGCATTGAGGATACGGATCGCAAACGTCATGTTAATGATGGGGAGATTTCTCAGCTTGAGAATTTAAAATGGTTAGGCCTTGACTTTGATGAAACACCGCAAAAGGCTGGTAAGTTTGGACCATATCGTCAGTCGCAGCGTTTAGATATTTATCAAAAATATGTGCAAGATCTACTTGATTTAAGTCTTGCTTATGAGTCATATAAAACTGAAGAAGAGTTAGCATTTGAACGAGAAAAGCAAGAAACAAATGGCAAAACGCCTAAGTATATTTATGAATATGCAGGAATGAGTAAAGATGAGATAAGTTGCGCACAAGCTAATGCAAAAGCAAAAGGTCTTACTCCTGTTGTGCGTTTAAAGGTAAGAGAAGATGCTGTTTATAAATGGTGTGATTTAGTTAAAGGTGAAATTGAATTTATTGGCGGCAATGTTGGTGGTGATTGGGTCATTCAAAAGCGTGATGGCTATCCAACATATAACTTTGCTGTTGCAATTGATGATCATTTAATGGAAATTACGCACGTCTTGCGTGGGGATGATCATATTGCTAATACTCCTAAGCAGTTAATGGTTTATGAGGCATTTGGCTGGGAGATACCAAAATTTGGACATATGAGCTTAATTATTAATAGTAAAACGGGTAAGAAACTTTCAAAGCGTGATGTTAATACTTTGCAGTTTATTGAAGATTATCGCAAGAAAGGTTTTTTACCAGAAGCTATTTTTAATTTTATTGCTTTACTAGGTTGGAATCCTGGTGGAGAAGAAGAGGTTTTTTCTAAGAGTCAGTTAATCGAATTATTTGATGAGAATCGTTTATCAAAGGCATCAGCAGCGTTTGATCAGAAAAAATTAGAGTGGATAAATAATCAGTATATAAAAAAAGCAGACTTTGAGCAGATTTTTGAACTTGTACGTCCATTTTTGGTAAAAAAAAATCGATTATCTGAGAATACGGATAGAAAAGAATTGGCACGTGTAAAAAAAATAGTGGCGCTTTATCAGTCACAGTTAAGTTATGGTGAGAAAATTATTAAATTAACGGATTTATTTTTTAAAGAAGAATTTACACTTAATGATGAAGCAAAGAAAGTATTGAGTAAAGAAACAGTGGCACTTATTTTAACAGCTTTTTGTGATAAATTAAAAATGATAGGTGAAAAGAAATGGACGCGTGAGAACATTTTTCTAAAGATTAAAGAAGTTCAAAAAGAAACAAAAGTTAAAGGTAAAAATCTTTTTATGCCCATTCGCATTGCGCTCTCAGGTAAGATGTACGGACCGGAGCTACCTGATACGATTGAACTTTTAGGAAAAGAGGTAGCTGTAGCACATATTGAGCAGGTGCTTTCTGAATTGAATTAATTTTTAAAGGAATTTTTATGTTAGAAGTTATGTGTTTGTAAAAGCATTTTGGCGATTTTTGTGCCATCAAAGATGTATCATTTACCGTTAAACCTGGGGAAATTATGGGCTTGATTGGGCAAAATGGCTCGGGAAAGACGACAACATTTCGTTTGATTCTAGATTTTTTAGTGAAAGAAAAAGGAAAAGTATACTGGAAGGAGCAAAATTTAAGTAAAGTAAATTACAATGAGATTGGTTTTTTGCCGGAAGAGCGAGGACTTTATCAAAAAGAGACAATAGAAAGTCAGTTGTATTTTTTTGCGCAACTTCATGGAAAAGCTAAAAAAGAGATTGACCCAATATGGAAAAATTTAAGATTAAGGGAAAACGTAAAGATAAGGTAAAAAGTCTTTCAAAAGGGAATCAACAAAAGATACAGTTAATTGCAAGTTTAATTCATGATCCTAAATTGATTATTTTGGATGAACCTTTTTCAGGCTTAGATCCTGTTAATACGCAAATGCTAATTGATAGCATTTTGGAGATGAAAAGTAAGGGGGCGTGCATTATTTTAGCTCTCATAATGTGGAGAAGCTTTGTGATCAATTAGTTATGCTTAAAAATGGGAAAATGGTATTAAATGGTGCAGTGCAAAAGATCCAAGAAAGTTACACTCGGACGCGTTTAATGCTTGAAAGTCCGTTAAATAAACAAAATCTTTTAGCAATTGATGGTGTGCAAACAGTAAAACAGGAAGCCAAAGATCGTTATTATGTAATATTAAATGATCCAAAAATTGCGCTGATTGTTTGGCAAAAAGCGATGGAAAAGACAGATTATTTACCTGTTTTTGCTACATCGGCTCCAACACTTGAAGAGATTTTTAAAATGAAAGTGGGTGAGGAAGATGAATAAGTTATGGGTGATTGCACTTAATGTCTTTAAAAAGAATGTAAAAAGCGTTCCGTTTTGGATTAATATTTTTTTACCAATAATGATTGGTGTAGGGTCATACGCATTTGCAGCATTTATGATGAATGATACAGATCAAAAAAGCACATGTATTGCTGTTATTTCTGAGGATCGTGATTTTCAAAATGAATGTTTAAAACAATAAATAGAGAATTTTAAATTTAAATTAACTGAAGGTGTGAAAAATGCGCGAAATTTATTAGCTAAGAAAAAAGTTGACGGTTATTTAACGCTATTTTCTAAGAATGAAACTAAAAATCATTTACATACTTCAGAAGTGTTAAGTCAAGTTAAGCAAAAAGTATTACAAAGTGTAGTTAATACTGTTTGGATGCAAGTAAATGCAAAAAAGTTAAACATTTCACCTAATAAATTGGCACAATTAAATCAAATACCAAAATTTTCACAGACGCAGATTTATTTTGATGAACATAGTAGATTGACAACCAAAAAAGATAACTCAGGTGTGCGTTATATTATTAATATCATTTTTCTTGTTTTGACGATGATTTTTACTTTTACGTATAGTCCAATTATTGCACAGGAGATTGCCAATGAAAAAGGAACACGTATTATGGAGATGATTCTGTCAAGTGTACAAGCAAAGACATATTTTACGGAAAAATTTTGGGCATGTCGCTGCTTATTATCGTGAATTTTTTGGTTAATGGAATGATGTTTATTGTATTTATAACAATAGAAATAGGACGAGATATACTAAAAAGAATTGATCTTTCGGAAGCTTTTGGCGGTTTATTTATCTGGGCTATTCCTTTTATAGTGTTAACAATTTTTCTTTATATGTTGATATCAGCGCTTTTGGGATCATTAATTTCACGGATAGAAGATGTGCCAAAAGCTGTGCAACCTTTGCTCTTTATCGGAATGTTAGGGTTTTATCCAACGCTTCTTTTGCAGGATGATCCCAAAAATATTATTTTACGTGTAGCAAGCTTTATTCCATTTTTCTCCGGTTTTATTATTCCAAGTCAGATAACAAGTGGTGTAGCAACTCTGATGCAAGTTTTAGGATCTTTTATGATATTGATTGCAGCATTTGTTATTCTATTAATTTTTTCTGCACGATTTTATAAAATCAACGTTCTTCTTTATAGTGATGGTGGATTGATCAAAAGCTTAAAACAATCATGGAAAAATAGTAGAGAAGAAGCAACTTTTTTTAAATGAATGGGTAAGTCATTTGGAATTATTTTCCCAAAAAATTTTGATCTTGATGAATCTATGAAAATTTTGGCAATAAAAGATGAGCTCACAATTACTGTAGGCTTTTGTATTTTTTTGAAGATGAAATTATGAAAAAAGTACATTTATAAAATCTTGTTTACTAGAGATTAAAAGATAAGATATTCTTTGACTACAAGATAGCGTAAATTTGTAGGAATATTAACTTGACTATTAAGTTTAGTACTATTGAATGGACTGACTTTTAATCTTTTAAATTCATCTTGAAAAATTCACAACCTTAATTTTGTTGAACAATGGCATTGTTCTAATATTTCGTTTATTTAGCCTTTTAAAGGGCATATTTCTTTGATAAAGTTAAATAGTATTGGCAAACAAAATAATGATGATAAAATTTTTATAGAAGTAAGAGAGGACTTATGAAATTAGAGAGGATTTCTTTTTTATTTGTTTTAATAAGTATTTTTTTTCTTAGTGGTTGCACTAAAATTGATAAAGACAAGTCGATTACAGCTGTTGGCTCATCAGCCTTACAGCCTTTTGTTGAAACAGTAGCAGAAAGTTTTAGTAATCTTCATCTTGGAAAATTTATTAATGTACAAGGTGGTGGCAGTGGTACAGGTTTGTCCCAAGTATTATCTGGTGCGGTACAAATTGGTAATTCTGATATGTTTGCTGAAGAAAAGCAAGGAATTGATGCTAGTAAATTAGTAGATCATAAAGTTTGTGTGGTTGGGATTGCTCCAGTAATAAATAAATATGCTAATGTTAAAAATGTTACATCAGCTCAGTTAAGAGATATTTTCTTAGGACGTATTTTTAATTGGAAAAAGGTTGGTGGTAGAGATTTGCCAATTGTTTTGGTTAATCGTGCATCAGGTTCTGGAACGCGTCTAACATTTGAAAAGTGTGTCTTGGAAGGGCAATCATCAAAAATAGCACAAGAGCAGGATTCTTCGGGAATGGTGCGACAAATTGTACAGGACACACCAGGAGCAATTAGTTATTTAGCTTTTTCTTATATTCCAAAAAACATGATAAGGTTAACTATTGATGGGATAAAACCAACCAAAAAAAATGTTGCGCAAGGCAAATGGCCCATTTTTTCATATGAGCATATGTATACAAAGGGAAAACCCAAATCTTTAACAAAAGAATTTTTAAATTATATAATTAGCTCTAAGGTGCAGAATACATTAGTGAAAAAACTAGGATATATTCCTATTACAGCAATGAAAGTAGAACGTGATGTAGATGGACAGATTGTAAACAAATAAGCAACTGGAGGCTTTTTTTGCGTGGAAGATATAAAAACTGAGCTTTTATTAAAATCAAAGCGAGCAAAGATGGAAAGTTTTGGTAAGTTTATCAGTTTTATTTGTATTTTGTTAATTGTGATTGTTGTTAGTTTGATTATTTATTTTGTTGCAAGTAAGGGTTTAGCAACCTTTTTTGTCAATAAAGTTAATCTCTTCTCCTTTTTATTTGGTTTAAATTGGAATCCAGGGCAAGTGGATGTAAACGCGCAACCTTTAGTAGGAGCAATGCCTATGATTATTACATCTTTCTTAGTGACATTTTTATCAGCTATGGTTGCGACACCTTTTGCTATTGGAGCTGCAGTGTTTATGACTGAGATTTCTCCTAAATATGGTGTGAAGATTTTACAACCGGTGATTGAACTTTTAGTAGGGATCCCTTCTGTTGTTTATGGCTTTATTGGTCTAGCTGTAATTGTTCCAACAATTCACAGTATTTTTGGTGGAACTGGTTTTGGTATTTTATCTGGGGTGTTTGTTTTATTTGTAATGATCTTACCAACGGTTACCTCAATGACCGTGGATGCTTTAAAAGCGGTACCAAGGAATTTTCGTGAAGCATCTTTGGGACTTGGGGCAACACGCGCGCAAACAATTTGGCGTGTGCTTTTACGTGCAGCTTCTTCTGGAATTTTAACAGCAGTGGTTTTTGGCATGGCGCGTGCTTTTGGCGAAGCTCTAGCCATTCAGATGGTGATTGGGAATGCCGCTATTTTACCAAGTAGTTTGATAACACCTGCTGCAACACTAACTTCTGTTTTAACGATGGGGTGTGGCAATACGGTTATGGGAACGCTTGAAAATAATGTATTATGGTCGCTAGCGCTGTTATTATTACTTATGAGCTTAATTTTTAATATTATTATTCGAATGATTGGAAAGAAGGGTAGCTAAAATAATGAATTCAAAGAAGTTGGACCGACTATTTACAGCTGTCCTTTATGCTATATCTTTATTTATTGTATTGATTTTAGCCTCTCTTCTTCTTTATATTTTAGTGCGTGGTCTTTCTCATATATCATTTAATTTTTTAACAAAGCCAGCAAAATCTTATGAAGCAGGTGGTGGAATTGGCATTCAGCTATTTAATTCGATTTATCTATTATTGATTACCATGTTGATTAGCTTGCCACTATCTTTAGGTGCAGGAATTTTTCTGGCAGAATATGCTAAGCAAAATTGGCTTACAGATGTAATTCGAACAACGATTGAAATTTTATCTTCTTTGCCTTCAGTGGTAGTTGGTTTATTTGGTTATTTGCTTTTTGTTGTAAAAATGGGCTATGGGTTTTCCATTTTTTCAGGTGCTTTAGCATTGACGGTGTTTAATTTGCCGCTTATGACAAGAAATGTTGAAGAAGCTTTGCGCTCTGTGCATTTTACGCAACGCGAAGCTGGCCTTTCTTTAGGCTTATCACGCTGGGAGACAGTGTTATATGTAGTGGTGCCAGAGAGTTTATCTGGGATGATTACTGGGGTAATTTTATCTTCAGGTAGAATTTTTGGTGAAGCAGCAGCATTAATTTATACTGCAGGCCAATCTGCGACAGCTTTAGATTGGTCAAATTGGAATCCTTTAAATGTTTCTTCGCCTATTAATATTTTTCGTCAAGCAGAAACGCTAGCAGTTCATATATGGAAGGTGAATTCTGAAGGGATAACGCCAGATAAAGATGCAGTATCTTCAGGTTCTTCTGCCGTTTTAATCTTAATTGTTTTGTTCTTTAATTTTGGAGCACGTTTTGTGAGCAAACGCCTGCATAAAAAATTGACTTCAACGTAGGAGGTTTTACGTGGCAGATTATAATTGGGAGAAGCGCAGTATTATTTCTCTTTTTCAAGAAGAAAAAAAAGTTGTGCTTTATACAAAAGACCTTCGTGTTTTCTACGGTGAAAATGAGTCAGTTAAAGGTGTTTCTTTAGCGTTTGAAAAAAATAAAATTACTTCATTAATTGGGCCATCAGGTAGTGGTAAATCAACTTATTTGCGGGCGCTTAATCGCATGAATGATAATATCGCCATTGCAAGCGTTAGAGGTAAAATTTTTTACAAAGATGCTGATATCAACAGTAATAAAGTAGATGTTTATGCAATGCGTAAACACATTGGAATGGTCTTTCAACGCCCCAATCCTTTTTCTAAATCGATTCGTAAAAATATTACTTTTGCTTTGGAGCGTTTTGGTTTAAAAGATCAGAAAAAATTAAATGAAATTGTTGAAGAGAGCCTAAAAAAAGCTGCTTTATGGGATCAGGTGAAAGATGAGCTTGATAGCTCCGCTTTAGCTTTATCAGGCGGTCAACAGCAAAGACTTTGTATTGCACGCTCTATTGCTATGCAGCCAGATATTTTATTACTCGATGAGCCAGCATCTGCTCTAGATCCTATTTCAACATCAGTTGTTGAAGAAACTTTGCTTGCTTTAAAAAAAGATTATACGATTATTATCGTCACGCATAATATGCAGCAAGCTGCACGTATTAGTGATTATACGGCCTTTTTTTATGCCGGAGAGGTTATTGAATACGATCAAACAAAGAAAATTTTTACGCGACCAAAAATCAAAGCTACTGAAGATTATGTGTCAGGACATTTTGGATAATAGATTTAGGGTCTATTAACAGACTTTTAGGAGGAAGCTACTTGCATGAAAAGCTCAGAAATTATTATTAATGTGCGGGACTTAAACTTATATTATGGCAAAAAGCGCTCTTTAAAATCGATTTCACTAAATTTTTACAAAAATGAAATTACAGCTCTGATTGGATCATCTGGAAGCGGCAAATCAACTTTGCTTCGCTCAATTAATCGTATGAATGATTTAGTGCCAGATGTTACGATTACAGGATCTTGTTTTTACAATGGAAAAGATATCTATGGTCCAAGAGTTGATACAGTTGATCTTCGTAAAGAGATTGGGATGGTTTTTCAGCAACCAAATCCTTTTCCCTTTTCTATTTATGAAAATGTTGTTTATGGTTTGCGTCTAAAAGGTCTTCGCGATAAGAGAATGTTAAATGAGATTGCGGAAAAAAGTTTAAGAGATGTTGGTATTTGGGATAATGTAAAGGATAAGTTGCATAAAAGTGCTTTAGGTTTATCTGGTGGAGAACAGCAGCGAATTTGTATTGCCAGGGTATTAGCCGTTGATTCAGAGATTATTTTACTGGATGAGCCAACTTCAGCTCTTGATCCTATATCTTCTGGCAAGATTGAAAATTTATTACTGGAACTTAAGAAGCGTTATACATTGATTATTGTCACTCATAATATGCAACAAGCTTCGCGCATTTCTGATCGAACAGCTTTTTTCTTAGATGGCAAGTTAATAGAGTATGATCGGACAAAAAATATTTTTATGACTCCAAAAAAACAAGAAACAGAAGATTATGTGACAGGAAAGTTTGGTTAAAGTGTAGAGGATTTTTTTAAAAAATAATGGTAAAATTGCTTATCGATAAGTTTTTTAAATGGAGGTAGCATAAGGAGAGGTACGTATGTTACGTAGTCAATTTGAACAACAACTGACAAAACTACATCATCAGTTTTATAATATGGGAAACCAAGTTTCTGAAGCTATAAATAAAGCAGTGGCTTCGTTTATTGATCATGATCATAAACTTGCACAAGAAGTTATTGATCATGATTTTGATATTAATGAACTTGAAATTAAACTTGAAAAAAAATCTTTTGAGTTAATTGCTTTACAACAGCCAGTGACCACAGATTTGCGTGTGATTATCACGATTATGAAAGCTAGTGGTGATTTAGAACATATGGGAGATCATGCGGTTTCGATTGCAAAATCGACCATTAAAGTAAAGGGAGAAGCAAGAATTTTAAAAATTGAAAATGAAATTTCCAAAATGAGTATGCAAGTTAAAAGAATGATGGAAGCTGTTTTAACTGCATATATTGAACATGATGCAAAACGAGCAGAAGAGATTTCTAAATGGGATAAAGTGGTTAATGATTATTATGATAGTATCTATGAGCATTCAATTCATGAGATGCAAGAAAATCCAAAAACGATCATATCAGGTAACGACTATTTAAAAGTTGCTGGGTTTTTAGAGCGTATTGGAGATTATGTTACCAATATTTGTGAGTGGATTGTTTATTTGCAGACAGGAAGAATTGCAGAGTTAAGCTCAACAGATGACTAGTTTAGCTGTTTGGAGTCATTATCATGAAAAATTTATTAAAAAAGTTAATTTTAACGTTTATAATTTTTATGATTTCGTCAATTGGGCTTAACAAAGTTATTTGTGCTGATCTGGGTGATTGGATTCTGGACGCTAGTGATTATCATGTTGTTGTAGATACCTATCAACCACATCTTGATGTTTATCCCCGTACCCGTATTATTAAGTTTAATAGACCCCCTCTGAAATTAGGGTATAAAGAGAATTTGTTTCAATTTTTTCCTGAGACAAGGAAAAAAATTTAAAGATACGTGGTGCTATTTTGAGGCTTTTTGACGATGTATCGAGGAAAAAGAAAACGAAGTTCTCATACATCTACTTTTCGATGAGGTCTAGTGTCCCATTAACTGAAGAAGTGCGTACAAATATAAGTCAATATTTGGGAGTGGATAAAAATAAATTTCAAAATTTTTCTTTTGTATTGACTGAAGATTGGGATGTGCCAATTAGTGGCAGTAGGGAGATGATACTGAGACCGCAAAAAAAGTTTGCGTCTCAAATACCTTATTTATGGGTAATTTATCCAACATCAGATGTTAAAGTTATTAATGGCTATCACGGGGCTAGTCATAGTCCTCATACCGCAGCAACTCCCCATACTGATTTTGATATTGGTGCTTATGTAAATATCGATGCAAGAGTTTTTAGTTTCAGTCATGGGCAAGGTCAAGTTGCTGATCTGGTACGTTATGATCGAGCATATGTAAATTACTATACGATGTTATATACAACGTGTGATGCAGATGGGCATTCGTTGTCTAATAGTATTAAATGGACTTGTGGAATATCTCCAGATAATTGTCGTCTTGGATTTCAAAGTGACCGTCAATCTCGTGCTGTACTTTCTTTTTGTGATTATAATGGTGGGCCAGTGGGAATGCTTAATGGAAGAGCTGCTACTGATTTAACTCCTGTATCTAATGCGCTTACTTTAATATAATAACTCCTACGGGAACTGCAAATTATATTGATTCAATAGCATCTTTTTTGCCTGGAGGGATGTCTATTCAGGAAAGGTGGAAAAATATTTTTCTAAGCTTATTCCGTCATGGTGATATCTCTGCTGAGGGGATGCATCATTTGTTAGGTTTTGAATTAATCCGCTTGAATGGAGTTGTGCCTTTAGTTATTGCACCTGCACCGTTGCGCGGTGTAACATCAACATTTGTACCTTCCCTTCTGGCGTTAAGTCCTGTTAGCAGGCCTACTTCGATTATATCAACTCCGAAACGATCCGTCTTAAGTCCAACATGGTCGATGTCTTCTGTACTAACAATACCTCTTGACAACACATCTTTTGATGTTTTTAAAGGATATAATCCTAATGATGGTATGCATCACTACACAATGAATAGAGGAGAAGTTGATGCTTTAGTATCTCTTGGCTGGCGTGATGAAGGTGTTGCTTATAGATGTAGTGCTGATGATATGCTGGTTTTTCGTTTGTATAATCCAAATAGTGGCATTCATCATTTCACGATGAATGCGAATGAAAAAGATGCTTTAGTTGCTGTAGGTTGGCAGTATGAAGATATTGCTTGGTATGCAAAAATATCAGGAACAGCATCTGTTTTTCGGATATATAATCCTGGTAATGGTGAGCATGCTTGGACAATAAATTATGTCGAGGTTGAAAATGCTGTAGTCCATGGTTGGGATTATGAGGGTATTGCTTGGTATATAGAGTAGATCTACTTTACTAAAGAAACAGACCTTTAGATAAAAAATTATTTTATATTTTTAATCGATGATCTTTAAAAAAGTTAACATGTTTTAAAATTTTATAAAAAGATATATATTTTTTTGCGTACTTTTTATTTAGCGTTAAAAAGTTGTATTTTCCGAAAGGAATTGTAATGAATTTTGAAGAGTTTTGGTTGGCGAAAAAACGCTTGATAATTGGCGTAGTAATTATTATTAATTTGATGGTTTTGTGTTTGTTACTTTTCTTGCATTTATCACCTCCTAAAAAAGCCGAAGATGTTGATTTTTTGCAATCAACAAATATTTCACTTGATAAACAAAAGCAAGAAATTTCAAAAACATCTAACTCTGCTTCTTCAGCAATTTATGTGGATGTTAAAGGTGCGGTTAATAAGCCTGGTATGTATTCTTTGGCAGATGGTAAAAGAGTAAATGATGTTATTAAAATGGCTGGAGGATTAACAGATCAGGCGGATACAAAGCAAGTTAATTACGCGTTAAAACTTGTTGATCAAATGATAGTTTATATCCCTCAAATTGGCGAAATTGTTGAGAATAATGTTTCAACGATAAGTTCAACTAATCAAAAAGTGAATAAAAAGATTAATTTAAATACAGCTACTTTAGAAGAGTTGCAAACATTAACTGGAATTGGAGCAAAAAAGGCACAAAAAATTATTAACTATAGAGAAGCAAACGGTTTATTTACTCAGGTTGATGATTTGCAAAATGTAGATGGCTTTGGCGCAAAAACAGTAGAAAAATTAAAAGAGAGTTTAACGGTGTAAGAGCATAAAAGTAGGTGAAAGAATGACTTATGAACGAATTCCTTGGAATCAATATTTTATGGGCCAAAGTGTTTTATTGTCGTTAAGAAGTACTTGCAAGCGTTTAGAAGTAGGTGCAGTAATTGTACGGGAAAATCGTGTGATTGCAGGAGGGTATAATGGCTCTATAAGTAGGGATACGCATTGTTTTGATGATGGATGCTATGTAGTAGATGGGCATTGTGTGCGAACAATTCATGCGGAGATGAACGCTATTTTGCAGTGTGCAAAATTTGGAATTTCTACAAAAGGCGCAGAAATTTATATCACTCATTTTCCTTGTTTAGCTTGTACTAAGATGATTTTGCAAGCAGGGATCGAAAAAATTTATTATCTAGAAGATTATCACAATAATGAGTATGCATTAAAATTAATTTCTGATATTAAGGTTGCCTTAGAGAAGGTAAATTTGTTGCGAAAATATTTTGATAAGCTAACCTTTGGTAAAAATGATGAATCTTTTCTTTTTGAAGCAAATGAAGAATAAATTTTTTCATTTTTTACAAAATACACCATTAATTTTACTTAGTTTAGTGATTCTCTCGCTTAGTTTGTTATCTTATAATTTTGGTTTTGCAAGTGTCTTTTTTGCCATTTTTACTGTAATTCGTATTGGCATAAGTAAAGAAAAGTCTTTGATTTTTCTTGCTATTGTTTGTGCACTTTTTATTGGCTTTTTGATTTCTCGTGAATCTTTTTATTATCATCGCACTCAAAGAATGGTAGGCAGTGCTAACGGAGAAGTTTTTGTTCAACTGGATACTTTGAAGATATCAAATTATCAAGTATCTTTTGTTGGTAAGTTTAATAAACAGATAAAAGTGATGTGCTTTCTGCCATTAAAGAGTAAAAAAGAGCAGCAAAAATGGCAACAAATTGACCAGCCAATTACGCTAGCTATTAAAGGAGAATTGCAAATTCCTGAAGGGCAGCGCAATTTAAATGGTTTTGATTACCAAAAATATCTGCGTGGGAAAAAAGTAGCATTGGTTTGTTCTGTTGATTGTTACACTTTCAAAAAAGATCATTCATCTTCTGTTTTTGACCAGTTATCTTACCTTCGTTTTTGCGCTGTAAGTAGAATAAAAAAAATTTTTCCCAAGCCACTTTGTTATTATTTAGAAGGTTTGTTGTTTTCATATTCAGATCAAGAATTTTCGGATGTTTTAGCAAGATTTCAGCGTTTAGGGATTATTCATTTTTTCTGCTTAAGTGGATTTCATGTTCTGTTTTTTTTAAGAGTCTTTCGTTATCTTTTGTTAAGGTGTGGTGTTAGTCTTGAAACAACTTTAATCTTGCAGCTTTTAGCTAGTTTCTTCTATGCAGGAATGGCTGCCTTTTCGCTTAGCCTTCTTAGAGGATTATTTCAAAAGAATGCGGAGTACTTTTCAAAGCGTTTTAACTTAGGCTTAAATAAACAGGATTGTTTTTTTCTTAGTTTATTGTTAGGCATGTGTATTAATCCTTATTTATTGGTGACAATAGGAGGTCAACTCTCTTATGGTTTTGGTTTTGCTCTTCTTTTTTGGCAAGTCTTAACTGCTAAAATTTCTTCAAAAGTAATACAAAGTATTGCTTTTTCTACAGGAGTATCGATAACGGTACTTCCGCTTTTATGGTGGCATTTTTTTGCATGGAGCCCGCTTTCTTTAATTTTAACTTGCCTTTTAGGGTGGATCTTTGAGCACTTTTTGTATGCTTTTTTTGTTTTTATTTTTTGTTTTCCTTTTTCATTGTTGGTAGATTTGTTAAATTCTTTGATTCAATTTTTAAATAAGTTTTTAGAAATAGTTGAAAACCTTTTTTCGTTTAATTGGTGTGTGGGTAAACCGTCATTATTTTTATTGATTTTTATGTGGATTTTAATATTCTTAGGGATTCATTTTCTTGAGATTAAAAGAAAGGGGCCATTTTTTGGATTCTGTTTATCTTTGTTACTTTTTTCTTTCTTACTTACTCATCCTTTTTATGGCTTAGTGATGATGGTTGACGTAGGGCAAGGAGATAGTTTGTTGATTCAAGAGCCATTTAATAAAAAGGTAACTTTAATTGATACAGGCGGGCGAGTAAGTTTTAACAAAAACAGCAATCAGATGACAAACGCTGAAAAGACACTAATCCCTGTTTTAAAGAGTCTAGGAATTCGAGTGCTTGATTCGCTTTTTTTAACTCATGCGGATGCGGATCATTGTGGAGATGTTGATGTTTTGGCAAAAAAAATAAAAATTAGAACGATTTATTTTCCAAAAGGGGCTGAAAAGCGAAAAGCTCTTCGAGAAAAGTTACTTGTTATTGCGCAAAAGGGAACAAAAATTAAGCCTGTTCTTGCGCTGCAAAAGATTGATTCATTTTATTTGTTGTCCCCAACGAAAATTGCCAGTGGTGAAAATAATGATTCGCTTGTGTTATATCGCAATATTGGTGGAAAAAGATTTTTATTTACAGGAGATTTAGAAAGAGAAGGTGAAGAAGAATTAGTGAAAAATTATCCTCATCTTCGTGCAGATATTTTAAAGGTGGGACATCACGGAAGTGATACGTCAACTTCTAAAGAATTATTAGCTTGTTTAAGGCCAAGTATTGCCTGGATTTCAGTAGGTAAGAAAAATCGTTTTTCTCATCCAAGTAAGCAAACACTTAAATATTTAAAGCAGCAAAAAGTTTATCGTACGGATAATGATGGAGCTTGTTATTATCAGTGGAGTATTTTTAAAGGATTATTTAATCAATGTAAAACAGTTAAGTAAGGAGAGAATATTATGGATATTGATCAACAGATTAAGAAAATAAAAAAAGGGTCAATTGCTCCTATTTATGTAGCTGTAGGCTCAGAATTTTATTTAAAAGAAAAAATAAAGCAAGCTTTAAAAGAAGCTGCTTTTTCTGGTAAAGAAGAGATGAATTTTATTACTTTAGATGCAGAGGAGATTGCTTTTTCTAAAATTATGGAAGAAGCAGAAACTTTGCCATTTTTTGGTAGTAAACGTCTAATTTTTGTAGAAAATGCTTGGTTTTTAACAAGTAAAAAGGTTGCAAAAGTTGAATTTGCTCAAGAAGTGTTGATCGATTATATAAATCAGCCACTAATGTCAACTATTTTGGTGTTTTTAACACCTAATAACTTGGATGGTAAGAAAAAGATTGTAAAACTTTTAAAAAAACAAGCGGTAATTATCAATATTAACCCAAAAGGTGAACGAGATCTTCGTTTTTATTTAGAAACTAAGTTAAAGCAAAATCATTTTCAAATTCATCGCGATGCTTTAGATTTATTGGTTTTATTAAATGACCAGAATGATAAGACTTTTGATTTATCTAAAGCGTTATCTGATCTTTCGATGTTAATACTATATAAAAGTGAGGAAAAGTTTATTGCTAAGCAAGATGTAGAGGCAGTGGTTTTGAAAAGTTTAGAATATAACATTTTTGATTTAAGTAAATATATTTTAAAAGGGCATGTTAAAGCAGCTTTGCAGCTTTTTTCGGAAATTTTATTGCAAGGTGAAGAAGTTATTATGGTAAATGCAATCTTACTTTCTCAAATCCGTTTATTTTTACAAGTAAAAATATTATCTAAACAAGGATGCAGGCTAGAAGAGATGAGTTCAATATTAAATGTCAATTCTTATCGCGTGAAATTAGCTTTTGATCAAACTAGGAAGTTTTCCCTATCCTTATTGATAAAGATCTTTGATGAATTGATCGAAAATGATTACAAAATGAAAATAGGAACAATAGAAAAAGAATTGCTCTTCCAGTTGTCCTTATTAAAAATTACGGAAAAATTATCTGTGTAAAGCTGCAACTTTTTTTAAAATTAGTTATTAAATGCTTTATTATTTTCTTTTTTATTTTTTTATTTAAATTAAAGATAGTTTATTTAACATTTATAAAAATGATTGTGGATGTGAAAAATGCACAGTTGAGAAAATCTATAGCAAAAGGGAATGTTCATAATTAAAGGATCGGTTAAACAATGCTAGAATTAAATTAACGGAATTGCAATTAAACAAAAGCATGGTAAACGCATTTAATATAGCTGCTTTGAAACTTAAAGATCCAACTGTCCTGTAAACTGATGGAGATGCTACAAAAAATAATTAGAAGAATTAAAAAATCAAAAAAGTTATATTGAGGCGTTAGAAAAAAATATTGAATCTCTAAATCAAGCACTAAGAAAGAAAGATAAAGATGAATATAAGGCTAAAAAAAGAATGAATCGAAAGACTTTAATAATTTGAAAAGAAAACTAGCTGGCATTGAGAGTCAAATAAGGGACATTACAGGTAGGAGCGAATTTTAGATAAAATTCGAGAAGTCTCTATCTTAATTTGAAAGACGTTTCTTGTTTAAAATTATTTATCATGGCGATATTCACTTATGTTTAATTTGGTAAAGTTAAAGTGTTCCATACGCTTGTGTTTGGTGACGAGCGCAATAAAAGAACGTTAATCCATTTATTAAGCAGTATTGTAGATTTTAAAATATCGAATGTCAACACCACCCACAAAACGGAAATGACCCTGAGTTTATCGGTGGGAAAGAGTCACGCCTTGACATACTTGCAACTGATGAAAAAAGGCGATTGTCTAACATTAAACCTCCTCGAAAAGTAAATGTATGAGAACTTCGTTTTCTTTTTCTCCGATACATTGTCAAAAAGCCTCAAAATAGCACCACGTATCTTTAAGTTTTTTTCCTTGTTTCAGGAAAAAATTGAAACGAATTCTCTTTATAACCTAATTTCCGAGAAGGTCTATTGAACTATAAAAGCAAAATGACGTTCATATGAGGGAAAGATCGCTATTTTACTGGTTGGAGGTATTTTACAAACAGCTTGAAAAAGGAGCATCGTACGATTTTTTGCGAAAAACGATCTGCATTAATTTATTAGAATTTAAATTAATAAATGATGAGCAATTTTGGCATATATATCATATGTGAGAAAAACAAACTCATGAACTTCTAACTGATTATGGAAAAAATCCACTTTCTTGAGTTGCCTAAAATGAAAAAATTTAACAAGAAAAGTCCCATTACTTGCTGGTTAGAGTATCTTAAAAACCCACATTCAAAAACAGTTGAAAAAATAGGAGAGTTTGAACCAATTATCAAGGAGGCGGTGAAATGTTTGATGTAATCACTTCAGATAAGCAAATTCAAGAGCTTTTACGAATGAAAGAAAAAGGAGAGCGAGATTTCAATTCGGCAATGAAAAACTCAGAAATAAGAGGAATAGAAAAAGGGCTTAAAAAAACAGCACTATCCATGCTTACAGACGTCATGCCAATATCAACCATTAATAAAGACACAGGTCTTTCGATTTCCAAGATCAAATCATTAAAATTAGATTAAATATTATATCTATTTGGATAAAAGATGAAGGTATGGCATGGTGATGTTAGAGCCTGTTAACAATTTTACAGCGTCAAAGACCCTGCCCCTTAAGCTTACATTCAAGCAAAGTTCATATAATGATAGCAACCTGATAGGTTTTTTGAAAATTTCTAACAAAGTGGAAGTATTGTTAAAATCATTCATTACTGGAAAATTATAAACAAATTTTAGGGAGGAAATAATAGGTAGCATTAAATTTTTCTGCACATTATACTATTCCCTATTATGATTATGATGTGGATCTTACTAAAAAATAACGTTATCAGCTTTAGTTCGTGTTGCGATCAAATTAGGTGAGGATCAAGGGCGTCTTTAGGGCAGAGTGGAGATTATGTAAAAACTTTAGGTGTTTTTTGGATTATTATGCAATATGAAATTAAAGCTACACGTCTAGCTGTAATAGATAAAAAAGTTAAGATTACAATTAAGGTAAGCTCTTATTAATAAATATTTTTGTTATCGAAATTTTTGATATCATGATCGAAATGGTAATGAATTAATTCATATTCATGCAGATGCAAAAGTTGTTTGGATTTAATTATTTATAGGCACCTCATCGTAAAATTTCACTGCCCTTTTTAAATTTTATCTTTGTTAAAAGTAAAAATTTTTGTTATTTTTAAGTTAATAAAATAATAGGCTTTCTCAAAAAACTAGGGTATAAAGAGAATTCGTTTCAATTACGCCTTAATTTTGGAACAAGTCTAATAGACCTCCTCGAAAAGTAGATTTATGAGAACTTTGTTTTCTTTTTCCCTGACGGCGACAGAAAATTCACTTTCGTTCATTTTCTTTTATCTATCATCTAGAAGCCGTGCCTCTAGCGTCAAAAAGTTTCAAAATAGCACCATGTATTTTTAAGTTTTTTCCTTGTCTCAGGAAAAAATTGAAACGAATTCTCTTTATAACCTAATTTCAGAGGAGCTCTATTGAATGATGGAAGAAGGCTTTGATATGATGGATAATGGAAAAATTAATGGTAAGGCAATAACAAAGGAGCAATTAGTAGCCCTTGGCTATAAAAAATATTATGGGAAAGAGATGGATATTTACTATTCCAAGGATGTTTGTCAACATGTCGGAAATTGTGTTCGTGGTAATCCTAAAGTATTTGAAGTAGGACGCAGGCCGTGGGTTATTGCAAATAATGGTGAAGTAGATAAAAATATTCGTGTTATTAATACTTGTCCAGCAGGAGCTTTAAAATACGTCCTTCATAAGGAAGTGAATGCTTAATGAATATTCGTGAAGAAGATAGACGTTTGGTGTTATATAATGATAATAATCCTTTTATTGGTGAAATTACCTGGCTTCAAACAGAAAATATTTTAATTGTTGATCATACTTTTGTAGAGCCTGAGTTTGGTGGACAAGGATATGCTAGGCAATTAGTAAATGCTTTGGTTAAAAAAGCGCAAAATGAAAATTTAAAGTTATTGCCCGTTTGTTCTTATGCTAAAAGAGTTTTAATAGAACCAGAATATGCAAATTTGTTAAAACAGTAGTGAAAATTGGAGGAGATATTTATGTCTGATTTTTTAATTGTGGTCGAAGTTATTTTGTCAATTTTAATTATTATTACAATCATGATGCAGCCGTCTAAACAAAATTCAGCAGCAAGTGCATTTACAGGTGGCGCTGATCAATTATTTGGTAAGCAAAAAGCTCGTGGTTTTGAAGCAATTATGCAACGGGCAACAGCTATTATGGGTACATTTTGGCTATTTATTGCGTTTTTATTAGCGTTTTTATCATCAAAATGAAACTTGGCTCTTTAGGGCGTGTTAACAGGCTTTTAGATGTTTTGTTTTATTAGACCTTCTCGGAAACTAATATGTATGAGAATTTTGTTTTCTTTTTCCCTGACGGCGATAGAAAATTCACTTTCGTTCATTTTCCTTTATCCATCACCTAGAAGCCGTGCCTCTAGCGTCAAAAAGCCTCGAAATAGAAACACGTATCTTTAAGTTTTTTTCCTTGTATCAAGAAAAAATTGAAATGAATTCTCATTATACCCTAGCTTCATAAGAGGTCTATTAATTTATAAATTTTACAGCAATTTGATAAATTGCTTTTTTTAATATATAATTACTAATAGTATATTTCTTGAAATAAGAGGTTAACAATGAAACGAAGAAAACTAATAATTTTATTTGCTTGTTTTACTAATTTAATGATGCTACAAGTTGTTTATGGGAAGAAGATTGATACGCCTATGGGGTATTATGCTAAGATAAAGCATAAAACAGATGATAAATCGACAAGAGCTCCAATAAATCAAATGTATAGCAAAGGATTATATATTAATTCTTATTTAAGAAGAGGAGCAACAGGAGAATTCCCTAGTAGTGATAGCGGACGACCAAGAACAGATTTTGTTGACGTTGCTAGTTATCAGAGTTGGATGAGTCAAGAAGATTTTTATGTATTAAGGCGCTTTGGTGTGCGTGGAGTAGTTGTTAAGTTAACAGAAGGAACATATTACCGCAATCCTTACGCACGTCAGCAAATAGATTACGCTCGTAGAGCTGGTTTGCAAATTTCTGTTTATCATTTTAGTAAGTTTAATTCAGATGAAAGTGCTAGAAGTGAGGCCAATTTTTTTGTTAATTTTGCCAAAGAATTAGCTCTTGATGGAAACACAGTCATGGTAAATGATGCTGAAGATTCAAGTATGTTTGGAGGAGTTGTAGATGCGACTTTTACTTCAAAAGTGTTTGAACAACAATTAAAAGACTCGGGTTATTCACGCTGTGTTCATTATACTTGCGCTTCTAAAACATGGAATGGGGATTTGCGTCCAGCTGATTTGGGGTTTAATAATATGTGGATTGCTCAGTATCCTGATAATCCTTTAGCATCCAATTTGCTTCATATAGATATGGCGGCTTGGCAATGGGGGCAAGTTCGCTTTGCTGGATTGTCGCTTGATAAAGGGATCGATGTAAACGTTGATTACACGGGCGTTTTCACTGGTAGTGCAGGCGCAAGATCTGTAGAAGATGGGATCCCTGTATATAGGGTTTTAAACCCTACTGATAAACGTCACCTTTTCACTATTAATCGCAATGAAATGATTAATTTAGTACAAAATCATGGATGGATAGATGAAGGAATTGCTTTTTATTTTGTTAATGAAAAACAAGGAATTCCTCTTTATCGACTTTATAATAAAAATAGTGGGGAACATTTTTATACTATTAATGAATTTGAAAGAGATGATTTGATTAAAAAGGGATGGGCAGACGAAGGGATTGCAGGCTATGTCTTGCATCCTGATGGAAATGTGGGTATTCGTATTTTACGTTTATGGAACAGTGACCCTGATAGACAAGAACATCTTTTTACTGCAAACACTTTTGAATATGAGGAAGTTCCTATAAAGCATCTTTCTTGGAAGTCAGAAGATGAAGCTTTTCGCGTACTAAAACTTTAGTAGTGGTTAGGTAGGTTTAAGTAATTTTGAAGTTAAATAAAAAGAGTTTTTTTGGTGTATTAGGATTGCTAGTATCGACAATTTTTCTTTCAATGCACTCCTTTGCAAAAACTGTGCCAGTAGTTGATAGCAAAGATGTACATCCTTATGCTTTAGAAAGTAAAAAGACAGCAAAACAGGTAGTAAAAGTAGTTCAAGCGCGTCCTATTAGTTCATTAAAATGTCTAGCTTGTGGTGGGCCTACTTATTATTCACAAAAAGATCCACAGTGGAGTGGAGCTGTTTTTGGTGGCTATACTTTTGGTGGTACAGGTTGTGTCCCAACAAGTATTGCAATGATTATGGGGGGACTTCCACTTGATTGGGGTCAAGAGTTATATGATGTACATCTTTACGATGGTGGTGCTGGTGGGGAAGCGATCGTTTATGCAGGGGAAAAAGCTAATCGAGCGGTAAAACCTATTTATTCGCATAGTCAATTAAGAGAATTATTAAGCTCTGGCTGGGCGGTTATTGCTTTATGTAATCCTCCTATTGCACCTTTAGGCTTTTCTCATGCCGTTGTTGTTTATGGATTAAATGGTGATATGACGACTGTTTTAGATCCTTTAGAAAATCGTGTATCTGGATTACATTTGGTACAGGAAATTTGGAATGCTCGCTCCATGGATTCAATAAACATGGGAAAGGCAGGAACCTCATTATATGGTGTATCAGGTTCTTTTGGCGATGGAGGAACTCTTCTTGTTTTTCGCGTATATAATCCTAATGGCGATCGTCATTTATTAACGTTAAATAGTTTTGAAAGAGACCAGTTAGTAGATTTAGGTTGGCGTGATGAAAGGATTGCGTTTAATTTGGTAGGTGGAAGTATTCCAATTTATCGCTTATACAATCCAAATGACGGCGAACATTTATATACAGCAAACTCATTTGAAAGAGATGCTTTACTTAAAGTAGGTTGGCATGATGAAGGTATTGCTTTTTATGTTTTAAATTTAGGAGTTTCAAAAGGTGAAGGAACAGCTGTTTATCGTATGCGCAATCCTAGAAATAGTGAGCATATGTATACAATAAACTATAATGAAATTGAGAATGCAACAAAAAATCTTGGATGGGAATACGAAGGCATTGCATTTAGAATTTAATGATAAATTTTAATATTTAAGCTTGAGGTGATCTTTATTTTTTATCTTAAGCTTTTTAAAATATTTTCATTTAATTACAAACTAGATGAATTAAGAGAAACTTTTGAAAGTGGTTTTAATTTAGAAAATTTGATTGTTGCTAGGAAGAAATGTTGAAAAAAATGGAATTAGAAGAACTTCGTCAAGAAATGGATAAATTAAATGCAAAATTATTGCCAATACTTAAGAAACGTTTTGATCTTTCAAAAAAAATTGCTATATATAAGTACAAACATAATTTACCTATTTATGATGAAAAACGTGAAAATAAGATATTAGAAAAAATAAAACAGTTGGTTGAGGGTGGAGAATTTAGTTTAGAAATTATGAGCACTATTATACAATTATTTGAAAATTCTAAAAGAATTCAAAACAGTGTGTTTGATGAACTTTCTACCAAGAAATAATAGACTTTTTCGGAAATTAGGGTATAATGAGAATTCGTTTCAATTTTTTTTGATACAAGGAAAAAAACTTAAAGATACGTGTTTCTATTTCGAGGTTTTTTGATGATGTATCAGGGAAAAAGAAAACAAAATTCTCATATATCTAGTTTCCGAGGAGGTCTAATAAAGGAGATTTTATAAAATGGCATTTGAAGGTTTAACTAGGCGCTTGCAACAAGTAATGAAGAAAATTCGTGGTAAAGGAAAAGTATCAGAAGCTGATATCAAAGAGATGATGCGTGAGATTCGTTTGGCATTGCTTGAAGCCGATGTGGCGCTTCCTGTTGTAAAAGAATTTACACTTAATGTAAAAAAGCGAGCTATTGGTGCAGAGGTTTTAGAAACATTAAATCCAGCACAACAGATTGTCAAAATTGTTGATGAGGAATTAACAAAAACGCTAGGTTCTGAAACGTCTGAATTGCAAAAATCACTAAAGATTCCAACAATTATTATGATGGTTGGTCTGCAAGGTGTAGGTAAAACGACTTTTGCTGGAAAATTAGCACAGCATTTAATAGAAAAAGATAAAGCTCGTCCTTTAATGATTGCAGCAGATGTGTATCGTCCAGCAGCTGTTGATCAATTAAAAACATTAGGGAAGCAATTAAGTGTTCCTGTTTTTGATATGGGAGTAGATAAGAGTCCTGTAGATATTGTTCGAAGCGGCTTAGCATTAGCACGTGAGAAAAAAAATGATTATGTATTAATTGATACGGCGGGGCGACTTCATATTGATGAAGCTTTAATGGACGAATTAAAGCAGATTAAAGAACTTGTACATCCAATAGAGATTTTGCTGGTTGTTGATGCAATGAGTGGACAAGATGCAGTTAATGTCGCTCAAAGTTTTAATGAGCAGCTTAAAATTACAGGTGTTGTTATTACCAAACTTGATGGGGATACGCGTGGTGGTGTGGCACTTTCGATTCGTAGTATTACTGGTACTGCGATTAAGTTTGCAAGTACGGGAGAGAAATTAACAGATCTTGAAATTTTTCATCCTGATCGTATGAGCTCGCGTATTCTTGGCATGGGAGATATGTTAAGCCTCATTGAAAAAGCTAAACGCGAATTTGATGAGAAGAAAACGCAGAAAATGACTGAGAAAATGCGAGAGAGTACGTTTGATTTTAACGATTTTATCGATCAGCTAGATCAAATGAGTAATATGGGACCGATGGAAGATTTGATAAAAATGATTCCTGGCATGAATCAGATGCCAAACTTAGATAAGGTAAAAGTTGATTCAAAAGATGTTGTAAAAAAGCGTGCGATAATTTTATCCATGACTCCTTTAGAGCGTGAAAAGCCCGATATTTTAACGCCAAGTCGCAGGCGTAGAATTGCTGCAGGATCTGGGAATACAGTGGTGGAAGTAAATAAAATGATTAAAAGTTTTAATGAAGCTAAAAAAGCTATGCAGATGATGATGAAAGGTGATATGAATAAAATGCTTCAAGGTATGGGTATGGAGCAAATGTCTAACATGCCTGGTGTGCCAAATATGGGTAGGAAAGGTAATATGCCAAATCCATTTGGTGGTGGCATTAAAGGGAAAATAGGAGAATTTGCAATGAAATCCATGATGAAAAGAGCGCAAAAACAATTTAAAAAGAAGAAAAAAAAGCGGTAAATTTTTGTTTTAAAATTGTAAAAACTGTTTATTTTTTAATGACTGTAGTAGATTAAATTTTAATTATACCTTAATTTTATAACAGGTCTAATGTATGAGGTTTATAAAAAAGTGAGTAGATCAAAAGAAATATTGATTTTTATTGTCAAAACTTTATTTTACACAGCGATTATTTTGGCTTTGTTATATTTTTTTCATTATAAAAATTCTAGTGGGGGCGGATTTGTTTATAATGAATTTTAGAGCTTTTTAATCATTAGTAGGTAAACTCTTGAAGGAGGATTTTAATTGCAACTTTCAATTTTAGAACGATTGCAAAAAGTAGTTAAAAAATATTTATCAACCATCGCTTTTGCGAGTTGTAAAGAAAAATATACATACGAAGAACTTTGGCGTATGTCTTTATGCGTAGCAAATATTTTAACAAGATCTTCTTTAAAAAAAGGACCTGTAATGGTTTATGGTGAAAGTGATTTTTATGCTTTATCGTCTTTACTTGGGGTAAATATGACAGGTTGTGCTTATGTGCCGGTAGAGAGTCATTCACCATTTGTGCGAGTTAAGATGATTGTTGAAGCTTGTAAGCCATCTGCAATTATTGTAACTTTAAAAGAAGAGCTTGATGAAGAGTTAAAGGTGTTGTTTGCAAGATTTTGTGTTTTTTATCAAGACTCACTTGTTTTTGATGCCAAGCCTATAGCAAATTTTAAAAATGCGGTACATGGCGAAGATTCCAACTATATTATTTATACTTCAGGGACAACTGGTGTGCCAAAAGGTGTTGAAGTAAGTCATAATAATTTACTTAGCTTTACTGAGTGGATGATGTGTGATTTTAAGCAAATTGAGCAAAATCAAGTGTTACTTCAAGCGCCGTTTTCTTTTGATTTATCCATTTTTAGTATTTATCCATCCTTACTTTCCGCAGGAACATTGGTGTCTTTATCAAGGGATGAGACAAGTAATTTTAAGTACTTATTTGAAAGATTAAATACTACAGAGATTAATACTTGGATTTCAACACCTTCATTTGTAGATATTTGTTTGCTGGATCCTTCATTTACACAAGAAAAGCATCCTAAGCTTGAGCAATTTATCTTCTGTGGCGAAGAGCTAACGGTTAAAACAGCAAAGAAGCTGCTGGAAAAATTTCCAAAGGTTTGCTGTTGGAATACTTATGGACCAACAGAAGCAACAGGTGCGCTAACACAACTTAAAGTTACTAAGGACCTTTTGGCAAAATATGATCATCTGCCGCTAGGCAATGCCAAACCAGGGATAAAAATTCAAATTCATGATCTTAAAAAGCAAAAACTTCCGATAAAAAAGCGTGGTGAGATTGTTATTATCGGAGATTCTGTAGCTAAGGGGTACTATAAAGATTTAGTAAAAACACAAGAAGTTTTTACTAAAATTGATGGAAAACGTGCGTATTATACTGGGGATGCTGGATATATTGACAAAACAGGACAATTATTCTACGAGGGGCGAATTGATTTTCAAATCAAAATGAATGGTTATAGGATTGAACTTCAAGATATTGAAGCACACTTATCTGCTATTTTTAAAGTTAATAAAGCAGTGGTATTACCACAAATAGATGTGAATAATCAAGTTCGTGCTTTGGTTGCTGTAATTATCCCTAATAAAAAAGTTAACAATGAAAAGCAATTTATTAAAGATCTTCGTAAAGCATTGGCTGAAAAAATTATGGATTATATGATGCCCCAGCGTTTTGTTTTAATGGATAAATTTCCACTAAACCAAAATGGCAAAATTGATCGGAAGTTGTTGAGCAAAAATTATTTAGTTAGAATTAGATAGGAAATTTTGATGACACCGTATGAGTCACCTTTTTATTTTATATATTTAAGCATTGCTTTAATTCCGTTGATTATTATTCAATCTTTTGGTAAAAAAGCGATGATTTATCAAAGTTTATTCACGGTTCTTTTTTTGTATTTAAGTTTTGGTGGAAAAAATTACCATGCAGGTTTATCATTAATCTTTTTTGGAAGCTATCAACTTTGTCTGATCAAAGGTTATGAATGGTATTTACAAAAGTCAAATTTAAATAAAACATCCGTTTTTGTTGTAATTTTGTTACTTTCGCTTGTTCCTTTATTTTGTGTAAAATTTTGGCCGGTTTTCATTGGTCGTAGATCTATTTTTTCCTTTTTAGGGATTTCTTATGTTACCTTTAAAACGGTAAATATTGTTATGGAATTACGGGATAACTTGATTAAAAAAGTTCCAATTTTAACTTTTCTTTATTTTTTATCTTTTTTCCCAACAATTTCTAGTGGCCCAATTGATCGTTTTCGTAGGTTTCAAAAAGAGGTACATGCACCTATTAAGGATTATATGAGCTTTTTAGAAAAAGGAATTTTTTATATTTTTCTAGGATTTTTATATAAGTTTTTGCTTGCTTATCTTCTAAAACATTATTGTTTGGGCTATTTGGAACACAAAGCAGTGTTAGGTACATCTTTTTTTAATTTATTAATATACATGTATGCTTACAGTTTATATTTGTTTTTTGATTTTGCGGGCTATTCATTTTTTGCAATTGGTGTTAGTTATATTATGGGTTATGAAATTCCTAAAAATTTCCACCTGCCGTTTTTATCAAAGAATATTAAAGAATTTTGGAATCGATGGCATATGTCGCTTTCTTTTTGGTTTCGTGACTTTGTTTATATGCGTTTAATTTACTTCTTGATGAAGAAAAAATTGATTAAATCTTCAGTAAAGATAAGTAATCTTGGTTATTGTGCTCTATTTTTATTAATGGGACTCTGGCACGGATTTACCTGGTATTTTATTTTATATGGGCTTTTTCATGCATTGTTAATGTGTGTAGTAGATAAGTGGCTTCGCTTTAAGAAAAAGCATAAAGGTTTGATACCGGAAAATAAATTTATGGATTGTTTAAATATTGTTTTAACGAGCCATGCTGTTTTTTTTAGTTTTTTAATTTTTTCAGGAATTTTTGATAAGATCTTAAAATAGGGAGTTTTATGAATGAAAGAAGAAATGTTTAATATACTTGAAAAAGTAACGGGTGCTGATGATTTTCGTTTCAATGAAGATCTTGATTTATTTGCAGAAGGTATTTTGGATTCGATGCGAGCAATCATGTTGATTGTGGAATTGGAAAATAAATTTAATATTTCATTGCCACCTTCAGAAATGAATCGAGATGATTGGAATACAGCAGCAAAAATTGCTATGCGAATTGAGGAGAAAATTAATGCGTAAGATATCTATTTTAAAAGCGCTTGGGCCACTTTTTTGTGCTTTTTTCTTGGTTTTCATACTATTGTTTACACCATTTAATCAAATTCATCGTTATACAGAAAAAGAAACTGATAAATTTGCTGTTTCTCCTCAATCAGTTGAAACTTATATTGGCAATAGCATTAAACATCAAGCGTTTGCAAATAAAAAATATTTGCCGATAATGGGTTCTTCAGAGTTAGCTCGTTTTGATCCATTTCATCCTAGTGTTTTAGCGGATAAGTATCAACGCAGCTATACTCCATTTTTAATCGGTTTTAACGGCACACATTCTCTAGCACACTACTTTTATATGGATAACTTAAATCGTGAGATGAAGGGGCGTAAACTGATTTTTATTATTTCTCCTCAGTGGTTTAAAAGTAAGAAAAATAAGCACGGTAAAATTGTAACAAATAGGGGGATAAATTCGCTTTCTTTTGATACTTACATAACCTTAGAAGATGTTTATCGTTATATTAAGCATGCTAATCCTTGCGATAAAACAACAAAGTTTATGACAAAGCGTTTATTGAGTTTTCCATCAGTAAAAAGAAATTTTATTTTGCAGAAAAATTTAATTTTACTTTCTCGTGGTAAAAAAACTGGGAAGTATTTAGCAACTATTAATAATTTGCAATATTGTTTTTTAAAGGCTGAAGATTCTTTGTTTCAGAAGATATTCTTCTCCGTAGGATCTTCAAATATAAAACGCTTAGAGAGGATACTGCCATCTACATATAGTCATAAAAAATTGGATCGTCTAGCTTGTAAGCTAGGAGCAAAGCAATCAAAGTCAAATCCTTATGAAATCAATGATAAATTTTTTAAGCATAAAATTGTAGCAGGTCTTCATAAGTTAAAAAATTTTCAAGCCAAGACAGACTTTTTGCATGGTGTTGAGTATAATGACCTTCAGTTGCTTTTAAATTTGTTTGCACAAAATCATAATGATGTATTATTTGTTATTCCACCCATTAATGGTAGATGGATGCAATATACCGGGCTTAGGCAGTCTATGATGAGAAAATTTTCGAAAAAAATAAAGTATCAACTAAATTTACAAGGATTTAATAATATTGTAGATTTTGTTGATCGTAATCATGAGCCTTACTTTATGTATGATACGATTCATTTGGGGAAACGTGGCTGGGTTGCGCTTGATCAAGAAATTATAAAATTTATGAACAAAACAAAGGGCACAGATAAGATAAAAATAGATAATCAGCAATTTTTATCGAAAAAATGGCTAAAAGTTGCTGCAAACTCTTGAGAAAAATATTTTGCGAGCTTTGGCGTATTCATGTTACAATTTTCATGTAATAAAAAAAGTTAGGAGTTTTTGTATGAATTCAGTAACTGATGACTTATTATTTAAACTTGTGTTTGGTGATGATCGCAATAAAAGGGCGTTGATCCATTTATTAAGCAGTGTTGTAGGTTTTAAAATATCGAATGTCAACATCCACAAAACAGAAATAACGCCTAAGTTTATTGGCGGGAAAGAGTCACGCCTTGACGTACTTGCAACTGATGAAAAAAGGCGACTTTATAACATTGAATTACAAAAGCAAAATGATGTTCACATGAAGGAAAGATCGCTATTT
>JAISYQ010000002.1 GCA_031269775.1 Streptococcaceae bacterium
AAGTATCAAAACAGTTACCAGAGAAGTTCATGTTCTATCTTCAGATTTTCAACGAAACTATGGAGCGTTCACTCCTGGTAGAAAAAAGAAATTTGTATCTTTAGCAAAAGAAACTAAAAATTTTGCCAAAAAAATAAGCATTCAAGAAAAAGAACTAAAAAAAGCCGGCTTCTTTGGTTTTGGTTCACGTTCTGAATATCAAATGCTTGGCATTGGAAGTTGGTTTAAAGCAGTTGGAGATGCGTTTAAAAGCGAGGTTAAGGAGATTAAAGATAAATTTATTGGAATTAAAGTAGAAGAAGGGATTGATGTCAGAAATAAAAATGTTAATGGCAAAAATTGGATGAGTGGATTATCTGATAATACGCCAATGTGGAAACTTTCAATACCAGGATCGCGTAAAAGTATGACCTATTTATCAAGAAAAAATCTTTTACTTGAAGTTCCTACTTATCAGTACAAATCTTTAAAAGAACAGCTGGAATTAGGTTGCAGGATATTTGAAATTAATCTTGATTTTGATGATCGTGATGGGAAACGTGAAGAGGGTATAATAGGAGAAATGTGGGATGATAATGAACATATCAGACGTGACAGACCTTACAATGGATCTATGTATAAAACCGTATTACCAGGTGTTGTAGATTTTATTAAAAAAAATCCAAGTGAAGTAATTTATTTATGTGGAGATTATATAAGAAATTCTAAATTTCGAGATTATTATTTCAACAAAAATCCAAATGATAAACAATATTTTATAGATTTTAACGGAGGGGAAATGTTTCAAAAGAATATTGAAGAGTTACGTGGAAAGATCATTTTTAGTAATTTTTTACCGGAAAAGTCTTTTAAAAGTGGTGAATATCGTTCTATGGATGATATAATTAAACAACAGGAAAAAACAATCTCTAGTGCGAATACTCTGCCTGATGGAAAGATTAAATTTTCTAACTATGGTGTTTATATGAATGGCGTTAGCTCGCCGTCACAAATTTTATCAGCATGGACTTTAGAAGAATATTGCAAACACATTAATCCTGCATTACGAAATTATATTACAAAACATAAAGAAATTAGAAAAATGGGTGCAATGCTATTTGATCTTATCGGCACTAAAGATAGCTATGAAATGGATCCGGCTGTAATTTGGCAAGTTAATTTCCGGTAATACACGCCCTCAAATCAAGCTTGATGTTGAACCGGAATCTTTTAAAAGTAAAAAAGGCAGAAAAGAAGCATTGAAATGAATTTAGCTGTATTTTGGCAAATTGATTTCTGTTCTGCACAAATCTAAACTTTAAAGAGATAAATATGTTAACTAAAAAGATTATTGTAAAAGTCTAAGAACCTCGTATATTAATAATATACGAGGTTCTTAGAGGTCAATCCTTAATTGCATGTTAATTATCTTTATGCTAGCATTTCCATGTAGTTGTTATTTTTTCTAATATAATAATTTCATAATTTATACAAGGAGCTTATATAATGAACGATGACCCGCAGAGTCAGTCGCTTATTACACAATTTATTATTCTTTTTATTTTAACTGCTTTAACTGCTATGTTTTCTGCTAGCGAGATGGCTTTGGTTTCCATTAATCGAAAACGGGTTGAACAAAAAGCAGAAGAAGGGGATAAAAAGAGTATTAAAATCTATAAAATTCTTCAAAATCCTAATAATTTTCTAGCAACAATTCAAGTTGGTATTACGGTTATTAATATTTTAGCGGGTGCAAGTTTAGCTGAAAGCCTTTCTTATAAATTGTCGCAAATAATTGGCTTTGCTCAAATCGGAAAAACGGTTGCCACTTTTATTGTTTTCATCCTTTTAACTTATGTATCAATTGTTTTTGGAGAATTGTACCCTAAGCGAATTGCTTTGAATTTGCAGGAAAAAATTGCAAATTTTGCAGTTGTCTTGATTACTTTTTTAGGGGCAGTTTTGCATCCATTTGTTTGGTTATTATCAGCATCTACTAACTTAATTTCACGCCTTACGCCGATGAAATTTGATGATAAACAAGTTAAAATGACCAAAGATGAAATGGAATATATGTTAAGTACAGAAGGCACACTTGAGAAAAAAGAAGTAAAGATGCTTCAAGGAGTGTTTTCTTTAGATGATAAAGTAGCGCGTGAAGTAATGGTGCCACGAACTGATTCATTTATGATTGATATTGAAGATGATGTGCAAGAAAATATTAAAAAAATTTTAACTGAAAATTTTTCACGTATTCCTGTTTATGAAAATGATAAAGATAAAGTTATTGGCGTTCTTCATACAAAACGTTTGCTGATGAGTGGATATAAAAAAGGCTTTGATAATTTAAATTTGCGAGAACTTTTGCAGGAGCCACTATTTGTTCCGGAAACGATTTATATTGATGATTTGCTATATGAGTTAAAACGAACACAAAACCAAATAGCTATTTTGCTAGATGAGTATAGTGGTGTGGTTGGTATTGTGACTTTAGAAGATTTATTAGAAGAGATTGTTGGGGATATTGAGGATGAGACTGATGAGGCAGAAAAACCGATTGAAAAAATCTCTAGTAAAGAATATCTAGTAAAGGGAAGTTTATTAATTGAAAACTTTAATGAAGAATTTGGGACGCAACTTAAAATGGATGATGTTGATACGATAGCTGGATACTTTATCACAGCAGTTGGCTTAATCCCTGCTAAAAGTGAAGTTTTATCATTTGATGTTGACAATGAAAACGATCACTTAACCTTAGTAATAGAGAAAATGGAAGGCACGCGCATTCTTGTTTTACGCGTTATTTTTCGTGATGCTAAAATGGCTGTTAACGAAGAAACGCTAAGAACCTGTCCAAGATCTCTCAATGATGAATGATTTTGGCTCTTTTTCTACACTTTTTCGTTAAAAAGCCTCGAAATAGCACCACTATTCCTGCATTTTTTGCCTCAAATTGTGAAAAAATAGCTCAAAAATTCATTTCATTTATGAAAAATTTTTTTATTAGACCTCCTCGGAAACTAGGGTATAACGAGAATTCATTTCAATTTTTTCTTGATACAAGGAAAAAACTTAAAGATACGTGTTTCTATTTCAAGGCTTTTTGACGCTAGAGGCACGGCTTCTAGGTGATGGATAAAAGAAAATGAACGAAAGTGAATTTTCTGTCGCCGTCAAGGAAAAAAACGAAATTCTCATACATCTAGTTTCCGAGGAAGGTCTATTTAACATCATTTGCAGCAAATTTTTTCTTTGACTGAAGAAAAGCTTCTTTGTAATATGTTTTATAACGTTCTACAATTTCTTGATCTTCAGTAGCTTTAAAATTACCAATTGCTTTTTTCATTAATTTTTTACCTTCGTTTATATTGCCATTAATTAAATTATAAAAACCTTTCATAAATTTAAGAGCAAATTTTTCAATGACGCAATTTTCAATTCTTTGAGTGGCTATTAAAGATTCTACTTCTTTAAGAAAATCATCTGCATCTTGTAAATGTTCATGTTTAATACATGAATAGGAAATATTAATAAGTGTTTTAATTAACAATGCTTTCTTTTTTCTGTCAATATCAAATTTTTTTTATTATTAATGAATTCTCTTACATATAGAAGTAACCAATTCATGATATCCCCATTTATCTATTTCTATTAAATAATCTGAAGCATTAGCTAAATCTTGTTTAGGGATAATAAAATTTTTATCGAGATCATTAATTATTGTCATAACTATTTAAAGTTCGTAATTTATCTTCTTTATTTTTTGAAGCATTCAATTTTGTAAACATTTTTTTTAGCATAAAGATTTTTTTCAAGATGATAGTCAATTGTATTTTGGAAAAATGAATCATTAATATTAGGATTATAGTCCCGAACAGCAGCAAAATAATCTTATTCTGAAACATTAGTATTTTTCAATATTTTTGATAAGGTCGACACATTTACACAATTTTTCCCATTTTCAAAGTTATACAAAGTCTTTGAAGTACATGCTTCATTAAAAGCATCTTTTGTATTAAGTCTTTTAGATAATTCTATTTCTTTGAATACTTTGCCAAAAATTGCTTCATTTTGCTGAACCATATGCTTACCCTTTATTTATAAATATTTTTTGTAAATATTGATTTTTAAAATTATTCTATGATAAAAAGTAAAAATAATAAAAAATAAGTAAAAATTTACCTTCAAAAATTAGATATTTAATTTTCAACAATTTTTTATTATTGCAGATCGATTTTCAAAGAAATTTACTTCGTTGATAATGTTGTTTTTTATCTCTCTTTGCCCTTCCTTTTATTCTAAAATTTTTCATCGTCGAGTTGAAATCTCGTTCTCCTTTTTTTTCAATGCTGGTTTTTAATTATGAAGAAATATGATAGCCGTATGGATATGACGTATTAAAAATAAGTCTAAGTGTTTTTTGTTTTATGAAATTTAATTTTATTATAGAATATCTATAGATTAACTAAAGTGATATGCAAAAAAGTAAAAGGAGAGGATCTAATGAATTTTAAGAAAAAAATATTTGGCATTATGGCTGCAGGAATATTGCTTGTACCAAGTATTATTAACACAATTCACCCATTTATCATTAATGCAAAAACAGACGCAAAAGAAAAATATGAGAGTGATGCAGAAACATCTAAGCAAAAAGTGACAGTTAATTTACATAAAATAGAAGCAACACAAGAAGAATTTGAAAATACTCCGTATCAAAATACCGGAGATATTATGGCAAATTTAGAAACTAAAAACAAAATTGCCGGTGTAAAATTTAAAGGTTATGAAGTTACTTCCTATTTTGAAACAAAAGTAAAAGAAATTTCTGGAAAAAGTGATGTTTTAGCAGCAACACAAGAACAACGTTTAGCTGCTTATCAAGCTACAGTAAATCATTTTAAAAATATGCCTGCTAATGAAATAAATAACGAATACGGTCCTGGATTAACTACTAATCCAGTAATAACCGGAGAAACAAATGGTATTGCCACCTTTGCAGATATTAGGCCAGCTCAAAGTGATGGTAGAAATAGGGTTTACGTCTTTGTAGAAACGGATACTAGTAATGCTCACTATATAAATGGTGGTGGGCCAGTGCAAATTGTAAGATCGGCAAATACAGTACTTGCTTTACCAATTATCAAAGATAACAATGAGGACGGTTTGTATACAGCAAATGAAGCAGATAGCGTTATTGATATTTATCCTAAAAACGTTATTGACTCTAGGCCAGAAATTGCTAAAAAATTAATCCCAACAGCTCAGGATAAAGCTGATGATTCTGATGGAAATCAAGATGGATTTATTAGCATTGATGATCTAGATGCTACAAACGGTCCATTAGGGACAACAGGTAATACATCTGATCCAACTGTAACTAGATCAATAGGTGAATTGGTCGATTTTGAAATTGAATATAAATTACCACATGATTTGGCATCTCTTGTAAATGAAACTAAATATAAACATGCAAACTTTACTTTAAATGATTTGCCTGATATTGGATTAAATTTTTTCTCAATTAAGGAACTTTCAATAGAAGATATTACCGGAAAACTTGAGAGTTTCCCGAATGATAAATCTAGCTACTCCCAAATTTTAGGAACTCCTCTTGATTTAACGATAAATAAGTACTCAAATGTAGCTGGATCAAATGCTGCAAGTAACTATGCTACTACAAGAAATCTACAATTTAAGTTTGACATGCCAACAACTGTTAATGCTGAAAATACAGCAAAATTACAAGCATTAGCTGGAAAATTAATAAAAATTAAACTTAAAATGATTGTATCTTCTGATGCACCAATTGAGGAAAGTATGAATAACTTGATTAAATATAAAAATCATAAAAATGATGATAGTGATGATAATAAAGGAGAAGATGATTCAGAGTTTGTAATTGTCTTTAAACCACGCTTTATTAAAGTAGATGGTAGATCAGATAATCCTATTACAGATGGAAAAGCAGGTTTCGTATTAAAGAATAATAAAGGTTACTACTTTGGTGGTTATAAAGAAGATGGGCGAGTCATCTGGTTAGAGATTGCAGGTAATCCTAAAGCTTCTGATTTTGCTAAAGGAAACGTCAAAGGTACTATACATGTAGAGGAAGGTAGTTATGAACCTCCTGCACCTTCTGGTGAAGGTAATGTTAAAGTCTTTTGGACAACACAGGATGGAACTAGTGAAAATACAATCACTACTGGTGAAGTCAACCTTCCTGGACTTAGAAAAGGAAGTTATGAAGTAGTCGAAGTACAAGCACCAGAAGGTTATTACTTAGATAATAGTGCAACAACAATTTCATTTACGATTGAAGGAGCAGTTGGTCAAAATACTGTAGAAAAAATCAAAAACTATCCTCAAGGTTACTTACCATCAACTGGTGGCATCGGTATTGTAATCTTCCTAGTAATCGGTATCTCAGCAATGGGTATTGGAGGATACATGCTTATTCGTAATCGCAAAGTAAAAGGGAATATTTCATAATAAAAAAAACATTCTTTCAAATATTCTCTCAAAAATAAAAAAACTGATAGTTGCAAAACAAAAAATGATTTTCAACTATCAGTCTTTTTATTTATAATTGCTTAAAATTTACTAATATTAATAAATACTGGATTTTATATAAAAACTGCTATAATATAAAAAAGATTAGTAAACAATTATAAAATGATGTGAGCACAGCAAACATCCGTAAATGTCAAAAAAATAGTTAATAAACTATTTCAAACATGACGGAAAGGAACGATACAAAATGAACTCAAAGAAAAAGACTCCGCGGCGAATTAAAAGAAAACGTCTTGAAAACGCAATGCTTAATAGAGTTATTAAACGCCTACTTTTTGTAGCAGTTGCGATTATTATGCTACTTCCTGCAATCGATCCAGGATTTTCATTAAAAAATCTTAATTTTTTAACCACTAAAGCAGGAGATGACAATCCAAGTACACAATCAACCCTTATCCCTACTTCTACCATTAAGGAAGGTGTATGGCATAGCAATGGAGCTTCATATGATCTTAGCTTAAATACCGTTGATTTATATTCAGGAAGTGGACCGGTAGATTTTACTTTTCATGAAAATACGAGTGATGAGGCTCTTAATTTAGAAAAGCAAACTATTTTTCCTCTTGCTGATGATGGTGCAACAGAAGAGATAAATGACAATAAAGATATCGAGATTAATTTTGAATGGAAGTTTGAAAAAAAAGAAATTTTAGGAAATGATTGGCAAAAACAACAAAAAGATGTAGCAACTTTAACTATCTGCTATAAAAATAAAACAAGTAATGTTGGACTACTATCTTCTCCATTATTTGATTTTGCCAATAAAACAGGAAATTCCACATTCACAACTAGTCACTATCCTTTGACAAAATCTGTTGTATCCAGTGTAAATTTTACAGCTTTAGCCCAACTTTTTGATACAGGTAATCAAAATGGTAATGCTCTGTTTTTCAAATACGGCGATTACGTTTCAGCAGGCAATCAAGAATTTGATTCTTCAAAAAGTGCTGTAGCTGGTTCGCAAGCAGCGGACTTTTTTGCTAAATACAATCCCCATACCTTTTCCTGGAATGACAATGTAAAAAACTATTTGCAATTAATACCTACAAAATCAGAGAGTGCAAAATATCAAATGTCTTTTGAATTAAATAGCACAAATATCCCTTCCTTTAAAACACCATTTATCTTCCAAAGGATACAATTAAGTAATAATTCAGGAGATAATTATAAATTTGGTTCCGATTACAAATCAGATATTCGAAATTTATATCAACATTTTGCTGCAGCAAGTAAATCATTTCCGACAAATAAATCATATGATATCTTTGCTATTAAACCTGGATCAACTTTTGTAAATGTAAATAAATATTTAACTGAAAATTTAGGATGGGGAAAAGGTCTTCCAACTTTACATAAAGGAAGTATGTTTGATGATGAAGAAGAAAGTGGGCCGATAAGTATTGAAATTATCCCATTTGCGAACTTACCTGTTAATTCAAGTATCGATGCAAGCGCAACTATTTTGCCAGAAAGTGCCTCTGATTTGCCAATCACATGGTCTGCATGGAGTGTTGTTAATGGGCATTATATTCGTGCTGATGATCCAAAAAGTCCTGATAATCAATATGTCATAATTGATGGTGCAAAAATTACGGCTAAAAAAACAGGAGATATCGTAATTCGCGCTCAAGTTATTTTTGGAGCAAAATCACTAGAAGCAGAAGAGCCTTTAAAAATCATTGATCCTGATATTCCTGTAAATATTACTGTTGGTGAACTACCAGATTTAGAAATCGGTTCTTCTTTTACAGCAAGCAAAATTTTAATACCTACTACTGCAAAAGGAGTAACAACATGGAGTTCTAGTAGTTCAGAAATTGCTAACATTAACGCAACTACTGGCGTTATTACAGGAGTGGCTGAAGGTAGTGCTAAAATTTCTGCAACACATACTTATACTCCACAACTAGGAGTTAGCGATATTACTTTAGTAGATACAAAAGAAATTAAAATCATTAAGCCAATAGTTAAGGTAGATTATGTAAATATTACGCCTAGTGAAAATTTTGAATTATATCTACCAAATGATGCTAATGCCAATGTTAGTAATACTTGGAAAAATTTACAAGCAACTGTTACGCCAAGTAATGCAGAAAATAAAAATATTATTTGGTCTACAAGTAATCCCGATATTGCTCAAGTTACACAAGATGGTCGAGTAATTTCGGTATCTAGTGGTACAGCAATAATTACAGCAACAGCAGAAGATACCTCGCAAGGTGTAAAATCAGCTTCAATTGAAGTAGCAGTTAGAGATTTTTCAGTGATTCCTCCAACTAAAATTGTTGTGAAAGGAAACGAAACAACAGAAAGTGGAAATCCAGCTTTCCAACAAAAAATACCCAAACGCCTAACTCATAAAGTAGAGTATCAAATCTATCCAGAAAATGTGACGCAAAAAGACGTTATCTTCTCAATTGTTCAACAATCGAGAAATGATGTGATAGAAATATCTGATGATGGGATCATCACAGCTAAAAATGTTGGATCGGCCATCATTCAAGTAACTTCTGGTGTAAAATCCAATGTGTATGGCCGTTTGCGTATTATTGTAACAGGTAATTCAAATATTCAGGAGGTAGAAGGAACATATCTAACCAATCCAGCTGATGTTACGTCCCGTAGTTCTTTAAATGCACGTTTAATAGCAAATGTTGGAGGAACAAATTATTTCCCAATTGTGGACTCCAAAAAGTATGAACAAATACAAGCTAAAGCCATTAATATTGATCCATCGCTTAATAAAAATATTCGGGTAACGACTGGATCAAAAATAGATGCAGCAACTAAAAAAAATAATGGGAATTGGGATGAATATGTAGGAATTAACGAACGCTTTCAAGGAGATTATGAACCAAGTTTAGGAGCAAATGCTACGTACGCAGAAAGAGCATCTGGCATTTATGCTGAAACACTATCAAGTGGAGTTGAAAAAAAGATTAGTGATATTCAAGGAACAGCTTTAAGTGGAGTAGAAATTGATAAAACTTCTGAACACAACCGCGCAGCATTTATAAATAGTCCTGTTTATCAGATCAGTAATGGACAATACTATAATCCTAATCAATCGCTGGCACAAACCGGAGCAATTATTTACTACACACAAAACTTTGCTCCAAATGGGCATTTAGGAGATGCAGGGCTTTATAGTTCTCTGCAACGTGGTGATAATCCAAATGGAGATGCACCATCTTCTGATACGGGTGGTTTAAAAAATGGTCAAGGGATGTATGCTGTAAACTTTAGACAAGCAGTATATATGAAATATGGAGATTATGCTAATAAACAATATTCTAGCTGTGCATCTGTCATTTTTCCGCCGTTAAATAAAACGCAACTGCAAACATCAGATTCTAGTCCGAAAACTTTAAAATTCGGTAACTCACAAACAGAAAGTATTAGAGTAGAATACGAAAAAGTTGGAACTTTTGTAGATTTTTATGGCAATAGACGAGCTATGTCTGCTGTTATGATTATTAGTAATATTGTTTACGGAACAGGTGGTGGATCTTCCCAATGGGTCGGAGCTGCCGGAGAATATCGACCAAGTATTTCATTTTCAAATAACTTGTATTCTGGCTTTTTCTATCAAAATATCAAAGCTTTTACTGTGAATTTTGAATTTTATGCTGCAGATGAAGAGAATAATCCTACTTACGAAGACCATGGCAAACTGTTAAACTTTGCCAAAGAATTAAAATTTGATGATTTTGACCATACAAATAATATTATCAAACAAGATGTTTCAGACGATGTTATATCTGGTTCCATACTTACTTTTAGCTCACTTAACCGCTCTGATACAAATGGTGGAAATTCACAAACCGAATTTGCTGGAGCTATTGCTACCAGTGAAGATTTAGCAGATAGTTTAAATTTAATCAACGGCAAATATTTTGAGGAAAATTTTGCTTTAGGAACTCTTTTACAACTTTTAAGAATTGGGCTTATGTCTAAGAAAACTTCGATTGGTTTAAATGGAAATGCCCCTGGTCATAGCGGGGATGCAAATAAAGATGAAGTATTTAAAAAACTAGCCCAAGGAACTTATTATGCTGGAGGTTATACTGATGGAACAAACCATAGCAGTGAGTATTATTTCTACGATATTCTTGGGCAAAGTACTTACCCGCGTGGAGGAGTATCTTTTCCTATATGGGGAGTTGAACATATGTTTTTAATCGGTAGCTCTAAAGGACATACGTATAATTCAATTTCTTCAAGGTCTCTACGTGTAGCAAAGCAAGATGTGCCAAATAAAACTGTCACGACTACTGTCAACGATCAACTGCAAAATGCACCAGCAAATTACTATTCAGGAAACACCTCTTTTGCAATGCGTTATGACAACGATCTGGATCGATTTTGGGAATTAGAAGCTGCGCTTTCTTCGCCTTTTCTATTTATGAATAAATATATTAATGGTTCAGATCCACTTAATCGTGATTATTATAATTACTATGGTGATATTCCTACTATAGAAAAAGAACTTGGACTAACAAATCCTAATTTTATTGGAGCTGTACTTCCAGTAGGTTTAGATGATAGTTTAGAAACATTAAAAAATCAATATCGTAAATATCGAATGTTGGATAATCAAGTGCCGATTTTAAAATATTGGCAAAAACATGGTAAAACAGGTGCTAGAATTTTAACAGCTGAAGGTATAGAATTTTTACCGATCAAAAATATGCGTTTTGTTGGAAAATCAGGAGTTGTTAATACTAATTATAATTCTAGTCATGAACATACCGGAAATGAATTTACCTATTATATAAATCAACCAATGATTGATTTATTAAAAACAGAAATTGCGCCAACAACCATTGAAATGTTTGATGAATTGCCAGAAGGTATTGAAGTAAATGGTGATATAAAAGTTTATGATAATTTAGGGCAACTCATTGCTAGATTTACGAAAACAAATGTTGTTACAACATCAGCAAACGGAAGAGAAAAGATCCACGTTACTTTAAAGGATGATGCGAATTCAGGAAATTATTCTGAAGCAACTGACCATCTGACACATTTAATTAGAAGCTTTATTGCCCAAATCAAACAGTATGGAGATATCCTAAAAGCGGGGTTTAGCGATGAATTTACTTATGAAATTCCTGTAAGAATTAAAGAAAATTATCGCAGTACTTATCAAAATTATAATAATGCAGCGATGATAACATTTACTTATGGGGACGTTGGAGAAAATCCAAGATCGCTTGTAACAAATGCTGTGCAAGTAGCAACACGTGGTGGAAGTGCTGCTTTTGCCTTTAATAAACAAGTATTAACTGATAAAAAAACTGGAGCTAGTAATACTATTACTGAAGGTGTTACTTTTAAATTATATGATGGAGGAGTAAGCTCAACTTTTCCTTCCTCAGATAATCTAGCTGAATATATTACAAATAGTAATAAACACCCAATTTACGGGTCAAATGGCTATTTTGAAATAGTGTTAGTCGAATCTGATTTAATTCAAGCCAAAGCGACAGATCTTTCTAAGATTCAATGGCTAGTTCTTAAAGAAGAAACAACCCATGTTGCATATGATAATCAAACGTTGAAAAAATTTGAATTTGGTGTCTATGTCGATTATGTCAATCAAAAAGAAAAAGAATTTGTCTTTGTTCGAAAGAACAAAATGGAACTAGCACGAGTGAAGATAGATTAGAAAAAAGATCGCTAAGGAAAATTAGTTTCGCAAATAAAAACACTGGTTTAATTAATTCGGAATATTGGCTCCTCTAAAAATATGTTATAATAAGATTAAATAAATATTAAAAATTGAGGGGAGTAAAATGAAACATGTAAAAATATATTTGATTCTTTTACTATCTTTCATATGTTTTGGGCAACCTTCTAATGTTTTTGGAAAATCATGGATTGATGGTGATTTAGATCAATTATTCAACTCTGAAAGTTCAGGGATTGTATATAATAACTTACTCGGTTTTGAATTAGAAACAAATAAAATTGGGGTTGCTGATCAAAAACTATCAAATGCTTATTTTGAGATGATTAAATTAGAAAATTATGATATTGGTGGAAATATTATAAATAATTTTACTGATGATGATCATTTTGTCATTTATCAAAATCAAGTCAAAGGAAATGTCCAACAACGTAGTGTTGCTAAAACGAATGTCTCAGGAAAATTGATCTTTAATAAATTACATAAAATATCTTCTAACTTTCCATATAATTATGCATTATCACAAATAGGAGAGCCTTCAATTTTCCATTCAAATTCTAAAAATGATTTACTTGCTGAGAATAATAATGCCAATAATTACATGGATATGATCAACACAAATACTGAAGTTGCTTTTGAAATTGGCTTTTATCTAGTTCATGAAATTTGGGCACCAATTGGAGATTTTACTCCTGAAAATTCACAAACACAAATCTTTCGTCGATATGATAAAACTGATACAGTATGGCTTATTCATCTTTTTGTTGATAGCAATGGTAATCCAAAAGCAGAGTATAAAGCAGGAAAATTTATTGAACATAATATTGATGATTTTGTTTACTATACACTACATGAAGAAAAAGGACTTTCTTCACTTCCCTTATCATTAGATGAAAAAATCAAAGCAACTTTAGAGAATATAAATAATACGCTACACCCAGAATACGGATTTAAAATTACGAAAAAAAATCCTGCTGGTGAAATCATAACTTCTAAAGCAGAATTTGCTTTAGCGAAAATTCCACAAACAAAGCTAGAGGATTTACGCACTACTTTATCAAATATTCAAAAAGGAATAGAAACGAATTTGCCAACAGATGAATTCATAATTCAACCTGTTGGAAATCAACAAACAGAAAACGGAATTTTAAATTTTGATACGCTTGATAAAAGTAATATCTACGTAATCTATGAACATAAAGCACCAAGTGGATATCATCTTGATAAAAAAACAGCATATTTAGTTTATTTTGACAGTAGTGAAAGCTATGCATTAACAAAAAGTAGTGGAGCGCCAATTGTTTTTAAAGGTGAAATTAAAAGAGACGAAGATGATGTAGTTAGCGCATTTATTTTTAAAAATGCGATGGACAGTCAATTTCAGCTTCGACCAATTAGCTTTAATTTTTTTGATCATGAAATTGAAGATTTTATTTGTTATATTCCACGTTACTATCAAGATATGATAGATGGCGTAGAAGAATGGGAAGAATTTGATATAGCTAAATATCTTCAAAAATTAAACAATCATGTTGAGAAAAAAGGATACACTTTTGAACTAACGAATACTTATCAAATTGAAGTGAAATCTAATGGTTATATTGTATCTAACATTCAAGAAATCATCACCTCTACACTAATGAATGAAGATAACTATTCGATTATCACTCAAGGAATTCCGCCAGATGTAGAAAATTGGGTTGATATTAGCTACAATTGGCTTTCTAAAAAAGTATTGAATGAAAATAATCAATTTTTAACAGAATACTTAAGAGATCCAAATTCTTATATCGTTAATATCGATTTTGAAAATAAAGCACAACCAAACGGGTTTCTTCCCTCAACCGGGAAAATCTTTACCAAACCAATTGTGCTAATACTTATGGGAGTAATCATTGCAATCATCGCCCTTTCTATTTATAAATTTGCTTATTTGCGCGATGATGAATTGTAAAAAAAAGTTTATTCAGAATTTTTATTATTAGACCTCCTCGCTACAAATTTTTAGGCGGCTCTTATTTTTTGCTTTTGGCTTGAATGGTTATTTTATCGTCTATAATAGTTGCAGTTAAATCTTTTTCTTGTGGATGTTCTAAATAAAAATCAGCGATACCATCTTCAATTGTCTCTTGGATAATACGGCGCAAAGGGCGTGCACCCATATCAGGGTTATATCCTAATTCAACAATTTTTTCTTGAACATCTTTTGGAAGATTAATTATTATTTTTTGTCTAGCTAGTTGTTTACTTACTTCATCAAGCATTAAAGAAACAATGGATAATAAAATATTTTTATTTAATGGTTTAAATTCAATAATCCCATCAAAACGATTTAAAAATTCTGGTGTGAAATAATTATGTAGCTGATTAAGAACAGATTTTGTTGTTCCGCTTATAGTTGCACCAAAACCAACATTAACCTCAATTGCTCTGCTTCCTGCATTACTAGTCATGATAATGATAGCGTCTTTAAAACTTACGCTTCGCCCTTTAGTATCAGTTAAGCGTCCGTCATCTAAAATTTGCAAAAAAGCATGCATAATATCAGGATGAGCTTTTTCAATCTCATCTAGCAAAATTATAGAATAAGGATTGCGGCGAACTCTTTCTGTTAATTGTCCTGCTTCCTCATAACCTACATAGCCAGGAGGTGCTCCGATAAGTTTGGAAATGCTGTGTTTTTCCATATATTCGCTCATATCAAAGCGAATCATAGCCTCTCTTGAGCCAAATAACTCAAAAGCTAGTTGTTTAGCTAATTCTGTTTTACCAACACCAGTAGGTCCCATAAATAAGAAAGAGGCAATTGGATGATTTTGCTTGCCCAAACCAATACGATTTCTTCGAATAGCTTTGGCAACTTTTTCAATAGCTTCATCTTGACCTTTAACATGTTTTTTTAAGTCTTTGCTCAAATGGATAAGTTGAGTTTGTTCTTTGCCTTTGAGCTCCCCAACAGGAATGCCTGTTTTTTCTTCAACAATTACTTCCATTTCTTTTTCAGTGATAATTGGAACATTTTGATCAGTTACTTTTTTCTTTTTTATTTCCTGCAATTTATTAATTTGATCGCGAAAATAAGCCGCTTTTTCAAAATCTTCAGTCAATGTTGCTTCATTTTTTTGTTTTTTAGCATATTGTAATTTTTCCTCAATATCTTTGGGATTAACAAAGTGCAAGGTTAAATTTAACTTTGAACCAGCCTCATCAAGCAAATCAATTGCCTTATCTGGTAAGAAACGATCTTGAATATAACGATTAGAAAGATTTACTGCTGCATTAATTGCCTGATCAGTATAAGAAACATGATGAAAGTCTTCATAGCGTTTTTGCAGACCTTTTAAAATAGCAATTGTCTCTTTAACATTTGGCTCATCTACTTGGACAGGTTGCATCCGTCTTTCTAAAGCAGCATCTTTTTCGATAACACGGTATTCATTAAGAGTTGTTGCACCGATAAGCTGCAGTTCACCGCGAGCTAGCATTGGCTTTAAGAGATTTCCAGCGTCCATATTATTATCATTTGTAGCTCCTGCTCCAACAATTTCATGAATTTCATCGATAAAAAGAAAAATATTTTGGCTAGTTGTCAATTCTTTGATGAGTTGTTGCATCCGTTCTTCAAATTGTCCACGAATACCTGTTCCTTGAATAAGAGAAGCAACATCTAAACGAATTATTTCTTTATCTTGCAATTTTTGTGGAACTTCACCATTGATAATTTTTTGGGCCAAACCTTCAACTACCGCTGTTTTCCCAACTCCAGGCTCACCAATAAGCACAGGATTATTTTTTGTTCGACGATTTAAAATTTCAATCACACGTTTAATCTCTGTATCTCGACCGACAACAGGATCAATACCACCTTCGCGTGTAATTTCTGTAATATTAATGCCAAATTCATCAAGAAATTTATTATTTTTCCGACGATTTGAACCAATAAAATCATTAATTCTAAAAGGGCGTCTATTACTCAAGTTTCCTGATAAAGTTTGCTTAGTTAAATCCCAATCTACAGGTAAAGGAGGTCTATTATTATCATTTAAATGTTTCCCTAATAAGCGGAAAAACTTATCTAAATCTTCCAGAAAAAAAGGATCATTAGGATCTTTACTAGATGTTGATGAAGGTAAAATTTTATTTTTAATTTTATTTGCTTTTAATTTTTGATAACAATCTTGACAATAGTTTAATTGTATTTCTTTTTCATCTATTTCTGTATAAAGATGAATAGTTGCTTCATTTTTGTCACAATTCTGACAAAGCATATTTGCACTTCCTCTCTAACAGGCTCTTATCCTTGTTTTAACTTTATTACGGTTTTAGCATCAAGTCGCTGAATGACTTCTGTAACAAGTTTGATCATTTCATGATAATCATCTTCATGAATGATTGATGTATGACTATGAAGATAACGTACCGGGATTGTAATTGCAAGTGAGGGGATTCCATTACGGCTTAAATGCATTTGCCCAGCATCTGTTCCACCACCTGGAGTAAAGCAAGGTTGATAAGGAATAGATAGTTCTTTTGCAAGATCAACAACAAAATTACGCAAAGGAGTATGCGCAACTATCGAAGCATCAAAGAAAACAATTTGAACACCTTTACCTAGCGCTGAATCTGCTTCTTTTGGCGTCATTTCAGGGGTATCTCCAGCAATGCCTGTATCTAAAGCAAAAGCAATATCTGGTTTAATTAAGTGTGTTAATGTACGAGCTCCGCGCAAACCAACTTCTTCTTGAACATTTGCTCCAGCAAAAATAGTATTTGGATGCCCTGTTTTTACCAAATTTTCTAATACTTTCAAACTAACAGCTGTGCCAATACGATTATCCCAAGCTTTAGCCAGAAGGTATTTTGAATCATTCAAACGTCGATAATTAATGTAAGGAGTAATCATATCTCCTGGAGCAATGCCCCAATTTTTGACTTCTTCTTTAGAAGAAGCGCCAATATCAATAAACATATCTTTAATATCGACTGGCTTTTTACGAGTTTTAGCTGTTAGAACATGTGGGGGCTTTGAACCGATAACTCCGTGGATAGTTTTTCTGCTACGAGTAGTAATTGTAACCTGTTGTGCCAGAATAACTTGTCCCCACCAACTACCTAGAGTTTGAAATTTAATAAAACCTTTTTTCGTAATATTGGTTACCATAAAGCCGACTTCATCCATATGAGAAGCAAATAAAATTACAGGTGACTCAAAACTACCTTTATGCTTTGCTGCAATGCCACCTAATCCGTCATAAATAATTTCATCGGCTAAGGGTGCTGCAATTTCTTTAAAAATAGCTCGCACTTCTTGTTCATTACCAGGAGTTGCTTTAGCTTGCGTTAAACGTTTTAAAAAAAGTTCTTCCTTATTTATCATTTATTTTATCCTTTGTATTTAGAATTTTATTATTGTTATTATAACAAATGTATTTATACTTCTTTATGTGCAGCATTTACTATTTTTTCTATATCAATATTACTAGCAATAATCCCCTTATTCTTTGACTTTTGCAAATGAGATAAAAATTCAATATTTTTTCTTTTACCAGCAATGGGTGAAAAATTAAGATTTAACACATCAAAATTAAATTCAATTGTAAATTGAAAGACATTTTGAAGAACCTGATTATGAACTTTTTTATCACGGACAATGCCTTCTTTCCCAACTTGTTTTTTCCCTGCTTCAAATTGTGGTTTTATTAAAATAATAACTTCGCCCCTATCTTCTAAGATTTTATATAAAGGCTTTAGTATTAACTTAAGCGAAATAAAGGAAACATCAATTGTAGCAATATTTGGTAAACCTTGTGTGAAATTTTTTGGTTTAGCATAACGAAAATTAATTTTTTCCATAACAATAACGCGTACATCTTGACGAATTTTCCAATCAAGTTGGTTAACTCCAACATCTAAGGCATAGACAATTTTTGCGCCATTTTGCAAAGCAACATCAGTAAAACCACCTGTTGAAGCGCCAATATCTAACACTTTTTTTTTCTTTACCGTAAAATCAAAAACTTTTAATGCTTTGGCAAGTTTTACCCCGCCACGCGAGACATAAGGAAAAATTTTTCCTCTAGTACAAAGCATTGTTTTTTTAGAAATTCTCTCTCCTGGCTTATCAAAACGCTCACCTGAAAAGCTAGATACCACTAATCCTGCCATAATAGCACATTTTGCCTTTTCACGAGTGGGAAATAGACCTTGTTTTACAGCTAAAATATCTACTCTTTCTTTTTTCACTATAACACCTTAAATCTTTAAAGTCCTTATAAACTGTTTTAACAATTCAGCGCTAAATGTAGTTTGCATTTTTTCTACAGATAAAATAGCTTTATTAGCTTTTGTAATTTCTTGCTCTAAAGCTTTTTTTGCTCCTGTCAAACCTAAAAGTAATGGGTAAGTACTTTTTTTCATTGCAATATCTTTACCAGCCGTTTTCCCTAATTCTTCAGTTGTTTTGGTAACATCTAGAATATCATCACGAATTTGAAATGCTAAGCCAAAACTTTCTGCAAAGATTAGAAAGTGCTTTTCAATTTCTTTGGGAATGATTTTATTTTTCCATTGATTTAGGGATTGTGTGATCAAAAGACCTGCTTTTACTGCATAAGATAATAATGATCCTGTTTTAAGGCGATGTATCTTTTGCATTTTATCTAATGCTAAACACTTTTTTTCACCTTGAATATCTAACACTTGCCCACCAACCATGCCAGTTGCTCCTGTAACTTTTGCAAGCAATTTTACTAATACAAGCTCAAGCTTTTCATTTGAAGAATTTTGCGTTAATACTTGAAAAGCAAGTGTTAGTAATGCATCTCCTGCTAAAATAGCAATTCCTTCCCCATAAACTTTATGATTAGTTAATTTGCCTCGTCTATAATCATCATTATCCATTGCTGGCAAATCATCATGAATAAGTGAGTAGGTGTGAACCAATTCAATGGCACTTGCCATTTTTATAATTTTTTCATTAATTTTTTGCTCAAAAGAAGCAACGACAATAAGTGTAAGGAGTGGACGAATACGTTTACCACCGGCTTTTAGTGAATAAAGCATCGCTTTTTTTAAAAATTTGGGAGCTTTTAGCGTTTCAACTAGTTGAAATAGAGTTTTATCAATTAGCGGCAAACAACGACTTTGAAAATTTTTAAATGTTTGATTCATTGCTTATGGTCCTTCTTTGAAAGGTACTTCTAAACCTTCTTCATTCATGATTTTGGCTAAAGTTTTCTCAGCCTTTTTTAAAGTATCTGTTAATTCCTTACTTAATCTCATCCCTTGCTTAAAGGTCGTTAATGCTTCTTCTAGCGGAACTTCTCCTTGTTCTAATTTACTAACAAGAGTTTCTAGATCATTTAATGACTCTTCGAAAGTTTTGGCCATTTATTTTTCCTCCGTTATCTTTCATGATTTCACGTAAAGCAAGTAAATTTGTAGAAAAAACTTTACAAGATTGATTATACTTTATTGTTTGAAAAGTGCTATAAATTTACCAAAATACATGATGATGTTTAAAATTTTATGAAGTTAGCTCATTACAGAGCTAGCTAAAAATATCGATAAATTGACTCTAGCAAAAATAAAACAAATCTTTTTCAAAAGATTAACTTACATAGATTTATATATACTTCTCCAAATTGAAAATCCGGATTTTGTAAACATCTGAAAGGGGGAGATATTTTTGATTAAGTTAAAAAAGTTAAGAATTGTTTTAAGTTTAGTAATGTTGTCTTTAGTTGTATCAGTTTTTAGTGTCTTTGAAAATGTTATGCGGTTACTGAAGCAGAAGTACATGCATACCTACAAATGCCATTATTTCCTGAAGAAATAGAGCGACTTGAAAATCCGAAAAATTCTTGGGAAGAACTTGATAGCATCATAAAAAAAAATTTATCCATGTTTATTTGAAAATTATAAAAAAGAAAACGAAGGCTTAGAAGTTAAAGAATTATCAGAAAATATGTCTTTGTATGACTCAAATGGTTTTATGGCTGTTTCTTCTAATAATCTTCTTTTAGGATTTACTAATGAAGATTTTAAATCTGGAAACAGTAGAGTGGGGATATTTCAAGAGATTTGTTAGATTTGCTTGGAATTTCTGCAGCTTAGTGAGTGAAATGGTTAAGTAAAGTATGAATTTTTAATATTAGCAACGCATCAAATGATGAAGTTCTGGGTGCGGGGGTTACGATTATGATTATAGGTTAAATTTTGGAGAAGTGAGTGTCAGAGCCTCATCGGCCTGTGACAAAAGAGCTGCCTGTGAGAATATTATAGTTCGTTGAAGCTTTTAAAAGTAGAATAAATAATTTTTATTTTCAAATTTTTACCAAATTTTGATATGGATCCAGCTCCTCCTGCGTATAATTACGTTCCCATAAAGCTTTTTTCGTGCTTTGTGAAATTTTTATAACGGAATCATTTTTCGTAAATAGCGTTGTACCAGGTGTGAATAATACAGTCTTTTGCAATCTATTGCGAATTGCAAAAGATAGTTCAATGCCAGAAAGCACTTGTGATTCTTCCCAATCAACTGCAATTTTTTCCAAATCACTTTTTTCAACCAAAGCAAAAGCTGTAGTCACTGCTCCAACAAAACGCATAACTACCGTTCTAAAATACGTGCCAATCGTATGGCGATTTACCCCTAATTCATCAGGGATAATTGCTTTTTTTCGCACATCAAAAGAAAAGCCAATATTTAAAATCTGCCCTTTTTTATTAGCAATCACTCCAGCCACTAAACCAATTTCAGATCGAGTGATATTCATAATTAAATTCTTTAACCATAAAGGATCAACGTTTTCATTTTCATCCACATTATCAAGACAACCCGAAAGAAATAAAAGATATTTACCACGAGCCTTTTTAATAGCCTTTTCAATCTTTTTTTCTTCTACTACTTCAATATTTGGATATTTTGTATTTTTTTTGAATTTTGCCCAATTTTTTATGCCTTTATGAAAAAATTTCGTAAAGATAATAGATACAATAGGAAACTCCGTCAAAGGATACTGAATATGGTACAAACCAAGATGTATGCGGTCCATCAAAACATCAGCGGCTATGCCTTTTCTTTGCAAGGATTCTGTTAGGGCCTTTTGTCCTGTTGTAAAAGCGTAAATTTTAGATTCAGGATTTTCTGCTGTTGACGTTGCAATCATTCGCCAATGATACAAAATACTAGAAATATGGTGAATTTTTTTGGCTTTTTCTGTGGCGCGTAAAATAAAATCATAATCCTGTGAACCGTTAAACTCTGTCCTAAATTCTCCTACTTTTTCCAACAACAAACGAGAAACGACCACCAAATGCGTAATATAATTATGCGCTAAGAGTAACTGCGCATTCCAATTTGGTTTAAAAAACGGCTCAATCCGCTCACCATTCTCACGCAGCTTATCTTCATCACTATATAAAAAATCAATCTCAAAATCTTTATTAATTGCCTTAACACTTTCATACAAAGCATGTGGCGCAAGCTCATCATCATTATCAATAAAAGCAATATATTCCCCTGTTGTAATCTTAATTGCCGAATTTGTTGCTTCACTAATATGACCATTTCGCGCTCGATAAACAATTTTAATTCGCGAATCCTTCCTACTTACAGCTTCAAGCATTGACTTTATATACGGATTAGTTGAAGCATCATCTGCTAAACAAAGCTCCCAATTGGTGTAATACTGATCTTTAATCGACTGAATAAAATGCAAAAACCACTTCTCTTCTACATTATAAACCGGAGTTACAAGCGAGATGAGCGGTTGATAAGAAAAATTAGCAATTTCTTTTTTTACTTCATTAACATTAAAATTTTCATTTTTGCGAATCCACTCTTTGTAATCATTTGTTTTTTTTAGATAATAGTATCCATTTTCACAAGCTGTTTTTAAACCATGTTTTTTCAACATTTTAAGCAAAGTAAACATTCGCTGAAAGTTATTTTTGCCATTTTTATTTTCTCTATCCAACTGAAAAGTAATTTCCTGACCAGAACCTTTTAAAAAAGTCAGTGTATATTTTTTAGCAAGTTGATGATTTAAGATTTTTAACTTAAAACCATAACGTTGTTTATCTTCTAACTTGTGAACAGCAACAACATCGTCTCGCTTTACTACTGATAACGTAACTTTCTTTCCATCAACAGCTAAATATTTTAAAGGCTTTCTTGCTTGTTCATCAAATCCCCAGCCGGTAATAAAGACCTGATTTTTTTCTTGATCATTTTCGATTGTTTCAATTTGTAAATGAATATTTTCTTTACGCATTGCTTCTATCCCCCAGCAAGAATTCTTAAAAACTTAAATTTTGCGTCCAAATATGTGGCAAAGCAACCATTCCTTCAATATCATATTTGCCAACCACAAACATCGATAAAGCCTTTGTTTTATACATATATGGAACTGTTGCATTTTCTTCAAAGAGCGCAACATCAAAGTAATACTCACCATTGCCTAAAATCATTTTCGGATACTCAATATAAAAAATATTTCCGCCCTTTTTCCAAGGAACTTTAATATTTTCATAGCGTGTATTTGGACCTGTTATGTAATCATTTTCAATCGTTCGAATGGCAACACCCATCACTGGATTTTGAATATTTTCATCATTAACTGTATACTCTACTTTTACATAACAATGCTCATCGCGCTTGATCTCATCAGTTAACTCATGTTTAGAATTATACAAACCAACATTATCTAATGTTACAATTTTTGAAACATAATCTAAACTTTCAGTTTCTTTACCCTCTACTTTAGCTCCTAAAGATTTTGCTGATTTACGTTTTAAATAATTATCATAATGTTCTGTAATTTCAAGCGTTTCACCTGTTTCAATCACTTTACCATTTTTAAGCCAATATGAGCGATCACAAAAACGCCGCACCGCATTTATATCATGAGAAACAAATAAAATCGTTTTACCATGGTTACGAAACTCTGTAAATTTTGCCATGCATTTTAGTTGAAATTCAGTATCCCCTACAGCTAATGCTTCATCCACAATCAAAATATCCGGATCAACATTGACCGAAATCGCAAAAGCAAGCCGCACAAACATCCCACTAGAATAAGTTTTAACTGGTTGATAAAGATGCTCACCAATATCTGCAAACGCAATAATCTCTTTAAGTTTATCTTTAATCTCTTCCCGCGAAAAACCTAAAACCATCCCATTTAAAAAAATATTCTCATAACCTGTATACTCAGGATTAAAACCGCTACCCAACTCCAAAATTGCTGAAATATTTCCCTTAATATTAAATGTGCCACTAGTTGGCGTTAACACCCCAGTAATAATTTTTAACAATGTTGATTTTCCAGAACCATTTTCCCCTAAAAAACCAATCATCTCACCTTTATAAACTTTAATATTTACATCATTTAAAGCATAAAAATCTTCATGATACTTTTTCCGTAAAGGATTAAGAGCTTCCTTTAAGCGGTCACTAGCCTTGGCATACATCTGATAAACCTTTGTTATTCCTTGTAAGTTCATAACAATTTCTATATTTGGTTCCATTAATTTAAACCTTTCTTTAACATTTGAAACTGCCTTAGAACGTGTTAACGGATCTTAGAATCTGTTTATGATGATAAACAGCCCAGCTCTTACCCTAAATTATGCTCTTTTTTATATAGCTTAATAATCGCTTCATCATAAAGCCTATGAGCTTGACTGGCTGCTAGTCTATTGCCTGAGGATAAGAACTTATGAATAGTATCCATCATCATCTGACGCCCTTTTTCTTTTCCTGTCATTAACAAATAAAAGCCATGCATAAAATTTAAATAACCTTCTTCTTCATCAAAGTTGTAGAATTTATGCTCTGGCAACAGTGAATAGCCTGTATCAAGGAAAAAAGGGACATCCTTTAAATAATCATTTTTCATACAAAAACCTACCGCATTTACTAATGCTTTGATCAGGCATTTTTTCTTGCGACTATCAACCAGAAAAACCTTCTTATTTTTAATAATATCTTTGGTTAATGAAACGGCTAAGCTCACTGTTAAAAGATGTAAAGTATGACTAAAGAGATCTAGCTCATTATAACCCCAGATATCGACATC
>JAISYQ010000003.1 GCA_031269775.1 Streptococcaceae bacterium
AACTGATACAATTAAAGACAACATTACTAAACTTAAAACAAGTCTTAACTTTTTTAACTTAATCAAAACATATCTCCTCCTTATAATTGTCGTTTATTTTCTTCCAGGGGAGTTTCCAAGTCTTGTATATCTCCTGGTGGTACTGCGCTAGTTCTAAGACAATTTAGAAAATTAAATGACATTATAATTAAAAACAACGATATTATCTTTTTAAATCTTTTTTGTTTCATATTTTAAAAACAAAATATACAATTTTTTCACATTTCAATTCATTTTTTCTTAGCCTTTTAAACTTTATATACCTCCCCTCAAATCAATAAAAAGGCTTTTTTATAACAATTTAAATATAAACTTCTCTGAATTTTTTATCAATAGCAATTCGTTATGATAAATGATAAAAGGGATAATATTTGCGCATTTAAAATATTAAAAATGAAATACTGGGATAAAATTAGAGCTGTTTATTTGTCTTCTAGTGATGAATTTTTTTTTGCACAAGTTTAATAGTTCAAAAAATCAATAGGGAAGGTAGCAATTCACTTCAGTTAAAGATCATAAACAGGCTTTTATAGATCTAATATCCATAATCTTTTAAAAAATTATGTTTATCCCGCCATTTTTTCTGGACTTTCACCCATAGTTTCAAATAAATTTTCTCTTCTAATAACTGCTCAATATCTTTTCTTGCAAGGGAGCCTATTTTTTTTAACATAGCTCCTTTTTTACCGATAATAATCCCTTTTTGACTATTTTTTTCAACGACAATGTTTGCTTCTATTTGAAATTTTTCAACTTTTTCTATACGTCGCATTCTCTCAACGTTAACAGCAACAGAATGGGGCACTTCATCCCGTGTTAATAACAACACTTTTTCTCGAATCAACTCAGATACGATAAAAAACTCCGGCCGATCTGTAAGCATATCTTCTGGGAAGTACTGTGGACCTGTCGGTAATTTTGCAAGCAATAATTTCATTAAATGTTCAATATTATTGCCATTTGTTGCTGATATTGGAATAATTTCAGCAAAATTCATCTGTCGCCTAAAATCATCGATAAAGATTAATAATTCATCTGGATGAATAGTATCAATCTTATTTACAGCCAAAAAAATAGGCGTTTTAACTTTACATAAGCGCTCAATAATTAAATTATCTCCTCTACCTCTTTTTTGGTTGGCAGAAACCATAAAAAGCACTACATCTACTTCTTTTAATGCTGAATATGCTGCTTGTACCATAAAATTTCCCAATGCTGTCTTTGGCTTATGAATTCCTGGGGTATCAATAAAAACAATCTGTGCATTTTTCATCGTTAAAATACCTTGAATCTTACTGCGCGTGGTCTGTGCTTTATCACTCATAATCGCAATCTTTTGCCCAATTAAGCGATTTAACAAAGTTGACTTTCCCACATTAGGGCGTCCTAAAATTGTTATAAAACCTGATTTATACTCAGACACTTCTCTTTTCCTTTCTAAAAAACTCTAACTAAACAATTTTATTATCTTCGGTAAAAAAATAATTATCCCTACAAGCACCGCGAAAATAGCCATCAATAACACTGCTCCAGCCGACATATCCTTAGCTTTTTTCGCTAGCGAATGATAATGATAACCCGTCGCTAAATCAACAACATTTTCGATAACAGAATTTAGAATTTCTGCCATAACAACTAAAAAAATAGCCAATAAAATCCATAACCACTCATATAAGGAAATACGAAAAATAAATCCGAAGATAATTGCTAAAATCGCTAATAATACATGTTTTTTCATATTTTTCTCTTCATCAAGAGAAGTTTTAATTCCTGTTATTGCAAATTCGAAAGAGCCAATAAAACTTTCATTTTTATATTTTTTCGCCTTTTTCTCGTCTAAGCCCATAAGCGTCCAAAATCTCCTTTTGCAATTCAAACATTTCTTTCTCTTTTTCAAAGGTTTGATGATCATAGCCATTGATATGAAGAAAGCCATGTATTGCTAAAAAACCTAGTTCTCTCTCGTAAGAATGCCCGTATCCATTAGCTTGCTTTTTAGCCTTTTCAATAGAAATTATAATATCTCCAAGATTACGTGGAAAATTTTCCACCTTTTCATTAAAAAAAATCGGAAGCTCTTTTCTACCCTTTTCCTCCATAGCAAAGCTAAGCACATCTGTTGGCATATTTTTGCCTCGATAATTGCGATTTAGCATTTTAATACTTGCATTATCCATAAAAATTATAGACATTTCAGAACTTTTTTGTATATTTAAATATTCTGCTGCGAAATTCAATAAGTTTTTTATCTGTTTAAACTGCGTTAGTGTAACTTGACCTGTTTTATCAATAATTTCAATATTCACTTAAATTTCACCTCTAAAGCTAACTTGCTTTTCGTTTCTATAATCGATTATAAACTACCTATCATATTAAAATTTTGGTAAAATCCATCCATGCAAATAAAATATGAAAGGATAAAAAATGAATTCCTATTCCGTAACCGTTTATACAGATGGTGGCTCACGAAATACTGGAAATATCAAAGGAGGTCATGTCCTTCCTACCGATAAAGCTGCCTGGGCTTATTTAATTTTATATAAAAATAAAAAATATGCTGAAAGTTGTGGTTTTTTAGGAGCTACCAATAATCAAATGGAACTTTCTGCTGTTCTTGAAGCACTACGAAAGCTTTATTGCATGAAACTTACGCAAGAGAAAATTTTGCTCATTTCTGATTCCAAATATGTGCTAAATTCCATTAATAAAGGCTGGCTTTATAACTGGGCAAAAAAAAATTGGATAAACTCATCAAAACAAAAAGTAAAAAATCGTAATCTTTGGGAAGCTATCTATAAAGCTTTACCTTACTTCAAAAAGATTGAATTTAAATGGACCAAAGGACATGCTAATAGTGAAGGGAATAACTATGTGGATGAATTACTCAATAAAACAATGGATAAAATGTAAAAACGGTTTTAAAACTCTAATTTAACTCTTGAAAATTGCGCTATTCTATAAGCCATGTTCTGTACTTATCTAATCTCAAGAGAAAAAAGATAAGCGATAATCATCTATCTGCAATTTTTTCTTTCTGCGCTTATACATCATAAAAACTGCTCCTTTTTGCGTTCATTTTCGCTTCAAAGATGCCCCTACCTTAAAGTTTGGGTTGCTCGCTCGAGGGGTTTACCGCGTTCCACCATTTGAATTTCTTTAAATGCTTCGTCACTGTGGCACTTTCAAGGATACTAGTACATAGTTTAAAAAAACTTTAGCACGTTTTCCTGCCGTTGTCTAAACAGATCATTTTGCAAATTAAAAGTACGATGAGAAGAATCTATTTTCTTCTTAAAACCTGTCAAAAAGGTTTACTAGACACCTAGCCTTATTTTTTCAGCTAGCGCGAACACTACAGGCATCGCAGCCTGTGCGAGCATGGACTTTCCTCAGTTTACCTTTATTTATAAACCGCGATTATCCGAATAACGCAAATAAACTTAGATCAAACGAGTAGCTTGATCGTCAATTTCTGGTTCCACAAAAGTTTCTGCCTTTTGATTTTGTGCTTCAGAAACATTTTTTATTTTTTCTTCTTGCACTAATTTACTACCAAAAACTTCTCGCTCTAAATTAGATAAACGTTTTAAAATATCAAAATTGGTTATAGCAGAATTTTGTTTTACCTTTCGTTCACTAGAGGCTGGAGCTACAGCTTGCTGAACTTTTACCATATTTGCAATCTTTGCTTGAAGACGCGCATTTTCTTCTTGAAGAGTAAAATTTTCATGCATATATGCTTCATAATCTCGAATAATATTATCTAAAAATTCATCAACTTGTTCTGGATCATAGCCACGCATTTTCATTGAAAACTGTTTATTTAAAATGTCTTGAGTTGTGTAATTCACTTCAGCCATTGCTTGCACCTCATATTTTTATTGTTAAAATTCCTTTTTCATTTTAGTAAAATCAGCTTAAAATTTCAAGATTCATTATTTAATGTTCTTAAAGGCATATTTTTATTTTGAAGCAGTATGCTCATCAAAATACTCTACATCAACTGTTCGTCCAACTACCAACACACTATCCTCTTCATGCACGATTGTAGTTGCGGTTGGAAATTCAACCTCCCCATTAGCTCGACGAATTGCTGTAACATTTACTTTGTATTGATTTGTCAAATCAAGCTCTGCTAAAGTATGATCGCTTAATTTACTATTAATAAGTTTTATTTCACCAATAGAAAATTTATCTGATAATTCCAAAAATTCTATGAGATTATTTGAAATTAACTGGTGTGCAGCTCTAATACCCATATCTGACTCTGGATGAACTACTAAATCAGCGCCTAATTTTTCAAGTACGCGTGCATGATAATCATTTTGCGCTTTTGCCAAAACGTACTTTACACCCATTTCTTTGATCATTAAAGTAACCAAAATACTTGCCTGGATATCTTCTCCAATTGCGATCACTACAACATCAAAATTACGAATGCCTAATTGTTTTAATGTTGTTTCATCTTGCGCATTTCCTACTACGGCATGAGATGTAATATTCATAAATTCATTTATCCGATCTTTACTACTATCCATCGCCAAAACTTCTTGACCAGAAGCAGCCAATTCACATGCAATCGCCCCACCAAAACGACCTAAACCAATTACCGCAAAACTTTTTTTCATCCACTTTTTTCCTTTTCTTAATTTTTTTAAATCTTGTCTAGGCCTATTGAAAAATTATGGTTAAACACGCCAAACACATGTAATTATTATTGCATAGTAATTTTCAACTATCAAATGTATCATTTCATATCATAATTTTTATGAAGTTGCTGGATGATAAAGGCATTTATTGAAAGTCTTAATGAAGAGTGTTAAACTCATTCTAACATGAAGGCTAGAGGAGATTATTAATAATAATGGCTAATATTATAAAAAAAATTATTGAAAATGATAAGCGTAAATTACGCCGTTTAGATAAATTAGCAACAGAAGTAGAAGGCTATGAAGAAATAATGGCTGCTTTATCTGATGAGGATCTTAAGGCAAAGACAGATGAATATAAAAAGCGTTATCAAAATAAAGAAAGTTTAGATGATTTGCTTTCAGAAGCGTTTGCCACCGTTCGTGAAGCTTCTCGTCGTGTACTTGGTTTATTTCCTTATCATGTACAAATTATGGGAGGCATTGTTCTTCATGATGGAGATATCCCTGAAATGCGTACAGGTGAAGGGAAAACTTTAACAGCGACAATGCCTGTATATCTTAATGCATTAAGTGGTAAAGGTGTTCATGTTGTTACAGTAAATGAGTATTTGGCAACCCGGGATGCTAGTGAAATGGGAGAATTGTATAATTGGTTAGGCTTAAGCGTTGGTTTAAATATTAATTCGAAATCACCAGAAGAAAAACGTGAAGCTTATGCTTCTGATATTACCTATTCGACAAATAATGAGCTTGGTTTTGATTATTTGCGTGATAATATGGTGGTTTATGAAAGTGAAATGGTGCAGCGGTCACTAAATTTTGCTTTAGTTGATGAGGTTGACTCGATTCTGATTGATGAAGCTAGAACACCATTGATTATTTCTGGCCAAGCGGAGAAGACAACTGCCTTATATACGCGTGCGGATCATTTTGCAAAGAGTTTAAGCAAAGAAAAAGATGTCGATTTTAAGATTGATGTTCAATCAAAAACAATTAGTTTAACTGAGTTAGGGATTAATAAAGCTGAAGAGATGTTTAATCTTGAAAATTTATATGATTTAGAAAATACAGCAATAACTCATCATATTGATAATGCACTGCGTGCTAATTACATTATGTTAAACGAAGTTGATTACGTAGTGGTGGACAAAAAAGTTGTGATTGTTGATCCATTTACAGGTCGAATTATGGAAGGGCGTCGTTGGTCAGATGGTTTGCATCAAGCTGTTGAAGCTAAAGAAGGTGTTGAAATTGAAGATGAGTCTAAAACAATGGCAACTATTACTTTTCAAAATTATTTTCGTATGTATAAAAAATTATCAGGAATGACAGGAACAGCAAAGACAGAAGAAGAAGAATTTCGTGAAATTTATAATATGCAGATTATCCAGATTCCAACCAATCGTCCGGTAGCACGGATTGATTATCCGGATTTGTTATATCCAACCCTTTGTTCTAAATTTAAGGCAGTCGCAGAAGATATCAAAGAGCGTCATCGTAAAGGTCAACCAATTTTAGTAGGTACAGTTGCAGTTGAAACGTCTGAGCTTTTATCTAATATGCTAAATGCTAAAAATATTCCTCATGAAGTGTTAAATGCTAAAAATCATTTCAAAGAAGCGGATATTATTATGAATGCTGGGCAAAAGGGTTCAGTCACAATTGCTACAAATATGGCTGGTCGAGGAACAGATATTAAGTTAGGACTAGGAGTAAAAGAACTTGGTGGTTTAGCGGTTATTGGGACAGAACGTCATGAGTCACGTCGGATTGATAATCAATTGCGTGGTCGTTCTGGTCGGCAAGGGGACCCTGGTGTGTCTCAATTTTACCTATCTTTAGAAGATGATTTGATGAAACGTTTTGGTTCTGAACGGATTAAAGCGTTACTTGATCGAATGAAAATGGATGAGGATGATGCGGTGATTCAGTCCAAACTTTTAACTAGACAGGTAGAATCTGCACAAAAACGTGTTGAAGGAAATAATTATGATACACGTAAAAATGTCTTGCAATATGATGATGTTATGCGTGAGCAGCGGGAGATTATGTATGGACAGCGCTATCAAATTATTACTGCTAAAGAAGATTTGGGTTATGTTATTCTTTCAATGGTGAAAAGAACAATTAATCGCGTAATATACTCCCATACTCAAGATGAAGAAAGCAAAAATTGGGATTTAGAAGATATTGTTAATTTTGCTGGAATAACTTTGATTAATGAAAACGCCATTTCACTAAATGATTTTAAAGGAAAGTCCCAAGATGAGATTAAAGATTATTTATTTAAACGTGCTGAGGAAGTTTATAATCAGCAAGTGTTGCATTTAAGTACATCTGAACAGTTATTGGAATTTCAAAAAGTTGTTATTTTGCGTGTTGTTGATGATAAGTGGACAGATCACATCGATGCGATGGATCAGCTGCGTCAATCAATTGGCCTTAGAGCATATGGTCAGAATAATCCTTTAGTTGAGTATCAAACAGAAGGATATCAAATGTTTCAGGATATGATTGGAGCTGTTGAATATGAAGTTACTCGTTTATTTATGAAAGCAGTGATTCATCAAAATGTTCAACGTGAGCAAATTCCACAAGGAGAAGCGATACATTCAGAACTTGAGCATGGAAAAGGTGTGGTCAATGAAAATCAAGTACGCCGTCCATATACAAAGAAAAATGATCCATATGCTGGCGTAGGTAGAAATGATCCCTGTCCATGTGGTATTGGTAAGAAGTTTAAAAATTGTCATGGACGAAATCGATAAACAAAACTCTTAGAAGGGGGGTAATAAATATGGCTAAAATAGATTTTTTTACTGGACGTAGAACATCTTCTGGTAATAATCGTTCTCATGCTATGAATAAAACAAAGCGTACATTTAAGCCAAACTTGAAAAAGATGCGTGTGCTTATTAATGGAAAACCTAAAAAAGTATGGGTTTCAGCACGTGCTTTAAAATCAGGCAAGGTTGAGCGTATTTAATCATAATTTATGTAAAGAGAGTCGTCTTGCCTTTGGAGGTTAAGACGTTTTTTCTTTTTTATAATTTGGAGTTTAAAATGAAAATAACTTCACTTGAATTAACTAACTATCGCAATTACAAAACAGCCAAATTTTCCTTTAATCCTGATCTTAATCTTTTCCTAGGAGAAAATGCTCAAGGCAAAACAAATCTTTTAGAAAGTATTTATGTTTTAGCTTTAACTTATTCTCATAGAACACAAAAAAATAAGGAACTAATTTGTTTTGGAGAAAAAGTTGCAAGAATTTGTGGAATTGTGGAGAAATTAACAACAAAACTTTCAATTGAGATCACATTAACAACTAAAGGCCGGAAAACAAAAGTGAATCATATTGAACAAAAACGCTTAGCAGATTATATTGGTCGGTGTAATGTCATTCTTTTTTCTCCAGAAGATTTAGCTATGATCAAAGGAAGTCCTAGCGTTCGTAGGCGTTTTTTAGATGTGGAAATCTCACAAATTTCTTCTATCTATCTTTATGATTTAATGCAATATCAAAATATTTTAAAACAACGTAATTCTTATCTAAAGCAAACAATCGAGCAAAAAAAAACAGATAAAGCTTCTGATAAGCTTTATTATGAGATTTTATCTGAACAACTAGCTAGTTTTGGAGCAAAGATTATTCACAGCAGGCTTATTTTTATTGAAAAATTAGAAAAATGGGCAAATCCACTTCATAGCAATATTTCTAGCCAACATGAACAACTAAAATTAAATTATTCTTCAAGTTTTTCACTGCCAAAAGAACGGTCTGTGGAAAACATTGAACAAGCTTTTATACAGCAGCTAAAAAATAAACAAAAATATGAATTATTTGTAGGAACAAGCTCCTATGGACCGCATCGTGATGATTTACAATTTTTTATCAATGATGTCAATATTGCCACCTTTGGCTCACAGGGACAACAAAGAACGACTGCGCTTTCATTAAAATTAGCTGAAATTAACTTAATTTATGAAAAAACAGGAGAATATCCATTGTTACTTCTGGATGATGTGATGAGTGAGCTTGATAACAAGCGCCAACTTCGTTTACTTCAAACAATTTTTGGCAAAACACAAACTTTTATTACTACTACAACACTTAAAGATCTTAAACAATTACCAATTAAAGGAAAAATATTTACCATTGTTGAAGGAAAAATTGAAGTTTCTTAAAAAAGGAGCAAGCTATGAAATTTACAACCAAAAAATTATTGTTAATTAACGTTTTTGTTGTCATAGTTGTAATTTTTATTTTAGTAAGTAATAAGGACTTTTATTTAAAAGGTGGCAATCTACATCAAAGTAATTTAAAAACAAGATTACAAAAAATGGAGATGCAGTATGAAACAAAACTCACAAAAGATTTTACGAAAAATGACATCAAAAATTTAGAAATTAAAGCAAATAGCGAGGTTGTTAAAATTTACTCAGGAAATAAATTTAAAGTTTATATCCGTCACCTCATTCATAAAGATCAAAAACCTGTTCTTTATTTAAAAAATAAAACTCTTAGCTTAAAGACTTTTACAAAAAAAGCAGATTATCTTGTTTTTCGCCCCAAAATAGAAATCACAATTCCCATTAAAACAAAGCTTAATAATTTAACAATCACAAATAAAAACGCAAAGACAGATATTGATAGCCTGCAAATTAAAACCACAAAACTTAGACTTTATAATGGAATTCTTATATGCAAAAAATTTACTAATAAAACACTAAAAATAATAGCACAAAATGAGGAAATTAGATTTAATAAAGTTAATTTAAAAAGTCTAAACTTAGAAAATAAAAAAGGGGATATTGATTTATATAAGTTAACCATAACAAAGCTAAGTACGATTAAAAATATTGATGGGGATATAACATTAACAAAAGCTACCGCTCCAGGATTAGATATAAGTACAAAAATGGGCAAAGTACAAATTTATGGTAAAAATCAAAAAAAATTGCGCTATAAGGCAGAAAATAGAAATCTCATGTTAAAAGTACAAACAAATATTGGAGATATCGAAGTGAAATAAAAAATTAAAATTTTTTAATTATAAATACTTAATTAATAAATTAGAAAGGAAATAATTATGAAAACGCAATATACTAAAAGAAACTTAGGAGAAGTATTTAAAGAGCTTAGAGAATCAAAAAATATTAGTGTAGCAAATGCTTGCAAAGGAGTATGTACTAATAAAACAATATATAATTTTGAAGATGGAATTAGCAGTATCGACTCTAATAAATTATTTGGTTTATTAAAAAATATCAATATTACTTTTGAAAAGTTTGGTTTAGCTGTGAATAATTATCAAACTAGTAATAATGGAAATTTTTTTCAAAAAATAGATAAATATTACCGTAAAGGTGATGTTGCAGTATTGCATAAAATGCTTAAAAATAAGCAATCTACCGACATTCCAAAAACAGAAAAAGCATGTCACATTTTAGTTATTTCTGAATTAATTAATAAATTGGATAAAAATTTTAAGATAGCAAAACAAGATATTGAAAATGTAGCTAATAAATCAGTCCCTACCAATAAATGGACGTATTATGAATTAAAAGCATTTTATAATCTTTCACATCTTTTAAGCATTAATTTATCATGTTTTATAGCAAGAAATGTTATTTATAAAAAAGATGATTTTTTGATTAACGAAGATAAGATAAGGTGCTTTATCAAAACATTACTTAATATTAATTATCGAGCTATTAAAAAAAATCGCTTAAAAGATGCTAAATTTTTTCTTAAAGCTACTGAATTGTTAATGTTGGAATACAAAGCAGAAGATATTTTGGCTTTTAAATATGCTTTAAGATTTTTGCAAGGATTTTATTTATTAATTAAATATTGTGATATAAACGCTTGTTCATTAATGATTGATACCATTTGCAGATTTGGTTCAGAAAAACCTGAAATAGGAGAATATTATTATAAATGCTATAAAAAAGCACGTGAACAAGCAAGAAAAAAATATAATTTAAATTTTAAATAGTAATAGATATTTTCAAAATTTAGACTGCTTTTATTTACTCTTAGTGAACAAACTCTTATTTTTTCTTTGTATAAAAAAGCACAGCAGTTATTCCTACACTAAAAAAGAATCCAACGACTGATCCAATAAGTTTTATTTTGGCATTTTGTTTTGCTAAACGTTGAACAATTACTATTCCATTTTGTTTAATATCTGGTTGTTTTTTTTGAATAATTTTACTAACCTGTTGAATAATTTTTTGAGCAACTTTTTTATCCCTAAATTTAAATATTACAGAAAAATGTGTTTGATCATTCTCCATTAAAATTTTTAAATTTGCGGCAACAACGCTTCGCGAAAGCTTAAAATCTTTGGTCAGCTGTTTGATAGTATTACTTTCATATAAAAGAAAATAACGAAGATTATCAATTATTTCTTTACCTGAGTGTTCACTTTTAAGCTTAAATGGTAAAAAAGCTTGATAATACGTATTAGAATTTTGCTCTGCTTTTCCACCAATAAATCCGCCAATTCCACTAATTAAAACAATAAACACTAAACTATGAAAAAAAATTTTCCAATTTTTCATTATTTTTCCTTACTTAAACTTTTTCTTTACTCTTTGCATTTTAGCATAGAGCTTGTTTACTTGTCTTCAAATGATGAATAGACCTATTTCAAGTTCTTAGTAATTTTTTCACTTAGCAAGTATTGTATGATAAAATTTAAAAAAAGTAATTTTTGTAAAGAAAAGAGTGAGTAAAATGAAATATGTAGTTCTTTTGTTTTGGACATTAATTTTAGGACAAATTTTAGGATTTATTGCTGAATCATTAGCAAAAGTGCAACCTGGTCAGCATGTATTGCTATTAGCTGTTATTTCGCTAGCTGCAGCAGTGGTTGTTATTCTTATTGACAAAATTGGAATCACAAAAAAAGTTGAAAAGAAAAGAGAGTAGTATTGCTAGATTTATCCACAATTAAAGAGTTGATCATTTGTCAGAACTTGTTTATGTCTCTTGTAAAATGAATTGCGTTTCCCGAATTGTAATCAAGTAAAACTTGACTATTTTATAGTTAGCTGTCGGATTGCTATCATTTATTGGCTTTGTAAGATTAAGAGCGGGATTATTCATCGCTAAAAGATTGTTAACAGGTTTTAATAGGGCATACAGCAGTGCCTGCTGGTAAGAAAATATTTTCTTGTTGAAGTATTAATCGCCCTGTTCTTTTATTGCGTGAAAACAAAGTTACATTATCTGAATTCTGATTAGCAACGATTAGAAAATCTTCATCTTGTGAGAAATTGAAATCGCGTGGAAAATCTCCTTTGGTATCGGTCCATTCTAGTAAACTTAAGTTCCTATCATTGGGGTTAACTTTAAAAGAGACAATTGAATTATGCCCACGATTAGATGCATAGAGGAATTTTCCATCTTTACTTATGCGAATTGCAGCACCGCTATTAAATTTAGTAAAATTTTTAGGAATGGTTGAAATTGTTTTAAAGTGGGAGAATGCTCCGTTTTTTTTATTATAATTTAGTATTTCAATCGTTGAATTTAACTCACATAAAAGATAAGCAGTATATTGATTAGGATGAAATACAAGATGTCTGCTCCCTGCGCCAGGTGCAGCTTGATATAATGCTCGTTTGGTTAATTTTCTATTTTTTGTAATATTATAAGTATAAACGCTATCATTTCCTAAATCACAAACAACTAAACGCTCATCAGGAGCTAAATTAGAGTAATGAACATGAGGTCCTTTTTGATTTTCGTGTGGACCATTACCTGTATGCTGGACAGAGTCAGCAAACTCTAAGGAACCATCTTCATTTTTTTTATATACATAAACTATGCCTTGATGAAAATTTGAACCATATACCAAATTTCTTTTTTCATCAACAGCGACATAACAAAGAGGTGATCTGTTTTCTTCTACAACATGATTTATTAAAATTGCCTTATCTGTACTTATATCAAAGGCAGCAATCCCCCCCTGATTTTTAATAGCCCCAACAGTATATAAGTGATTATTGGAATCAATAGCAAGGTAAGTTGGACTGGGTTCGATTGCGATTAATTTAAGATAATCTAAACGCTTTTTTTTAGTATCAAGTAGTAAACTATAAATGCCTTTACCAATGCGTTTTGTATATCCACCAAATAAAATTAATTGTTTCATTTTTATCCCTTTAATTTTTTAATATAGTCATATTATAATATGTTTTTATTAAAATTTTCATATAGAAAAATTTTATTTAAATATACAATTGTCATCAGAATTTTTCCTTTTATGTTACACTAAAAACAGGCTTTAGCAGAAATTTTTGGAGGGTAATAAATTGAGTAAAAGAGATATTATTCAAGGTAGTTTAATTCTTCTCTTTATTATTTTTATTTGGTCGATATTACGTTTTTTTGTTTTTACGCCAATTAAGATTGATGATGGTTATATGAAGCCGTTATTGGTTAAAAATGAGCGAATTTTAGCATCAAAATTAACAAAGATTAAACGCTTTGATATAGTGGCTTTTTCGGATTTTTGTAATTTTAAAAAAAAATATATCAAACGAGTTATAGGTCTACCTGGAGATGAAATTCATTTTATGGATGATGTTCTTTATATAAATGGCAAAGCAGTTAATGAGCCTTATTTGGAAGAATCCAAGCAGAAATTAACTGATGGAGAACCATTTACATTTGATTTTAATTTGGAACAATTATTTGGCATAAAAGAAATTCCTAATAGGAAATTTTTTGTATTAGGAGATAATCGCAGAAAGAATAAAAAAGATATGAAGGATACAACAACTCTAATTGAGAAAAAACAAATTATTGGTGAAGTAAAATTTGCATTTTGGCCTTTAAAAGTTTTTGGACCTATTACTAACTCAACAGAAGATGTATTAGAAGAGATAGATTCTTAGAGAATGGAAGTGAACATTTTGGCAAAGCCAATTTTAGCGATTATTGGACGAGCTAATGTTGGTAAATCCACTTTATTTAATCGTATTGTCGGTGAGCGAATCTCTATTGTTGAGAATATTCCTGGTGTAACACGAGATCGGATTTATGCAAGTGCAGAGTGGTTAAATCATCATTTTTATTTGATTGATACCGGAGGAATTGATCTAGGGGACGAGCCGTTTATGGAACAGATTAAACAACAAGCTCAGATTGCAATCAAAGAAGCGGATGTTATTTTGATGGTAGTATCTTCTCGCGAGGGGGTTACTGATGCGGATGAATTAACTGCCAAAATTTTGCATCGCTCAAAAAAGCCTGTGGTTTTAGCTGTGAATAAAATTGATAATCCTGAAATGTTCAGTGATATTTATGAATTTTATTCTTTAGGTTTGGGAGATCCACTTGCTGTTTCGGGCTCACATGGAATTGGTTTAGGAGATATTTTAGAAAAGATTGTCAAACTTTTTTCAGTAAATGAAGAAAAAGAAAATGCAGATATTATTAAATTTAGTTTGATTGGGCGGCCTAATGTTGGAAAGTCTTCGCTAATTAATGCTATTTTAGGAAAGAAGCGTGTTATTTCTTCACCGATAGCAGGAACAACAAGAGATTCGATAGATACTTATTTTACTGATTTTACAGGACAAAATTTTCAAATGATTGATACTGCAGGTATAAGAAAACGTGGGAAAGTATATGAAACATTAGAAAAGTATTCTGTTATGCGGGCGATGCGAGCTATTGATCGCTCAGATGTGGTCCTTATGATTTTAAATGCTGATGAGGGTATTCGTGAGTATGATAAGCGGATAGCTGGTTTTGTGCATAAAGCAGGGCGCGGGATGATCATTGTGGTTAATAAATGGGATTTGGTTAAAAAAGAGCCCAATACGATGAAACAATTTGAGCAAGAAATTCGTGATGAGTTTCAGTATTTGAACTATGCTCCTATTATTTTTGTATCAGCAAAAACAAAAAAGCGACTAGATAAACTGCCTGATTTGATCAAAAAAGTTAGTATCAGTCAAAATTTACGCGTTTCTTCTGGTGTCCTAAATGATGTAGTGATGGATGCAGTTGCGATCAATCCAACCCCTACTGATAAGGGTAAACATTTGAAGATTTTTTATACTACACAAGTTTCAGTTAAACCTCCTACTTTTGTGATTTTTGTCAATGAAGAAGAATTAATGCATTTTAGCTATAAACGTTTTTTGGAAAATCAAATTCGCAAAGCTTTTCCTTTTGAAGGGACACCAATTTTCTTGTTAGCAAGAAAACGTAAATAAAATTTAAGGATGTGAAACAAACGTATTGCTTAAGAATTTATTTACTTGTCTCTAGCGATGAATAATCTCGCTTTTTAGCTTACTAATTTCAAAAAATGTAGATAATAATAGCAAAATTCATTTTACTAGAAATCATGACAGCTCTAAGGATTATAAACAGACTTTTGGGTGAAATTTATTCATTTTTATGAAAGATAGAGATCTCAACTAAACCATTTGTTTGTGAGATTATTATATCTTTTTCATTATATATAAAATTTTTCATTTTACGCTTGAAAAATTTTTTAACAATTTTAAGTTCATTGTCGCTTATATTACGTCTTTTATTTGTTAGTACAATTTCATTATGTAGTGGCGCTTCTGTATAAATGACAACCGTATTTCCTAATGAATAAACTTCCACTAATTGTGCATCAGTGCTCTCAAGTTGATCGAGCACCAAGCTAGGGTGGTTGCTTGTCACATTGATTAATTTCATTCATAAACTCCTCTTGCTTTATTTTTTTAAAATATTTCTTTGTTTTTAACTCGTACATTTATTCTATCATTTTTATTTATTGGTAGTAAAGAAATTGCACAAAAAAGGCATCGAATGCATAAAAATTTTACAAATGCTTCCATCACTTAAAGATAATTTTCGATAGCAATAATTTCAATTAAACTTGTTTTAAATTAAGCAGAATAATTAAAGTTTGTGCTTATGATCATATTGATCCATGCTGGAAAGAAAATTATAAAAACATTAAGATGCGATAAAGGTGGCAAAATGAAAAAAATACTGACATATAAAAATAAAAAAGTGCTAGTTTTAGGTTTGGCTCGTAGTGGAATTAGTGCAGCTTCTTTATTAAATGATTTAGGTGCAATGGTAACGGTTAATGATTTTAAATCAATAGAAGAAAATTCTAAAGTGCAAAGTTTGGTGAAAAGTGGAGTTCGCGTAATTGTAGGAACTCATCCAGTTAAATTAATGGAAGAGGATTTTGAATTAGTTGTGAAAAATCCAGGAATTCCATACACTAATTCAATGCTTATGTGTGCACATAAAAGAAAAATTCCAATTATTACTGAAGTTGAACTAGCTTATGAAATTTCTAAGGCTCCAATTCTTGCCATTACTGGAACTAACGGTAAGACAACAACCGCAACAATGATTGCCAATTTATTAAATAAAAAGCGCAAGAGAGGTAAAGCTTTATTGTCTGGAAATATTGGTTTTCCAGCAAGTACGGTAGCTCAAAGAGCAACTTGTGCTGATGAATTGGTGATGGAACTTTCTAGTTTTCAATTAATGGGCATTACAAAGTTTCAACCAGAAATTGCAGTGATTACTAATATTTATTCTGCTCATTTGGATTACCATAAAATGCGTGAAAAATATGTTAATGCTAAGTGGCAAATTCAAAAAAATATGACAATTAAGAATTTTTTAGTAGTTAATGTTGATCAAGATGAATTATTAACTTTAACCGCTAAGACAAAAGCTACAATGATTCCGTTTTCAACGCGAAAAAAAGTTAATGGTGCGTACTTTTTAGATGGTGGTCTCTTTTATAAAAAAGAGCTAATAATGCCTGCTTTAGAACTTAAAATTCCTGGACTTCATAATATTGAAAATGCTTTGGCAGCTATTGCGGTAGCAAAGCTAAAAAGAGTAAGTAATAATATTATTCGAAAAGAGTTAAAGCATTTTCACGGAATAACTCATCGAATGCAGTTTGTAGTGGAAATTAATGGTCGTAAATTTTATAATGATTCAAAAGCAACAAATATTTCAGCAACAAAGATGGCTTTAAGTGGATTTGTTAATGAAAAAACGATTTTGCTTGCTGGAGGATTTGATCGCAAAAATGATTTTAATGACTTAATTCCTGAATTAAAAAATTTAAAAGCTTTGATTGTTTTTGGAGAAACATCAAAAAAATTAAAAGCAGCAGGAAAGTTAGCAGGGGTTAAGTGCATTAAAGAAGCAAAAAATGTAGAATCAGCCGTTTTTTTAGCTTATGAGCTTTCTAGGTATGGGGATAGTGTTTTATTATCTCCTGCTAATGCTTCATGGGATCAATATCAAAATTTTGAGATTCGTGGTGAAAAATTTATGAAAGAAGTACAGAAAATAAAAGAATATAAAAAATAAGGTAATATCAAATGAAAATTATGATAGCAGGTGGAGGGACAGGTGGACATATTTACCCTGCTCTTTCTTTTCTTAAATTTGTACAAAAAGTAAATCCCGAAACTAAAATTTTATATATAGGAACTAAAAAGGGATTAGAGTCTAAGATTGTTCCAGATTTTGATATTCCTTTTAAAACTATTAACGCTCAAGGTTTTAAGCGTTCATTTACATGGAAAAATTTACGGACGATTTATTTATTTTTAGAAAGTGTCAAACAGGCTAAAGTATTAATTAAAAATTTTAAGCCAGATATTGTTTTGGGAATGGGCGGCTATGTTGCAGGATCTGTCCTTTATGCAGCAACAAAACTTAATGTCCCAACGGTAATTCACGAGCAAAATAGCATTCCTGGTATAACTAATAAAATTTTAAGTTATTATGTAGATAAAGTAGCCATTTCTTTTCATTGTGTGAAACAGCATTTTCCTAAAGGTAAAGTTATTTTCACAGGAAATCCAAGGGCTCAAGAAGTATTTGATGTAAAAAAGTCAGATCTTTTGAAAAGATATGATTTAAATCCTAAGCTTTTAACAGTCGTAATTTTTGGTGGTAGTCGCGGAGCTTTAAAAATCAATCAGACTTTGGTTGAAGCCTTAACTCAATTTGCTGAAAAAAATTACCAAGTATTGTATGCTTCAGGAGAGCGTTATTATAAAGAATTTCAAAAAAAATTTAAACAAGCAGAAATGCAGATGAAAAATGTTCGTATCGTTCCATATATAAAGAGAATGGCTGAAGTTTTAGCAAATGTCGATTTAATAGTAACTCGAGCTGGAGCAACTTCTATAGCTGAAATGACAAGCCTTGGTTTGCCAGGAATTCTTATTCCTAGCCCCTTTGTGACTAATGATCATCAAACCAAAAATGCACAAAGTTTGGTAAATGTGGGTGCTATTAAAAAAATTGCTGATCAAGATTTAAACGTTGATCGTTTGGTATCAGCAATTGATGAGATTTTACTAGATTCTAAACTTCGCAAGCAAATGGCAGTCGCATCAAAAAATGAAGGAGTTTTCGATGCATCTAAGCGATTATTAGATGTTGTTGAAAAGCTTACAAAGAAATCTATAATGAATTAGAATTAGAGGTCTGTTAACAGACCTCTATGAGAGGAGAACTTTTTGTGAGTGATAAGAATAAGAAAACTGAAATAACAAATTCACAAGCAATAAATAATCCATCTAAATTAACACCTTGGCAAAAGATGCATCAAAAACTTATGAATGCTCAAAGTGAAAAGAGTTCATGGCAATTAAACCAAGAAAAAGATCAACTTTATTACAAAAAAGTATTAGTACACGATGATGTAAATCAAAAGAAAGTTAAAAAGAGAAAAAAAAAATCTTATAAATCATTTCAAGAAAGATTACCAAAATTAAAAAGACAACGGAATAAAAAGCTGATTAAGCAGCTTTTATTAATTTTTAGTGTGTTTATTTTTTCAATTTTGTTTATGCTATATTTTATTTCTCCTTTTAGTAAATTAGAAAAAATAAAGGTACGAGGTGTTGTTAATTTATCAAAAGCAGAAATTATTAAGGCATCAAAACTTGCAAAAAATAAAGGAATTTTAAAACAATTTTTTAAAAAAAGTACATATGAAAGGAATATTAAAAAATTTAGCCCGCGTGTATCTTTTGCTAAGATAAAAATTTCAGGAATTAATCAATTTATAATTGAGGTGGCAGAGTATCGCGAAGCTGCATATGAAGTTGATCAAAAAAGTCAGAAATATCGACCGATTTTAAGTACAGGTAGGTTGATGAATGAATCAATAGAAAAGCCAAAAGCAGATCTACCAAAATTAAAAAATTTTAATAAAAACAAAAAAGAAATTCTATCAGTAATGAAACAATGCTCTAAATTAAAAGATTCGTTGCGTTCATTAATTACATATATTACCTTGACCCCGACATCATTCAATCCAAATTTGGTGATTCTTTCTATGAAAGATGGCAATGAAGTAAAAATTTCTTCTGAGAATATTAGCTCTCGATTGAATTTTTATCCTAATATTGTAAAAAAAATGAGGAAGAATGGAGTTATTAATATGGAAGTAGGAGCTTACTCGTATCCATTTTTTAAAAAGAAAGAGGCAGAAAAAAACAAAAATTTGGATGGAGGATGAAAAATTAAAGATTTTTTCATAAAGATTTTAAATAAAAAACTTCTTGAAAGCATTAAGTTATGATAAAATGCAAAGGTATGAAGAACGGTCAAATTAGGTGAATTTGTTTGGTTGAGATAGTGAACATTTGAAGTTAAATTGAAGTGGAGGTCTCCTAATTAATGGCTAAAACAGGTTTATATACAGGCCTTGATATTGGAACAACGTCTGTTAAGGTTATTGTTGCTGAGTATATTGATGATCAAATGAATATTATAGGTGTAGGAAATGCAAAATCAAAAGGATTAAGTCGTGGTATTATTATTGATATCGATAAGACTGTTGATTCAATTAAGCGTGCTATCGCTCAGGCAGAAGAAAAAGCAGGGCTTAAGATTAATAATGTTTATGTTGGGCTACCTGCTACTTCTTTGCAATGGGAGCGTTGTAGTGGAATGATTGCGGTAAGTGCAAATTCAAAAGAGATTACCGATGAAGATGTGTTTAATGTGGCAATGGCAGCGATGGTTCGTTCTATTGCGCCTGAGCGACAAATTATTACATTGTTTCCACAAGAGTTTACAGTAGATGGTTTTGAAGGTATTCATGATCCTCGTGGCATGATTGGTGTGCGCTTGGAGATGTCAGGGATTTTATTTACTGGTCCTAAGACAATTGTCCATAACGTTCAAGCTGCCGTTGAAAAAGCAGGTTTTCATGTAGATGGACTAGTAATTTCTCCGTTAGCTTTGGCAGAGGCGATTCTTGTTGATGGGGAAAAAGAGTTTGGCACTATTTTGTTTGATCTTGGTGGTGGGCAAACGACAACTGCGGTAATGTATGATAAAGAATTAAAATTTTCAGCAGTTGATCAAGAAGGTGGCGAAAATATTACAAAAGATATTTCCGTTGTTTTAAATACTTCTTATAATAGTGCTGAAGCATTAAAGATTAATTATGGAAATGCGTATCCAGAACATGCATCTGAAGTTGAAGCATTTCCGGTAGATGTTATTGGCAAGAGTGAATCTGTTAAAGTAAATGAACGATATTTATCAGAAATTATTAAAGCGCGATTAGAGGAGATTTTATTGCAAGCAAAAGAAATTTTGACATCTTTAAATGTTTTTGACTTACCTGGTGGGATTGTTATCACAGGTGGTGCAGCTAGTATTCCAGGAATTATTGAATTAGCACAAGATATTTTTAATGTAAATGTTAAGCTTTATGTGCCAAATCATATAGGACTAAGAAATCCAGTTTTTTCCAATGTTATTGCATTGGTAGAATATGCTGCTAATTTAACAGAAATTAATTATATTGTTGAAAGTACCAAAGTTAGTGAACGTTTTATGCCGGTAGCAAACAATAATAATTATGCAGATCAACCTATAGAGAATAATTTAGAGCAAAATGTTTATCAACAGAATAATTCTGATGATTACCATGAAGAAGAAACTTTTGAAAAAGGAGAAAATCTTGTTCAATGGATTAAAAATAAATGGAGCGAGATGTTTGATTAAAAATTTCAAGTAATGTAAATTAAATACCTAGATGTAGAAAAGGAGAAGTATTTCATGGATATTTCATTGGATATGAAAATAAAAGATGGAGCACTTATTAAAGTAGTAGGTGTTGGTGGTGGCGGTGGAAATGCCATTAATAATATGATTGATGCTGGTGTTGAAGGTGTTGAATTTATCGCAGCAAATACAGATAGGCAAGCCTTAGATCGTAATAAAGCTGAAAATCATATTCAATTAGGACCTAAATTAACTAATGGTTTAGGAGCAGGTGCTAATCCAGAAATTGGGGAAAAAGCAGCTGAAGAATCAGAAGCTGAAATAAAAGATGTGTTGTCCGGTGCTCATATGGTTTTTATTACGACTGGCATGGGGGGTGGAACAGGAACAGGAGCGGCTCCTGTAGTAGCTCGCCTTGCTAGAGATTTAGGTGCGTTAACAGTTGGTGTTGTTACTCGTCCGTTTAGTTTTGAAGGGCCAAAGCGTAGTTTATTTGCCGCAGAAGGAATTGCTGAATTTAAAGAGTATGTGGATACTTTACTGATTATTTCTAATAATCGCTTATTAGAAATTGTTGATAAAAAGACAACGATGTTAGAAGCGCTGCGCGAGGCAGATAATGTTTTGCGTCAAGGAGTGCAAGGAATTTCTGATTTAATAACAGCACCAGGTTTTATTAATTTGGATTTTGCCGATGTTAAAACGGTTATGACTGATCAAGGTAGTGCTTTGATGGGGATTGGTTATGCTTCTGGAGAAGAACGTGTAATTGAAGCAACAAAGCGTGCTATTCAATCACCACTACTAGAAGTTTCGATTTCTGGTGCACAGAATGTTTTGCTTAATGTTACAGGTGGCTTAGATCTTGGCTTACTTGAAGCTAAAGATGCATCAGAGATTGTTTCTGCTGCTGCAGGAAATGATGTCAATATTTTATTAGGAACTTCAATTGATGAAAATCTTGAGGATGAAATTCGTGTAACAGTCGTAGCAACAGGTATTGATGATTCACGCAAGGGAAATACTAATGCCCATAAAGAATCTCATATAAAAGCGCAAATGAGCGCTGCTGTTAAAAAAAGTCCTATTTTAGATAATGGTGCTAAACCAACTTCTTTAGCAATTGATGCAAAAAAAGAACAATCGCCGTTTAAAAATTGGGATATTCGTCGTGATAATAATGTGCGGCAAAATATTGATAATGTTCAATTTGATTCACTTGAAAAAAAGGAAATAGAAATTTTTCAAAAAGATGAGGAAACAAAAGTTGAAGATGAAGAAAATACACCAGCTTTTTATCGTCGTCGTCGTTAACACAGGCTCTAATAAATAAGTAGGAGGAAAAAGATGGCATCATCATTTTTAAATAAAATATCAAAATTTTTTGGTTTAGATTCTGAATCAGAATTTGATGATTTTGAATCTGATATTGATGAATATGAAAATGATATGCGAAAAAAACAATCGCAAAAAGCTAAATCTCCCATAAAATTGCAACCTTCTTATTATCGCACGCAACGTAAAGAGAAATTAACAAGAAGTAGTATTTATGGAACGAAAAAAAAAGAGGCTAGATTTTCTTTAAAAAATCATAATTCTAATAATGCTATACCAAAAATTCAAAATAATGGGTATGCCAAAGTAGGGTTGCGCCATACTGGATCTTCATCAAAACAAAAAGATTCTATCTCACATCTTAAAGGTAGTAATGTAGTATCTATGCAGCAGGCAGCACAAAAAGTGCAATCTAATGCTTCTTCTTACAGGGTGCAAAGTCGGATAAATTCTGAACAAAAAATGCGATCTAAAATAAAAGAAGAAGAAGGATTTTTTAAAATTGCTATCAAAGAGCCTCGTGTATATTCGCAAGTTTTAGATGTAGCAAATCTTTTACTTGCTAAAGAAGCTGTTTTAGTTAATTTTCACTTAATGGAAGAAGTTGCTGCTTCTCGAGTGATTGATTTTTTAACAGGAGCTGTTTTTGCTTTAGATGGGGATATTCAGCGTATTGATAATGAGATTTTTTTGCTGACACCTAGTAATATGGAAATCAGTGGAGATATTGCTCGGAGCTTATTAAATCAAGCAAATGTTAATTAATTGGAGAAAGTAATGCTCATTTCTAGTATTTTATTATTGCTCATCAAAGCACTGGATCTTTATTTAATAATTTTATTTATTTACGCTTTAATGAGCTGGTTTTATAATGCAACGCAAACGAAATTATATAGCATATTAGCTATGATAATAGAACCTTTATTATCATATATTCGAAAATTGCCTTTGCAGTTTGCAGGAATGGATTTTTCGATTTTGGTATTGGGTGGCATTATTTGGTTTGCACAAAGAGGTCTTGCGTTTATAGCGATTATGTTGTTGTGAAAATTCTTTTATGATTTATTTCGCAATTGAAAGAAAAGCAAATATATTTACGTGAGGTGTAAAAAATGGCATTATCACCATTAGATATTCAAAATAAAATTTTTGGTACGAGAATGCGTGGTTATAATCAAGATGAAGTTGATGATTTTTTAGATCAAGTTGTACATGATTATGAATTGTTAAAGCAAAAAAATCATGAATTAGAAAAAAGTTTAAAACATTCTAAAGAAAAACTAGAGTATTTTAATAAATTAAAAGATGCTTTAAATAAATCGATTATAGTCGCTCAAGATACAGCAGATAAAGTAAAAGCAACAGCAAATGATCAAGCAAATGTAATTGTTAAATCAGCAGAACAAGAAGCTAATACTCAGCGTACAGCTGCACAAGTAAAAGCTAAACAAATAGTTGAAGAGGCAACGCAAAAAGCTGAAAAGATACTATTTAAAGCAACAGAAGACGCTAATAAATTAAGAATAGATACGGATGAATTGAAAAAGAAAGCGCGTTTTTTTCATCAGCAATTGATATTGATGATGGAATCTCAACTGCAAACAGTTAAATCAAAAGAATGGGATGAATTATTAATGCCACTAACCACTGCTTTGCCTTCAAGTAATGAATTATTAAGAGATATTTTGGAAAATAGTAATAATGACGATAATTTTTTAGAATTTGAAAACAATTTAAAAGAAGCATCTGGAATAGATAATTTTGCAAATGAAAAGCATGAAGAAACATTAAATATTGATTTTAATGGTGAAGTGGAATTGCCAGTGGAATAAGAAGCCTGATTCTCATTATTTGCAAATTTTTTAGTTAAATGATTATGAACAATTTTTGAGAGAAGGAAAAAAAAGTATAACTTTTTGAAATTAATAAATGAATATTAAGTTTAAACGATTAAATGTGCAGATACACAACAATAGAGATTTGAATGTTTTTTTATAAAAAAGAGGTACATGCATTCTATGAGAATATTAATTAAAAATGCTCAAATTATTTATAAAGACAATGATTTGATTGTTGGCGAAGTTTGGCTTGAAGATGATGTGATTTATGCGATTGGGAAAGATTTCGAAAAGCAATCTATTTTTTTTGATAAGGTGTATGATGTCAAAAGAAACCTTGTAATACCAGGTTTGATTGATGTTCATGTTCATTTGCGTGAGCCAGGCTTTGAAAACAAAGAAACGATAAAAACGGGAAGTTTAGCAGCTGCGCATGGTGGCTTTACACAAGTGTGCGCGATGCCAAATGTTAATCCAACACCAGATACACCTGAAAAAATGCAGAAGATGCTGGTGAAAATTAAACAAGATAGCGTAGTGAAAGTTCATCAATATGCACCAATTACAAAAAATCGTGAATTTGAAACGGAATTGGTCAACTTTGAAGCGCTAAAAGCAGCTGGAGCTTGGAATTTTTCTAATGATGGTTCAGGAATTCAAACAGCAGGAGTTATGTATCGCGCTATGATTGCTGCTTTTAAAGTTCAAAAAGCAATTGTCGCACATACTGAGGATAATAGTTTATTAAATGGAGGTGTAATGCGTGCTGGAGAACGTGCTGTGAAGCTTAAATTACCAGGAATTTTATCAGTTGTGGAAAGTTCGCAAGTGGCTAGAGATTTACTATTAGCTCAAGCTACTGGTTGTCATTATCATGTTTGTCATCTTTCTACCAAAGAGACAGTGCAGATGATTCGCAAGGCTAAAGAAATAGGTATTCATGTAACTTGTGAAGTAGCGCCGCATCATTTGTTGTTAACGGATGAGGATATTTTGACAGATAGTGCTATTTGGAAGGTGAATCCGCCACTTCCTAGTAAAGCTGATCAAGAGGCTTTGATTGAAGGATTACTTGATGGTACGATTGATATAATTGCAACTGATCACGCTTCACATATGGTGTCTGAGAAGAAGACAAATTTTGTAAATGGAGCCTTTGGCATCGTTGGTTTGGAGCAAGCATTTTCATTAATGTATACTCAGTTTGTTAAAAAGAAAATTTTAACGCTAGAGAAGTTGATTTGTTTAATGTCTACTTATCCAGCAAAAATTTTTAAAATGACTGGTGGGAGCATACAGATTGGGCACCCAGCAGATATCACAGTGATGAATTTAGATCATGAATATGTGATTGATGCAAAAAATTTTGAATCAAAAGGATATAATACGCCATTTCTAGGATGGAGAGTTAAAGCAAAGACAATGATGACTTTTGTGGATGGAAAATTGGTATGGGGATAGTTTAATAGATCTGTTCCCAAACTCTGATGTGAAAATTATGTTCTTTTTCTGATATTTCATCAAAAAGCCTCTTTATAGCCTTCCTTTTAGTTTTACTTTTTTGCTACGTCCTTACAGTAAATTTGGTATAATTGTGTTTTTTTCTTGTCGAATAAAAGCAACACTTCCGCTTATTTTTACAATTTCGTGCTACTTTTTAAAAGTATCTAAGATGCGTGTGCAAAATTTTGCTATCTTGTGTTATTAACAAAAAATAGGAGATTAGTATAATGCGACTGTTAGAAAACGTTTTCTATCATTTTGTATGATTTTAATAAGGTGGTGGATATATGAAGAAAAATACAAAAGTTCTATCAGTTTTTAGTGTTTCTGAAGAATGTGCTGCGTTTACTGAGGAAGAAGCACGTATGTTCCTACAAACGCCAGATGGTAGCGAAAACGAAATGGCCCGGCTTTTAGATCCAAAAACTTGTTGGCAAGAACTTGATAGTATCATAAGAAAAATTTATCTATATCCAGATTTAGATGCACGTATGAAACCATTTGATAAGTTGTATGATTCAATAAGCTATATGCCAGGTGGAATTCGATTATTTAACGTAAAAGTCTTTGAAAATTATCAAAAAGAATCCCCAAAATTAAGAGAATTTTTTGAAAAATTTGAAGTACATTGGCAATCAAAACAGCCAGTTAAACTTGAAAAATTTGAAAAAGCACGTAATTACGCAGAAATGCCATTATTTCCCGAAGAAATAAGTCGGCTTGAAAATCCGGGAAGTTCTTGGAAAGAACTTGATAACATCATAAAAAAAATTTATCCATATTTCAATGTAGCGTCATATAAGAAATTAGTTAAGGCAATGGAGGCGACTCCAGGTGGAATTCAATGATTTAACAAAGATGCCTTGAAAAGTTATA
>JAISYQ010000005.1 GCA_031269775.1 Streptococcaceae bacterium
CAAATTAAATTAAATAAGTTAATTTTTACGAAGACAAATAGAAAAAATAAAATTTCCTAATAGCTAAACTGCTTTGTTTAGCTATTAGGAGAATGCTTATCACAAATCTCTAGCAACAAAATACTAAGCCATTAGGATGAGAAGAAAGTATACAACAATGAGCCACTCACTCCCCATTGATGACCTGGAGTTATGATTTCTTCAACATCTTCTAAGAAATCAAAGTCAACGGTAGCTTTTCTTAAATCTTTTTCCATAACTTTTCACCTCCTTTAATTTATTTAAAGTCTAATTTATAAATTTTTCTCACAAACTTAAATATCATAAATCCTAAATTTAAGACTTCTGCAAAATTTAACGTTTGACTGAATAATTAGGTGCTTCTTTTGTTATTTGGACATCATGCGGATGAGATTCAATCAAACCTGCCCCAGACATTGCAACAAATTGTGCATTTTCACGCAAATCATATAAATTAGCGGCTCCCACATAACCCATGCCTGCACGAAGCCCACCAAGCATTTGAAAGATAATATCTTGGAGTGAACCTTTGTATGCAATTCGCCCTTCGATTCCTTCAGGAACCAGCTTTTTAGCTTCATTTACTTCATCTTGAAAATAGCGATCATTTGATCCTTTTTGCATAGCAAAAAGAGAGCCCATGCCACGATATGCTTTAAAACGACGGCCTTCAAAAATTTCCAATTCACCAGGAGATTCATCACATCCTGCTAACATTGATCCAAGCATTACTGCGTGCCCTCCAGCAGCTAAAGCTTTGACAATATCGCCAGAATATTTAATTCCTCCATCAGCAATAATGGTCTTTTCATATTCACGCGCAACACTTGCCGCATCATAAATAGCTGTTAATTGTGGAACACCTACGCCAGCAATCACCCGCGTTGTACAAATTGATCCTGGTCCGATTCCTACTTTGACAATATCAGCACCTGCTTTATACAGCTCCCTGGCACCTTCAGCAGTTGCAATGTTGCCGGCAATTAAAGTTTTATCAGGAAATCTTGCGCGAATTTCTTTAATTTTACGCAAAACACCAATAGAGTGCCCGTGAGCAGTATCAATCACAATTGCATCTACTCCTGCATTAAACAAAGCTTCTACACGCTCAAAAATATCCGCACTAACTCCTACTGCTGCTGCTGCTAAAAGGCGTCCATGACTATCCTTGGCCGCTTTTGGAAATTCAATTACTTTTTCAATATCCTTAATGGTAATTAAACCAGTTAAACGACCCTTTTCATCTACCAATGGTAATTTTTCAATTTTATATTTTTGCAATAATGACTCTGCTTCTTTTAAAGACGTTCCTGCCGGAGCTGTTACTAATTTTTCGCGCGTCATAACATCTTTAATTGTTTGGGTATAATCTGAAATAAAACGCAAATCACGATTTGTTATAATCCCAACTAATTCATGATCTTTAAGTGTTTTTACAATTGGCACACCACTAATTCGATATTTATGCATCAAATCTTCAGCAGCTTGTACCGAATTCTCAGGCGTTAGGTAAAATGGATCCAAAATGACTCCATTTTCAGATCGTTTTACTTTTAAAACCTCATCTGCTTGCTTAGCAATTGTCATATTTTTATGAATAACTCCAAGACCGCCTTGACGTGCTATAGCAATCGCCATTTTATGCGTAGTTACCGTATCCATACTGGCTGAAAGAATTGGAATATTTAATTGTAAATTATCAGATAATTGAGTAATTGTATCCACTTCTTGTGGTAAAACATTAGATTCAGCAGGAATTAATAAAACATCATCAAAAGTATATCCTTTTTTTAAAAATTTCATCTCCCAATTTGACATATACAAAAAACACGCTCCTTTTTCTACTCTATTGTTTTTTTACTGATACAAAAGAAGATTCGACATTAAACTTTTTATGAAATATCCGCCAGCCAGCTAAAGAAAGCACTGCTAAAGGTAGCATCACTTCTTTTGATAAAATCGGATTTAAGTTGCTTGGCAAAATTGTTGTTAAAGACATTAAAAGCATCCAGACAAGCATTGATCCTAATAAAATTAACATTGACACCCACCAACGTGGCTTTGTTGAAAGATCTGCTCCTGGTTTTTCATATTTATAAAATAAATGATACATTACTAAAAAAACAAAACCACCAATTGCTGCCATAACCAGCAAAGTTATAACACCATTTCCCTTAACTTCTCTATTTTTAGCAAAAAAATTCATAATTGTCGTCATCGTAGAAAGTAAGCCCAACATAAGTAAAGTGCTATCTAACCACATAAATAGCGCTTTATCATTTTTTGCTACTACAGACTTACTCTTAAATGTTGACATACAATTAGCAACTGTGCCAAATAGCTGACGCGCTGTTTGTCCTTTTTTCTGAGCATCAAGCAATTTAGGAAGGAGGTTTTTTAAGATTTTAATTTCTTCGATTTCTGAGTAGTTGGCTACTTTCATTGCTTTGCGCAGTTGAAAAATATAACTTCCATTACGTTTAGTTAATTGTGATAAATTTTTTTTTACTTGCTCTTTTAATTCATGCAATTTCTCTTCCATAGCACACTTACCTTTCCATTAAATGTAAATAGATTAAACATTAAAGCGAAATTCCATAATATCTCCATCTTGTACCACATAATCTTTTCCTTCTAAACGAAGACGACCATTTTCTTTTACAACTTGGTAACTACCATATTTATCTAAATCTTCAAAAGAAATCGTCTCAACACGAATAAAGCCACGTTCAAAATCAGAATGAATAATGCCAGCAGCCTGTGGCGCTTTCATTCCGCGGCGAAAGGTCCAAGCGCGTACCTCTTTTTTACCTGCTGTAAAATAAGTACTAAGTCCAAGCAAATGATATACGGTTTTTGTTAATTGATTTAAACCAGATTCTGCCAAACCTAAAGCTTCCAAAAATTCTTGCTTTTCCTCTTCTTCATCTAGCCCAGCAATCTCTTCTTCTACGCGTGCAGAAATCACTACCATATCGGTTTTCTCCTTTTGAGCAAATTCACAAATCTGCTGAACATAGTTAAGCGAATCGGCTTCTTTAATTTGATCCTCTGCGACATTTGCAACATAAATCACAGGCTTTATGGTTAATAGAAATAAACGCTTAACAACTGCTTTTTCTTCCTCAGTAAAAGTAATGCTTTGAGCAGAGTATCCTGCTTCTAAAACTGGTTTAATCTTTTGTAATATGGCAAATTCAAATGCGGCATCTTTATCTTTTGTTTTTGCCATTTTTTCAATTCGCACGTAGCGTTTATTGATAGATTCCAAATCCGCTAAAATCAACTCAAGATTAATCGTTTCAATGTCTTCTAAAGGATTAACGCACCCTCTTACATGCGTAATATTCTCATCATCAAAGACACGTATTACATGGACAATCGCATCAACTTCACGAATATTTGCTAAAAATTTATTACCTAATCCTTCACCTTTTGATGCACCTTTGAGAATTCCTGCGATATCTGTAAATTCAAAGGTGGTTGGAACTGTCTTTTTAGGGTTAATCAACTCGGTGATTCGCTTAAGACGAGCATCAAAGATTTCTACTCTTCCCACATTTGGCTCAATTGTTGCAAAAGGATAATTAGCAGCTTCTACCCCTGCTTTAGTAATTGCATTAAATAGTGTTGATTTACCGACATTTGGCAAGCCAACAATTCCAGCTGTTAAAGCCATTGAATTATTCTTCCTTTCAATTCAATTAGATAAAATTTTCTTTAAACGTTTTTCAAAATTATGACGCGTCATCATGACAATACGATGACAATTAGTACATTCAATTTTAATATCTGCACCCATACGAATAATTTCCCAACAATTTGCCTTTTTTTTCGTTTCCTTTACCACACAAACATGCGGCTTTTTCATCTTTATAAAATTGCCTAAATTGTACATTTTTTTTCCTTTATTTTTTGCGATCATTTATTTTTTAATCTTACCTTTAAAACATCTATTTTTCAATCTTCTTTTAAGTTTGAATCGACGAATAATTTTAGAACAAAAATCAATAGTTATTTCTAAAAATTTAAACTAATTTTTGAAGAAAACTAAACTTTCGTGCTTTTTTTAGCACTTTCCATTAGAATAAACGATAAGTAAATAGACTAAAAAAACGGAGGGGTTAAGTTGGATTTTGAAGAAAAAACCATTCAGCGCCGCGAAATATTTAAAGGAAAAATTATTCATGTGGTTGAAGATGAAGTAAAATTACCTAATAATCTTGGTGTTACTAAACGCGAATTGGTTTTTCACCAAGGCGCAGTTGCAGTTATCCCTATTACTAAAAAAGGAAAAATGGTTTTGGTAAAACAATTTCGTAAACCTCTTGAAAAAACATTATTAGAAATTCCTGCTGGAAAAATTGAGATCGATGAGTATGATGATCTAGAATTCGCAGCCAAACGAGAGCTAGAAGAAGAAACTGCTTATCAAGCAAAAAAATTCTGTAAACTTACGGAAATTTATATGACTCCTGGTTTTTGTAACGAAATACTACACCTTTATTTTGCCACAGATCTAGAAAAACAAGTAAGTCCACGACCAAAAGATAAAGATGAAATCCTAGAAATTTATGAATTGACCTTTGAAGAAGCAAAACAAGCTGAAAAAGATAAATTAATTTATGATGCTAAAACCGTTATAGCTTTAAAATTTTGGGAAATAAAGCAATTGCGAGGCATTTATGAATGGTGAAGACCCTAGGCTAACGCGAGAGGATATAAAACGTTTACGTGCAATTGAGCAACAACGTCTAGCTCAGGTTAGCAAAAAAGTTAATCAAGAAAGCAAAAAAGAGAAAAAACAGCGAGAAGATTTTTATCGTAAAGAAAGAAAAAAACTTGAAAAGCAAGAAAAGAAAATAGCTAAAAGAAGTCGCTTAGCAGAAAAAAGAGAAATTAGAAAGCGCAGTTCATTTTTAACAAAAGCTATAATTATTATTGGGTTGTTGCTTGCTTTATTGTTAGCATGCGCAATTTTTTTCTAAAAAATTAGAAAGGAATAATAAATGAAAATAGGTATTATCGGTGCAATGGAGGAAGAAATTAAGATAATCAAACAAAATTTGAAAAACCTTCAAAGATGGATGTGTGCAGGCGTTATCTTTCATAAAGGAATAATCAAAAATCATAAAGTAATTTTAGTCCAATCAGGAATTGGCAAAGTTCAATCTGCAATTACAGCAACTCTTCTGATTCATGAATTTAAAGTAGAAGCTATTATCAACACTGGTTCTGCTGGTGGGATTGGTAAAGATTTATCTGTTGGGGATGTTGTTTTATCTGAAGAAACAGCATATTTTGATGTGGACGTTACAGGTTTTAATTATCGTTATGGACAATTGCCAGGACAACCACTTTACTTTAAAGCCAGTAAATATCTTTTAAGTTCTATGAAACAAGTAGCCGAAAAAATGAATCAACCAGTTAATTTAGGTTTAATTGTCACAGGAGATTCTTTTGTTAATAATCTTGATAAAATTAAAGACATAAAAAAACATTTTCCTAAAGCACTTGCTGTTGAAATGGAAGGAGCCGCAATTTCTCAAGTTGCCCATCAATTTAGGATTGGCTGTTTGATTGTTAGAACTATTAGTGATACAGCTGATGAGAATGCAACCGTAAATTTTGATGAGTTTATTATTGAAGCAGGAGAAAAATCAGCTAAAATGGTCCTTCAATTTTTAGAAGTGTTGAAATAAAAGTAAAGCCAATTTAGAAAGGAATAATATGGTAAAAAAGGGAAAAATGCAATTTTTATGCCAACAATGCGGATATATTTCACCAAAGTATTTAGGTCGTTGTCCAAATTGTAAAGAGTGGAATAGCTTAGTGGAAGAAATTATAAAAGAAGAGGACTCTCCACATCTTGTTCGCATTTCTTTAACTGGCGAAAAGACAAAGCCATTGCTTTTAAATGAGATTCAAGCAAATAAAACACCGCGTGTAAAAACAAAATTAGAGGAATTTAATCGCGTATTAGGAGGAGGTGTCGTACCTGGTTCACTTGTTTTAATCGGCGGAGATCCAGGTATTGGAAAATCAACACTTCTTTTACAAGTTTCTAAGCAATTAGCACAAACGGGAGGATTGGTTTTATATATATCCGGCGAAGAATCTGCTCAGCAAATAAAAATGCGTACCGAGCGCTTAGGTAGTATAGAAAATGAATTTTACATCTATACGCAAACCAATATGCAAGATATTCGCATGCAAATGAAAAAATTGCAACCAAATTATGTCATTATCGATTCCATTCAAACAATGATACAGCCTGAAGTGTCCAGTATTGCAGGTTCAGTTTCACAAATCCGTGAAGTTACAGCCGAATTATTGCAATTAGCCAAAATAAATAATATTGCCATTTTTATTGTTGGCCATGTCACCAAAGAAGGTTCCCTTGCTGGTCCTAGAATGTTAGAGCATATGGTTGATAGCGTTCTTTATTTTGAAGGAGAACGTCATCATAATTTTCGTATTTTGCGTGCTGTGAAAAATCGTTTTGGTTCAACAAATGAAATTGGCATTTTTGAAATGAGTCAAGATGGATTAAAAGAAGTTATTAACCCGTCTGAGATTTTTCTAGAAGAAAGATTAGATGGAGCAACGGGTTCAGCAATTGTTGTTGCTTTAGAAGGAACACGTCCTATTTTAGTAGAAATTCAAGCTTTGGTATCTCCCACAATTTTTGGTAATGCTAAAAGAACAACTACAGGGGTGGATTACAATCGTGCTGCCTTGATTATGGCTGTTCTTGAAAAACGAGCAAATCTTTTATTGCAAAATCAGGATGCGTTTTTAAAAGCAGCTGGTGGCGTGCGCTTAAATGAACCTGATATCGACTTAGCTGTTGCTATTGCTATTGCTTCTAGCTATAAGGAAAAAGGAACATCTTTTGATGAATGTTTTGTTGGCGAAATTGGTTTAACTGGTGAAATTAGACGAGTAAATCGCATCAACGAACGGATAAAAGAAGCAGAAAAGTTAGGATTTTGTAAAATTTATATTCCAAAAAATCATTTGCAGGAATTAGATAAATTTTCTGAAATAAAGATTATTCCTGTATCTACATTATTAGAAACATTGACAAAAGTTTTTAATTAACTATCTACTTTTTCTCATTTAACAGCGAATGTGTACGTCCATAGCAAAAGTAAATGATAAAACCTAACGCTAAAGCAACGGTAAAGACAATCCAAGTTATAATTTGCAAACGAAACATTAAATAGCCACTAATTATAATGGAAAGAATAGGCAGTATAGGAACTAACGGCGTCTTAAACTCTCCTTGATTTGGTTTACCAAATTTTTTTCGTAAAATAATAATCCCAATGGCCATAAAGATTAAATACATTAGTGTTGCTATATTAACAAATTCTGCTAATAAATTTAAAGGAACAATCCCAGCAAAAATCATGGAAAAGCCACCCGCCACAAAGGTCGCATTTTTGGGAACATGAGTTTTGCGATCCACTTTTTGTAATGATTTTGGCAATAAACCGTCTTTACTAATCGCATAAATTAATCGGGATAAACTATATAACATTGAAATGCAAACGGTTAATAAGGTTAAAACGGCTACAATTGAAATAATCGATGCTATTAGCGGTTGATTTATAGTACGCATTGCGTAAGCTACAGGATCTTTGATTCCTTTTAGTTTGTCAAAAGAGACAATGCCCGTAAGCACTAAAGTAACAATAATATAAAACACTGCTGCTAATGTAATGGAACCTAACACACCTTGAGGAATTCTTTTTTGTGGATTATCAACCTCTTCAACAGCCATAGGGACAGACTCAAACCCCAAATAGGCAAAAAATACTAAGGCAGCACCAGCCATAACTCCGCCTTTACCATGTTTACCAATAAATCCATAAGGCATAAAAGGCACCCAGTTTTCTAATCTAATAAAAAAAATTCCTACGACAACAAATAAAGCAATAATACCAAATTTTACGTAGATCATCCAATGATTTAAACGCAACATTTTTTTAGCCTCCTGTAAAACCCAAAGAGTTACAAAAAATAAAACCAGCATAGCTAGAATATCTACATATGTGCCATTTTTTAAATCAAAAGAAGCACGTAAAGCCTTTGGCAAGTAAATTTCTAAGGAATTGAGCAAACCTTGTAAATATCCCGCCCAACCAGAAGCAACACTTGAAGTCGCAAGTATAAATTCTACAATCATTAACCAGCCGGTTACCCAGGCAATCCCTTCTCCTAAGACAGAATAAAGATAAGCATAAGGCCCACCTATTACAGGGATGCGCGAGGCAAACTCAGCATAAAATAAGCCAGAAATTCCCACTGCCACTGATGTTATTAAAAAAGATAAACTTGAGGCTGGCCCTGCATATTCACTAGCAGCAATTCCTGTAATAGTAAAAATACCGGTACCGACAATTGCACCAATTCCTAAGATTAATAAGTCTGTTGTCTTTAAATTACGATTTAATTGCGTTGTTTCTAATTCTTGAGGAATTTTTTTTGTTCTGAAAAACTTCATAAAGATCTCCGTTCTTTGTACAATCAACTATATTCAGTAGATTTATTGATTAATATATCATAAAATTTCAAGAGTGAGATTAAAAATAAGGATATTAAAATTATGAAGTGTAATTTTTTTAAAACAAAAGTATTTTTCTGGCTAAAAGGTAAAGGTAAGTGGTATTTACTAAGTTTTCTTTTCCCAGTACTTATTGCTGGTATTTGCTACTATAATTTAGGAATTTACTTAAAAAGCGCTCGAAGTATTATGGCAAGTGATTCTTTTTCACAATTTTCTAATTTCCATGCAAGTTTTAATAATGTCTTACATGGCAAGCAAAATTTTTTATATACATGGAACGCTTCTTTAGGTTTAAATTTTTTAACCTTAGTCTCTTACTATTTGGGTGGAATTTTTACTCCGATCGTCTTTTTTTTCGATAATCAAAACATTCCTGATGCCCTATATTTAATTACACTATTAAAGATTGGGAGTGCTGGCTTTGCCTTTTATCTTTTTGCAAAAAACCGTTTTTCTTTATATTCTCCAGTCTTGATTGCTTTTTCAACATCTTATGCTTTGATGAGTTTTGTGATGGCGCATTCTGAAATTATTATGTGGTTAGATGCTTTTATTTGGTTGCCACTAATAATTTTAGGAATCCATCGTGTTTTGGAAAAACAAAAGCAAGGGCTCTTGTTTGTTAGCTATCTTTTTTTATTTATCTCTAACTTCTATACAGGTTTTATGATTGGTGTATTTAGTTTTTTATATTTTTGTGTGCAGCTTTTTATTCATTGGTCAGTATATAAAGTGCGTATTTTTGCATATCTTAGAACATCGATTCTATCAGGAATTGCTTCTATGGTGATGATTCTACCTATGTATATGGATTTACGTGAAAACGGAGAAAAGCTTAGTAAAGTGGAGAGCTTTTTTACAGAAGATGTTTGCATCTGGTCACTTCCATTAAAGAATTTTATTGGCGCGTATGATACAACAAAATTTCATGCTTTACCTTTCGTTTATATCGGTCTTTTTCCATTGATATTTATGTTTTTTTTCTTTCTTTCTAAAAAAATTGCTTGGAGCGAAAAACTAGGTTATGGTCTTTTATTTTGTCTTTTAGTTGCTAGTTTCTATATTGATTGGTTAAATTTATTTTGGCAAGGGTTTCATTATCCTAATATGTTTTTATTCCGTTTTTCTTTTTTATTTTCTTTTTTGGTGATTGTCCTTGCTTTAAAAGGTTTTTTTGTTTTAGATAAAGCAGAGTTTATTAAAGTTGTTTTAATTTTATTAGGATTAATTCTAACTTTCAGCATTACTTACATTTATAATCATCGTAGAGTTAAATTTATTGGATATAGCGAAATTTTTTTAACACTTTTATTTTTACTTGTTTATGGTGTTTTACTATTTCTAGTGCTTTTTTATCAGAAAAGTCGTAAACAAAAATTAGGACTAGTTTTTTTATTGATCATCTCTTTTGAAATGGCGATTAATACGCGCAGTGAGTTTCAAGGAATTCTAAAAGATTGGGGCTATTCATCACGTTCACTTTATACTAAACCTTATCCAGATATTTATCAGTTAGTTGAAGAAGCAAATAAACAAGAAAAAGACAGTCGTTTTCGCTTGGAAAATTTATCCTCGATATCGGCTAATGATGGACTGAATTATGGCTATAGTGGAATTAGTTTCTTTAGTTCCATCCGCAATCGGCATTCAAGTTCCTTTTTAAATAAAATGGGTTATAAGTCTGCAGGAACCAACTTAAATATCCGTTATGACAATAACACCCTATTGATGGATAGCTTACTTGGTGTTAAATATAATATTGATAAAAATAATCCTATGAAATACGGTTTTACTAAACAAAAAACAGTAGGTGATTATCATCTATATAAAAATGACAATGCACTAAACTTAGCTTTTAAGACAAACAAAGAAATTTATAAATCGCCGGTTATAAATAATGATAATCTTTTAAATCAGCGCCTCTTTTTTAATACTTTATCGCAGAGAAATGAGCATTATTTTATGTTCGCTCAGCCAGAGTTGGTAAATCAAAAAGATGTCGAAATTGTAAATAATCAATCAACAATTACATATAAGGAAACAATGAGTGATGTGGCAAAGACTGTAACGTATAAGGTTAAAGTTCCAGCAAGAAAGCAGAGCTACTTTAGCTTTTTTGTAACAAATCCAGCTGAAGCTGGTGCTAGTAGTGCAAGCATTATGGTAAATGGGCAAAATCATCATTCAGAAGTTGGAATAACGGGACAATATATCAACTTAGGTTATCATGCAATCGATGAAGAAGTAACTTTTACTGTTAGTTTATATGGCAGTGCTAAGGTTACAATTTTAAAACCACGCATTTTATTACTTGACACACAAGCTTTTCAGCGCTCAGTTGATCAATTAAAAATAAAAGGAGTTAATTTTAAAGGAAATGGACGCCAGATTATTGGTAGTACAGTGGCTAATAATCAAGAAAAAGTGCTATACGCCACAATCCCCTATGACAAAGGATGGAAAGCTTGGGTTAATGGAAAGCAAGTCAAAATCCGTCCGACACAAAATGCATTTATTACACTTCCTTTAGTAAAAGGTAAAAATACGATTAAATTATCGTTTTTCCCTCAAGGTTTAAAAACGGGGATTGTCCTGTTTATTAGTGGGATTACTTTCTTTATGGTTAGTGAGTATTTTATTAAGAAATCTAAGAATGTGTCTAAAATTTTTTTATTATAAATTAGTATAAAAAAATTCTAGACAGACTCTTAGAGCACAAAACTTTTCAAGTGAAAAAACAGGTTAAAGTTTGATAAAATTTTAAAATTCTAACTTATCAGGATTTTTTGCCAATCCTGCCACACCTTTCAAATCATCGATAAAAGTAACATCCTCATCTGTTAGAACAAAGTCAAAAAGCTGAATATTTTCAATTATCCTTTCTTCATGAACAGATTTTGGTAGAGGAAGATAGCCTTTTTGTAAGCTCCAACGAAGAACTACTTGAGCGATTGATTTTTGATATTTTTCTGCAAGCATCTTTAATTCTGCTACTTTAAAGAGATTTCCTGTACCAAGCGGAGAGTATGCTGCAGTTAAGATATTATGCGCTTGATTATAGCGAATAATTTCTAGTTGTTGATCGCTAGGGTTAACAAAAATCTGGTTAACTTGCGGTAAAATTTTTGCCGTTTGTAACAAAGCATCGATGTGATGTGGATGGAAATTTGAAATACCAATAGCACGAATTTTCCCTGCTTTTTGCGCTTCTTCCATTGCTTTCCATACTTCAGCGTTGCGTTTTGCCCAATTTGGGCGACTTTTTCTAGGATTTGGCCAATGAATCAGATATAAATCTAAATAATCTACACCTAATTTTTCTAAAGAGGTATGAATTGCATATTTAGCATCTTCATATGTCAACACATCATTCCAAAGTTTTGTTGTTAAAAAAACTTCTTCTCGTGACACTTTTGATTTTTTAATCCCACGGCCGACAGATTCTTCATTGCCATATATGGCCGCAGTGTCAATATGACGATAACCATTTTCTAAAGCAATTTTAATAACATTTTCAGCATCCCTATTAAGAGTTTGCCAAGTGCCAAAGCCAATAACAGGTATTTTAGCCCCATTTATAAGTTTATATGTATCTGCTAAATTCATAAAAATTCTCCTTTTTTGCTTTTTATATAGTAATAATGACCATTTATTCTACCTTAAAGCACTTAATTTTTACAGCGATACTACTTTTTCTCCATAACTTTCTTAAGATACTCTCCCGTATAGCTTTTATCGACCTTCATAACCTTTTCTGGTAGCCCTTCTGCAACAACTCTACCTCCATTTTCACCTCCTTCTGGTCCCAAATCAATAATGTAATCTGCACATTTAATCACATCCAAATTATGCTCAATTACTAATACCGTATTTCCTGCATCAACTAATCTCTCAAGCACTTTTAACAAACGCGCAATATCATCTGTATGAAGTCCAGTTGTTGGTTCGTCTAAAATATAAAAATTTTTCCCATTAGATATGCGATGCAATTCTGAAGCTAACTTCATCCTTTGAGCTTCCCCACCTGAAAGAGTTGTAGCTGACTGTCCAAGAGTAATGTAGCCTAAACCTACATCAACTATTGTTTGCAATTTTCGATAAATTTTTGGAATAGGTTTAAAAAATTCTACCGCATCAGATGCTGTCATATCCAAAACTTCCGCAATATTCTTACCCTTATAACGCACTTCTAGCGTTTCTGAGTTATACCTATGCCCATGACAAACTTCACAAGAAACATAGATATCCGGCAAAAAATGCATCTCAATCTTGATAATCCCGTCTCCCTTACAAGTATCACAACGACCGCCCTTAACATTAAAACTAAAACGACCCTTTTTATAGCCACGCACCTTGGCTTCACTCGTCTTAGCAAACAAATTACGAATATCATCAAAAACACTGGTATAAGTTGCTGGATTACTCCGTGGTGTACGCCCAATAGGGCTTTGATCAATAGCAATTAATTTCTCAAGTCCCTTATATCCCGTAAGTTTTTTATACTTTCCTGGTTTTTTAGAATTGCGATTTAGCTTTTGCGCTAAAACTTTTTTTAAAATTTGATTTACCAAAGTAGATTTTCCCGAACCAGATACTCCTGTTACGGTAATAAAAGTTCCTAAAGGAAATTTTACTGTAATATTTTTTAAATTATTTTCCGTTGCACCAGTTAAACGAAGAATTTTTCCACTGCCCTTACGACGCTTTTTAGGCACCTTAATCTTCTTTTTCCCAGATAAATACTGACCTGTTAAAGACTGTAAATTCCCTGCTACCTCTTCTGGCGTGCCAAAAGCAGTTACCCAACCGCCAAACTCTCCTGCACCAGGACCCATATCAATTAAAAAATCAGCTGAGCGCATAGTATCCTCATCATGCTCCACTACAATTAAAGTATTACCAAGATCACGCATCTTACGTAATGAAGCAATCAAACGATTATTATCTCGCTGATGAAGACCAATCGAGGGTTCATCCAAAATATACAAAACGCCCGATAAATTAGAACCAATTTGTGTCGCCAAGCGAATACGCTGTGCTTCTCCACCAGAAAGAGTCCCTGCTGCTCGATCCAAGGTTAAATAATTTAAACCAACATTTTGCAAAAAAGTTAAACGATCTCTAATCTCCTTAATAATCGACTGAGCAATTACAGTATCTTTTTCAGACAATTTGATTGTTACTAAAAATTTTAAAGCATCCTCAATTGTCTGCTCGCTAAATTTTGCAATATGCACTCCTGCTATTTCAACTGAAAGAGCTTGTGAGTTCAAACGATACCCATGACAAGTTGTACAGGTAAGTTCTGTCATATAGCTCTTCATTTGTTCTCTTGTAAAATCAGAGTTTGTTTCGCGAAATCTGCGACTAATATTATTGATAATACCTTCAAAAAGAACTTCAACATCCCTGATGCCACCAAAATCATTTTCATAATGAAAATGAAAAACCTCATCCCCTGACCCATAAAGAATAAGATCTTTCTCTTCTTTAGAAAGTCTTTTAAAAGGTAGATCCATATCAATATTAAACTCTCTCATCGCCTGCTCTAACATCTGCGGATAATAAGTTGAACTAATCGGATTCCATGCAACAATAGCACCCTCACGCAAAGTTTTTTTTTGATCAGGAATTACCAAATCCATATCTACCTCAAGTTTTACTCCCAAGCCATCACAGTCAGGACATGCCCCAAAAGGAGCATTAAATGAAAATAAACGCGGCTCCATCGCCCCAACGGTAAAGCCACAAAAAGGGCAAGAGTAGTGTTCACTAAAAAGAAGCTCCTCCTTGCCAATCACATCAACAACCGCAAAACCTTGCGCTAAACGCAATGCCGCCTCAAAGGAGTCAAATAAACGTGAACGAATCCCTTCTTTTATAATAATCCGATCAACAACAATCTCAATTGTATGCTTTTTACTTTTAGCAAGAGGCGGCACTTCGGTAAGATCATACAGCTTACCATTAACGCGAACACGCACATAACCTTCACTTTGAATTTGCTCAAAAACTTTCTTATGCTCACCCTTCTTTGCTTTAACAATCGGCGCTAAAATCTGAATTTTAGTCCGATCATCCATAGTCAAAACTTGCTTAACCATCTGCTCTACCGACTGAGAAGTAATCTCAATATGATCATTTGGACAAATTGCTCGTCCCACCCGCGCATACAAAAGTCGCAGATAATCATTAATTTCGGTAACCGTCCCCACTGTTGAACGCGGATTTTTACTCGTTGTCTTTTGATCAATTGAAATTGATGGACTTAGTCCATCAATTGAGTCCACATCAGACCTTTCCATTTGCCCCAAAAATTGCCTTGCATATGCTGATAAACTCTCAACATAACGACGCTGACCTTCTGCATATAAAGTATCAAAAGCAAGAGAACTCTTTCCCGAACCTGAAAGGCCAGTAATCACAACCAATTTATCTCTTGGAATCTCAACATCAATATTCTTTAAATTATGAGAGCGCGCTCCACGAATAATGATCTTATCATGTGCCAAAAAAACCTTCATCCCTTCATAAATCGCTAATTGCCTGTTTTTTATTTTTTGTAAAAATTTTTTATATTCCTTGCAACAACAACTTCTACTTGATTTTTTTAGCAACTATTGCAATTAACGTATCTTCATAATCCTTCATTTCTATTTCTAAAGCAGATAAACAATCCGCTCGCCTGAGTAACAGCTAAAACATTTATTGTTTTAATTAACTTTTCAATTTCAATTTTTAGGTCGATAAAAATTACGATTATCAAGTCCAAAAATTCGTTGCGTTTTCTCACCTTTAGCTACTTGTTTTATGGCAGAAGTCATCATTGAAATTGCAGCATCTAAATTATCAATATTATGCAACACTTCTGCCTCCATAATTTTAGGTCGCACAGGAGAGCCATATTCTAATAATCCATGGTGCGCTAAAACAACATGGCGCAATAAAAGCAAATCTTCTTTACGATCATCAATTCCAAGCTCAAGCGCTGCTTTAGTAATTTCTTCATCAATAATAACAATATGCCCCAATAAATTTCCAGCTAAAGTATACTCTGTCCCCACAGGACCAGTTAACTCCAAAACTTTTCCTAAATCATGTAAAATTACACCAGCATACAATAAAGAACGATTTAGCTCAGGATAAAGTTCAATGATACATTCAGCCAAACGCAATATACTAACTGTATGAAAAGCTAACCCCGTCTCAAAAACATGATGATTTGATTTTGCCGCTGGATAAGCAAAAAAAACTTCTTGATATTTATTTAAAAGAAAGCGTACAATTCGCTGCCAATTAGCATTAGTAATTTCAAATAATCTCTTATTAATTTCTTTTTCTAAATCACCCTTTTTCATTGGCGGTTTATCTTTATAATCTTCAGGATTATTCGGTTCCATACTAGTTGCAACTCGCAAACGAATTTGATTCACTTGCGGCATTCCTTGATAAAGTTCCTTTCTTCCAGTCATATATACAACTCTGCCAGAAGTAAACTCTCGAATCGTTTTTTCATTCGTATCCCAAAGATTACCACTGATTAAAGACGAACGATCTTGAAAAGTAAAAGCTTGGTACTGCTTACCTGCTCGCGTCATGCGCACATCCATACTCTGAATCAATACATAAGTTTCAAAATTTTCATCCACCTGAATTTCATTTAACATTTTTACCATCATAACTCTACTACCTTTCCACAATTGGACTCTAAAAACAATGAATGCATCAACTTATCACTTGAAAAAAGAATTACTTGCTCTTTTTTAGCAACCTCTTTAAATAACTTTAGTAAATTACCTCTACGCTTTTCATCATAATGCAACCAACCATCATCCACTAAAATCGGAGCATAATGTTTATTTCGATGCAACAAAAACGCCATTCTAATCGCTAAATACAACTGATCTCTCGCTCCTGTAGATAAATCAGCTACACGAAAAAGATTGCCACTTACATCTTCAAGTTTAAGAGCGCCTTCAACTAATTTAATGCCCACATATTGAGCAGAAGTCAAATCACTAAACAATTTAGATGCTTCTTTTAACAATTCATGCAAAGTTTGATCCCTTGAAGCACGCAATAAATCAATTAAAACTTTTGTCTCTACTTGCTTAATCAACCACTCTTTAACTAAATGACGAAAATACTCAAGCTGATAACTTTCGTCTTGAATCAATGAAGATAACACGCCATCCTTTTCTAAAAAAGCCTTCTCTCCTTTTAATCTAGCTTTTTCTTCAACTAATCTTTGATATTCTTCTGCAATCTTTTCAAATTCTAACTTTGCTTCTTTAAAATGTTTAGAAATTTCATCAAAATTAATCGGCTGCGTCAAATCAAATATTTCTTTTAACTGAGCAAATATAAAATCATAGCGAATTTTAGCTTCTTCTAAAGCTTGTTGTTTTTGCAAAAACTCTTCAATCCCTATAAAATTTACCAAATGATACTGCTTAATAAATTTATCCGCTTCTAAATTAAACTTATCAATCTTAGCTTCTAAGCTTTTAATCCGATCAAAAATCATACTAGAATCGAGCTTTTTATTTTCCTTGCTAATCGCTTCCATATCAAATACAAATGAATGGACTATCTTAAACTTATCCTTAATATGTTTATTAATAAGCGGCAACCAATCATTTAAAAAAATGGTTTCTTCATCAAACTTAGCTAACTTAGCACGAATCTCCTTAAGTAGTTGAACTTGCTGATTTCGCACTTTAAGCATCTTGTGAAATGTTTCAATTTGATGATAAAAACGCAATATATCATCAAATGTTTTCATCTCTTTTAAATTTGCCTGCTGAATCATTTGCTGAAAATATTTAAGCAAATGCTTACATTTTCTATCATTATTTTCAATACATCGTTTTTTTACCTTTTCCAGATTTTTTTGATATCCCCATCTAAGCAATAACGTCAAAATAATACCCAAAAATGAAATTACAAAAAAGTAAATAAAATTCCATGGTGATGCACAAAAAATCAAAAATAATAAACCTATTCCCGCAAAAAAAATAGAAATAATAAACGATAAAATATCTCTTTTAGCAGAATACTTACATAACTGCGCCTGCGTTCCATCAACTAAAATATCATTTCCAAACTTTAGCCTTAAAACTTCCTCACGTATCTTTTCTACTTCTTCATAGTCAAGCAAATCAGGTGGATGATCTTCCTGCCACTTCCAACGACTGCTTAACTCAATAAGTGTATCTACTGCTTGCTTTAGTTGAATTTGATACTCTTGTTCTTTTTGCGTTAGTTTTGTAACATTAACTTCTTGTTCCAAAAATTTGGTAATCTTTTCCTTATTTTTTAAGTAAAATGAATAATTTTCTGTTTTATTTGCTAGCTCTATTGTTAAGGCAACCTTATATTTTTGATCCGACTCTTTTAACTCTTCTTTTGTCTGTTGATATCGCTGATAAAAAATTTTCAGTCGCTTAACCTCAGTCTTATCATATAATGGATTTTGCTTAAATTTTTCTTTTAATGAAAACCATTCACGATACCCTTCAGCTGCCTGCAGCTGTTTTTGCAAAAAGTTAAGCAACTCATCCTTTTGCTTAAAAGATGCACGATTTTCTTCTATCTTTTTATCCAAATAAAGTAATTGCTTTTGTACCTCTTGATAAATGCTTTCCTCTTGTTCTTTTTGCACTATTTTTTTACGTATTGCAAAAAGCTCTTGCATTGCTGCATTAATGGGACGCACACTACCTTTTTTGGCAAATAATTTCTCAGCATCCTCTTGCAACACTTTAGCTTTTTTGATCAACTCACGTGAACCAGTCGATGCAATTGCTAGTAAAGTACCTTCGATTGTCTCTTCTCTCATTAAACGAATTTCTAATAACTGCTCTTGCTTTAAACTATATACCGAATGAAATAATTCAATGTTTAGTGGCCTAATAATATGCCAAAATTCTTCCTCACTTAAACTTTGCCCATCAGCTAAGTAAATATTTACTTCTGCATTATTGCGCGTCTTCTCTTTTCCTTTAATCCCCTTACGCTCAATAACAACTTCCCCATACTTAAAGATATCAAGCACTAATTGCCCGCCAAAAGAAGAATTTGCTCTTTTAGGGCGAAAATGACGATTACTTTTCTTAGCCGTTTCAAAGCCAAATAACATCTGGTCAATAAAACTATATAATGTCGATTTCCCTGACTCATTAGCGCCAAAAATCAACTGCAGCCCATCATAAAATTCATATGTTTGCTCTATCAGTTTCCCAAAACCATAAATTTGTGCACGAACAAGCTTCACTACACCTCTCCTTTCAAGACATGCTTATCATCGATTAACTCAAACGAAGAATAAAAACGACGTTTGGCCTCCTCATACACTTCTTTTTGAAAATTAACATCTGCAATCTCAAGCAGCTCTTCCACCCCTCGTTTTGAAGTTAAAGGCTCACTTAAACTTTTCAGCAAATTTTGCTCAACAAATTCTTCAAAACGTTTTTCTATTATCTCTTTTTTAAAAGGAATAAAACTCTTTTTTAAAACATCTTCCTTTACCTGCCAAGAAATATCACTAATCGATAATTCAAGCGGATACAAACTGTTAAAAAATTCAATTAATTCTAACGCATTTAAAGCAGAAACCAACTCTTCATTAACATTAATCAGCTTAACATCAACAAACTGCTGCACTTCTCCTAACAAACTCTCTAGCTTCTCTTGCAATAATAAACGCAACTCTTCCATTGTTTGCACAAAATTTATATCACAAACAATCAACTGAAATTCAAGTGTTGCCACCCTAATCTGCTCAACTTTTAAAACTTCTTTATTTATTTCTACTAAATTTACACTACGACTTTCCTTTTCTTTGCGCGTATGACCAATAGGAGCACCAGCATAACGAATCCGTCCCTTTTGATCTAAAATTTTAGGATAATGAATATGCCCTAACGCCCAATAATCATAATTTTTCTCCTGCATCTTTTGCAGCGAAAATGGAGCATAACGGCCACTATCTCCACCCATCTCACCATGGTAGATTCCTAAATGATAATCCACATCTTTTTGTCTTTTCGGGAAAGATAAAATTTTTCTTTCAGAAATCCAAGGATTTTCATAACTAAAAGCAGAAATAGCAATTTTTTCGTCATTTTTACTCTTCAGTTGAGTCGTTACAACCTCCTCTTTAGTAAATAAAAAAACATTTTTAGGAAAACGAAACCAAAATCGTGACTTATTGTAATAATCATGATTACCAAAAATCATAAAGACTGAAATCGCTTTTTTAAAAAGTTGTTGAAATACGTCAATCAATAAACGTTGCACCTTAGGAGAGGAAAAAGACTGATGAAAAGTATCACCAGCCAAAATAATAAAATCAACTTGGAATTTTATTGCCATTTTAACGATATTTTCTAAAACCCTTTTATTTGCCACAAGCAAACGATCCGTAAACAAGCTTTCCGTTGGCCTAACGCCTTCAAAAGCTCGATCTATATGTAAATCTGCCGTATGTAAAAAACGAATCATTTGCTCAATTTCTCCTTTTTATAATCAATTACGCTTCACCAATAACTACTTCTTCTCCTTTTATAGACGTAACTTCTTCTGCTCCTAAAATACCATATGCTTTACGCACTTTTTGATAAATCTCCTCAAATATGGCCGAATTCTTTTTTAAATATTGTTTAGTTTTTTCTTTTCCTTGACCTATTCGCTCATCATTATAGCCGTACCAAGCACCTGATTTATTAATAATATCTTTTTCAACAGCCATCGAAATCACTTCACCAATACGTGAAATTCCCTCTCCATACATAATCTCAACTTCTGCTACTTTAAACGGTGGCGCCACTTTATTTTTTACAACTTTGATTTTCGTCTCATTGCCAACAACATCCGTTCCTTCTTTTATTTGCCCGCCACGACGAACTTCCAAACGAACAGTTGCATAAAATTTTAAAGCACGACCTCCTGGAGTCGTCTCAGGATTCCCAAACATAACCCCTACTTTTTCGCGAATTTGATTAATAAAAACAGCAATCGTTTTCGTACGATTAATTGTTCCTGACAATTTACGCAAGGCCTGACTCATCAAACGTGCTTGCAAGCCAACATGAGCATCCCCCATCTCTCCTTCAATTTCTGCTCGTGGAACTAAAGCCGCTACAGAATCTACTACAATAATATCCACTGCACCAGAAGAAACCAAAGCATCCGCAATCTCTAAGCCTTGCTCTCCTGTATCTGGCTGAGATAACAATAAATCATCAATATTAACTCCTAATTTTTGTGCATATAAAGGATCTAGTGCATGCTCAGCATCAATAAAAGCTGCCACACCACCTTGGCGCTGAACTTCTGCAATAGCATGTAAAGCCACTGTTGTCTTCCCAGAAGACTCAGGCCCATATACCTCAATAACTCTCCCCTTTGGATACCCGCCAACACCTAACGCAAGGTCTAATGCTAAAGAACCCGATGATACCGAAGAAATCTGCTGATCTACCTTTTCACCTAACTTCATAACAGAACCCTTACCAAAATTTTTTTCAATTTTCTTTAATGCTAAATTCAATGCTTCTTCTCTATTATCTTTCACCAAAATAAAATCCTCCTAAAAATACTACATACAAACTCTCATTTTTTTGCTACAATTTATTCACTCAATCAAAAATCTATCTAATCTAACAATTCCCTACGAAGAATATCAAGTCCACGCATCACAGCACTCTTTCGCACAAACTGCCGCGCTTTCCTAAAATGAAACATTTTTGCAATTGGGGGTTTTCCACGTCTTGCAAAACCAATCCACACTATCCCTACTGAATTTTTCTCCAAAGAATTAGGACCTGCCACACCAGTAAAAGACAAAGCATAATCTGTATTTACAATATCTCGAGCAGCTTTTGCCATCATTCTCGCCGTAAACTCTGAAACCACTCCTTCTTCTAACAAACTTGCCTCAGAAATACCTAACAACTTTACTTTTGTATCTAATGAATAAGCTACAATTCCACCTTTATAAACTTCAGAAACACCATCTACTTCCCCAAGTGTGGACTGAAACAATCCTGATGTTAAACTTTCTACTGCTGTTATTGTCTTTGCCTTTTCTTTCAATAAAGAAATAACTACTTTTGCTAAAGAGTTATCATCTCCATAACCATAAAAGTAAAAAGCAATATCTTCTACAGCTAAAATTTTTTGCTCTAAATAATCAAGTTTCTTTATTGCCTCATTTGTATTTTTAGACTTTGTAGCTAAGCGTAAAGTCACTTCTGTATTTTTTGCATAAGGAGCTAGGCTTGGATCAATTTGCTCTGCAATTAATTTTTCTAACTTAGCAGCTAGCTGCGCCTCACTAATTCCATAAAAACGCAATACTCTGATATGAATTTGCTCTTTTTTTCCTATAATTTTTTCTAACAATGGCTTTAACTCTTTAGTAAACATTGATTTCATTTCACTTGGCGGACCAGGTAAAACCACATAATAATGATTGTTTTTTTGCAAAAAAGCTCCCACAGCCAAACCAACTTGATTAAAAAGCGCTTTTGCATGCTCCATCACCAAAATTTGACGTTCATTATTAGCTGTCTTCTCACATTTTGTCTGCACAAAATATTCTTCTAACTTTTTCTTTCCTTTAAGATCATAAACCAATTCTTCTGATAAATGCTCTGCTAAAACCTGCTTAGTTATATCATCCTGCGTTGGTCCCAAACCTCCAACTAAAATCAATAAATCACTGCGCTTTTCTGCTTGTAGAATAGCTTCTTCAATACGTTTTTTATTATCTGAAACACTTACATGATAATAAATATCAATTCCTAAATCAGCTAAATATTCAGAAATAATAGCGGCATTTGTATTTACTACTTGCCCCATTAAAAGCTCTGTTCCTACCGCGATAATTTCTGCTTTCATCAATTATGCCTCCACTTTTATATTCACTTATCCTCCTTACATTTTAGTCGACTTTCAACTGAAAGAACATACAAAATTTATTGAGTGATAAGCGATATATTTATTTATTTCCAAAAAACCAATAAATTCTCATCTACTAAAAATAGTACGAATTTTTTTGTAAAAAGTTGAATAATTTATAAAAAATAGACATAATTATTCTTCTTATTAATTTAATTTACTCAATATGACACTATTTAAATAAAATCATAAAAAAAAACCTAAACACTATTCTGTATTTAGAGTTTTTTTATTCCTGACTTTATCAGCCTTTTCGTACACCAAAATGCTGTAATCATTTCGTGGACTATGTTTCATTAGACCTCCTTAGAAACTAGGGTATAACGAGAATTCGTTTCAATTTTTTCTTGATACAAGGAAAAAAACTTAAAGATACGTGTTTTTATTTCGAGGCTTTTTAACGCTAGAGGCATGGCTTCTAGGTGATGGATAAAAGAAAATGAACGAAAGTGAATTTTCTGTCGCCGTCAGGGAAAAAGAAAAAGAAATTCTCATACATCTAGTTCCAAAGGAGGTCTATTAATTTTGTACAGTTTAAATTTAATGTAGACAATCACCCCCTATAGCGTACTTATTGAGAAAATATTTTCTTTTTTACGAATTAATTGACAAAATAAAAAAGTGTTATATAGTAAATTATGTTAAAAGAAAAAGTAAACAAAAAATAATCTGGTTATCGCTATTTATAACAATCATTTTGACTAAAGCATCACACTATTTTACTATAGCTTCAATTGATAAATGAGTGAAAAAAAGAAAAATATTCGATAAGTAAAACTTAATTTACAATTTGATAAATGTAATTCACTTCACTAGAGCTTATAAATAAGTTCTTAAAAAGATTTTTCAAAATAAGTTAAACTATAAATAATCTGCTATATAGAAGATAAAAGAATTTAGGATACCTACAAAAAAGGTAGGATCAATGAATGCACCTACCTTTTTCAAATAAGTATTTAGAATTAGGAAAGACATTACAAGCATTTGAACTGGGGGAGTTATCAAACGCTCATTAAACACAGAAGTATTGACGCTAGCAAAATAAATTAAAAATTTCTTTTAAACCTAGCTTCAAGCTCGCCTTCCTAATATCTATGTGCATAATATTAAAAAAAATTTAGTAAAATGTTTTATGTAAACTTTTTTCACAACATTTTGATTTTTATTTATTTGATTTTATATACACTTATGATTATATTGTAAAATATATAATCAATTTGTCTATTTGTCTTAAATAGTAAAATTTTTGTATCATAATGTTTAAAACTCATATTCTCTTATATGTTGAACGATTTAAAAATTACTTCAAGCTTTGCTTGATTTACAACTTGTCTAATACGATTTCATCACTGATAATTATATTAAAAAGGTTGGTAAAAATTATGAATTGGAATTTTGGGCAAGTTTATCAAAGAATTCGTAAAGAAAAAGGTTTGTCACAAAAAAATGTTTGTGGAGACTTAATTTCAAGAACAACTTTATCAAAGATTGAAAATTGTCATAGTGTGCCATCATATGAAACTTTTGCTTACTTACTAAAACAAGTGAATATGTCTTTTGAGGAATTTGAATTTGTCTGTAATGATTTTGAATTAGATGGCAGAATGAAAATTTTTTCTAAATTTGATATGGCTATTTCAAATGAAAATATTCAAACACTGTCTGAATTAAGAAAAGATTGCATTAATTTTTTAGAAAAAAATCATGATTTAGGAATTTCAGATTTATTAATGACCATTGATTATTTAATTCTTATTCATAAAGACACTGAGATAGAGAACACGAAAGCAACTAAGTTAATTAATGTCCTTTGGAAAAAGTTAGAGCTTATTGATACTTGGTATTATAACGAAATAAAGATGATTAATTGCATTTTATTTTATTTCCCCATAGAGACAGTTTTGAGCTTTTCTGTCAAATTAATTGAATCAATCAAAAAATATGAAGGTTTTAGCAAAGATATTGATAATTTTTGTTGTGCTGTTTATACCAATCTGGCAACACTTTATCTTTATAAAAATTTTTATATAGAATGTCTTGAAATTAGTAAATTGATTATAGAATTAGCACAAAGTATTAAACGTTATGATGTTTATTGTCTTGGCAATGTGAGAATTGGACTTTGTATGAAAGACAAACAAAAAATTCAAAATTCAATTAAAACTCTCGAATTTTTTAGCGAAATTGAACTTGTCAAAGAAATAAAAAAAGAAGTTAAACGATTTTTTCCATTGATTAATGGCTAAAAGTCTGTTTATGAAAACATAAACAAACTCTTAAATATAAGTAAACAAGTTCTAAAAGAGACTAAAATATCTATATTGGCTAATTTGCACACTCTTTGCTTAAAATCTTTTTATTTCAATTTCTTAACTAATTTTAAAATATTCTTCCCATCTTTATATTCATATTCAAGATTGTCCATCATTTTTTTAACCATATAAATACCAAGTCCACCAATTGGTTTATCAAAAATATCACTGTCATCATCTTCATTACCTTTAGCTTCTATAGGATTAAACTCAAAGCTATCATCAATAAAGGTAAGTGACATTTTTTCTTTTTCTATTTCTATAATAAAAGTTAATGTACTAGCTTTAGAATGATTTAAAACATTTGAAACAAGTTCATCAACAGCTACCATAAAAGCATGTTGAGTCTTCGTATCAATAACTTTTCTATCCATGGCTTTCTCAATAAAGTTAAGTGCTTTATCTGTCATCTGCTCATCAACTGCTAAATCAAGTTTTTCTATCAACGCTTGCTCACTTCCTTTAGTAATCATTAATAAAGCTAACATTGTAATATCATCAAATTGTGCTACCCCTTGTGCATAACTATCAATATCCGCAAGAATATTTCTTAACATCACACCAACTTCTTCATGCATATGTTTTTGGCAAGTTTCCTTTAAGCGATCCCAACCAAAAGATTCGTTTTCTTTATTAACAGCATCAGGCACTCCATCTGTATAAAGTAATAAAATCTCTCCGGGTTTTAAAAAAAGTTCATTAATCACATACCGCGTGCCTTCCATACCTCCAAGGACAAAATTTCGTTTCTCCGGCTCAACATATCGTACTGCTTTGTCATTTCTATCCATAATAATCAAAGGCTCATGCCCTGCATCAGCATAAAATAAACGACCTGTTTTAACATCAAAAACTCCAAGAATACTTGTTGTAAACAGTGATGCTTCGTTTCCTTCGCAAAGCTCATTATTAACACGATTAAAGACTTTATCCACAGAAAGTCTTGCTTGCGTGTAGTCTTTAATTAAGGTCTTTGAAATAACCATAAAAAGTGCAGCCGGAACGCCTTTATCACTAACATCCCCGATAACAATTGCTATATGATCATCATCTAACATAAAGAAATCATAAAAATCTCCACCAACTTCTTTAGCCGGACGCATTAAAGCATGTAAATCAAATTCACCGCGATTTGGTTCAAATGGGAAAATTTTCGGTAACATATCTGATTGGATTTGTGTTGCTACATTTAACTCTGTACCCATTCTTTCTTTATCTTTTGTTACTTGCGTTAAATTAGTAATATAATTATTAATATCTTCTTCCATTTTTTGAATGTCTTTTGTTAGCTGACCAATCTCATCCCGTGAACGAAAATTTAATTTACTAATCTCTGTTTGCTCATTTTCTGAATTCATTGAGATTGATCTATCTTTTACAAACTTATTAGCTGCTTTTGAAATAAGGGCGATTGGTTGAACAACTACTTTATTTAACAGTAAATAAAGAATAAGAATCGAAAATATCATTAAAGCAAAAATAAGGACAAACATTTGCTTTAAAAAGTTGTACAATTTATTAATAACATCTTGCATAGAAATATCTGCACCAATCATAGCAATTACTTCATTCTTATTATTAAATATTGGACTAGAAATACTCATTAACCATCCATATTTAGAAGTTTTAGTCATAAATGCCTTTGTTCCTTTACGTAAATCAATATTTTTCTCCCCTACATCCAAATGATATGAATCTCCAGGAATCATAGCATTTGAACTAGTATCTGTATCCATAATCGCAATAGATTTATCTTTTTCATATTTTTGAATATATAAAAATTTTACATCATTAGCTTTTTTTACTTGCATTAACATTTCACGTTGTTCTTTATAAATTTTATTATTTTTTAATGATTCTTTATAATCCTTCACTTTAGCTTTATTTTTATCTGTTAAATTTTTGATAATCATTTGTAGTTGATCTTCATCTATAGCAAGAGCTACCGTTTTAGTTAATTCTCCAATCTTTTGTTCATAAGTTGATCGAATTAACTTTTCAGTAAAAACATAATTAAACAGCAAAACAACAAAAGACATTAAAGCTAATAAAATAATTGCAATCGCACTTATTTTAAAACGTAAAGAGCCTTTCCTTTTCTTCATTCCATCAACCGCCTTTTTTAAGATTTAATAAACCAAAAATTAAACCTACAAACAATAAAACTCCACATACAATTAAAATACCTGTACTTTTTCCTAAAATAAGCACAGTACTAAAAAGAAGTGGCCCTACCGCTTGACCCAAATTTTCAAACAAGGAATATGCTCCTATTGATTTATTTACACCATACAATTCTACTTCCTTAAGACTGGAAAAATAAACATTTTGTGCAGTAAATGTAAAACTATCAGCAATTCCCATTACGATAAGTACAATCAGTGCAATAAGCAAGGTTGGATTAAAGCCAAATACAGCAAAAGCAGCGGCATATAAAAATACTCCCAATAAAACTGCTTTTATTTTCCCAAATTTTTCTAAAATAAATTTAGCAATGATCGGCCCTAAAAACACAACCCAAACACCGTTTAATAAAAATGCTTGACCAATTTCTGATTCCGACAATCCTTTTTCTTCTCCAAAAATCGGGAAAAAATAATGTAGAAAGTAACTACAAGCTAAATAAGGAATTAAAATTCCAAGAAAATAAACTAATATTTTTGGTTTAAATAAAAATTTTAAAAAATTAATTCCTATCTCTTCTGATATTTTCTTACGCACAGGCATTTTATCAATAAAATAATAAACATATCCCAAGATCATCACTACTACAAGACAAGCAATATAAAATACTTGCCTATTACCAATAAAACCAGCTAAACTAGCCCCAATAATAACACTACTATTAATACCAGAAAGAATTGCAGCATTAACCGAAGTAAAACCACTTTCACGCTCTTTATCATTTTTTAAAGAACTAATATAAACATTTACTACCACAAGGGTCATACCACTGCCAAAGCCAGAAATTGCATTCCCTATAATTAACTGCCAAACATTTTGCGCAAGGCCACAGCCAAACAACCCCAAAGTAAAACATACTAAAGAAATATTTAGCATCTTTTTAATACCTAATTTTTCACTAAGTGAGCCACCAACAAAACCTAAAGCTACAAATAGTACTTCAAAAGTCATCGGCAAAGCTGATGCAATATTTTTAGAGATCCCTAAAAATGGAGTATAAATTGAAGCTGCATAAATTGGCATAAACGCTGCTGCAAGGTTACTGGCAAAAAAAGAAGCAAAAACAATTGGCCGAACAACATTGCTATGAATAAAAGGTTTTCTTAAAGATTCTTGTCTATTTTTCTTCCATTGTTGATAAGTTTCTAAGAAAGTTAACATCTCTCTAACTATCAACATCATTACTACAACTAAACTTATCGTACTAAAGATAATTTTACGAATTATCTGATTGTTACGACGTACATACTCATCCATATTAGAGCCAACTTCAATCAAACCAATAACTCTTTTTTGATCATCAAATATAGGATTAAGCGCATAAAGATAAGCGCCTTCAACTGTATTTAAGTTAACTTTTTGAATTCCTTTTTTTGTCCTTACAATCTTTTGCTCAACACTTCCCTCATAAGGCCATTCCCATGGATAATAAGAACCACTGCGATTATTTGTATTTGCAAAAGTATAAATAATATCTTTATCAATTTTATATAATTCAATATAACGAGGTTCATTCCATTTATTTCCATCTTCTACTACATTTACTATTTGCTTACGAATTTTTGCATAAGCTTTTGTTGTAAAATCCTGTGGAGAGTCTATTTCTTTTAATGCATCTTGATCTAAAATACTCGCAACTAATGTAGCAATCGAACTCATTTGACCCAATACTTCGTTTTTATATCGTTCGTTATAATTATTAATAACCATATTTGAAACAAAAAATGCTGTAATAGCTATAAATATAAGTATTCCCATCTCTAAACGCCAAGATAAATCTTTAGAAATTTGTAAAATCATACGTTTTATAAATGGATACAATAAAAATAAACTTAATATAAGCAATATACTTACTGAAAAAATAAAACCAAAACTATATAAACGCTGAAAAAACTGAACCTCAATAGCTTTCTCTTTCGTTATTTTTCCATTGTCTTTATTAAATTCCACTAATGCATTATCACCACTTAAAAACAATTTATCTTTTTTATCTAAAGCTAAATGATAATATAACGGCTGTTTAGACAGAGATTCATTTTGAGTCCCAGGTTGCTTTAAAAATTGTACTTTTTTAGATGAAGGAGTGATACGTAAAATAGATCTTGTACAAATATCTGTTGCAAAAATTGCACCATCACTAGCTAAAGCCATATTCCAAGGAAAACTACTTACTTTTTCCCCATTTATATTCATTTGATGATCTTTAGCTATATAAATAATTTCTGATCCATGATCTAAAATTTTATAAATATCACCATCTTTTGAAAGCGCAAACATTTCATCGTTTTTAAAAATGAACGAGTGTAACAATCGATCAGCATTGGCAAAATGAAAATGTTTTATTTTTCGTAATTTTTTAGATTTTTCATTAACTTCATATAAAATAAAATCATTCTTTTGTCTTTTAATAAGATGTAATTTACCATTATCATAAGTTAAAGATTGAAAATTTCCTTCAAAACGGTTGCGTTCTTTTTTTGGATAAGTATGATTAAAAATTGTTTTTATAAATTTTCCATTAGTATACTTTAAAATTTTCTGTTGCGCTACGTGAATGCTATCATCCTCTTCTAAAACAGTATCTAAAATATAAATATCGTCTTTATTTGCTGCAATTTCAGTTGCTTCATGAAAATTTTTTTTACCACCTTGAATAACATAATCAAGCTGACCTGCTTTTGTACATTTTACAATTTTTTGCTTTCCCTGTTGAATTATTAACGAATTATCATTTTGATTTACAATAATCCCATTAATATTTTCAAGAAAAATTTCTGTTTTGCTTCCAATTAGATGAAAATATCGAAACGTATAAATTGCAAAAATTGCAAAAATAACTAGTAAAATACTTAATAAAATAGTTCGCTTACGAACATTCATTTACAGATCACCTTTCGTCTTTCGTTTCGTAGACTTCTTATGAAATCAATTTTACCGTATACTTATGAAGTAAAAATACAGGATGCATTCGTTGCTTAAATTGACGCAAACCAGAAAGCCCCATATCTTCTCCTAAGTTCACCCATTTAATTTTCCCTTGAAATTGCCAATGAAAATTATGATAAAAAAATTTCGCTAAACCACGAGCCGATATGCTAGTTTTCATAAAATGATTGACAAGCATTTCGCCTCTTTCTTCAACCACCTTTACAGAAACAGGAACCCCTTGATCATAAAGAATAGATCCTTTCACCTTAGGATGACCAATTAATTTTTTTATTTCTCCATATGCTTTAACTTCATCACCAAAAACATGAGTTTTTTGATGAAATTTACTCCATAATTTTACTACTTTATAAGAATCTTCCCAATTATTATTATTTATTTCAACTAATTTTGGTTGATGATGATTTTTATAATAGTTATATTCTTTACGAGCTTTTTTACTAAGTATTAAAAATTTATCCAAATCATAAACATAATCACTAAAATCTATGTCATATTTAATATCCCATTTCATTCCTTTTATGCTATTAAAAATCGGCAATTGAGCTGCTATAACGTATGAAAATTCATTAATTCCTAAGGCAGTCAATTCTCTAATAATTGATTCATTTACATCACCTAAAATCGTATAGCAACGTTTTCCATAAGCATCATCTTGAACTAATAAAGCTGTTTTTTCATCTAATCGCATGCACTCTATATTTAAAAAATTACGATAAGCATATAACAGTGGAAAAGATAAATCAGAGATTCCCACATGATACGTTAATTTAGAAAACCATTTCTCATCATTTATACTTAATTTTTTTAAATTTAAATCTACATTTAAAGCAACTTTCATATTTTATTCACCTACTATTTAAGAAAAATAACAATATTACCTAATTAGATTATATTAAAATTAAATTAATTTTTCAAGAGTAATTGATATTTTTTTTAAAAATAAATGAAATAAAATTAATAAAAGAAAACAATTTTAAATTTTATTCGCTGTCCTTTCCATTTAATTAGGCCATTTGTCGCTTAGCAAGTTCATAAAACAAACCCTTTTGCTTCATTAATTTCTCATAATTCCCACTTTCAATAATATGACCCTTATCTAAAACTAAGATCCGATCACAATTCTGAATCGTACTTAAACGATGAGCAATAACAATTCTTGTTGCATCAAGTTTATTCAAACTGTCAGTTACCATCTTTTGAGTCGTATTATCAAGTGCTGAAGTAGCTTCATCAAAGAAAAGGATATTTGGCTTGCCAATGATGGCTCGTGCAATCAAAATTCGCTGTTGTTGACCACCAGAGATGGCCCCACCCATTTCTGAGAGCACCGTATGCATACCCATTGGCATATGCTTAATATCTTCAGCCAGTCCCACTTCCTCAGATACCCGCTCAGCATCTTTCATCGTTGCATAAGGAGCAGTGATGGTCATATTTTCAAAAATTGATCCGCCAATTAATTTACCATCTTGCAACACCACACCGAAACGCTTACGCAATTCACGTTTATCCATGCCATCGATGTCTTTACCATCATAGTAAATCTTGCCTGAATTTGGTGTTTCAAATCCAAGTAATAATTTTAGCAAAGTCGATTTCCCAGAACCTGATCCACCAACAATTCCGATATATTCACCCTTTTTAATATGAATTGATAAATCTTTTAAAATAAGACTTTCATCTGGATCATAAGAAAAATCAATATTGGTAATTTCAATATCTCCAGATAATTCCCCAGGTAATTCTGCATCATCTGAATATTCTGGCGCTGCTTCAAAAATTGGTTTTACACGTTCTAAAATTGGCTTAACAACATTTAAAGTAAGAACAGAGGTAGCAACGCCTGTCATAGCTGCTGAAAAAGCTCCAAACGCAGCTAAAAAGGCACTAAATTCACCTACAGATAAATTTAACTTGCCATTAATCATCTGATAGTAGAAAAGAAGCGAAAAACCATTTGCAACAAAAAGTGAGAGAACTTTTGCTACAGAATCTAATCTACTATTGTGTAAAGCTATTCCTTTTGAAGCTACATAAGGCTTAAGATACTCATACATCGCATGCTCTTCAACTCCTGCAACACGAACCTTTTCAATCCCTAATAAAAATTGATACATCTTAGAATTAGCCTCAGAACTAAATTGAATCAAATCGTTTTGATATTTTGTCTGAACAAAAGCAATTCCAATAATGATAAGTAAAATCACTACTAATAATGCAACACCAATCATCGCTAAACTGCTAGCATAATTAAACATCTGAAAAACATACATAATTGAAAATGCCGCTGAAACAACGGTTTTAAGCCCTGTATCTGAAAAGATTTTAAAAAACCCTTGCAACTGTAAAATCCGCTCAGCTAAATCAGCTGCTTTATAGCTTCTAAAAAAACTTGATGGTAAATTAAACAAACGCTCACACGTTGCTGCAAAAATCGCATTTTCCATATTTGAAATACCAATTGCCGATGTTAAATTTTTAACAATTGTAAATGACAAATTTCCCAAATTACAAGCAATTAAAACCATTCCGATTTGTAATATTCCCGTTGATAAACTCATTGGAATATATTTATCATAAATTTGTTGATTTAGCATTGGTAAAAGAATTCCAATAAATGTCCCTAAAAATGCTAACAAGATAAAACGAAAAATTTCTTCTCCAGTAACTTCTTTCATAGCAAAGCTAAACATTTTTTTAATTGTAATTTTCTCATTTGGAAAAGGTTTATAAATAGATTGTGCTTGTGGTTTGAGCAATCTAGCATATGATTCATCAACAGTTAGTGTCTCATGCGTTGATGGATTATAAGCAATATATCCTTTACGCTTAGGTAATAAAGCAACTGTTTTATTACCTTTTTCCAAAAAAGCAATTAATGGACCAGAATTATGCTTATACCATCCTGGCGTTAAGATTACCTCTCTTGTTACAAAATGAGAAATCCTGGCGACATCCTGAAATTTAAAACGACGTCCATTCGAAGCCACAATCTTGTTAAAAGAAGCAATATTAATCCCTTTTTTATCACAAAGATATGCTGTTGCATCGTAAATATGATTTCCTGATTCAGGTATTTCCTGCTTAAAAGCACTACGGTTAAAAACCGAATAAATTAAACGCAAATTGCGCTGATTAGTTTCTTTACTTTCAACTGCAGAAGCAAAGATAAAATTCTCTTCCTTAACAATAGTTCTTTGATATTCTTCTAAAAGAATTTCAGCAAAATCTTCTTCACCAAAATTAGTGATCATAGCTTGATTAACAAAATTATCGGCAATTTCTTTGGTCATTGTTTGCGACTCTTCCTCTAAATCTGCTGTATCTAAAGCCACAAAACAAAATAGCCACTCTTCTGCGTCTTTTTTTTGATAAAAACCTGGTAGTCTCTCACCAACCTGCGCTTCATGAAGTAAATAACGCCGTCCCATTGCTCCTTTTAAAATAGGGACAATATAAACTAAAACAGAGCCGCTCTTTACAACATAAGTACTTTCTGAATTTTTAGTATAGTAAAGTTTTCCACCATGTAGATGGATAGATGTATTCTCTGACAATATTAAACGCCTCCTTTTTACAAGTTTGCTAAATACACAAAGATTGTCCTTATGCTACTAAAATATACTTGTAATGCAATCTATATATTATGTGTTTTGAATCAACCGTTGATAATGACCTGGCAATTTCGCCAATTCTTCGTGACTTCCACGTTGAACAATCTTACCGTATTCCATAACAATAATCTCATCACTATCACGAATGGCAGATAATCTATGTGCTACGATAATACATGTACATCCGCGACGTTTGATATTATCAATAATTTCTTTCTCAACCAGTGGATCAAGTGCGCTGGTTGCTTCATCCATAATTAAAACTGTCGGATTAGTAGCCAAAGCACGCGCAATCTCTAAACGCTGACGCTGGCCACCTGAAAGGTTAGAGCCACCTTCGGATAATTCATAATCATAAGCTCCTGGCTTTTGCGTAATAATATCATGAATACAAGCATCTTTTGCTGCTTGCACCATGTCAACTTCCATGACATGCTTATTCCACATTGTTAAATTCTCACGAACTGTTCCTGCAAAAATTTGCACGCTCTGATTTACCACTGACACACTGGCATGAAACACTTCTGGCGGAATATTTCTAACAGCATGCCCATCAAACTTAATACTGCCACCCCATTCGTGATAAAGACCACTAATCACTTTTGCAACCGTTGATTTACCAGAACCTGAAGCTCCCACAAAAGCAATTGAACTCCCAACTGGCAAATCAAAAGAAAAATTCTCAATCAATGGTGGCTCTAAAATCGAATAACCAAAACTTACCTTATCCAAAACAACATGACCTGATAATTTTGTTTCAATCTTATCTTTTTTCACGTCTTCAAGATAAGCTTCATCTTTTTCATAATTTAAAATATCTTCCACACGTGCCATATCAGTTTTGGTTGTTTGAATCTTTTGCGTAAAGCCTGAAAGGGCATTGATTGGTGTAACAAAACTTCCAAGCAAACTAGTATATGCAATCAACTGACCAACAGATAAATCCCCACGAACGACCAAAATTCCACCAAACATCAAAACCAAAACTTGTGTTACACCTTGTGAAATTTCCGGAATACCATTTAAAATCTCTTGTGTGCGACTCATTTCTTGACCTTTGGTTAACGCTTTACTGTAGTAACCAAGAATTCTACCAACATAATCATTTTCCACACCAGAAGCTTTCAATGAATTCATAATCGAAATCCCTGTATAGAAAATACCACTCATCTTACCGGAATCTTGCTGCACTTTTTTAGATAAATCAGCAATTTTTTGCGAAGACCAACGCATTAAGAAAATATTTAAAATAGCTCCAATAACCCCGATCAATGTTAATGGAATGCTATAAACTAATAATAAAACTAAATAGAACAAAGAAACAAAAATATTCAAACCTGTCTCTGCTAAGTCCCCTGCCATAAATACGCTTACATTATTGTTATTATCTACCCGTTTTGCCAAATCACCAGGAGCTCTTTGAGAGAAAAAAGCAATTGGTAAACGTAATAAATGAGTAATAAATTTTTGTGCGGACAATAAAGCTAATTTATTTTGAAATTTCATTAACAAAATACTTTTCATATAAGTTAAGACCATCTGAAAAGCTACTGCACAAATTAAAACCCCCAAAAACTGCATAAACCACGCAGTATTTTGATTAATTAAAATATCATCAATAAATACTTTCGAACAAATAGGAATAATCAATCCTGGAACAATCAAAAGCAAACCAATGATAACTAAAGATAAAACCGAAGCTGTCTGTCCTTTTAAGCGTAATTTAACAAAATCGAGCATGCTACGATTTTGTTTTTCTTTAACAAAATCTTCTCCCTTCGGCATCTCTAAAACAATTCCAGTATAGCCTTCATCAAGCTCTTCTTTTGTTAATTTACGCTTTCCTTGTGCAGGGTCATTAAGATAATAATAATCCCCACTTTTTCCTTCATAAACTACAAAGTGATTAAAATTCCAGTGAATAATCGCTGGTGTCTCTACTTCTTCAATTAATTTTTTTAAACTATAACTATATCCTTTGGGCTCTAGTCCCATTTTTTTAGCTGCTTTTACAATGTTACTAGCTTTTACCCCGTCACGAGAAACTCCAGTTTCAATCCGAAGTTCTTCAAGCGGCACATCTTTACCATAGTAACTTAATATCATCGCCAAAGAAGCAGCACCACATTCTGTTGCTTCCATCTGGAAAACAGTTGGCGTTTTTGCACGATGAATATTTTTATGAACTATTTTTTTCTCTTCCATATTTTCACCTACTCAAAGCCAATTTTTTCTTTAATAGTTGGAATTAACATGCTAATTGGATGTTTTTCTGATGTTACAATATCTGCAGTAACAGGTGTTCCTCCCTCAGGTTTTACATTTTTACCCTGCTTAGTTGACCATTCATAACCACTGACTGAAGTATTATCTTTTTTCAAATCACATCTTACTTCTACAACAGGTCCTTGTGCACTAAATAATTTTACTAAACTTTCATCATGAAGTGCTGAAAACATATCTGCTGAACTACTTACCGCACCACCAACATAATCTACTTTTGCTTCCATATGCCCATATTCTTCTTTTGGAAATGCCGAAACATAAACATTTACTGGCATTCCTTTTTTAATTGTCTTAGCTACTTGAATACCAACATAACTTGTTACATAGGCTTGATTTTGCATCTGCTTAATTCGAGCAACTATCGATCCTTTAGCAATAGGCGTGCCATTAGCCACAGCTATTGAGGTAACTGTACCACTTGTTGTTGCAACAATATCCTCTCCACCTTTAATTTCAAATAATACTTTTCCTCTTTTTACCTTATCTCCTGATTTAACAAGCGCCCTTTCAACAATTCCCTGAGACATAGAATAAATGGATTGCAAATCTCCAACATTCATATAAAAACCTTGAGCAGTCTGTGTTTTAGGAACAGTACTAATCATTGACCATATTACTGTTGCTACTACAATTAAGCCTGCACCTATAAGTATTAACCACGTCATTGGTGAAGCAACAACAACTAATTTATCTAACTGCTCTGGGGAGCTTAATTTATCTAATGATTTTTGTCGAAATATTGCCATGATACCATCTCCTTTAAACTTGTATTATTCAATCGTTAAAATATCCGCAAAACCACTGATTTCAAAGATCTCCATCACCTCATCACTTACATTTATCAAAACCTGGCTACCAGAACCTGCTCGCAATTTCTTTTCCATCTTTAAAAAGAAACGCAAACCTGCACTTGAGATATACTCAATATCTTTTAAATTTACGATAACTTCCTCATTACCTTCTAAAGTTTCCTCAATAGAATTAAGCTGAGGTGCTGTTGTTGTATCAACCCGTCCACTTAAAGTAACTAATACATTTTTTCCATTTTTTTCTTTATCAATATTTAACATAAATTCGCTCCTCTTTCTTAAAATTTTTTGCTTACATCTAACAGCCACGGAAATAAACTTAGAGTCTATAAATAAAAAAATAATGCAAGTAAATTAAGCTGTTTGTAGTTTATCAAAAAAAATATTAAAAAGGAAAAAAAACGATTTGAAAATATTTCTAAAAAGACTTAATTACATGAAAAATGCGAAATTAAGCCTTTTAATTTATAATATTTACTAACTGTTAACTCCAATGTTTCAACCACCTTAACCACTGCAAATAGCCTGCCTGAAATCTTTAGTGAATGAAAATTAAGAATCAAAATTAATCAGTCCTTCAATTACATGATCCAAATTAATAACCTGAGCAACTCCACCAACTACTTTTGTTAACTCTTCATCGCTTAAAGTTTTCTCACCTGCTTGTGAAGCCTGAAAATTTTGAATATCATCAAGCAATTCAGTTTCTGTATAATCAGAAATATACCCTTTTGCTACTGCTAAAGCTTCTTCTTTAGACTTTATATTAATAAACTTCTTCATTGCTGTTTTATCTTTTTTAAGCAATTTCAGCAGTCTATTTTCCATTAGTTCTCGACTCCTTTTAAATTTTAATAAAAATAATTCTATAAATTTCAGAAAATAACTAAAATTTATAGAATTATTTAAAAATTTCTTATTGACCTTGACCTGGTTGTCCTTGATTCATTGCTTTATACTGACCGTAAATTCCAAAACCTAAATTTGCTAATGCACCTATTGCCTGTAAACCCATACTCAAATATGCCATATTCTGTTCAGCAGATCCTCCAGCAACTTTTTCTAAAGCTTCAGTATCTAATGCTTCGTCTCCTACAATTTCCATAGATGCTTTTGTTTCAGTAAAATCTTTTACCATTTGCTCCTCTGTATAGCCTGGTATATGTTTTTTAAGTAAAGCAAGAATCTCTTCTTTTGTAGTTAATTTTGACATTTGCTCTCCTATACTAGGATTACTAGTTAATAACTTTGTAAGACTATTTGTAACCATAAATATTCACTCCTTAAATTGTAATTATTTTTATTTCAAAGTGAGTATAACAACTTATTATTTTAAAAAGCAAATTTCAACTTTTCATTAAGAAACCTGTAAAAATTTTTTTGTCAATTTTAGCTCGTTCATGTTACAATCCTTGATAATAAAGAAATAAAAAAGTGCTCTTAAAAATTTTTGATAGTTTATTAATTTGCCTCTTAATCGCACGTTAGTCTATGATAAAGTGAACAAAGGTGAAATCACAATTTTTCGTTCTTTGCTAACTTTAGGGTTGGCAAGAAATTTTTTGTTTTAGAAATTAGAAAGGAATGTTTTGGTGAATTATTTTTTAGAAATCCTACCAGCACTATTAAATGGATTAATTATAACTCTAAAAGTTTTCTTTTTAACGTCGTTAGGTTCACTTCCGCTAGGAATTTTGGTCTCATTTGCCCTTAGATCAAAGATTGCTCCTCTTTATTTTCTTTTAAATATCTATGTTTGGTTAATGCGTGGAACACCTTTGCTTTTACAGTTGATTTTTGTTTTTTATGGATTACCGATGATTGGCGTGACCTTTGCTCGTTATGAAGCAGCATTGTTTACTTTTATTTTAAATTATGCAGCGTATTTTGCTGAGATTTTCCGCGGAGGAATTCAGTCAATTCCAATCGGACAATATGAAGCAGCAAAAGTATTACAACTCTCAAAAATTAAGACGATTCAAAAGATTATTTTACCTCAAGTTTTTAAGATTGTTTTGCCATCCATCGGAAACGAAATAGTGAATTTGGTGAAAGATAGTTCTTTGATTTATGTGATTGGTTTAGGGGATTTGCTTCAAGCTGGAAAAATTGCCATGAGTCGAGATGTTACATTACTGCCGATGGTAGCAGTAGGCGTAATTTATTTAATTTTGATCGGTTTGTTAACTTTATTAGTAAAAAAAATTGAAAGTTACTATTCTTATTATCGATAGGAGAAATACGCATGTTTGAGATTCGCAATTTAAGTAAAAAATTTGGCGATCGAATGTTATTTGATCGATTAAACTTACAAATTGAAAAGCAATCAATTGTAAGCATTGTCGGCCCTTCTGGTGGTGGAAAGACAACACTTTTGCGAATGCTTGCTAATCTTGAAAGTATGGACTCTGGAGAGATTTTATTGGATGGAAGAGTACTTGATATTAAAAAAGAAGAACAGATTATGGGAATTGTGTTTCAAGATTTTCAACTATTTCCACATTTGTCTGTCTTAGAGAATATTACTTTAGCCCCAATTCAGGTGTTAAAAAAAAACAAAAAAGTAGCCGAGCATTCTGCTAAAATATTATTATCGCATCTAGAGCTAGCTGATAAGAAATATCTATATCCTTATCAACTCTCAGGTGGGCAAAAGCAAAGGGTTGCGCTTGCACGAGCATTAGCAATGAAACCGCAAATCTTAGCATATGATGAGCCAACTTCATCCCTTGATCCAAATTTAAGAAAACAAATAGAAAAATTAATTATTAGCATGAAAGATTTGGGGGTAACACAAATTGTTGTGACACATGATTTGAATTTTGCTCAAAATATTAGTGATCAAATGATTGAAGTTTAAATCGGCTTAGAAAAGGTAGAAAGTTAGATGAAACGTATTATTATAAGTGTATTTTGTTGTTTGTTTTGTATTTCTTTAATTGGATGTTCAAAGGGTAAAAGTTTTTTAAAGAGTGATCAGTGGTTACATATTAAGGAAAAGAAAAAAATTGTGATTGGAATCGATGATACTTTTGTTCCCATGGGTTTTCGCGATAAAAATACAAAATTAGTTGGTTTTGATATTGATTTAGCTAGAGCTGTTTTTAAAAGATATGGAATTACTGTAAAATTTAAATCAATTGATTGGGATATGAAAGAGCAAGAGCTGGATAATCAAACAATTGATTTGATATGGAACGGATATTCAAAAAATAAACAACGTGAAAAAACACAGTTATTTTCCAAAACTTATATGAAAAATGAGCAAATTTTAGTAACCAAAAAAGATAGTAGCATTCGTTCTTTTGCGCAAATGAAAGGAAAAATTTTAGGGACCCAAAGAGGATCCGCCAGCTTTGATGTCTTTATGGATCAACCCAAAGTATTAAAACGTTATATTAAAGGAAAGCCTGTGTTATATGAAAATTTTAATGAAGCCTTTTTGGATTTGAAAGCTGGCCGAATTAATGGCCTGCTGATTGATAATGTTTATGTAAATTATTATTTAAAACAAGCAGAAGAAACTGCGAAATTTAATCTTATTAAAGGTGATTTCAAAAGTGAAAACTTTGCAGTTGGAGCTAGAAAGACAGATAAACAATTAATTGCAAATATTAATAAAGCATTAGATGAGTTGCAAAAAAAAGGAAAATTTCAAAAAATTACTAAAAAATGGTTTGGGAAAAATGTATGGCCTTAAAATCTACCATAAGAAAAATTTTTCAGTAATTTTTTTGCATGGTGTATGAAAATTTATTTTCGCTCTTTTTTCCTCATCTCAAGGAAAATTGAATACAATTTTAATTGTATCCTAATTTTAAAACAAGTTTAATAAATTGGAGGAGTTTGTGTGATAGAAAAATGGCAGAAACTAAAAAAAAATACAGAAACGATTTTTAGTGGTCGATATAATCGCATAATTTTTGGTTTTGTCCTAACATTGATTTCTTTATGGTTTCTTTCAAAGCAGTTAAATTTCCTGATTAATCCATTATTAAGTTTTTTTGAATTAATTTTATTTCCAACAGTATTATCAGCAATTTTATATTATATCTTTGATCCTTTGATTGATTGGCTACAAGAGCGTAAAATATCTCGGATAGTTTCTATTTCTTTATTATTCACCACTCTTTTTTTACTGTTTGTTTTAATAGGATTTTTAATTGTCCCAACTATTTCAGATCAAATAGCGGCCTTTATTCGTCATTTGCCAAGAGAGCTTAAAGAGTTAAACAATCAATTACAACATTGGCTAGACGAACCTTTTTTTAAGCCAATTCGTAATGAAATAAATGCACAGTTTAATCAAATCAATGTATATATTAGCAAATATGGTGCACAAATTAGTTCAAAGACATTTCATGGTATTGGTAATTTTGTTGGTCATACTTTTAAAATATTAGCCGAATTGGTCATCGCTCCATTTATGTTGTTTTTTCTTTTGAAGGATAAGAAAAAAATATTACCAACATTGACTAATTTATTGCCTATAAAATTGCGAAGTGCTACAGAAAAGATTGGAAAAGAGATTCATGATAAGTTTTCATTATATTTTCGTGCACAATTAATTATGGGAACAGCTGTAATGGTTTTATTAATGATTTCATTGAAAATTGCTGGGGTTGAATACGCTCTAACTTTAGCAGCAATAACAGGTATTCTAAATTTTTTAATTCCATCATTTGGAGCAGGAATTGGAGGCATTCCAGCAATAATAGTAGCTTTAATGGATAGTCCTTGGCGTGCTTTGGTAGTTTTTATTATTTATTATGTGATTCAACACACAGAAAGTCATTTGGTTGCTCCATTATTGTTAGGAAATAAGCTTTCTGTTCATCCACTTACAATTTTGATTTTATTAATTTGGGCATGGGAAAATTATAAATTTTCTGGTGTTGTCGTTATTATTCCGCTTTATGTGGTTTTGAAAGTGGTTTTGGGCTTTGCATTTGAATGGTATAAAGAAGTTAGTGGGCATTATTAAAAACCAGACATGAATAAAAAGGTTCTTTGTCTGGTTTTTTTATTATTTTATTTCTGAAGCATTAATCATAATTTCATCAATTAAACCATATTCCTTTGCTTCTTGAGCTGACATATAGTTATCACGGTCCGTATCTTTTTCGATGATTTCAATGGGTTGGCCGGTCTTTTCAGCTAAGATAGCATTTAATTTTTCGCGAGTTTTTAAAATATGCCTGGCAGCTATTTCAATTTCTGTTGCTTGGCCTTGTGCACCACCAAGGGGCTGATGAATCATAATCTCAGCATTTGGCAGGGCGTAGCGTTTTCCTTTTGTTCCAGCTATTGCTAAGAAAGATCCCATAGATGCTGCCATACCAAGGACGATCGTCTGTACATCTGATTTAATAAAGTTCATTGTATCGTATATAGCAAAACCAGCTGTAACACTCCCACCTGGAGAATTTATATATAGGTAGATGTCTTTGGTTGAATCTTGAGCATCTAAAAAAAGCAGTTGAGCAACAACAGAGTTTGTTAACACATCATCAATAAGCCCAGTTAACATAATTATACGATCTTTTAAAAGACGTGAATAAATATCATATGCTCGTTCTCCGCGAGAACTTTGTTCAATAACTGTGGGTACTAAGTTCATCTTAAACCTCCTCTTCAATATTTCAAAAATACTTTTAAAGTTTATCTTTAAATTTCATAATGGTCAAATCTACTTAAATTAGCTCTTTTATATAAAATATTTATTAATACAATTTTTTACTCTATTAATTTAAATTTTACACTTTTAAGCAATGTCATGCTTATTTTTTTCTCGTTTATTTTTCATAAAAAAATATACTGCCACAGAAATTGTAAATCCTCCAAATATTAAGAAAATAATACTTTCTCGCCAACCTGTAGCTGGTAGAATTCCCGATGAAAAATTTTCAATTTTGCCTGAAATATTAACAATTCCAGCATCATCAATATTAAGTGCCTCTCCATATCCCGCATTTAAATTTGATGGATTCTCACCAACACCATCTCCAACCTCAAATTTAAGACCTTTTACAGCTTTATCCAAATAAAATCCAGCAGGTGCTTTAACTTCTACTATCTCATAATTCCCTTTTGCTAATCCAGGAAGATCAACAATACCAGTGATTTTTCCATCTTTTGTACTATCATCTGTTGTATAAAATTTCTGCACCTTATTATTTACAAATAGAGCCTCTATTGTTAATTCTTCTTTTTTAGTGATTTTTATCCAATGTAGTAATCCTCGCTCATCAAATCCGCCATAAAAGTTACCTTCTTCATTTTTTAAAACAAAAGCAGCTGTATCACTAAGAATCTTTTCATCTGTTCCACCCTTGACCTTATCAAAGTCTTTCTCAAAAACAACAACATATTCAGAATCATCAACTTCAAACTCTTTACCATAAGTTTCTTCATTATCTGGATCGCTTGGAGGATCTAAAAGAAAGGTCGGTTTGCCTATTTTAGAATCTCTTTTATCAACTAACGAATTATTATCTTGAAAAAAACTTTTATTTATATTATTTAAATAATGTTTAATAACTCCTTTTTTTTGTTTTGCATTATTAAGATTGCTAGTAAAATCAGCTTGAAATTCCCCTAATAATTTCAATCTTCCTTTATCGATCCTTTTATATGATAGTTGTTCCACAGCATTATGATCATATGGGTTTTTAACTTTTTCATATCCCACTATATTATTAATATTCGATTCCCTTGGAGCATCATTATTAACCAACATAATGATCGTATATGTAAGAATTTGTCCAGCTATTGCTTCTAACTTTGCTGTATTTTCATCTGTTACTTCATCAGGAACATTAATAAACATATCCGATCTTGTGGCTTTATATTTTTCTTCATTATTGTATTCCACAATAAAAGGTAACCCGCCAATCAGACCACTATCAACACCTTTCTCCCATGTATAGATCGACTCTCCACCAAGCTCAATATCATCAAATTCATAAAAACTTAAACCTTTATCAGGTAAATCTCTTAAAAGCAAATGATTATATAAATATTTACGATGAATATTACCATTATCATCTGTTTTGGCAATAACATGATCAAAATCCATCGGAATAGGAACACTAATCTCAAAAGTTACAGGATCTCCAATTGAACGACTCACTACCTGATCGACATCTGTACCTCCTGAACTAAATCCAGAATTCCCTGAAATTCCATCATCCAAATCCATAAATGATTCTTCAAAATTGGGCACTAAACGCTTTTCAATCCTCTCAATTGCATTTTTCACATAGATATCAATCTCTCTTTTTGATTTTGCATCCCCACCTTCTTCTTCAATAATTGGCAAAGAAAGCACAGTATTTACCGCTTTTACAACAGTTTCTTCTAGACCTGTTACAGCATTTACTGATTCTGAAGTATCCGTTTCAATAATTATGAAAATTTTATTCTTTCCACTATTTAAAGGTTGATCAACAACAAAATCAGCTATCCCATCTTCTTCTTCACTTGCAAAATTTTTTCCCCGTCCTGTTTTTGCAATAGCTAAAGGAGGAAATCCTTCTTTTCTTAATTCTCGCTCTGGTTTTGATTTAAAGAAAGAGGCCACCGAATAATAAGCTGCTCTACGCTGAGGCTGTGTTGCTTTTGAAAGATCATGATCCTTTTCTTCATCAGTCTTAGCTTTAGAACCCATAGTTAACAATAAAACCTTTTCATAATAAGGTGTCACATCAAAAATTTTAAATATAATATTATTAATGGGATCATTATTTACAAATTGCGAAATTTCATTTTCAGGATTTTGAACAATATTATCAAAGTCTCCTACAGATACTTTTCTTTTGTGCAATTTAATTGTTACTTTTTCTACTAAATCTTTTGTATCAATTGATCGAACAAAATTCAATGAATTAAAAACATAAACACAAAGAATTAGCAGCAAAAAAATCATAGCTAAATTAATCGCTATTCTTTTTTTATACACTGCTTATCCCTCCAAATCAAAGCTAAGATAAAAATTATCCACCTTTAATCTAGATTTTATTATAAATTAAAATTAATATACTTTCATGTTTTAACTACATATTCTCATAAATATAATTTACTAACCTTTCCGTCTTATCCCAACCTAAACATGGATCTGTAATCGATTGCCCAAAAACTTTACCATCAAAATCTTGATTACCATCTTCTAAAAAACTTTCAATCATAAAACCTCGTACAAACTGCGCAACTTTTTTCTTCCAATGACGGTTCAACAATGTTTGCTTAACAATGCGAATTTGTTCCAAATATTGCTTGCCTGAATTATCATGATTAGTATCAATCACAATCATCGGATTTTTTAAATTGCCTTTTTCATACATCGAAATTGCCTTTAATAAATCTTCATAATAGTAATTTGGCCGATTCTCCCCGTACTCGTTTAACGAACCGCGCAAAATGACATGTGCTAGTGGATTTGAACTTGATTTTACATGTTGAGCATTAAATAAAAATTCCTGCTTTTGCTGCGCTGCATATAAAGCGTTAAACATAATCGTTAAATTACCACTTGTTGGATTTTTAAATCCTGTAGGTTGATCAATACCACTAGCAACAAAACGATGTTGTTGATTTTCAACTGATCGTGCACCTATCACAATATAAGAAGCTAAATCATCAACAATTGCTAAATTTTCAGGATAAAGCATCTCATCTGCTGTTGTTAAACCTGTTTTTGTAATTACTTGCTTATGAAGCCTACGAACTGCTAAAATACCATTTAAAAAATTTGATCCAAAAGATAGATCTGGTTGATGGAGAAGGCCTTTATAACCAGATCCATTGCTCCGCGGTTTATTTGTATAGATGCGCGGAATTACAAACACTTTATCTACCACTTTTTCTTGCAGTTTTGCAAGACGTTTAACGTATTCCATCACAGCTTCTTCATCATGCGCTGAGCAAGGTCCAACTAATAAAAGCATCCTTTTATCGACGCCTTTAATAATATTTTCTAATTGCTGATCACGCTTTTTCTTTAAGGCTTTTACTTTTTTTGATAAAATACTTGCCTGTTTAATTTCAGTCAAATCAATTATTTTACTTAATTGTTTAAACATTTGCTTAAAACTTCCTCATTTATTTTCATGCCTTATCCATTTAGGCTATTATTATCTCAATGAGAGATTATTAACAATCTCTTTAAAAACAAGTAAGTGGATTTTTAATTATATTTTTCCAATTTTCCCATCACCATTCAAATCTTCATTAATCACTACTTCCAATTCATGTACATATTTTTGTATAACTTCTTCATATTTTTCTTGTTCTTGATCACCAAGCACAGCTTTATCACTAATTGCATCTAAATTTGCAAAAAATTCAATGTGCTGGTGGAGATTACAAAATTTAATCGGAGCGTCTCCACCATAATCACCATCTAGATTAATCATTAAACGTTCATTTGAATTTAGAGTCTCTACCTTAATTTTTGCTGTTTTTGTATAGATAACCTTAGAATCTTCAATGTGCTTGCCACCGTTTAAAACAGCAGCAATAATTCGCAAAATTTCAAATACATTTGCTTGTTTTACAATTAGCAATGAAAATTTCCCATCATCAAATTTTGCATCAGGATCAATTGTTTCAAAACCACCAACAGAATTAGTTAAGCCAACAAAAAACATTGAAATCCCCCCCTCATAGACTCCTGTATCATAAGTAAGCCGAACATTTCTTGGCTGAATTTTCGGCAATATCTCTGCTCCTTTTACTAGATAAGCCAAGTAACCAAAAGTCTTTTTTAAATTAGAAGGAACCTCAAAAGTTAGCTCCGTTAAGCTACCAGCAGCAGCAATATTTACAAAATATTTATCATCTGCTTGCCCGATATCCATCTTTACTGTTTGCTTTTTGTGCAATATACGAATTGCATCTATTGGATTGGTGCGCGGAATTTTTAAAGCTCTCGCATAATCATTAGTTGTGCCTGTTGGAATAATTGCAAGTTTTGGACGTTTTTTAAGTTTTGCAACGCCATTAACCACTTCATTAATCGTCCCATCGCCACCAGCAACAACAATTAAAGCAAAATCTAATAAGCTTACCCTGCGCGCTTCTTTACAAGCAGAATTTTTCTTTGCTGTTGTTGCAAAAACACTTGTTTCATAGCCCATACTTTCCAATTCATTTAAAACATCTGGAAGAAAGCGTTTCATTAACCCCTTACCAGAAATTGGATTATAAATAATACGAGCTTTTTTCAATACTTTCACCTCATATCAAAGAGAACTACAGCTATTTTGCCATCTCTTCTAGTAATAATTTATTTACCAGTGCTGGATTTGCTTGACCTTTTGTTATTTTCATAATTTGTCCCATTAACGCTTTAAGAGCTCGATTTTTCCCAGCTTTAAAAGCTTTTACTGACTGCTCATTATTTGCTAACACCTCTTGAATGATTAAAAGTAATTGCAAAGGATCAGATAGTTGTACTAAACCTTGCTTCTTTACTACTTCACGCGCACTGCCACCTTTTTTAGCTAGCTCTAAAAATACTTTTTTGCCCATTTTTGAACTAAGCGTTCCCTCATCAATTAATTGAATCATCTCTGAGAAATTTTCAGGTGTTAAAAAAAGATCTTTTAATTCTTTTTTTTCCGCATTTAAAAAATGTGATACTTCACCCATTAGCCAATTAGAGACTTTTTTAGCATCTGCTCCTTTTGCAAGCGTTGCCTCAAAAAAATTAGCCATCTCAGGATTTAAAGTTAAAACCTTAGCATCATATTCTGGTAAGTTAAAATCATTTACATAACGCTTCCTTCTTGCAGCAGGCAACTCTGGCAACTCTTGCTTGATCTTTTCAATCCACTCATCAGAAAGCACAAATTTTGGCAAATCAGGCTCAGGAAAATAACGATAATCACTTGATCCTTCTTTTACCCGCATTAAAATCGTTGTTTCAGTAATATCATCAAAGCGCCGTGTCTCTTGATAAATTACGCCACCACTACGTAAAACTTTCTCCTGACGTTTTTGCTCATAAATTAAGCCTTTGCGTACGTTACTAAAAGAATTGAGATTTTTAAGCTCTGTCTTTACTCCAAATTTCTTTTCTCCAAAAGCTCTTAAAGAAATATTAGCATCAACTCGCATGGAACCTTCTTCCATTTTGACATCAGAAATTCCTATAAATTGAATTATTGATTTTAAAGCTTCTAGATATGCATAAGCCTCTTTAGCAGAACGCATATCAGCTTTTGATACAATTTCAATTAACGGCACGCCTTGCCTATTTAGATCAACACAAGAATAACCATCCACATCATGTATACTTTTCCCTGCATCTTCTTCTAAATGTACACGCTCAATTCGAATCTTTTTACGTTTTTCTTGAACTTCAATCTCAAGCCAACCATCATATCCAATCGGCTTATCAAACTGCGAAATCTGATAGGCCTTGGGCGTATCTGGATAAAAGTAATTCTTCCGATCAAAATGCGTATGCTTGGCAATTTTCATATTTAATGCTAATGCTGCTTTGATACCAAATTCAACCATTTTCTTATTCACCACAGGCAACACCCCAGGATAGCCCCAATCAATCACATTGGTATTAGTGTTTGGCTCTGCTTTAAAATGCGCATAAGAAGGAGAGTAAGCTTTTGAATTAGTATTTAACTCTACATGAACTTCAAGTCCAATCACTGTTTCAAAATTCATGACTTCCCCCCTTCAAAAATAGCTGGTTTATTGGCTGCAAAATTTGTCGCCGCTTCAAACGCAGCTGCCACTTGGTACATCTTTGCCTCTTCCCAATAGTTACCAATAATTTGTAAACCAACTGGCAAACCATCAAAAAAACCTGCTGGCACACTCATTCCCGGAAGTCCTACTAAATTTACCGAAATCGTCAATAAATCACCTATATACATCGTAATCGGATCTTTAATATTCTCGCCAATTTTATAAGCTACAGTTGGTGTTGTTGGACCAATAATCACATCATAATTTTCAAATACTTTCTTAAAATCACGACAAATCATTGTGCGTACTTCACCGGCTTTTTTAAAATACGCATCGTAAAACCCAGAAGATAAACTAAACGTCCCCAACATAATCCGACGTTTAACCTCTTCACCAAAACCTTCTGAGCGCGATTTCACATATACATCTTCTAGAGTTTTAAACTCTTTGGTCCGATATCCATAACGAATGCCATCAAAGCGCTGTAAATTCGAACTTGCTTCTGATGAAGCAATGATATAATACACCGCAACTCCATATTTAGAATGTGGAAGACTTACCTCCTCAACATTTGCACCTAGCTCTTTAAATGTATTGACGGCTTTTAAAATTTGATCCTTAACTCCTTTTTGAATTCCTTCATCTAAGTATTCTTCTGGTAAGGCAATTTTCATGCCCTTAATGCCCTTATTAAGATGAGCTGTAAAATCAAAAACTTCTCGTTTAGCAGAAGTAGCATCCTTTACATCATGACCACAAATCGCATTCAACACTAAAGCGTTATCTTTAACATCTCGTGTTAATGGTCCAATCTGATCCAAGGAAGAAGCAAAAGCAATCAAACCAAAACGTGACACTCGACCATAAGTTGGTTTCATCCCGACAATACCATTAAAAGCAGCTGGCTGGCGAATTGAACCACCAGTATCACTTCCTAAAGAAACTGGAATTTCTCCTGTTGCTACAGCTGTTGCTGAGCCAGACGATGATCCTCCTGCTACTTTAGTCTGATCCCAAGCATTTTTGCTTATTTTAAAAGCAGAATACTCTCCAGAGCTACCCATTGCAAACTCATCCATATTTAACTTGCCAAGTATCACAAGTCCTGCTTGATTTAATTTTTCAACCACGGTTGCATTATAAATCGGTTTAAAATTATATAAAATTTTCGATCCAGCCGTTGTTAGAAGATCTTTAGTAATAATATTATCCTTTAGGCCAATTGGCAGAGCTTTTAGCGTTTCTTCTTTTCTGATCCCTTCTTCATCAAGCTTTTTTGCGCATTTGAGCGCATTGTTTTTATCAATTGTTAAAAAAGCTTCTACCTTAGGCTCTACTTCTCTAATACGCTTCAATGCATCTTGTGTTAACTCTTTTGCACTGATCTTTTTTTTTACCAATAAGTTATGAAGTTCATTTAGTGATTTCTTATACAACTCAGACATTAAAGCTAATCTCCTTCATTTAGAATCGCTGGTACTTTAATAAATCCATTCTCTTTTTCTGGAACATTTTTCATTAGTTCCTTACGATCCATACCAGGCATTGCTACATCAGCTCGAAAAATATTAATAGAATCCACCACATGAGAAGTAAATGGTATGCCTGTTGTATCAACTTCATTAAGCTGATCCACCATATCAATAATTCTATCAAATATCTTAGTAAATTGATGCAATTCTTCTTGTAAAAATTCTAGCTTAGCAAGATTTGCTATATGCTTGATTTTCTCTTCACTAATGCTCATAATGTCTCCTTGTTAATCCCTAACTTCCCATCACTTCATTATATGCACAAGCTGTTGCTACAATAAATTTTTGGCGATCTTTAAATTTAAGAGCTAAGCCATCTAAACCACTACCTTTAAAACCAAATTCTTGAACCAAAACCATCCCAGGCGCATAATCCCATGGATATAAATTAGAAATGTAACCAATCGTATTTCCTTTAAGCATACTGATAAATTCTAATCCAGCTGAACCAATCATCCGAACTCCCATGGAATTTTCTCCAATAATTTGAATATTTTCGATATTTTGTGCATACATCCCAGCATTAACTGCCCATAAACCATCTTTAGCACCTAAATTTTTAGGAGGCCTTAACTTTTTTTCATTACAAAAAACACCAATCCCAGGACCACCCCAATATAGCTTTTGACGCGTAACATCATAAATAAAACCTAATTTTCCAACTCCATCTTCATAAACACCAATCATAATGGCAAAATTTTCTCGTTGAAAAACAAAATTTATTGTCCCATCAATTGGATCAATCAGCCAAACGCGCCCACTCATATCAGCTAAAGAATTTCTTTTATCTTCTTCTGCTAAGATTTTATCTTTGGAAAATTTACTTTCTATTTTTGCAATCAAAAATCTTTGAATTTCATAATCTACATTGCTCACCAAATCACTACGAGAAGATTTTATTGAAATTTGCAGCTGACTTTCTTTTCGCTTTAACACCAACTCTCCTGCTTCATAAACCCAAGCTTTTATCGTTTGCGCCAATGCATTACTCATCATATATCTCCTCTTCACAAATCTCTTCCCATAAAGGAATCCTAATTGTTTTATACTTATTATAAAGAGCCTTAATTAAAAGTTGATAAGCAAAATGAACATTACGTGCTAAAAATGGTCCGTGAAAATAACTGCCATAAACATTTTTATAGACCGCTCCTTCGGTTTGATCTTCGCCATTATTACCATATCCTTTGATCACTTGACCAAGCGCTTGTTCGCCTTTACCCAAAAAAGTACGTCCTTGATGATTTTCAAAGCCATAGTAATGCTCCCCAGTTTCTTGGTTAACAATTTCGATATCACCAATAAAACGAGAATTATTTTGATTTAAAGTATAATGATCAAGTACCCCAATTCCTGTAACTTTACGACCACAAGCTTCAATGTAATAATGGCCTAATAATTGATAACCACCACAGATAGCTAGGAAAACACCATTATTTTCAACATAGCATTTAATCGCCTTTTGCTTTTTTTGAATATCTAAAGAAACAACAAATTGTTCATAATCTTGTCCTCCACCAAAAAAGATCAAATCATATTTTTTTTCATTAAAATCATTATCAATAGAAATAATTTTAATATTCACCTTAACACCAAGCTTTTGACCAAAATATTTAAGCATTAAAATATTGCCATTATCTCCATAAGTATTTAATAGATTGCCATATAAATGACAGATATTAAGTTCAAAATTTTCCTCTTGGGCGGATAACATTTAAAATTTTCCTTTCAAAAAATCTGCATTAGCTAACTTTTTTCGCAAATTTAACATCGCAGTGTAAGTTGTGAAAATGTAAATATGCTCAGTAGGTGCTATTTTTATTTCATTAAGTAAACGCTTAAAATTTGTATCAACATCGATAATTTTCTCTGTCTTCACTCCTGCAACAATTATACGACGCATCATATCTTTATGACGTTCTCCACCGACAATTATTTTGGGAAGATTAAGCTTTATTAATTTTTCATAATTGCCATCCCAAATCCAACTAGTATCAATCCCATCTGCATACTGAGAATTAAGTAAAGTGACTAAAGTAAAAGAGAAAGGTGCACGTGAAACCACATCGATTGCTTGATTTATGCCAACAGGGTTTTTCACCAAGATGATCGTAACTTTTTTACCATAGATAGAAATAACTTCCTGACGACCAAAGACTTTTTCATTACAAGCTAGACCAGCTTTAATTTTTTCGTAAGGTATCTGATAATACTCGGAGGCAGCTGTTGCCGCTAAAGCATTGTAAACATTATACACCCCGCCAACTTCCAAGGTTAAACTCATCCCGTCAATAACAAATGCTGAAGAAGTATTATCTACTTTTTTTAATTCACTTAAACAAAAATCAAGCTGCGGACGGTGAAACCCACAATTTGAACAATAATACTTCCCAAGATTAGCATAAGTAATCATCTTATAATGAAGAATCTTTTGACATTTCGGACATAAAACTCCTTCAGTATTATAATGAGCCATTTGCTCTTTATCAGAAAGGTGATTAAATCCATAAAATTTTTGGGAATTTTTGGTGGTACATAAAGCAAACAAAGGGGAGTCTCCATTGCACAAAATAGTAGCATCAGGCGCTTTATTAGCTCCATTAAGCAACATTTGATAAGTAGTATAAATCTCTCCATACCGATCCATTTGGTCCCGAAAAATATTAGTAAAGACAAATAATTTTGGGTTAAGATCCTCTGTTACTTTTGCTAAAGAAGCTTCATCAATTTCTAAAACAGCGATTTTTTTTTTCTTTTTAGACTTAACATTTAAAAAAGTAGAAACAATCCCTTGAATCATATTTGATCCTGTTGAATTAGTTAAAACATAATCAAATTGCTGTCGTAAAATATTAGCTGTTAAGGAAGTGGTTAATGTTTTTCCGTTTGTGCCTGTGATAACAATGATTTCATAATCTTTTGCTAAAATTTTCAAAATTGTCGGGTCAATTTTTAATGCTAATTTTCCTGGCAAAGAGCTGCCGCCATTAAAAAATATTTGTAAAAACCAATATGTAAACTTCCCGATAAATTTTGCCATAAATGTGCGTAAGCGCATCTTTCCATCCATTTCTGATATTTGCTTATTTTAATCAATTGTATCACAAATCAATATTTAGAAATTTTAATTTTTAACAAACTCTAAGACAGAAGAAAAAAATAATTGCCAAACCATGCAACTAAAATTGCTAGTACGATTTCGTCAAATTTAAACCTCACTTTGAATTTGACATATAAAATATATTTATGATTTTATGACATATTTAAAATAGAACAATTGAACGTAAGTTTAAGAAGGCAGCCAAATTTTTTAAAGTTGTTTTATTGACTGGAACTAGACAAGTCGGAAAAACAACAGTTTTACAATATTTAGCAAAAAGGGAAAATATTGGTAGAAATTACGTTACGTTTGATGATCCTGATACTAGAAAAATGGCAAAAGAAGATCCGCAGCTTTTCTTTCAAATTTATAAATTGCCTTTGATTATTGATGAAGTACAATATGTACCTGAAATTTTTTCATAAATTAAACTAATTGTAGATAAAAGTGATAAAAAGGGTTTAATATGGCTTACTGGTTCTCAACATTTTGAGATGATGAAAAATGTTCAAGAAACTTTAGCAGGACGTATTGGCATTTTACAAATATATAGTATAACAACTCAAGAAATAAGAGGAATTAAAAACAATTATTTAGTGGATTATTCCTATAATTCTCTAAAAATAAATCAAGAAAGATCTGCCAAATTGTTGTATGATAATATATTTGAAAATATCTTTAAAAGCGGAATGCCAGAGATAATTACTGCTGATGGTGAAGAAAGACAAATTTATTATGATACTTACATTAATACATTTTTAATGCGCGATGTTGTGGAAATTGGAAGAATAACAAAAATTTTTGAATTTAGAAAATTTTTAAGTGCATTAGCTGCTGTGATTAATCAAAGAGTAAATTTTTCGACATTAGCACAACATGTTGGTCTTTCTGATATTACTATTAAAGATTTGTAATTTGATATATTGATATAACACAAATAATTGGGCCATCGTTAAAGAAATAAGAGCATGATGCTTCCGGTTACCTTGCACAATCCTGCTTCGTTTCATCATAACATCACTTGATGCATTGGTTAAAGAGGAGAATGCATCTTCAAGGCCTGCCCTCTTTATATTTTGGGTTATCTGCTTTTGATTCACGCTAAACGCATGTAGAAATTCTAAAATAGGAATCAATATAGACTGACTACTGACATTTAAACCAATTTCCCTATACAATCAAAATAAAAAATAGGAGCCAGTCATGAACGAATTCATGTCCTATCTTCAAACAATCGAAAACACTCGACAAGTAAGCAAAATAAATATAGCATTGGCGAAATAATTCTCCTTGTTTTAATCGGCCAACTAGTTGGTGCAGAAGGTTTTACGCAAATCGAGCTTTATCTTAAGCATCATGAAAGCAGTCATTCGCAAGTTTCTTCCGCTTGAAAATGGCATTCCCTCGCATGACACGATGGAGAAGAGTTATTGCGCTTATTAAACCTAATGTGATGGCAGAACTGCAACGAAAATGGCTACACCTTCAAGCAACGAAAAAGACAGATAAAATCAAGAAATTGGTTAACATTGACGGAAAAACCATCCGTGGAAGTCACCATCAAGATCAAAATTCGCTCCACATCGTTTCTGCTTATTCAGACGCCAATGGCTTGTGTTTAGGGCAGCTACCAACGGAAGAAAAAAGTAATGAGATAACAGCTATTCCTAAGCTAATTGCTCAACTAGATTTAAAAGATACAATTATTACTATCTGTGCCTAGGTACGCAGAAAAGGATTGCCGCAACGATTCTGAAAAATAAGGCTGATTATTGCCTGGCAGTAAATGAGAACCAAAAATATCTCTATGAGGATCTTAAAGATTACTTATGTGACGAGCAGTTTTAAGAACAGTTAAAGCAAGATGATAAGTATTTTAGTACGATCGAAAAAGCTCGCGGGTAAGTTGAGATACGAGAATATTTCGTGACAACTGATGTTCAGTGGCTTAATGAGCGCAATCCTGGTTGGGAGAATTTGAAGGCTATTGGCATGATAACTAATACTATTAGGCGTGATGACCAGGTGATAGTCGAAAGTCGTTATTTTATTTTGAGCCTCGATGTTTCGGTAGAGGAGTTTGCGAAGTGTGTGCGAGGTCATTGGAAGATTGAGAGTATGCATTGGCTTTTAGATGTGGTGTTTAGGGAGGATGCCAGTCATGTTCTGAATAAAAATGCCGCTCAAAATTTGAATATTTTGAGGAAGTTGGCGCTGGCTGTTTTGAAAGGTATGACTTTTGATAGGCCGAGATTGAGCTATAGGAATAAAATTTTTAGCTTTGGATTGAAGCCTGAAAGATATTTGAGACAGTTGTTTGAAATGTAGGTGTTTTAAAAATTTTAAGAGTTTTGAAGTGGGGGATTGGAAGCTTTCATGCGTTTGACGTGGAATTAAGTAAACTTACCTTGTCAATGCTTTAAGATCCTGTTAACAATCTCAAGTGAAGTGAATTTTTACTTCTAATCCCTTGATAATGAAGCTTAAGTTCGCATGAGATATTGGAGCAGCTTTCTGGAAATAAATCCAGAGAAAAAGGCTCCATATTGCTATTTGCAATTATCATACGAACACTCATTGTCAAGGGCGGTAAAAAATTGTTAACTCGTAAATGACTAAAAATTTTGGGACATTTTCATTGAGCAGCGACTGTTTTGTGTGAGACAATTCATTAGGTTGACAAAATCAAAAAAGGGGGGGTATAACGAATAATTATCAGAAGGCGCCTTCTGTGGTTTCAAAAGATTTTGTGTAGTTTTGTGGAAAAATAAACAGAAAGGAAAATGAAAAAATGATACGGAAAAATAAAATTTCTTTTATTTTCATGATATTTTCGGGAACCTTGTTTAGCTTGATTACCATTTTTAAAATTTTACAAATAGTTCCTATTTTTTATTTAGCCAAAGAGTTTGCTATTCCAAGTACGGCTGCTGTTATAGCTGTTGACGTCATTGATAATGGCATGACATTAGTTTCCGTTGCTGCTGTTATAACCGCTATTGGGACTGGTGGAGCTTCGCTTGTTGCTGCTGCAGAGGGACAAGCTCTTCGAGCATTTATCAAGAGTCAAATCAGAAAAATAGGGAAAAAAGCGGTAATTGCTTGGTAAACATTTGATCTTATATTAGATCTTCTCAGAAACTAGATGTAGAGAATCTCGTTTTCTTTTTCCCTGATATATTGTCAAAAAGCCTCGAAATAGCACAACTATTCTTACGATTTTTTCCTTGTATCAAGAAAAAATTGAAACGAATTCTCGTTATACCCTAGTTTTCGAGAAAATCTATTAATAAATATACTAACTAATTCTATTAAAACAAAAGAGAAGGAAATATCGATGAAGCTTGTACATTTAATTTTAAAAATTCGCTTAATTCAGCAAACAAGCCTATTGAAACAATTTTTGATCAATTATGATCGAAGAATTTCCATGAAGTTTTATGTGCTCTTAAGCTTCACTTCAGAGTTATTTTCTTCTTTGATTTTAAGCGTAGGTAGTTATCATTTCTTTTTGCATAATTTTTCTCTAAATTACCGATTTTATATCTTTTTCTTAATCATTTTAGGAATTTTTAAAGGATTGATTAATTATCGTAAAACGCATGTATTTCCTTTTGAAGAATTTAGAAAACTTAGTCCAAAAAGCGTAAAAAGCACGAGCAAAATTCTTTTACTCGCCGATATAATATATCAGTTTCTTTTTTCATCTACTGTTTTCTGGATGCTAATTTTGTTTAGTTTGATAAGTCTTTCAAAAATTTGGCAAAAACTTATTCTCCTTCCTGTTATGTTTTTGATTTATTTATCATTTTACTATCTTAGCAATCGTTTAATGGGCGCCTATGCATACCATAAACAAGGACGAAAAATTGGCCTATTGCAATTATTTACCTATTTGTTGAGCAGTGCTTTTTGGTTTTTGCTTGGAAAAGCAATCATTGTTTTTATTTATGCTAATATCTATTTTTCCCTTTGTAAGCATATTAACCGATTAGAAGATTTTTTAAACAAAGAAGTTTCTCATCAATGTGCAAAAGAAATTTTAGATTTTTATATCAATGGCATTAAACATTTTGTATGTGAGTTTGCATCAATAATGAATCAAATCAATATTCAAAGTTTGTTGTTTGGCTTATTTATTCTTGTTTTTTTGGTAATTCTTGCATTTTTTTTACCAATTCATTTTTTGCCTACCAATAAAAATATTTTCATTACCAATAAGTATGATTTTTGCAACATTTATACACATATTTTATATTGTTTTGTTAAAAAATGTGCCCATCATATGTTATTGAAAAATAATCTTTTGACCCTTAAAAGTAAGAGATGGTTATTTGCTAACAATTTTTTCGAGAATTGTTTTATTACTTATGAATCGTGGGTGTATTTTGGAGTAGGCACTACTATTATTTTCCTAATAAAAAATGATCCTATTTCTCAAGCACAAGTCTTAATTTGGATGAATTTGTTAATGATGGGAAATCAAAGTTATCAAGTTAGGGATAATTTATATCCTTATTTTTCCTTTAGTATTGAGAGAAAACAGTTTTCATTGATTCGATCTATGCCAAATGGATTGGAAAAACTCTTTATGCAAAAATTATGGATTTTTCGAATGCTTTTTACTTCTTCAACCATCGTTTGGATTGGACTAAACGTTTTCTTTTTTTGTTCGACAAATCTTAATCTCATTTATTTTTTACAAGTACTTTTAGTAATTGTTCTGGGATTTTACATTTATCCTTTAATCCAAATGTATATGGTTCCTTTGGCAACAAAAATAGATTTTAACAATGAAGCTGAAATTGGAAAGTCAAAAGATGAAGTAATCATTCTTGAAAAATTTCAAAAAATTCCACGTAAAATTTTGATTCGAGTAATCACGTGGGTTACAATTAGTTTTCTTTTTATTGGCAATTCATGGAAAAGAATACTGTTACCTATGGAAGTGCTATATCTTTTGATTGCGACTTTTTTGATTTCGTATATTTGTCAAAAAATTCTTGTCAAAGGGTTGGTAAAAATAAATGAACTCAAGTGAAAAAAAATTACGACCTTGGGTAAAAGGATTTTTTTATTTATCGGGAAGTGTTTTTTTAAGCGGAATTTTTTTAGGCAGTGCGTTAGGAGTTTCACTTTCTTCTCTAGAATCTCATGCCATCAAAACAAGTTTTTGGGAGCTCTTTACTCACAATGTCAAAGTTTGTCTTTTTATCTTAATAATCGGCGGAGTGACAGGTAGTATTTACTCATATTTTATAATTTTTATAAATGGATTTTTGATTGGAAAATTATTATGTTTTCTTTATTCAATAAGGGAACTTAAACAAGTTATTTCAGGCCTTTTACCTCATTTTTTCTTTGAAGTTTTTGGATTAATGATCTTCAGTACTCTTAGTAGTCTTCCGTTATTTATAGGTTATCAAATGCTGAGAACAGAAAATTATCAACTTTCTGCAAAATTTTTTCGAGTGTTATTCTACGGTTTGTTGATAGGATTTGTTTTGATTTTTATAGCTGCTTTGATTGAAGTAAAAATTAGTAAGGTCAATTTTTAAAAAAAGGAGTCTTTTTTCATATGAACAAAAAAATTGCTGTGGTGATCATTTTAAGTGCACTTTTCCTAAGTAATAGTTTATTGTACATCTATGTTCTGAATGAAAAAAATCATTATAGTATTTCTTTTTTTATAATCACTTGGATAGTAGCTATTGTACTTCTTATTCCTATTTTTATGATGATTAGCTTATTGTTGATTTGCCTTATTGGTTTGGTAATAAGCCTCATCAATAAGGACTATCTTTTTAAGAGATTGTATTTGACGGTTGCTGTATTCAATAGTCTTCAATTGCTTATGAATATTTTTTTAATTGTGTTAAGTCCAAAAGAAAAAATTTCAACACCCTTTATTTTTAGTTGGAATTTCCTTTTAAATGTAGGAGGAATCTTTTTTTTCGAAAAATATTAATAGATTATGTCAAAGTAAGTAAAATCGCTTCCAATGTTATTGCCATTATAATACTTATTTTATCTATAGGAAATCTAGTAATAGGAGTTGTTCTAAGGTGAATTTATCCATTAAAGATCTGGAATATAGTTATAATAAAACAGCAAAAGTGTTTAATCATTTGAATTTAAATTTTAAAGATGGAAAAATCTATGCCATTGTTGGAGAAAATGGTATTGGGAAAACAACATTATTAAATCTTTTAGCAGGATTGTATTTACCGAATCATGGAAAAATTTTGTATAATCAAAAATTGCTAACTCAAGAAGACATAAAAGCTCAAACAGCCTTTATTCCTTGTGATATTGATTTGTACCCCTTACTAGATGCTTACGATCATATCCATTTGGTGGCCGAATTGTGGGAGATGAAAAAAGCAACTTATAAAAGATACAAAGAAAAAGTTTTAAAATGTTTACAACAACTTCATTTAAATGAATTGGATAAAGCTGTTGAAGAGTATTCAAGTGGAATGAAATACAAATTATATTTTTCTTTAATGTTCTCAAGGGACATTCAGATTTTGCTTTTAGATGAACCTTTTAATGTATTAGATGAAAAAAGTCAAAAAATTGCAATGGAAATTATTCAATCAATAAAATCTAATATTTTGGTTATTTTCTCTTCACATCATAAGGCAACTATTAAACAGTTTGCTGATCAAACAATAGTTTTGAATAAAGAGATAAGATTTGCTCAGCAAAGTGTGTAAATCTTATTTCTCTATGTCCTGAAATGACATTGAAATATTAATAGGCCTGTTACAAGATTTAGGTTCATAAACATGATATTTTTATCCAAAAAACTTGGATTCATTGAACATCCTGCGAAACTAGAAATGCTATGATCAATTTATGAAAATCGATCAAGCAAAAAATTTAAAAAATAAAGATTTTCGACGTTTGGTTGGCATTAAACGTAAAACCTTTATAAAAAAATGGGCAAAATCCTAAGAGCCTGTTAACGATCTCCATAATTGCGAATTTTAGGATAATTTCTTGCCTTTGTAAGAAATTTTGAAAACAAAATTTCTTTTATCCATTACCTAGAAGCCGTGCCTCTAGCGTCAAAAAGCCTCGAAATAGAAACAACGTATCTTTAAGTTTTTTTCCTTGTATCAAGAAAAAATTGAAACGAATTCTCGTTATCCCCTAGTTTCAGATGAAGTCTATTATCTTCTCCATTTATTGAGGGTATGCTATTTCAACAGACGAATTATAAGAACCCAGAATCTATGGCCATCAGCAGGGTTATACATTTCAATTTCAGGTGGTGGCCTATTATCATTATAACTCAAAGCCACATAAGTTATAAGAAAACGAATTTGTCAAAATTTCTAATAAATTGGGAAGTTGCCAAAAATTTGCCTGATTGACCAATTTCCTTAAACTTTGCTTGAATTGTAAACTGAAAGGCAAGATCATTTGTCGTTTGGAGAAAAATTAACAGGTCTAAGATCTCTCCTTTAACAGCCAGCCCTAAAATAGATTTTTAATTCTTTATTCAAAGTCAAGACAGTACGCCAGATTTAAGTTTTAAGCTCATGAGCTCACGAGAAAAAAGTTTGAATAATAATTATAAGCTTTGTAGTAAGCTGATATGATCCATGATTCTTAACCTTCGTAACTTAGGCAAGTTGCTTTATCTTCGAGCAATAGATCAATTTTTCTGTTCAACATAGCAATTATCATTTTTTATAGGAGCTGCTTTTGGTGTAAATTTTAGTCAAAGTGCTATAACACGCTGACAATTTTCTGCTACTTTATTGTCATGAGTTACGATAATAATCGTTTTGCCTTTTTTATTTAACTGAAATAAAATTTCCAAGATCTCATCTCGATTTTTATCATCCAATGCCCCGGTAGGCTCATCAGCCAAAATCAATTGACTGGGTTTTAAAATACTCCTGGCAATGGCGACGCGTTGCTGCTCACCACCTGAAATTTCAAAAATTTTTAAGTTTTGATAATTTTTAAGACCAACTTGTCTTAACGCATCATCAATCAAACTTTCCTTATCTTTTTTTATTTTCTTTACGTATTTTAATGCCATCAGCAAATTTTCTTTAACGGTAAAATTATCAACTAAAGCAAAATTTTGAAATAAATAAGAAATTTTTTCTCGAATAATTTTATTAGATTGCTTTGAATTGATTTTAGGTACAAGCTGATCAAAGATTAAATACTCTCCGTGTTCAACAGGTTCAATTAAACCGATAGTGTTTAATAAAGTAGTTTTTCCTGAGCCACTAGGACCGGTAATTGCGATCATATCCCCTTCTAAAATTTCTAAATTAAAATTATCAAAAATAACTTTTTGCCCAAATTTTTTGGAAAAGTTTTTAATACTTACTACATTCATCCTTCTTCACCTTTCAATGCTAGACTAAGAGAGCTTTTTTCGTGTTTTTTAACCATTAAATAAATAATTAAAATATCTATCAAAATCAGTACCAAATAAGAAGTAAGGGCAATCATATGGCTATTTAAAATTAAAATCTCAACTAGTCCAAAAAAATATATCGCACAAAAACAAAAAATTTCATTGCGATAACGTTCAAAAAACGAATACCCTAAAAGTCTGGTAACTAGCATTTCTTTTCTTTTAGAGGTTAAAATAATTAAGATGATGTAAAAAGAGGCTAAAATACTTGTTAACAGCGACAAACTAAGAATACTTATCCAGGCAATAACACTTGTCTGAGCAATATTTAACTCCCTGGCAAACCCCGTTGAAAGAACATTTTTAAATTGCACATCATTATTTTCTAATCCATTACTAATAATTGCTTGCTGAATAGCAACTCGATTCTTTTTATTATCTAAGATGCGCAAAGGATTACGTAATGCCGAGACAGTCAAACGACTGTTTCTTTCATTTAAAAAGTTATCACTTAAACACAGAATAATTGGGTTTTTGATAAAGCCTCTATTTTGATCAATTTTATCAATATTTTCGGAAAAAAATTCTTTATCATTATCTTGATAAAAAATCATCTGCACCGGGATATCTTTATGTATTACTCCTTTGAATCTCACAAAAGATTCCACTTTATCTCGTTCTTTTTTAAAACTTATAGGGACCAAGTAAGTTGGCTCTGTTCCGCTAAAAAGCTTAGAAAGAGACAGCGGCAAATTAAAATTAAGCTTTTTTAAATAATTTTGATTTGCTTCCATTAATAGATAAGCGTCTTTTTTAACATCCTTTTCATCTAGCCGCCCTCCATGTACTACGATATATTGAGCACTCGCTGTTTTTTCTAATTCTTTATAAAGTTTAAATAATTTCTTGCGTACTATATCATTACCATTAAGCTCTTCCTGAAACTCATTATCCTTATATATAAGTTTTGCTAACGTTAGATAATTTTTCTCTTGTTCATAAACTTCTTTAACTTGTAATTCTTGTAAAAGGATTTTAAGTTCTTTAGACATAAGCGGAATCGTCGCAATTAATGCCACAAAAATCAAAAACTTAAGCAGATAGCTTAAATAAAGGGAAAAGCGAAAGTTAAAGAAATTCTTTAAAACGTCTGCCAATTTGAATTTGCGAATGATTACTAACATGATCATAGAAAACAATAAACAGATAGCTAAAATAATTAATTCAAGCACTGTCAACTTTAAAAAATAAGGCCAATCACTCTCGCTTATAATTATCTTTTGCAAAGGAAGCGTTAATAGAAAAAAGAAAATAGCTGTCATTAATATCCGGTTATTTAGTTGCCCCCAGATATTTAAACTTTTAAAGCCTAAAAGTTTCATAATTCCGATTTCTTTTAGTTTTGAAATCGGATAAAAAGCACTCATTAAACAAAAAATGGCTAAGATAATGATCGAAAAGATTGAAGCTAATAAATAGATTGTTCCTTCTCCATATCCTTTACCATAAGTAGGAGTAATTAATTTTGCTTTTGCTATTTTAAAAACGACGGATAATTGCTTAAGAACTGCCTCTTTATATTTAGGCTTAACAATTAAAGTGTATGTACCATTCACACTAATATTATTATTATTTTTTTGATAAAAATTTTTTAATGGTCCAAAAATTAATGGCTGATCAGTAAATAAATCATGAATTTTGCCACTTTGTTTTTTATTTTTGGTATCGTATGTTGCTAAAAATTCATCCTTTTCTTGCGGCATTCGGCCGTTTACTAATTTAATCTTAAGCTTTTTAAAATAGTCTTTGGCATAAATGCCAGACTTATAGACAATTTGTTTATGATTTTTGGTCAGATTATCTGTGCGAATAATTGTTACTTGATATTTTTTAGCTAACTTAGTAAACTCTGACAACTCTTCTTCAATCGATAAAGCTGAATCTTTCACAAAGAAGGGTATAGCATTTTTAGTCATTTCGATATTATCAAGATATTGCTCGTCTCTTGCTTTTTCAGAATATGCAAAAGCAATACTTAAAAGGAGTGAAATGATGCATAAAAGCGAAATCATAATTTTTTTCAAAAAAAACATCCTTTCAAAAAAACGATACGTCTCTCTTTAAAACGTATCGTTTTTCTCGTAAATTTATTTCTTAGCAAAGACCATAGTAGAAATTACAGCCATGATAACGTGTTAAGCGAGCCTTAGCCCAATCACCTGGACTTGCTTCACCTTTATCATATTCATTTTTTCCATATTTCACTGTAGCACAATGATTTCTACCATTATGCTTATAATCAGAAAAAGATCCAGTAGCGCCTACTCCGTAATGCCACTCGCCTCCCTCGGGAGGATTTGCTCAAGTACCAGCATTAACCACAATTTCAGTAGTGCTTAAAGCAAATAACGATAGTGCTAAAACAACAAATTTTTTCATTCTTAATTCCTCATAAAAAATTTTTAATAACAACATAACTTTAAAATTAACAAAATAAGTGCAAATTTGCATTTTTTTTCAAATATCTGTCAATTTTCTTTTTACACAAAAACTTTTAAAAACAACAGATAAGCGCGCTTAAGGGGCATGATACTCTTCCTTTTCTTGTTTGTCAATAGAAAAATAAAAAAATTTTGTGTATCTTTCAACACAAAATAAAGTAAGAACCAAAATATCAATAGATCTTTTAGAACATGTTAACGATCTTAGCTCCTTATTAGACCTCCTTTTCTTTTATCCATCACCTAGAAGCCGTGCCTCTAGCGTCAAAAAATCTCAAAATAAAAACACGTATCTTTAAATTTTTTTCCTTGTATCAAGAAAAAATTGAAACGAATTCTCGTTAGACCCTAGCTTTCGAGGAGGTCTATTTAATTTTCATAACTATTTATCATGCTCTTTTTTATCTTTTTCTTCCAACGCTTTTTTGGCTTCTTCAAAAGTTAAAGCTCTTGTTGGCTTCTTAGAATCCTTATCATCAACTGGCATTTCACCTGTTTCATATAAAGATTTAATTTGCGCTGCATCTAAAGTTTCAAATTCTAGTAATTTTTCTGCAATTAACTGATGTTTTTCACGCTTATTTTGAATAATTTCATACGCTTTATCATGAGCTGCATTTAAAATTCTACGCACTTCCTCATCAATTTCATATGCTACACGCTCTGAATATCCCTTGCCTTGTCCATAATCACGACCTAAAAACACAGCATGATTTGCCTCGTATTGTACAGGACCTAATTTCTCACTCATTCCATACTCAGCAATCATCGAACGCGCCATTTGTGTTGCTTGTTCAAAATCATTAGAAGCTCCAGTAGTCTGCGCTTGAAAAACAATTTCTTCAGCAACACGCCCCCCCATTAAACCAGCTAATTGTTCAAACATATCATCTTTAGAAAATAAATTTTGATCTTCTTTTGGTAAAGCAACCATATACCCACCAGCACGACCGCGTGGAACAATCGTTACTTTATGTACTACTCGCGCGTTTGATAGCGTTAAACCAACAATCGTATGCCCTGCTTCATGAAAAGCGATCATTTTTTGCTCTTGTTCATTAATCACCCGATCCTTCTTCGCAGGTCCAGCAATAACGCGATCTTCCGCTTCATCAATATCTGAAGCATCAATTTGTGTTTTATCTCTGCGAGCTGCCACTAATGCAGCTTCATTTAACACATTCTCAAGCTCAGCCCCCGCAAAACCTGGCGTTTGTTGGGCCACAACTTTCAAATCAACATCATCAGCCAATGGTTTATTTTTGGCATGAACACGTAAAATTGCTTCTCGTCCTTTCACATCCGGACGACCAACTAAAATCTGACGATCAAAACGTCCTGGCCGAAGTAGCGCTGGATCTAAAACATCTGAACGGTTTGTGGCTGCAATTACAATGATTCCTTCATTACCATCAAAACCATCCATTTCAACTAACAGTTGGTTAAGCGTTTGTTCCCGTTCATCATGACCGCCACCCATACCAGCACCGCGCTGACGACCAACTGCATCTATTTCATCAATAAAGATAATTGCTGGTGCATTTTTTTTAGCTTTATCAAACAAATCACGTACACGACTTGCACCAACACCGACAAACATTTCTACAAAATCCGATCCGGAAATAGAATAAAATGGTACAGCTGCTTCACCTGCGACAGCTTTTGCCAGCAATGTCTTACCTGTTCCAGGAGGCCCTTCTAATAATACTCCTGCAGGAATTCTTGCCCCTAAAGCCGCAAACTTACTTGGATCTTTTAAAAATTCTACAACTTCAACTAACTCTTGCTTTTCCTCCTCGGCACCAGCAACATCAGAAAAACGGATTTGATTGGCCTTTTTATCAGCTTCTTTAGCTTTTGATTTACCAAAAGACATTACTCCTCGATTACCACCTTGCTGGGCACTTCCCATGATTACATAGAAAAAAATAAAGATAAGGATCACTGGTAAAAGCGTCATTCCAAACGAAATCCACATACCGCTAGAAGACTCTTCCTTAACAGTAAAATTGGCTTTAGTTTCTTCTGCTAATTTTTGAATATTCGCAATTGTTGAATCACTTGGCAAAATCACTGTTGCAAAATTTTTCGTAGAAGTATCTGCTAAACCAAAAGTAGTCAGTCCACCAGAATTTTTAACCTGTTTTTTATTTTTATAAGTTCCTTTTACTTCATAAACGCCACCAGCTGGTTGCACCGTAAATTTTGAAATATCTCCAGCTTTTAATTGTTTTATAAATTCTGAATAATTGATATCCTCAACAATTTTACCTGATCCATTAAAAGCAATCTGCAATACTCCTACTAAAGCAATTAACACTAAAATAGAAAACAGAGAACTTTTCAAAAAGCTTCTCTTTTTCTTATTGTTCATAGAGTCTCTCTCTTTCTTTGAAATCATCGTTTTTTTTATAAGGTTTAACAAAAAAGTTATAGCTTTTTTTCTATTCCATCGCTTTATTGTAGCATAAAGCTAAGTTATTTATTTTGATAAACTTCTGGCTTAATACCCCAATATAAGACAAATTTCAATACTTTTCATTATAATATAATAATTTAGGCTATGCAGCCAAAAATTCATTTGAAACATTATAAACAGCCTCTTACATAAATAATCTCATTTGCCATTCTATCAGCCTCTAACTCTTTACTCAAATAAGAATATTTGAATTCTGGAATAAATAAAATTCCTCGCTTATCTTCCACTAACCATTGCTTTGAACGCTCAAGCATTGGCATTTTCTCATCTATAAATAAACGTGCAATTTTTTTAGAAAAAGTAGAAGTTAAAAATATCCGATCCCCTGCTTTAAAATGTCTAACAGTAATCTTTGATAAAGGAGTTTGATATCTTTCAATCACAGCTTTTTTACTCTTATGATGGTTTACACCAAAGCCAAGCCATTGATTTTTTGAAAGCCAAACACTCTCCCCAAAATTAAGAGCATGTTGCACATTACTTGTATCTTTTAAGCAATCTGTTATATAAGCTTTCTTATAAACCTTAACAAAACAAAAATCAGCTGAAATTTGATACCTCCAGTTTGGTTTAGCTCGATCAAGTAAAACTTCTAAAATCATCTCTAAATTAGCATCAGTTAAAGCAATGCCTCTTTGCGTAAAATAAACCATTAAATAAAGATAGCGCTTTGCTTTACTTAAAAGCAAAAAAGCATCTAAATCTAGAACTTCGCCTTTTTCAAACCACTCAGTAAAAGATTCTTTTAATAACTCCTCAAAAAAAGAAAGCTGTTTTGAAAAACGGTTCGCACAGACAACAGCATTAGGATTTTCCTTTTTTATCACAGGTAAAACTTGTTTACGAATACGATTTCGAAAATATTTTTCATCTTGATTGCTAAAATCTTCATAATAAGCCAATTGACGTTTTTTTGCTTCCTGATATAAATCCATCTTAGTGAAGGGTAAAAGTGGTCGAGATAACCTACCATTTGCAAAAGCTTGCACTTCCATAATCCCTTTTAAACTTCCCAAAAAATTTCCGCGAAACCATTTCATCATTTGTGTTTCAATCTGATCATCTCCATGATGCGCTGTTACAAGGGAATTAAAATCAAATTTTTGCATCAAAGAAGCAAAATAAGTATATCGAAAAGATCTAGCTTTTTCCTCGATGCCTGTTTTTTGCTTAAAGGCTTCTAGCCATTCTTTTTCAAAATAAACTAATTGAAAATCTTTGGCCATCTTTTTTACAAAAAGTGCTTCTTCATCGCTTTTAAGACGCAATTTATGATTAACATGGACAACTGCAATCTCCCATTGAAACATCTTTTGAAAATCTAACAGCAAAGAAAGCAAAACAGTTGAGTCCACTCCGCCAGAAACTGCTACCAAAATTTTCTCTTTAGAAAATAATATCTTTGTTCTTTGCACATGCTCTAAAAATCTTTTTTTCATCCTGCTCTCCGATGTAAATTGCTAGACAGTCATTATAATCTTGTTTAAAATCTAAAAAATTCAGATAAACTCTTATAAACGACGCCCTCCTCGCCCCCCTCTTTTACCTTCTGTATTTCTACGAAGAGAAGACAATTTTTCTTCACTACTTTTTAAAAAAGAACTCATTAAAGCATCAAAACTGGCATCTTTTTTTACTTTATTACCTTTAAAATCTCCAGTTTTGGAATGAGAAAAATTTTTTTTCCGATTAACCAGCTTCAAAATTTGCTTAATAGATAAAGCAATCTTCCCATCATCTGACACTGATATAACTTTTACACTGATCTTATCTCCAACTTTAAGAACATCGCTTATCTCTTTAATGAACTTTGTTGAAACTTCACTAACATGGATCAATCCCCTCTTTTTTTCTGGCAACTTAACAAATGCTCCAAAGTTTGTAATTTTTGTAACTTTTCCTTGCAAAATCGAACCTACTTCGATTGACATTTAAAATGATTACCTCCATAATTTTGCCCTTTACATCTACCAAGAGTCAGGAACTGTGTAATTTTGCTCCCCTTCTTTTGAAAAATAATATTTACTTCGAGCTACCTTAGCTACGTAATCTTCATCTTTTAATAATTTAATTTCTTTTTTTAATTTTTCTTTTTGTTTTTTCAGAAATTTTTGCTGTTTTGTAACCTTGTCTTTAACAGCGCTTACTTTTACTGCTTTATCATAATTTATCTTTAACTGAATCGCAATAAATGAAAAAATAATAATACTAACAAATACAAACATCCCTAATCTTCGACGACGAAAAATAAATTCTCGAAATTTTTCCTTCTCTTTTCTTTGCAAACTTTTCATATAATCATTATTTAAAGTTGTAATATTCTCTTTTATTTTCATAATAACCTCACAAAAACAAAACTTAAAACAGTTTTTAAAGTCACAGCCATTATAGCAATATAGATCATTTACGTCTATAATTCGAATTTAACTTTCTTTTCGAGTAATGTGATTAGTATGTTTATATGTGCATAACATAATTAATATTCATAAATTTGTTTACAAAGCTATTTTTGCGACTTTTTCTTTTCGGTGAACAACATTAAGATAATCACAACGTGCTTTTTTTCGATATATGCGTGGTTCTTTCTAAATTATTCATCTTACAAAGAGAAGCAATAACATTTTCGGCATATTCACGTGATCGTTTAATTCAGTGGCAGTCAAGTATTTGATACAGGAGGATAATTATGCGAGCAGTACTAACAGTTAATGGGGAAAGATCGAGTTGGAATTATAGCAAGTGTTTCAGCAAAGTTAGCTGAGTTAAATTTAAATATTGTGGACATAACTCAGACGTTAATGAATGATTTTTTTACCATGATGATGATAGAGTCAGATAATTCTTTAGATTTTAAAAAATTACAAGAAAATTTAGAGCACTTAGGCTCTTCAATAGAAGTTAAAATTCGCATTCAAAATGAAGAAATCTTTGATGCGATACATAAAATATAAAATCATGTTAAATTAAATTCTTTTTATCAGTAGACCTCCTTTGAAATTAGGTTATAATGAGAATTCGTTTCAATTTTTTCCTGAGACAAGGAAAAAAATTTAAAGATACGTGGTTCTATTTTGAGGCTTTTTGACGCTAGAGGTACGGCTTCTAGGTGATGGATAAAAGAAAATGAATGAAAATGAATTTTCTGTCGCCGTCAGGGAAAAAGAAAACGAAGTTCTCATACATCTACTTTTCAAGAAGATCTAGTATATCTTTTAAGTAAAAAATCTAAAATATGAGCAACTGGAATCCCTTCGATAACAACAAAAAAATACCTGCTAAAAAATATTGTTTTTTTATAGAAGTATTGCTATAGTTTGCCTGTTGAATATTTTTATCCATTGACTATTTTATAGTTGATTAACTTGGAAACTATCATATCTTTGTGAAAGATTTTGCTTTGAAATATTTTTTTTTGTGAGCGATTTTCAATCATAAACCCGTTTTAAGAGCCTATTAACAATCTTTAGTTAAATGAATCGCTTAAAAATCGTTAACAGAATTTAAGAAAATACATGCTTCATTTTCTTTTATCCATTAAAGTAAGCATCGCTAACTTTTACAAATTTGGTGTTAATTTTTAAGTTAATCAACTATATGTAGAATATGCAATGCTTTGCTCCAAAAATTCAATATGAGGTTAGCAAATGGCGCAACATACTAAGATAAGTGCTACAGCTCACTATGTTCCTGAAAAAAAGGTGAGCAACGATGATTTTTCACAAATTACGGATACAAGTGACGAATGGATTAAAGCGCGCACAGGAATTGCTAATCGACGTATTGCAACTATTGAAAATACATCTGATTTATGCATTAAAGTTGCTCAGTTTTTATTAAAAAAAGGTAAAATTTCAGCTAATGAGCTTGATTTTATTTTAATTGCAACGATGACTCCTGATTATCTTATGCCTAGTACAGCAAGCTTGGTTCAAGGGCAGATTGGAGCGCTTAATGCTTTTGCGTTAGATATTTTGGCCGCTTGTTCAGGCTTTGTTTATGCGCTTGCTTTAGCTGATAAGTTAATTTGTAGTCATGCATATAAAAAAGGTTTAGTGATTGGCGGTGAAGTGGTATCAAAACTTCTAGATTGGAATGATCGCTCAACATTTGTGTTATTTGGAGATGGGGCTGGTGGAGTATTATTAACATCTGATAACAAATCTCATGTGTTAGCTGAAAAATTACAAACTGATGGATTACGCGCAGATGCACTGACAGCTGGTGAATTGCCACTTCACTCACCGTATAGTTTTTCTAAGAAGGCAGATTCGTATTTGAAAATGGCTGGTCGAGAAATTTTTGATTTTGCTATTCGTGATATCCCTAAAAATATTAGCGCAGCTTTACAGGTAGCAAATCTTGATGTGGAGGATATTGATTATTATTTATTGCATCAGGCAAATATTAGAATAATTGATAAAATTGCAAAAAAATTGAATATTCCTCGTTCAAAATTTTTAACAAATATAGAAAAATATGGGAATACGAGTGCAGCATCAATTCCTATTTTGTTGGATGAAGCTGTAAGTTATGGGATATTAAATTTAGGTTCTGGACAAAAAGTAATGTTAACAGGTTTTGGTGGAGGATTGACATGGGGCAGTATGTTGATTTCTCTTTAAACCGATAGCATAAAAAAACAATTAGATTACTGGAGGAATTACTAATGGCAACATTTGATAAAATCAAGGATATTATTGTAGAAGAATTAGGAAAAGAACCAGAAGAAGTAACACTAACAACTTCTTTTGAAGATTTAGATGCAGACTCTTTAGATTTTTTTCAGATTATTAATGAGATTGAAGACGCTTTCGATGTGAAAATTGAATCTGAAGAAGGCTTAAATACGGTTGAAGATTTAGTTAAATTTGTTGACGATCAAAAAGGTTAAAATTATAAATTTAATAAACCTGTTCTAAAACTAGGACGTGATTAAAATGGTATTCAATATGATATTCTCGTTCTAAAATTTGTAATCAAGCAAAGCTTAAAACAAATCTTAGAACCCGACAGATCTAATATATGAAGGTGTTGTAACTTACGACTGTCACGTTTTACTATATTTTCATGATTTAAGGAAGAAAGACATATGAAATCAAAGATGATGGACTTACTAGGTATTAAATATCCAATTTTCCAAGGGGGAATGGCCTGGATAGCTGATGGTGATTTAGCTGGTGCAGTATCAAAAGCTGGCGGTCTTGGAATTATTGGTGGTGGTAATGCACCAAAAGAGATTGTTCAGAAAAATATTCGTAGAGTAAAAGAACTTACTGATAATCCGTTTGGTGTTAATATTATGCTGCTTTCTCCTTTTGTTGACGATATTGTGGATTTGGTAATTGAAGAAGGCGTAAAAGTCGTGACAACAGGCGCTGGCAATCCTGCAAAGTATATGGAGCGTTTTAAGAAAGCAGGGATGATCGTAATCCCTGTTATTCCTTCTGTTGCCTTAGCTTATCGGATGGAAAAAATCGGTGTGGATGCCGTAGTTGCCGAAGGAATGGAGGCAGGCGGACATATCGGAAAACTTACAACGATGGCTTTGGTGCCTCAAGTAGTGAAAGCTGTTAAGATTCCTGTTATTGCTGCTGGAGGAATTGGTGATGGTGCAGGGGTTGCAGCTTCTTTTTGTCTTGGAGCAAAAGCTGTACAGGTAGGAACACGTTTTGTTGTAGCAAAAGAATCTAATGCACATGTTAATTATAAACAAAAAATTATTAAGGCTCGTGATATTGATACGGTGATATCAGCTTCGCATTTTGGGCATGCTGTGCGTTCGATAAAGAACAAATTAACTCGTGCTTTTGATGAAGCTGAAAAAGCTGCTTTTAAACAGGATAATCCAGACTTAGAAATCTTTGAAGAGATGGGTGCAGGGAGGCTACCAGCATCAGTTATTGATGGGGATGTAGAAAACGGTTCGGTTATGGCCGGGCAGATTGCTGGCTTAATTTCTAAAGAAGAGACAGTTGAAGAGATTTTAAAAGATCTTTATGAAGGTGCACGAGAAATTATTGCTAAAGAAACTAAACTTTGGCTTTGGTGAAGATAAGGAGAATGTTTCTATGACAGTGGCTTTCATCTTTGCTGGTCAAGGTGCGCAATATCTCGGTATGGGGCGTGATTTATATAATCAAGAAAAACTGGTTCAAGAGACTTTTGATGAGGCAAGTGATGTGCTTAGATACGATATTGCCAAATTAATTTTCATTGAAGAAGAAAAATTAAACCAAACACAGTTTACGCAACCTGCTATTTTAACATTGAGCGTTGCTCTTTGGCGTTTGCTTAATGCGTGCGGTTTTGAAGCTGATGTCATGGCTGGCTTAAGTCTTGGTGAATATTCTGCTTTAGTAGCTAGTGATGCACTTGCTTTCAAAGAAGCAGTATCTTTAGTAAATAAACGCGCAAGATACATGGCGGAGGCTACGCCAGCTAATGTTGGCAAGATGGTAGCAGTGCTAAATGCTAATAAAGTATTAATTGAAGAAAAGTGTCAAGAGGCTTCAATTAAAGGAATCGTTAGCCCAGCAAATTATAATACGCCTGTGCAGATTGTCATTGGTGGTGATTCTAAAGCAGTAGATGAGGCTGTTTCTTTATTAAGACAAGCTGGTGTTAAGAAAATGATTCCATTAAATGTTAGCGGACCTTTTCATACGTCTTTATTAAAGCCTGCTGCTGAAAAATTAGCAAAAACTTTAAAAGAAGTAAGTATTCATGAATTAAAGGTTCCTGTTATTTCAAACGTTACAGCCCAAGTTATGAAGCGTGATGAAGTAAAAAATTTACTTTATAAGCAAGTTATGTCAGCTGTTCGTTTTGATGAAAGTATTGAATTGATGAAAAATATGGGCGCAACAACTTTTGTTGAACTCGGTCCAGGAAAAGTTTTATCTGGCTTTTTGCAAAAAATCGATAAAAATTTAGTCATCTCACGTGTAGAAAACTGTGCTACTTTAAAAGAAACTTGTAAATTATTAGAAGTGAAAGGCAAAGTATGAGTGTACAAGGGAAAAATATTTTTATTACAGGTTCAACTCGTGGTATTGGTAAAGCAATTGCTGAGAGTTTTGCTAAAAATGGAGCTAATGTTGTGGTAAATGCCCGCAAGGAAATTCCTGCTAAATTTTTAGCAGAATTAACACAGATGGGTGTTAAAGCGATTGGGGTTGGTGGTGATATTGCGGATTTCGCGCAAGCTGAAGCGATGATTTTTGAAGCTAACGAAAAATTAGGTCCAATAGATGTGCTCATTAATAATGCTGGCATTACCAATGATAAATTGCTTTTGCGGATGAGCGAAGAAGATTTTGAAAAAGTATTGAAAGTAAATCTTACTGGAACATTTAATATGACGCAGGCTGTTTTAAAGAAAATGCTTAAACGCAAAATTGGTTCAATTATTAATATTAGCTCTGTGGTAGGCTTAATGGGAAACGTTGGCCAAGCCAATTATGCAGCCTCTAAAGCTGGCGTGATTGGCTTTACCAAAGCTGTTGCGCATGAAGTGGGTAGTCGTAAAATTACGGTTAATGCAATTGCACCAGGTTTTATTCAAACAGAAATGACTGACAATTTACCAGATAAAACAAAAGTTGCAATCCTACAACAGATTCCTTTAAAAAAGTTTGGAGTCCCTAGTGATGTTGCTAAAGTGGCAATATTTTTAGCTGAGGCGGACTATTTAACAGGGCAAGTGATTAGTGTTGATGGCGGTTTGGTAATGAATGGGTAAGCAACAAACGCTTAAGAGTTTGTAAAAGGTGAAACGATGAATCGAGTAGTAATTACAGGATATGGTGTAACTTCACCGATTGGAAATACACCTGAGGATTTTTGGAAGAGTCTGCATGATGGGAAAATTGGCCTAGATCTGATTACCAAATTTGATGCGAATGAAACCGGAATAAGCATTGCAGGAGAGATTAAAGATTTTCCCTTTGATAAGTATTTTCAAAAAAAAGATGGCAAGCGCATGGATTTGTTTTCGCTTTATGGTATTTATGCTACCTTAGAAGCAGTTGAGATGGCACATCTAAAAAAAGAAACTCTTGATGTTCAGCGTTTTGGTGTAATTGTAGGCTCAGGAATTGGTGGTTTGAAAACTATTCAAGAACAAGTTATTCGCATGCATGATAAGGGCATGAATCGGGTAGTTCCTTTATTTATTCCAATGGCAATTTCCAATATGGCCGCAGGAAATATCGCTTTGCGTCTTGGAGCCAAGGGGATTTGTACATCGATTACAACAGCTTGTGCTTCAGCAACTAATGCAATTGGGGAGGCTTTTCGCAATATTAAATTTGGTTATTCTGATGTCATCATTGCTGGTGGAGTAGAAAGTTCGATTTGTCCGATTGGTATTTCCGGTTTTGCAGCATTAAAAGCTTTATCAAAAGAAACTGATCCAAATCGTGCTTCGATTCCTTTTGATAAAGATCGAAATGGTTTTGTAATGGGTGAAGGAGCAGGAATTCTTGTTTTAGAATCATATGAGCATGCAAAGAGGCGTGGTGCTCAAATATTAGGTGAAGTTGTTGGATATGGAACAACTTGCGATGCATATCATATGACAAGCCCAATTCCTGATGGTAGTGGTGCAGCAAGTGCTATGCAATTAGCCATTGATGAAGCGGGCATAACTTCTGATCAAGTAGGATATATTAATGCTCATGCAACTTCTACGCAAGCCAATGAAAAAGGAGAAAGTAAAGCAATTGAGACTGTTTTTGGTCAAAATAAAACAACACTAATCTCTTCAACAAAATCATTTACTGGTCATTTGCTTGGTGCAGCTGGTGGGATTGAAGCAATTGCAACCATGCAAGCTTTAGAAAATCAATTTGTACCAGCTACCATGGGAACAAAAGAATTTGATTGTGATATGCATATCAATGTAGTAATTAAAAAAGGTGTTGAGCACTCGATGGAATATGCAATTAGCAATTCCTTTGGTTTTGGTGGGCATAATGCTGTAATTGCTTTAAAGAAATGGAGTTAAGGATAGTGAACCTTAAAGATATTCAGGATATTCTCAAACAATTTGATGATTCTTCACTAACAGAATTTGAGCTTAAAAAAGCCGATTTTGAATTATATCTAAATAAAAATAATCAATCTAGGAAAAATCAGACAACAGAAAACATTGCAACACAAACAAAAACGCAAAAAACAAGTAATGTTATAAAAGATGATTCCGTGCCTCAAAAAGGAGAAGTCATTACTTCGCCAATTGTTGGAGTGGTTTACTTACAATCTGACCCTGATGCCCACCCTTATGTGGCAATAGGAGATAGTGTAGCGGCAAATCAAACAGTCTGCATTGTTGAAGCAATGAAGATGATGAATGAAATTCCCGCTGGAAAAGATGGTGTGATCACAGAAATATTTATAAAAAATGAACAAGTTGTCGGCATCGGTGAGCCATTATTTCGGATAAAATATACAGATTCTTAAATTTAATCAGACAAGTTATTATTTTATTTGTTATAAATACTAGTGTTATAATTTGAGAAATGATTATAAGGATGGAAAAAGTATGTCAATTATGGATATCAATGAGATTAAAGCGATTATTCCTCATCGCTATCCGTTTTTATTAATTGATCGGGTGGAAGAGATAGTTCCTGGTGAAAAAATTGTTTGCAAGAAAAATGTAACAGCAAATGAAGATTTTTTTAATGGTCATTTTCCTAATGAGCCTGTAATGCCTGGTGTTTTAATTATTGAAGCACTAGCGCAAGCAGGAGCAATAACGCTTCTGACATTGCCAAAATTTAAAGGAAAAACAGTATATTTTGGTGGCATTGATAAAGCAAAATTTCGCAAAAAAGTAGTACCAAGTGATACCTTGATTTTAGAAGTAAAAATTTTGAAACTTCGAAACGGTGCTGGAATTGGTAAAGGTGTGGCGACTGTAGAAGAAAAAAAAGCAGCTGAAGCACAGTTAACCTTTATGATAAGGTAATTTTAGATTGAGAGGCTACGCAAGTGTTTCGAAAAATTTTAATTGCTAATCGCGCGGAGATTGCCGTACGTGTAATTCGTGCTGCTCGTGAACTTGGAATTAAAACAGTAGCGGTGTATTCAAACGCAGATAAAGAGGCGTTACATACTCATCTTGCAGATGAAGCAGTATGTATTGGTCCTGCTAAAGCGCAAAATTCTTATTTAAATATTAACAATATCTTAAGTGCAGCCATTGCGACTAATGCCGAAGCTATTCATCCAGGTTTTGGTTTTTTATCAGAAAATTCAAAATTTGTTACAATATGCGAAGAGCTTAATATTAAGTTTATCGGGCCTAGTAGTGAAGTTATGGATAAAATGGGAGATAAAATCAATGCTCGATCTGAGATGGTAAAAGCTAAAATTCCAGTAATTCCTGGTTCTCTTGGAGAAATTTTTACGGTGGATGAAGCGATAAAAATTGCTGAAAAGATTGGTTATCCGGTAATGCTAAAAGCAAGTTCTGGTGGTGGTGGTAAAGGTATTCGTAAAGTGGAAACACTAAAAGATTTACCAGCTAATTTTATGAATGCACAACAAGAAGCAAAAGCTGCTTTTGGTAATGGCGCCATGTATATGGAGAAAGTTATTTATCCAGCGCGTCATATTGAAGTGCAAATTTTAGGAGACAGCTATGGAAATGTCTTACATCTTGGTGAGCGGGATTGTTCTTTACAGCGCAATAATCAAAAAGTTTTAGAAGAATCCCCTTCAATAGTAATTGATGCTAAAAAGCGCGCTGAGTTAGGTATTGCAGCTTGTAAAGCAGCAGCGCATGTTGGGTATGAAAATGCTGGAACAATTGAATTTTTATATAAAGATGATAAATTTTACTTTATGGAGATGAATACTCGCGTGCAAGTAGAGCATCCTGTAACAGAGTTTGTTACAGGTATCGATATTGTTAAAGAACAGATTAAAATTGCAGCTGGAGAAGCGTTACGCCTTAATCAAGAAGAAATCAAGTTTCACGGACATTCAATTGAGTGTCGAATTAATGCCGAAAATCCGGTGCTTAATTTTGCTCCTGCTCCAGGAAAAATTTCAGAAATTTTTTTACCCAGTGGTGGTTTAGGCTTGAGAGTGGATTCAGCGGTTTATCAAGGATATGAAATTCCACCGTTTTATGATTCCATGATTGCAAAAGTGATTGTGCATGGTGAGAATCGAATGGAAGCTTTGATGAAAATGCAGCGTGCGTTATTTGAGCTTGAAGTTGAAGGTGTTATGACCAATACCGAATTTCAACTTGATTTAATTACTGATCCTAAAGTGATTGCAGGAGATTATGATACAAGCTTTTTAATGGAAGAATTTCTACCAAATTGGCAAGCGAAATTATATTAGATCTTTTTCTAGGTCTAGATGGAGATCTTTATGGCATTATTTAAAAAGAAAAAAAAATATATTAGGATTAACCCTTATCATAAAGAAGATGTAAAAAAACATCCGACACCTGATGTTCCACATGAAATGTTTACCAAATGTCCGACATGTAAACAGTTTATTTATGCAAGAGATTTGGGAGCTGTGAAAATTTGTCCACATTGTTTTTATAACTTTCGTTTAAGTGCTTTTGAGCGTTTACAGCTTACAGTTGATGAGGGAGAGTTTATCGAGTGGGATGCTGATATGAAGATACAAGATCCACTTAATTTCCCAGGATATAAGGAAAAATTAGCTAAAGCCAAAGCAAATACTGGTTTAGAAGAGGCCGTTATTACAGGAATTGCTAAAATTTTAAGGTATAAGACGGCTCTTGCTATTATGGATTCAAATTTTATTATGGCAAGTATGGGGACAACTCTTGGTGAAAAAATAACACACTTATTTGAAAAAGCAACACAACTATCTTTACCGGTCGTGATTTTTACCGCTTCAGGTGGTGCGCGAATGCAAGAGGGAATTTTATCTTTGATGCAGATGGCTAAAATTTCTGCTGCAGTAAAGCGTCATAGTAATAAGCATTTGTTATATATCACTGTTTTAACGGATCCTACAACTGGTGGCGTCACAGCTAGTTTTGCAATGGAAGGCGATATTATTTTGGCAGAGCCTCAGTCAATCGTAGGTTTTGCAGGAAGGCGTGTTATCGAGCAAACGATGAAAACTAAGTTGCCAGATAATTTTCAAAAATCAGAGTTTTTAAAGGAACACGGGTTTATAGATGTTATTTGTTCAAGAGGCGAATTACCTGAAAAAATCGCTACGATCTTAAAAATTCATCAAAAGCAGGAGAGATAATCAATGAGCAAGTTAAATGCAAATGAGATTGTTAAATTAGCACGAGCAAAGAAACGTTTAACGGCTCGTGAATATATTGCTGAAATTTTCAACGAATTTGTCGAATTGCATGGAGATCGCACCTTTCGTGATGATTTAGCAATTGTCGGCGGCATAGCTTTGCTTAAAAGTCAACCTGTAACAGTTATAGGCATTCAAAAAGGTCGAGATTTAAAAGAAAATATGGAAGTAAACTTTGGGCAACCTCATCCTGAAGGATATCGCAAAGCACTTCGTTTAATGAAACAAGCCGAGAAATTTAATCGTCCTGTTATTACCTTAATCAATACAGCTGGGGCGTTCTCTGGAGTAGGCGCTGAAGAGCGTGGACAAGGAGAAGCAATTGCTAGAAATTTAATTACGATGAGTGATTTAAAAGTACCAATTATTGCAGTAATTATTGGGGAAGGTGGATCAGGTGGTGCTTTAGCATTAGCAGTGGCCAATCGTGTTTGGATGCTAGAAAATACAATATATACCATTCTTTCACCAGAAGGTTTTGCTTCAATTCTCTGGAAAGACAGCACACGTGCAAAAGAGGCTGCTAAGTATATGAAATTAACTGCAACTGAGTTATTGAAAATGGGTGTTATTGATCAAATTTTGCCAGAAACTTTGAACGGAAAACCTTTAGATCCTTTAAAAGTTGCCAAAATAATAAAAAAAGCTTTGGTTGAGGAATTAAAAGAATTATCAAAAATGAGTATTGAAAACTTGATAAAACAACGCTACCAACGCTTTCGTAAATTTTGATCAGTAAAAGCAAAAACAAATAAATCCGTAAATCAACAAAATACGCTCTTAACCAATGCTCAGTAGGTAAAAATAATGCTTATTTTAACCAATCTTTTGCATGTAACATATGCTTTTCATTTTTTTCACTCCTTTTATACATATTAATCTAAGAATCTGTCTAGAATCTTTTTTTGTATAATCAATCCAAAAAAGGAAAAAGAGTTATAATAATAGACCTCCTCGAAAACTAGATGTATGATAATTTCTTTTTCTTTTCCCCTGACGGCGACAGAAAATTCACTTTCGTTCATTTTCTTTTATCCATCACCTAGAAGCCGTGCCTCTAGCGTCAAAAAGCCTCAAAATAGCACCACATATCTTTAAGTTTTTTTCTTTGTCTCAGGAAAAAATTAAAATGAATTCTCTTTATATCCTAATTTCCGAGGAGGCCTAATATACTAATTTCTAAGCTTTATTTTTTTGCTGAATTATTTCAAAAGTAAGTTTTTCATTCAATATATCGACAATTACTTTTGATTTTGTCAAAATTTTATCATTAAGAATTAATTTGGCAAGTGGCGTTTCAACTTCACGGGTTAAATATCTCTTTAGTGGTCTTGCTCCATAGGCTGGCTCATAAGCGTTTTCAGCAATCCATGTTTTGGCATTTTCTGCTATTTCAAGTTCAATTTCTTGCTCTTCTAAACGTTTCATCAATTGACGCATCATTTTGATAATAATCTCTTTTACATCTTCTAAACTTAACGGTGTAAAAAAACAAGTCTCATCAATCCGATTTAAAAATTCAGGTTTAAAATGCTCTTTTAACATAATCATCACTTGATCTTTTATACCTTCTGGAATTGTGCCATTATTTTTTACACCTTCTAAAAGCAGTTGCGAGCCAATATTTGAGGTCATAATCAACACTGTATTTTTAAAATCAGCCACAACTCCCTTAGAATCTGTCAAACGTCCATCATCAAGTACCTGCAACAAAATATTAAAAACATCAGAATGTGCTTTTTCCACTTCATCCAGCAAAACAATCGTATAAGGGTTTCTCCTAACCGCTTCAGTTAATTGTCCACCTTCTTCAAAACCAACATAACCAGGAGGCGCTCCAACTAGACGTGAAACACTATGTTTTTCCATATATTCGCTCATATCAATGCGCACCATCTGTTCTCTAGAATCAAATAAATTCTCTGCTAAAGCTTTAGCTAGTTCTGTTTTACCAACCCCAGTCGGTCCCAAAAATAAGAAACTACCAAGTGGTCTATTAGGATCCTGCAGTCCAGCACGTGCGCGAATTACTGCATCGCTTACTGCATCAACTGCCACGTCTTGCCCAATAACGCGTTTGTGAAGTGCCTCATTTAATTTTAATAATTTTCCTCGCTCACCTTCAACCAATTTAGTAACAGGAATGCCCGTTAAACGTCCGATAACTTCTGCTATCTCTTCTTCTGTTACCGACTCTTGTACTAAACGCAAATCATCATGCTTGCCTTTTTCTTCTAACTCTTTTAATTTCTTTTCCAAATCAGGAATTTTACCATGTCTTAAAACAGCTGCCTTCTCCAAATTATAATTTGCTTCAGCATCCTCTAAATCATGCCTTACTCGCTCAAGTTCAGCACGCTTATTACTTAGCGCATTAACTTTTTCTTTTTCAGCTTCCCAACGCATCTTTAAATTATTCGTTTCTTCACGCAAATTGGTCAATTCTTCTTGCAAAATTGTCAAACGTTTTTTTGATGCGTCATCGTTTTCTTTCTTCAGTGCTGCTTCTTCAATTTCAAGTTGCATTAATCTACGCGTTGCCTGATCGAGCTCTGTTGGCGAACTATTCATCTCAACACGAATATTGGCACTGGCCTCATCCACCAAATCAATTGCCTTATCTGGCAAAAAACGATCTGTAATATAACGGTCTGATAATTTTGCTGCAGCAACTAGTGCATTATCATGAATACTTACGCCATGGTGCACTTCAAAACGCTCCTTTAGCCCACGTAAAATCGAAATCGTATCTTCAACTGTTGGCTCTTTAATTACCACTCTTTGAAAACGACGCTCTAGCGCTTTATCTTTTTCCATGTATTGACGATACTCATCTAAAGTCGTGGCACCAATTAGATGAAGCTCACCACGAGCTAGCATTGGTTTTAACAAATTTCCAGCATCCATTGAACCTTCAGTCTTCCCTGCGCCAACAATGGTATGAAGCTCATCAATAAATAAAATAATTTCTCCATCAGATTTTTTAACTTCCTGTAAAACAGCCTTTAAGCGTTCTTCAAATTCTCCGCGAAATTTTGCACCTGCAATTAAAGAGCCCATATCAAGGGAAAAAATAATCTTATCTTTCAAATTTTCCGGCACATCTTTTCTTACAATTCGCTGCGCCAAACCTTCAACAATGGCTGTCTTACCAACACCAGGATCGCCAATTAAGACAGGATTGTTCTTTGTTTTTCTAGATAAAATACGAATAACATCACGAATCTCTTCATCACGACCAATAATTGGATCAATAGAGCCATCACGTACTCTTTGCACTAAATCTATGCCATATTTTTCCAAAGCTTTATAAGTTTCTTCTACATTTTGACTCATCACACGCTCTCCTTTTCGCATCTTTTCAATTGTTTTTTTAGCTTTTTTCTTTGTCAAACCAAGATCATTTAAAAATTTCGTCAATTCATAATTTTTCAATTCATATAAAGCTAGTAAAACAATCTCTGTTGATAAATATTCATCATTAAATTCATTCATTAACTTTTCTGCTTGTGCTAGCAGTTGAAATAAATTTTGACTAAGGGATCTTCCATATTGAACATTGCTCCTCCTTACAATAGAAATGTTATCTAAGGCTTGATCTACACGTACATTAAAACTTTCTATATCCACACCTAAATCCTTATAAAAATTATAAGCAAAATGATCTGGTTGTAAAAAAATTTTCCATAAATGAGGGATATCAACTTCTTGGTGTTTACGCACAAAAGCCACTTGCTGAGCCTCAGCAAAAGCAAGTTGTATAGTTGTTGTCCACTTTTCAAAATTCATAAAATCACCTTCTATGTTTAAAACATCTTATCTATGAATATTATACAAATATTGAACAAATAGAAATATTATGATGCTACTTTGTCAAGCTTAAATTTGACGGATGATTGCTTCTTTGGTATTGTTTTAGTAATTGTTATACATAAGCATTCTACGAAATATTGTCCGTAATTGCTTTTATAAAGAACAAAAGGAGAAAATTCATTTTACGATTTATTCTTCTTTTGTTTTTTATTGCCTAAAAATGTAAAAAAGTAAAATTGTAACAAAAATTTAATATTTTAGAAACAATTAAAGGAGAGTGAACAGTTTGTCTAGCCGCATAGTGAAATATGGTAAACATCGCAAGCGTCGCAATTTTGCACGGATCAGAGAAATATTAGAATTACCGAATTTAATAGAGACTCAAAAGAATTCTTTTTGCTGGTTTATTGATGAAGGCTTGCGAGATGTTTTTAGGGATATTTTGCCAATTACTGATTTTAACGATAATTTATTATTAGATTTTGTGGATTATGAATTAAAAGAGCCTAAGTATACTTTAGAAGAAGCAAGAGATCATGATGCCAATTATTCAGCGCCTTTACATCTTAGATTACGCTTGCTTAACAAAGAAACAGGCGAAGTAAAAGAGCAGGAAGTTTTTTTTGGTGATTTTCCATTAATGACTGAGATGGGCACATTTATTATTAATGGCGCAGAGCGAGTTGTTGTATCACAGTTAGTACGTTCTCCAGGAGTTTATTTCCATGAAAAAATGGATAAAAACGGAAAAATTACCTTTGGTTCTACAATAATTCCTAATCGTGGTGCTTGGTTAGAGATGGAAACTGATTTAAAAGATATTTCTTATATTAGAATTGATCGAACCCGAAAAATTTTATCTACGGTGTTAATACGTGCTTTAGGTTTTGGTTTAGATGATACAATTTTAGAAATTTTTGGTGATTCTGATTTTCTAAATAATACGATTGAAAAAGACTTGCATAAAAATGCCAAGGATTCAAGAGTCGAAGAAGCTTTGAAGGATATTTATGATCGCTTGCGACCAGGAGAACCAAAAACTGTAGATAGTTCACGTAATTTATTAAATGCTCGTTTTTTTGATCCAAAACGTTATGATTTAGCAGCTGTGGGTCGTTATAAGATAAATAAAAAACTCGATCTTAAGATTCGTTTGTTGAATTTAACTTTGGCTGAAACATTAGTTGATGAAAAAACAGGAAAAGTTTTAGCTAAAAAAGGCACGGTTTTGACAAATGAAGTGATGATTAATTTACATGCTGCTATTGATAATGGTTTAAATACCGTAACGTTTTACCCAACTGACGATGCTGTTTTGGTTGAACCTGTGAAAATTCAAATATTTAAAGTTTATTCTCCAAAAAATCCAGAACGTGTGGTTAATATTATTGGTAATGCTTATCCAGAAAATAAAGTACGTTCTCTTAAACCTGCTGATATTTTGGCATCTATTGGTTATTTTCTTAATTTAATGGAAGGAATTGGACAAATTGATGATATTGATCATTTGGGTAATAGACGAGTTCGCTCAGTTGGGGAGTTATTGTTAAATCAATTTCGTGTTGGTTTGTCGCGAATGGAGCGTGTAGTTCGTGAACGTATGTCCATTCAAGATATCGAAACTGTTACCCCACAACAGCTGATTAATATTAGACCTGTTGTTGCAGCCATGAAAGAATTTTTTGGTTCCTCTCAATTGTCTCAGTTTATGGATCAGCATAATCCATTATCTGAGTTAGCGCATAAACGTCGTTTATCAGCTCTTGGCCCTGGTGGTTTAACGCGAGATCGCGCAGGATATGAAGTGCGAGATGTGCATTATTCTCATTATGGACGCATGTGTCCGATTGAAACCCCAGAGGGACCAAATATCGGTCTTATCAATTCACTCTCTTCTTATGCCAGAGTTAATAAATATGGCTTTATTGAAACACCTTATCGCAGAGTAGATTGGTCAACAAGAAAAGTAACTGATCAAATTGATTGGCTAACAGCTGATGAAGAGGATAATTATACTGTTGCGCAAGCAAACTCACCTTTAAATGAAGATGGTACGTTTGTTCATGAATTAGTAATGGCACGTCATTCATCAAAAAATCAGGAAATTCCAGCAAGCCAGATTGATTATATGGATGTTTCACCTAAACAAGTGGTAGCAGTGGCAACAGCTTGTATTCCCTTTTTAGAAAACGATGATTCAAATCGCGCATTAATGGGAGCAAACATGCAAAGACAAGCAGTGCCTCTTATTGAACCGCATGCACCATTAGTTGGAACAGGAATGGAGTATCAAACAGCTCATGATTCTGGAGCAGCTTTAATTGCAAAGTACGATGGTATAGTAGAATATGCTGATGCAAGAGAGATTCGTATCCGTCGCAAGAATGATACTTTAGATAAATATTATGTAACAAAATTTCGTCGTTCAAATTCTGGAAATTCATATAATCAGAAAACATTAGTAGAAATTGGCGAGAAGGTTGAAAAAGGAGATATTATTGCAGATGGACCAGCGATGGAAAAAGGAGAGTTGGCCCTTGGGCAAAATCCTTTAGTGGCTTATATGACCTGGGAAGGGTACAACTATGAAGATGCTATTATTATTAGTGAGCGTCTGGTTAAAGATGATGTGTATACTTCTATTCATATCGAAGAATATAAATCTGAAGCACGTGATACGAAACTTGGATCAGAAGAGATTACTCGTGAAATTCCCAATGTGGGAGAAGATGCATTAAAAAATCTTGATGAAAATGGTGTAATTCGTATAGGTGCTGAGGTTAGAGAAGGTGATTTATTAGTTGGTAAAATAACACCTAAAGGAGTTACTAATCTTACTGCTGAGGATCGATTATTACATGCAATTTTTGGCGAAAAAGCACGTGAAGTTCGAGATACTTCACTTCGTGTTCCGCATGGAGCAGACGGGATTATTCATGATGTAGCGGTCTTTAAACGTGCATCAGGAGACGAACTTTCTCCTGGGGTTAATATTTTAGTTCGTGTTAATATTGTGCAAAAACGCAAACTTAGTGTTGGCGATAAAATGGCCGGTCGTCATGGGAATAAGGGCGTTGTTTCAAAAATTTTCCCAGTGGAGGATATGCCGTATTTACCCGATGGAACGCCAATTGATATTATGTTAAATCCGCTAGGAGTTCCTTCGCGGATGAATATTGGACAAATGCTTGAACTTCATTTAGGAATGGCTGCTCACACATTAGGCATTTACATAGCAACACCAGTATTTGATGGTGCGCAAGATAATGATGTCTGGGAGATAGTAAAAGAAGCAACTCTTACTTCTGATGCTAAAACAGTGCTTTATGATGGTCGTACGGGTGAAGCTTTTGATACCAGAATATCAGTTGGAATTATGTATATGATTAAGCTTCATCATATGGTTGATGATAAATTGCATGCCAGATCGATCGGCCCTTATTCATTGGTAACACAACAACCGTTAGGCGGAAAAGCACAGTTTGGTGGTCAACGTTTTGGAGAAATGGAAGTTTGGGCTTTAGAGGCGTATGGCGCTGCTTATATTTTACAAGAGATTTTAACTTATAAATCAGATGACATATCAGGACGTGTTCATACGTATGAAAAAATTATTAAAGGTGAGCAAATTCCAAAACCAGGTGTTCCAGAATCTTTTCGTGTGTTGGTTAAAGAGCTTCAATCTTTAGGGTTAGATATGCGTGTTTTAGATGAAAAAAGCAGGGAAGTAGAGTTGCATGATTTAGATGACGATGATGCTAATTTTGTGGTTGAAGATGCTTTAGAAAAGTATATTAAAGAATATCAGGCAAAAAGAGAAGCAGAGGAAGCAAGATTAAAGAAAGAAAAAGAAATACAGGAAGATATCGATATTCCTAGCAAAGAAGAAAAGAAAGAGGAGGAGGAGATAGAAGAAATTAATGAAGAAATTTAAGAAGAATTGAATAATGCGACACAAATGAGTTAGGAGGAATCTTTTTTGATTGATGTAAATAAATTTGAAAGTATGCAAATTTGTCTTGCTTCACCAGAAAAAGTACGTAGCTGGTCTTTTGGGGAAGTAAAAAAGCCAGAAACAATTAATTATCGAACATTGAAACCTGAACGTGAAGGATTGTTTGATGAGCGTATTTTTGGCCCAGTCAAGGATTGGGAATGTGCTTGTGGAAAATATAAAAGGATTCGCTATAAAGGGGTTGTTTGTGACCGTTGTGGGGTTGAAGTAACCAGATCAAAAGTGCGACGTGAGAGAATGGGGCATATTGAACTTGCAGCTCCTGTGACTCATATCTGGTATTTTAAAGGTATTCCTTCACGAATGGGTTTGATTTTAGATATGAGTCCGCGTTCATTAGAAGAGATTATTTATTTCGCTTCTTATGTAGTAGTTGATCCAGGGAATACACAACTTGAACGCAAACAATTATTGACTGAGCGAGAGTATCGTGAAAAACGAGTGCAATACGCTCAAGAGTTTAAAGCACAAATAGGAGCAGAAGCTGTAAAAAAATTACTTGAGCAGATAGATCTTGAAAAAGAGATCACAGAGCTTAAGGAAGAATTAAAAGTAATTTCTGGGCAAAAAAGGATTCGCGCAATCCGTCGCCTTGACATTTTAGATGCTTTTTACAAATCAGGAAATAAACCTTCTTGGATGATAATGGATGTTTTACCAGTAATTCCGCCAGATTTAAGACCGATGGTGCAATTAGAAGGAGGACGTTTTGCCACTTCTGATTTGAATGATTTATATCGCCGTGTTATTAACCGGAATAATCGCCTAAAACGTTTGCTTGATTTAAATGCTCCTAGTATTATTGCCCAAAATGAAAAACGAATGTTACAAGAAGCAGTTGATGCGTTGATTGACAATGGTCGCAGAGGGCGTCCAGTGGCAGGTCCTGGAAATCGCCCACTTAAATCTCTTTCGCATATGTTAAAAGGTAAACAAGGGCGTTTTCGTCAAAATTTGCTTGGTAAACGGGTGGATTATTCTGGTCGTTCAGTCATCGTTGTAGGCCCAAGTTTAAAAATGTATCAATGTGGTTTACCAAGGGAAATGGCCATAGAATTGTTTAAACCTTTTGTAATGCATAAATTGGTAAAAAATAATTTTTCGCAAAATATAAAGATGGCTAAACGCATGATTGACCACCAAGATAATATCGTTTGGGATATTTTGGAAGATGTTATTAAGGAGCATCCAGTGTTATTAAATCGCGCACCAACACTTCATCGTTTAGGAATTCAAGCCTTTGAACCGGTATTAATTGAGGGCCGTGCCATTCGTTTACACCCTTTGGTTTGTGAAGCATACAATGCCGATTTTGATGGAGATCAAATGGCTGTTCACGTTCCTTTATCTGAAGAAGCACAAGCTGAGGCTATAATTTTGATGTTAGCAGCAGATCATATTTTAAATCCAAAAGATGGCAAACCTGTTGTAACACCTTCTCAAGATATGATTTTGGGAAATTATTATCTAACCATGGAAGAAGCAAATCTTAAGGGCGAAGGAATGATTTTTCGTGATGAAGAAGAAGCAATTTTAGCGTGGCGCAATGGTTATGCTCATTTACATACAAGAGTAGCAATTGCAGTAAATTCGCTTAATAAACCTTGGACAGATAAACAAAAAGGTAAGTTATTAGTTACAACTATTGGCAAAATTATCTTTAATGAAATTATGCCGATAGAATTCCCTTATTTAAATGAGCCGACTATGGAAAATTTAACAAAAAAAACTCCTGATAAATATTTGGTAAATTCAACTATTGACGTAGCTGCTTATATTAAAAAACAAAAATTAGTAGAACCATTTAAGAAAAAAACGCTTGGAAGCATTATTGGTGAAGTGTTTAAACGTTTTCGTTCAACCAGAACTTCAGAAATGTTAGACAAAATGAAAGATCTTGGTTATCATCATTCAACGCGTGCTGGATTAACAGTTGGAATTGCTGATATTACAGTGCCTGAAGCAAAACACGTTATTGTTGAAAAAGCACATAGCCAGGTGGAAAAAATTACCAAAATGTTTCGTCGTGGAATGATTACAGATGAAGAGCGTTATAATCGTGTTATTGATGTATGGAATGCAGCAAAAGATAAGTTGCAGTATGAGTTAACCAAAATTCTTGAAGTGGATAATCCCATTTTTATGATGAGCGATTCAGGTGCTCGTGGTAACATTTCAAACTTTACGCAGCTTGCCGGAATGCGTGGACTTATGGCAGCGCCAAATGGAAGAATTATGGAACTTCCAGTTATTTCAAATTTCCGTGAAGGCCTTTCGGTGCTTGAAATGTTCTTCTCAACGCATGGCGCTCGTAAAGGGATGACCGATACAGCGCTTAAAACGGCGGATTCAGGCTACTTAACACGTCGTTTGGTTGATGTAGCACAAGATGTAATTATTCGTGAAGATGACTGCGGAACAGATCGTGGATTAGTAATTTCAACAATCAAAAATGGAAATGAAATTATTGAAACACTAGGGGAACGTTTAATAGGTCGTTATACACGTAAATCCGTAGTTGATCCACAGACTAAAGAAGTAGTAATTGCGGCTAATGAATTAATTACAGAAGATATTGCAGCAAATATTGTATCTTTAGAGATTGAAGAAGTAACGATTCGCTCTGTTTTTACTTGTAATACAAAGCATGGTGTATGCATTCATTGTTATGGAATGAATTTAGCCACAGGGGATGCGGTAGAAGTGGGGGAAGCAGTTGGGACAATTGCGGCCCAATCAATTGGAGAGCCCGGAACACAGCTTACAATGCGAACCTTTCATACTGGTGGAGTTGCTGGAGATGATATTACACAAGGTTTGCCGCGAATTCAAGAAATTTTTGAAGCTCGTAATCCTAAAGGAGAAGCAATAATCACTGAAGTTACAGGTGAGGTTGTAGATATTGCTGAAGAGGCTGCTACACGCATAAAAACAGTGACGATCAAAGGAAAAACTGATGAGCGAACTTATACGCTGCCATTTACTGCGCGCTTAAAAGTTGAAGAAGGAGATTTTATCCATCGTGGTGCGCCGCTAACAGATGGATCTATTGAACCTAAACATCTCCTTTCTATTAGTGATGTGATTTCTGTTGAAAATTATTTGTTAGCAGAAGTACAAAAAGTTTATCGTATGCAAGGGGTTGAAATTGGTGATAAACATATTGAAGTAATGATCAGACAAATGTTACGTAAGGTCCGAATTATGGATCCAGGGGATACTGATGTCTTACCTGGAACCTTGATGGATATTTATGATTTTAAAGAAGCAAACTATGAGACATTAATTAGTGGTGGAGTGCCAGCGACAGCTAGACCTGTTTTATTAGGAATTACTAAGGCGTCTTTAGAGACAAATTCATTTCTTTCTGCTGCTTCTTTCCAAGAAACAACACGTGTTTTAACAGATGCAGCGATTCGCGGAAAAAAAGACGAACTTCTTGGTTTAAAAGAGAACGTTATTATTGGCAAAATCATTCCAGCAGGTACTGGCATGGTGCAGTATCGCAATATTGAGCCACAAGCAAAAGTTGTAGATATGCCATTTGGAGCATATTCTGTAAATGATATTAGTCATTCATTGCATCACTTTAGTGTTATGGAGGAAGACTCTTCTGCTTTAAGCTTTGAAAATAAAATTGAACCTAAAAAAAAATGAAAAGATTGACAAATAAGATAAATAGATCCTAAAAAAACGATAATTTTGCTTCCAATTTCCTTTTTTTCAAATTTTTTGCAAAATTTTGTTATATTCACGTTTAATTTTTTTGGACCTTTATTAAGAGTCTGTTTATTATTTCTAGTAAAATTATAAACAGCTAAAGCAAATGTGAAAGGATATTATGAGTTTAAAAATTGAAAATTTAACAGGCGGATATGGTCATTTCTCTGTTTTACAAGATATTAGCTTTGAAGTAAAAAGCAAAGAATTAGTTGGTTTGATTGGTTTAAATGGCGCTGGGAAAAGCACAACCATTAAGGAAATTATGGGCCTTTTAACCCCGCAAAAAGGTCAAATTTTTATAGATGGTTTAAGCTTAAAACAAGATCCTGAAAAGTATCATAAAAAAATTGGTTTTATTCCAGAAACACCTGTACTATATGAAGAACTTACATTGCGCGAGCATATTGAAATAACAGCGATGGCCTATGATATTGATCAAAATAAAGCTTTTTATCGTGCAGAATCGTTATTAAAACTTTTTCGCTTAGATAAAAAGTTGGATTGGTTTCCAACAAATTTTTCCAAAGGAATGAAGCAAAAAGTTATGGTACTTTGTGCTTTTTTGGTGAAGCCCAAGTTATTTATTATTGACGAACCATTTTTAGGCTTAGATCCACTAGCTATTCATGACTTATTAGAGATGATGAAGCAAGCTAAAGAAAATGGAGCTGCTTTACTTATGTCTACACACATTTTAGCAACAGCTGAGCGTTATTGTGATAAGTTTGTAATTTTACATGAAGGAAAAATTCGCGCGATTGGCAACATTGAAGAACTACGCATAGAATTTAACATGCAAAGGGCAACTTTAGATGATATCTACCTTGCTTTAACAACTGAAGAAAGGTACATTTAAAAATGAATGATTTATTTTCTAAAAGGTGCCGTCATCATTTTATACAAATGAACAAATATTTGCGCTATGTTTTAAATGATCATTTTGTTTTAGCATGCCTTTTTTTATTAGGAAGCACTACATATTATTACTCAGAAACTTTAAAAGTCCTTTCTCAAGATTTTTTGTTAGGAAAAATTTGTCTTCTTATTATTTTTACTTTGCATAGTTTATTTGGACATTTAGCCACTTTAATAAAAGAAGCCGATAAAGTTTTTCTATTGCCCAAAGAAAAAAAATTTAAAAAGTATTTTCATCAAGCAATCAACTATTCCCTTATTATGCCAACAGTTGGAGCTGTTTTATTAGTTGGATTTTTAATGCCTTTAATGATTATTAGTATGAAGGCAACTTGGCTAAGCTTTATTTGTGTATGCGTGGGATTATTTTTATGGAAGCGCGTTGATATTATTTTTCAATTTCTGGTGTTTCTACAAGAAGGCATGACTACTCTTAGAGCAAATTTATTTTTAATTATTGAATTTATTATCCGACTTATAACTTTTTATATTGGTGTTTTTATTTCACCAGTAGTGATGCTACTGTTAGTAGGAATTATTGCAATAGGCACAGAAATTTATTTACGAAATTTATCAAACAATTTTGCTTTAAAATGGGATTTATTAATTGACAAAGAAAGAATGAGGATTCATCGAATTTATCGTTTCTTTTCTTTATTTACAGATGTACCAGGGGTTGCTACTAAAGTTAAACGCAGAAAATACTTTGATGGTCTACTTAAAAAAATTAAACCAGTTCATAAAAATACTTTTTTATATCTTTACTGGCGGACATTTTTACGAGGAACAGAGTATAGTAGTTTAGTCTTAAGATTAAGTATTATTGGTGTTTTAGGTTTAATTTTTATAAATCAGCCAATCGTCTCTTTATTAGTTGCAGCTTTGCTTTTTTATTTGATTGGCTTTCAGTTATTGCCGATATATTCTTCTTATGATTACATGCAAATGACAAAGTTATATCCCGTATCAATAAAGGAAAAACAGCATTCTTTAATGGAGATCTTTACAGTTATTTTAGGCTTAGTTACTTGTTTATTTATTTTAATTAGTAGTATTACTTTTTCAGAAAAACGTTATCTTTTTCTATTAGCTTTACTTTTATTTATTGAAGGAATTTTTTTTATAAAATGGTATATGCCAAAGCGTTTAAAAATTCGTAGTTAGAGTTTGTTATTAATCGTTGACTAATTTGCAAATCGTTTTTTGTAAGCAGCAGTTGTACGATGCTCCTTTTTTTAAAAGCTGGCTATCATCTTTAGCGATGCATTTCACAAAAGTAATAAGCAGATCTCTTAGATATTGCTTCTAGAGTTCTATAGTTATTTACAAAATTTTCATCAAAATAAAAAAAGAGCCCCAATTTTTCTTTAAAGGCCTCTAGACAACAAATAATCTGAAATAAAAATTATCTACGAATTTCTTTAATCCGTGCAGCTTTCCCGTGTAACGCACGCAAGTAATAAAGCTTTGCACGACGCACTTTACCATAACGTATCACTTTAATTTTTGCTACACGTGGTGTATGTAATGGAAAAGTCCGCTCTACTCCTACACCATTTGAAATTTTACGAACTGTATATGTTTCACTAATACCACATCCACGACGTTTAATAACAACACCTTCAAAAATCTGAATACGTTCACGATTACCCTCAACAACCTTTGCATGCACACAAATCGTATCCCCTGGATAGAATGATGGAATATCTGTACGTAATTGTTCTTTTGTTAAACTTTCAATTAATGGATTCATAACTTCTTCTCCCTTTTAATATCCAAGCAAATCTTATGTTAAAATGTAGCATTTTTCATTTCAAATGTAAAATTCTAGCATTGCTTTACAAAAACACCAAAATATTTATCATCTAAAAGCAAACAGACAGTTTTTAAAGACAAATAACGAAGCTTTTATTTTCAATTTTAATTTAAAAATGATAAAATAAACGTCGCACTTAAATAACGCATTTTAGAATTACATTTTACATTATTTTGGAGGAGATGACGGAACAAAATAATTTTAGTCTATTTAATCTAAGCGCAAGTAATGACTTACAACATAAAAAGATCATAAACAGACTCTTAAAACACCATTTTTCATAGCAAATAAAAAGAGCACATGCTCTTTTTACTTAGTGCTGCTTCCTTCCGGATCTGACACGTTTCATAAACAGAACATTGCTCTATTATCATTATAACCCATTTTAATGAGATTTCATAGCAATTTTTTAATAGACCTCCTCGAAAACTAGATTTATGAGAACTTCGTTTTCTTTTTCCCTGACGGCGACAGAAAATTCATTTTCGTTCATTTTCTTTTATCCATCACCTAGAAGCCGTGCCTCTAGCGTCAAAAAGCCTCAAAATAGCACCACGTATCTTTAAGTTTTTTTCCTTGTCTCAGGAAAAAATTGAAACGAATTCTCTTTATAACCTAATTTCAGAGGAGGTCTAATATACATAAGCTTAATTTCTCCATTTTTTTAAGACTTCTTGAAATTCTTCTCTTGTTTTGTCATCCGTTTCCTTCCTTAAAGCTAATACCATAAACTGTTTTAATGCATTTGAAGGCTTAGGCACCAACTGAAAAATACTCCATGCGGCTGTTCCACGAATCATCGCTACCGGGTGAGATTTAATGACCTTACATAAATCAACAATCGCAGATGTATCATGATGATTTGCTAGAGCAATTATAGCGTTTCTTTGCAAAGGCTTTTTCCCACGCCAAGCAGCAGACATCTTACCAAAACGTTTTTGAAACTCTTTATTGGTTATTGTAAGTAGTGGTTTTAATAATGGATAAACATTCTCTAAACTAGGTTCCATTTCCCTATGAAAATGAAAATCTTTACTCTTATTAAAAGGGCAAACCAACTGACAAATATCACAACCATAAATCGTTGATCTTATCAATTTGCGAAATTCCTTAAGCATGTATCCTTTTGTTTGTGTTTGATAGCTTAAACAACGCTTACCATTCATTGGCCCATTTTTTAATAAAGCCCCAGTGGGACAATGATCAAGACAGCGTGTGCAATCTTCACATTGATTTTTTTTAGGGTTATCTGGTGTAAGTTTTAAATTAGTAACGATCTCACCAAGATAAACAAATGAACCAAATTCTTCAGTAATCAACAAACCATTTTTGCCAATAAATCCAACTCCAGCTCTTTTTGCCACTGCAACATCAATCAATTCTCCTGTATCTACCATAAGTTTAAATTTTGCACCTTCTTGAATTAATTCAGAAATTTTTTCAACCAGGTGCTGCATCTTTTGCTTTAAAATTTTATGATAATCCTCTCCCCAAGAAACACGAGCAAAACTTCCACGTTTGCCTTGAGATTTATCTATTTTTTCATGAATTTTCGTTGGATAAGCTAAAGCAATGGAAATAATTGTTTTAGGATGATTAAAGATTTCTTTTGGATGAAGACTCTCTTTAAGAGATGGATGCTCAAAACCTGTAGTAAAACCAAGTTCTTTTTGTTTTATTAATGATTTTTCCAAATTTGAAAAATTTTGGGCTGTTGTAAAACCGATCTTATCAATACCTAAAACGCGACTTGTTTTAATAATTTTTCTTTTTAACTCTTCTTTACCATTCATTTACTTTTTCACCTTTATAAAGATAAAGAAGAATCTGCATTTAAATCCCATTTTGCAAAGTGCCCTTTTGAAGCTTCAACAAAGCCAGCTATTCCAATCATCGCCGCATTATCTCCACATAAATTTAATGGTGGGACCACTAATTTAACTAATGGATTATATCCTACACTTTCACTTAATGCTTCACGTAATCCTTTATTTGCCGCTACTCCACCAGCAACAACCAACATTTTTACATTCATTGTCTTAACCGCACGCATTGTTTTACCAACCAATACTTCTATTACTGCTGTTTGAAAACTTGTTGCCAAATCAAAAAAATCAAGCACTTCTTTTTTTTGCTTGGCATTATGTAGCGTATTAACAAAAGCACTTTTTAAGCCACTAAAGCTAAAATCAAAATTCTCTTCCTTAAGCATTGCACGTGGAAAACTAAAAACATCTTTACCCTTATGTGCCATCTCATCAATTTCTTTTCCACAAGGATAAGCTAAACCTAATGCGCGACCTATTTTATCATAAGCTTCTCCTACAGCATCATCGCGCGTTTGCCCAATAATCTGATATTTACCATCTTCTTTCATATAAACAAGTTCTGTATGCCCACCAGAAACAACCAAAGCAAGTAACGGAAATTTTAAAGTGGAAACCAATTTTGCTGCATAAATATGACCTGAAAGATGATTTACTGGGATAAGTGGCAAGTTGTGCGCCCATGCAAAAGCTTTCGCAGCCGATAAACCAATCAATAACGCTCCTACTAAACCTGGACCATATGTTATAGCTACCGCACTTAAATCTTCTGGAATAACATCTGCTTTATCTATTGCTTCCTTTATACAAATCGTAATCTGCTCTATATGATGACGGCTTGCTACTTCAGGAACAATGCCCCCAAAACGCTGATGACTCTTAATTTGCGAGATAATCACATTACTTAAAATTTTTGTTTCATCTTCAACAACTGCAACACTACTCTCATCGCAACTTGTCTCAATAGCTAATATTAGCTTTCTTTTCTTAGAAAAGATCATTTACTCTTTTCACTCCAATTGTCGTACTTAATAGCTGTGCTCTTTTGTGAATTTTTAGGTTACTTGAACTGTGTTTATTACCGAACCTTTTCAACCACTTTTCTTCAGCTTCCACACGTTTTAAATACCAAGGAACAAATGCATGAACATCTTTAACAGGTGCGATATCTTGGCTCATCAAAGCAAGATTTGCGGCATGAGGAATGTTTAAAACAGCATTTTGACAAATAACTGCTTGTGGCAGGAGGGTTTTAATTTTCGATTGAAATTTTTTCACATCTTCACCAATAAATAAGATTCGTTTTTTCTTATCAAAGGATGCCAACAATTCAGCAAATGAGATGTATTTATCTTTAATAGTAGAAGTTAATTTTCCTTCAATGAAACGATAATTTCCTGCATAAACATTATCCCTTAAAGCATCAAAGAGTGGTACAATCAAACCTTTGAAAAAGAACGCATTTTGTGCCATCAAAGCTAAACTTGAAATAGCTACTAAAGGTTTATTTAATGTATAACTAAGCGTTTTAGCCGTTGCTAGCGCTATTCGTACCCCTGTATATGAGCCAGGACCAGCACTAACAACAATTTTTTCTAATTGTTTAGGAACCCAAGAAGCTGCTTGAAACAAATGATCAATTGTCGGCATTAAAGTTACACTATGATTTTTTTTGGTATTTAAAATAAAACTAGCTACTACAGAATCATTTTCCAGTAAAGCAACACTTAACGTTTTATTAGAAGTATCTAGCGCTAAAATTTTCATTTCATTATGTACCAGCTTTCTTAATCCCAAACAAATGAGATTTTGATCCTTTATAAAGCAAAAAAATTTTTTTCATACCACGTGAAATACCTGTATAAAGCAATTTTTTATCATGTTTACTATGATAATTTTCTGCTGAAACATCATGAAGAATAACATTATCAAACTCTAATCCCTTAGCAATACTAATTGGCAATAAATTAATACCAATACCTGGAACATGAGCAGTAGATTTTGTGAAACTATGAATTTTTAAAACTTTCATTAATTTTTTATTTAAATACTCTGCTTGTTTTACATCTTTAGTAATTAAAGCTGTACTTTGATCTTTGGGTAAGTGTTGCAAGATTGCAATTAACTTTTGCTCATAATCCTCTTTTGTTTTTGCTCCAATAAATTGCGGTTGATCCCCTGTTTCTTGAATAGTTACTACATTTATTGTTTTATGATTTTCTGCCAATTGTTTAAATAATGCAGTGATCGGCCCATTTGAACGATAAGAAGTAGCTAAATTTTTTTGCGTTACAGAATTTCCTGCTTTCTCAAAAATTTCTGTAATCGTTGAAAAATCAATATAAGTTTGAAAAATAGCCTGATTCTCGTCCCCTAATAAAGTAAAACTAGCACGTGGGTATAACTCTAGCAAAAGTCTAAGTTGAATTGGAGAATAATCTTGCACTTCATCAACTAAAACAAAACGCACATTACGTTTTGTTAAAGACATTACAAAAAAATGCCAAATTATAAGTAAAATAACCCCTTCATCAACGGTTAACTCATCATTTAAAATGACCTCTTCTTTTGTATATTCTTTATAAAAATCACAAAATAAAACTTTAAGATTAACCCAGTGGAAATTCTCAATTTGGCATACTGTTTTCCGATAAATCCGCTTTAAATATTGATAAGCTAAAACAGCAATTCTTGCTTTAGAATCATTTTTAATAAACTCATCAAAATACTTCTTTTGCTCTGCTTCAGTCATTTGTGTAATTTTATCATACATTTTCTGCGTGCGTGCTTTTTTTCGCAAACGTTTATCTAAATTTTGCTTAATGTGCTTAGCTAAAGCTTGAACTTGTTTATTTGCTATTTGCGTTTTTGGTATTTCAGTATAAAGCTTAACGATATCTTGTGGGGAAAAAATTTCTTTTTCTCTTCGTTTGATAGCTTTAAAATCCGTTGATTTAAAAGAATAATTTTGCATTTTTTTTACTAAAAATGTAAAAAAAGCTTCACTCCTTAAAACATTTGCTTGCTTTGATACAGTGCTTTTAGCAATACGTTTCAAATAAGCAAATTGATTTTCTAATTTATAACTATTTGGTAGTTGAAAATTAATAAGTTGGTGCATGGTAAAATTACTTGGATTTTTTTCTCCTAAATTAGGCAATACTTTTGAAATATAATTCATAAAAACCGGATTTGGTGCCAATAAAACAACATCTTCTGGAAGAAGATGTTGACGATACTGATACAATAAATAAGCAATTCGTTGCAAAACTGCAGAAGTTTTCCCTGATCCAGCAATGCCATTGACCAATAAAGTGTGACTTTTAATATCACGAATAATTTCATTTTGTTCCTTTTGAATAGTTGCTGTAATATCTTGCATATACTCAGAAGAATTTGAAGATAGTGCTTGAAGTAATAATTTATCATTAATTGCAACTGATGTATCGTAGTAATCAATTAATTGATCTTTTTTTAAATTAAATTGCCTACGTAAAACTAGATTCACATAAACTCTATCATCTTGAATTTTATAACTACTCTTACCTAAATCTTGATTATAATAAAGCTCAGCAATAGGTGCACGCCAATCAATCACACGATCTTCGTTTTCTAAAGTTCGAAACGAATTAACTCCCAAATAAAAACTCTCTACTCCTTTTTCATTTTCAAACTCAAGATCGATTCTTCCAAAATAAGGTTCTTTTAACAAACGGTTTACCGTATCTAAACGATAAGCCCAACTATCATGTTTCATATTAAGCTGGTCAATTTCACGATTTTTTATTTCAATAGCGGAAAAAGTTTCTAATTGATTAGAGTAACTGGAAATATCACGACTAATTCCATCTTTCATTGTCAACATTAGTTTGGTACCTTCTTTATGATGCTGATTTAAAACCTTTTCAGCTTTCTTTTTTACCACTAGTAATTCTTTATATATTGTACGCAGATGTTCTTGTTCTGCTTTAAAATCTTTTTTCATCGTGATTTTCACCAATTCTTTATTTTTATTTATTAATAAACATTATATTTAATGTTATCAAAGTACACAAACAAATACAAAAAATAAGTGAAAAAACTCCCAAGAGTTTTCTACGTTGATTTGAGAACGATTCTTTTCAAATATTTACTAAAAATTTTTAGCAGATATAGCTAAACTTATAGTGATGAGGTTATAGCTTTTTTAATCTTTTGGAAGATGTAAAATATTTATCCAATAGACCTCCTCGAAAGCTAGGGTCTAACGAGAATTCGTTTCAATTTTTTCTTGATACAAGGAAAAAAATTTAAAGATACGTGCTTTTATTTCGAGGTTTTTTGACGCTAGAGGCACGGCTTCTAGGTGATGGATAAAAGAAAATGAACGAAAGTGAATTTTCTGTCGCCATCAAGGAAAAAGAAAACGAAATTCTCATACATCTAATTTCCGAGGAGGTCTAATACAATAAAAATTAACAAAAAAGATTGCACGTTTAGCGAAATCATATTACAACGCAACTGGTTTTAGAAAGGAGGAATAAATTAAGATTGCTTATAATTTTATTATTTGTAAAGGAAGTGAATTTTATTTTGTTTAAACTATTTAAAAAATCTTTTTCAAATGTTGTTATATTGTTTTGTTTTTTGTATCCATCTTTACTTGTTTCGGCACATCAATATCAAACTGACAAGAGGTTCATTGTTGTAATCTCAATGATCCTATTACTCAGCAGCTGCAAATTGACACTACTGATGCTGTGCAAGGAAACACAAATTGGTGTTTGGCTACGTGCATGAATATTGCACATCGGGATATTTTGAATAAAAATGCGCTAATACTTTCGCTAGAATTTCAGAGGCTTGAGAGGATTGAAGATTTTGCAAAATTAGCTTTTATCTTTTCTCCAGTACAAAATGGAGTTATCTTACCGTTTCAAGTTAATCAAGATGCAGATATTCCCGCAATTAAATGCATGAGAACTTCTACAGCATATTTGAATTTTCCACAGACTGAAGACGAAATAGCTTGGGAATGTCAAGCTTTTCATGAAAATTTAAAAACTCTCAGTCTAGACAAAAGGGTAGAAATGTGGGATAGTAGTCCGTTTTTGTTCCCATTACATCAAAGATTAAAAGAGTTAATTCCTCTTAATAGAAACAGTAGTACTGTTGAGGTTTTTCATCAAATAACAGGAAATCCCAATTTTTGTCAGTTCAATAATGCAATTTTTGATGGAACTAATCCTTGGAATCAAATCTACCAGGAGATATGGGACCATGAACGTGTAGTGATCGTAAATATGGATAATGGAAGAGAGATTGGACATGCCCTTATTGCTTACGCAACTATACATTATTATTATAATGATAGGCAGGTTATTTTAATGCATGATCCTGCTACAGGGTTACAGTCTAATTTTGATTGATTCTCCTCCTATAGTGGATATAAATGGTTCTACATATCAAATTTTAAGTTATAATACTTTCAGTTATTAAGAAGGAGAAAATGAAAAAAATAAAAGGTGGAGGTAACTATGAAGATTGTGAAGAAAATCAAGGAGGATATGTCTCTTTATTTGCTAATTTCACAAAACCACAAAATGAAGAGTTAAGTGAGGATGAATTCTTTACAATTACTGAAAGTACTGCTACTGAATATAATCAGAAAGTAATCGATCAGCAAATGGATGCCGCTTTTGAAAATCCAGCTTATAGCTGGATTAATGCTGGTGATACAAAAAGGGAGCTGGTTAATCTTCCTTGTAATAGCTTTTCAGGATATGTGATAAGTAAGGGTGAAGATCGCCCGTCAATATTTTTTAGTTTATATAATTGTGTTAATTTAAGAATTTTTCAATATACGTTTATACCCTGGAAAGAAGTACAAAAAAGAGTTGATCGTTGGCAGAGGCAACAAAATTTTAAAACTTCAGAAATTACTGCAAAAATTAGAACTACAGTAGCTGGTGCTTTTGATTTTAGTAAAATAAAATTTGGTGTAAAAAGTTAAACAGATTAACTCCCCCCTCCTTTTTATAAGGAGGGGGCTTTTTTTGATATTTGGATTCATGTTGAGGTGAGATAAGCAAATGAGATGACGATTTATTTCTGTATTTTCAATTTTTAATCTTATAAAGTTCAAAAAAAGAAATTATATAAAATGTTGATATGATATAAATCATTTAAACTTTCTATTAATTCGACGTACGTGCGTAAATTTGTTTAAAAACAAAATCTGCGTTTTACTTTTAAATGCTTAGTTGTATATCTATCTTTTTTAGTAATTTAACATTTTGTTCAACCAAATGGGAAAGTGAGCAAAGTTTAAAGATATCTGAATTGCCGTTTAATTTAAGGGATGATGATTTAAAATAATCCCTGTTAATCTTAGACTTTACTTAGGGTTATATATTAACACCTAATCTTGATGCACCAGTGGAAAGGGCAGTTATTTGGTTTGTTCATGTACATCCAAGGTATGAAAATCGACAGTTTTATAACTTAAAAAGCGTTTTAGATACCCATTGGGGCATAAATAAAGCACTATATGAACCACTTTACCCTGCTTAAATTTTTACCTTAAATATATAAAAAATACATACTCGCTAATGCGGATACATCAGAGAAAAAACGACCTGAAAAAAGGTGGCCTTTTTATTGATAAGCAAGAGTATGACACAAACAATGCAACCTGACTTTGGCCGTAAATTCATCAAAAAGCTCTCCATATCAACATTTAAAATATTAAAAAATATCAGCAAAAGTCCAATTACTTTAAAACGTGTACTTTCGAAATTAGTAGAAGCAGACAAAATTCATAGAGTTGGAAAAGCTCGAGCAACAAAATATCAATATGTAAACAACGATGCAAGTGAAAAAATTTACAGAAAATAAAAATTCTAACGTCAACTTCAAGCACAATCTAAAAAATAATGATAAACTTACATAAAATACATAGCAATTGTGGAGACGAAATGAAAAAGAAGGTTGTAATTGTTGGTGGTGGTTTAGCAGGGTCTTTCCTAGCAATGCTTCTTCAAAAAGATTGTAAGGTGACACTTTTAACAAAGACTCAGGTACAGGAGAGTAATTCGATGCTTGCTCAAGGTGGAATTGCAGCAGTTATGTCAAAGAGCGATTCTTTTGTTTCACACATTCATGATACCTTGGTTGCAGGAAATTTTCATAACGATGCTAGGCTCGTTAAAATAGTTGTAGAAGAGGGACCAAAAATTTTACAAGAATTAATGAATTTGGGTCTTTTTTTTGATAAAGATGAAAATGGCAATATCTTGTATGGAATGGAGGGAGCGCATTCTAAAAAGCGTATTTTACATAGTAAAGGTGATCAGACTGGTCGCATTATTACTTCTTTTGTGCAAAGTTTGTGGCAGGATGTAAATATTATTGAAAATGCTTATGCAACAGAAATAATTAAAAATAAGAAAAATGGCTTAGGTTTACTTTATTTAGATGAAAAAGAAAATTGGCAAGAGATTTTTGCCGATAAAATTATTTTAGCTACGGGTGGGATCGGTGGATTATTCTCTTATACAAGTAATGATAAGGCACTTACTGGAGATGGTATCGCTTTAGCCATGCGTGCAAAAGCAGAGGTGAAAGATTTAGAGTTTATTCAATTTCACCCAACCCTTCTTTTAATTAATGGGCATTGTTGTGGTTTGATATCGGAAGCTGTGCGTGGAGATGGTGCGCGTTTAATTAATGATTTAGGTGAATATTTTATGAAGAAAGTTCATCATTTTGGTGATTTGGCTACGCGTGATATTGTAAGTCGCAAGGTTTATCAGCAAATATTAAACGGACGAAAAGTGTTTTTAGATCTTGCTAGTATTTCAAACTTTGCAAAACGTTTTCCGACAATTGATCAAAATTTGAAAAGATACGGGTTTAAAATTAAGGAAGATTGTTTAATTCCTATTCAACCGGGAGAACATTTTCTTATGGGTGGAATTAAGACAGACCTTTTTGGAGCAACGAGTATTCCTAATTTGTATGCAGTAGGAGAGGTTGCTTGTAGTGGTGTTCATGGAGCTAATCGTTTGGCAGGTAATTCTTTATTAGAGATTTTAGTCTTTGCTAAGAGAGTTGCTGCAGATATTAAAAGTAAAATTTTTGACTCGCAAGCTAAATTTGAAAAAAGAGCCAAAGAAATCAAAATTACACCAAACTTACCAACTATTCAAAACTTACAAAAACGCGCTTGGAACGCTATTGGCATTGTTCGCAAAACTTCTGAAATGGAAGATTTTTTAATATGGTTAGAACAATTTAATATTGTAGAAAAAATTCCTAAAAATTGGTCTAAAAAAGAAATTGAATGCTATAATTTATGTCAAATAGCTCGTAATATTACCAAAATGGCCTTGGCTCGTAAAAAAAGCTTAGGAGCACATTATGTTTTGTGAAAAGATGTGGTGTAAAGTAATGAAAAGTTTCAGAATTAGAAGTAATCAAACGTTTCTATATGTTCTCATACATATCATATGTCTTCATGTATATCATAATTTATCATGTAGAGAATTTACAAAATGCTTTTGGTGATTTGGATAAGAAATACAAATTCAAATAAAAGGAAGGTATTGTTTTGAATGATCTTTTAGCTAAAGAGAAGATAAAGAAGTTTTTATTTGAAGATATCGGTACAGAGGATTTAACAGTATCAAGTATTTTTAGTGAGAATACGCAAGGTAGCGGTGAATTTATTGCCAAGTCTGATGGCATTATTTGTGGTTTAAAAATTCCTGCTATGGTGTATGAATTATTAAAAGATGCCGATTTTACACCTTTAGTTGTAGAAGGACAACAAGTTTACAAAGGAGATATTATCGGGCGTGCTAAAGGAAAAATTCAAACTTTATTAACTGGTGAGCGTGTAGCTTTAAATCTTATGCAGCGGATGAGTGGTATTGCAACTAAAACGGCAAAGGCTATTGCTAAGCTTGATGATCCCACCATTCAAGTGTGTGATACACGTAAAACGATGCCGTATCTTCGTTTGTTTGATAAGTATGCAGTGAAAGTTGGCGGTGGTAAGAATCATCGTTTTGGCTTATATGATGGAATAGTGTTAAAAGATAATCATCTTTCTTATGCGGGTAGTTTAAAAGAGGCAGTTAAAAAAGTTCGCCGTATTCAGGGACATATGATTAAAATCGAAGTAGAAGTTGAGACAAAAGAGCAGCTACTAGAAGCAGTTAAAGCAAACGTTGATATTATTATGTTTGATAACCGAACACCTGCAGAAATTAAAGAATGGCGTAAAATAGTGCCAAAAAGTATTTTATTGGAGGCCTCCGGAGGTATTACGATTAAGACAATTCATCAGTTTAGAGGTTGCGGGGTTGATTTTATATCAATGGGAGAGCTAACACATTCAGTGGATGCTTTTGATCTTAGTTTTTTGGATCCATTGAATAAAAAAGATTTTAGGAGGAAACAAAATGCTTGATTTAAAGGCATTTGAAAAGCAAGTAATTCCTGTAATGTATGATAAAGCAGATACAGCCGATTTAAAAGAAATTATCCGGAGGCAAAAAAAAAAGTTAGGAGAAAAATTAGTGCTTTTAGCTCATCATTATCAAAAAGATGACATTGTTGAATGGGCAGATGAAGTTGGAGATTCATTGGAGTTAGCGAAAAAAATAAGTAAGTATAAACAGGCAGAAACAATTATTTTTTGTGGTGTTCATTTTATGGCTGAGACAGCAGATATGTTAGCAGGTAAAACTCAAAAAGTGTTATTGCCTGATATGAGTGCAGGTTGTTCCATGGCAGATATGGCAAGTGTTGCGCAACTTCAAGTTGCATGGAAGAAGTTAGAAGCTTTATTTGATGGTACAACTTTGCCTGTAACTTATATTAATTCTACAGCGGAAGTGAAAGCTTTTGTAGGAAAGCACGGTGGTGTTACTGTTACTTCTGGTAATGCTAAAGAGGTTGTTTCTTGGGCTTTTACGAAAAAGAGACGAATTCTTTTTTTACCTGATCAACATCTAGGACGTAATACAGCATATCTTTTGGGAATCCCGCTTAAGCAGATGGCTATGTGGCATCCAGCAACGAAAGATTTAAGCTATGAGGAAAATTTACAAGATATTCGAGTGATTTTATGGGAAGGATTTTGTTCTGTTCATCAGCAATTTACGCCACTGCAAGTTGAACGAATGCGTAAGCTTTTTCCTGATATAAAAGTCATCGTTCACCCAGAATGTCGCAGAGATGTTGTTGATCTGGCTGATGATTTTGGTTCAACAGCAAAACTTATAAAGCTAGCTTATAAAGCTAAGTCAGGGGAACGTCTTGCCATTGGTACAGATAATAATTTGGTTGAACGTTTACAAAAAGAAATGGCCAAAAAAGAGGTTTTTATTCATTTTCTAAATCCAATGGCTTGTGCATGTTTAACAATGAATCGCATTGATTTAGCTCATTTGGCTTGGATTTTAGATGAATTAGTAGCAGGGCGTGTGCAAAATCAAATTACCGTTTTAGATGAAACCACAAAATGGGCTAAGCTTACGCTTGATAAAATGCTTGAATTAACGAAATAATAATATTATAGATTTTCATAGGGGGTCGTTTATCTCTAAGGAGGTAAAAAAGTGAGTAATGATTGAAAATTATTTTTAGATCCATATATTCAGGCAGTAGGTGAATTAAAAGTAAAATTTAGAGGTATGCGTAAACAGTATCCAAAAGCAGAAAATATCTTCGCCTATTGAATTTGTAACAGGTCGCGTAAAATCTGTTGAGAATATTTTAAAGAAAGCAAAAATTCGGGTTATGAATATGGATCATTTAGAAGAGGAAATGCAAGATATTGCAGGCCTTCGTATTATGGTACAGTTTGTTGAGAATATTAATGTTGTTTTAAATTTATTACGTTTACGTCAAAATTTCAAAATTGTTTATGAACGTGATTATATTACCAATAAAAAAAATAGTGATTATCGTTTAGTAATTGAGTATCCTGTGCAAACTTTACAAGGTGAGAAAAAGTTTTAGCAGAAATTCAGCTTCATACTTTAGCAATGAATTTTTGGGCAACAATTGAACATTCGTTGAATTATAAATATAAAGGTGCCATTCCTGAAGATTTAAAAATGCGTTTAAAACACCCAGCAGAAACGGCTCATCTTTTGGATCAAAAAATACCTAAAATTCGTGAAAAAATACAAAAAATACAGCGTTTAACTGAGTCTATTCGTAAAATTAGAGAAGAACTTGATGATGATTTTAAATGGTATTAGAAGGGAAAATAATTAATGAAAGTTGCTATTTTTTATAATCATGAAAAACAATCACTTGAAGCAGTAAAAAAGCTAAAAGAACTGCTTTTGCAATTTTTTTTTGTTCTAGATGAAAAAAATCCCGATGTGATTTTATCAGTTGGAGGAGATGGTACGTTGCTTTCTGCTTTTCATAAATATGAAAAACAGCTAGATAAGGTACAATTTGTTGGGATTCATATTGGTCATCTGGGTTTTTACACTGACTGGCATGAATTTGAGATGGAAGAGTTGGTGCGCGCATTAAAAGAAAAAAGTGCTGATAGTGTTTCTTATCCTTTGCTTGATGTTGTGGTAGAATATGAAGAAAAGAGCAAACATTTTTTAGCATTAAATGAGTCAACACTGCGTCGTGAGAGTAAAACATTGGTTGGCGATATTTATATTCATGATGAATTTTTTGAAAGTTTTCGTGGAGATGGCTTATCTGTTTCAACACCAACAGGATCTACTGCTCATAATAAATCAATTGGTGGTGCGGTGATTCACCCTAGCATCAATGCACTTCAATTAACAGAGATTGCTTCGTTAAATAATCGTCTTTTTAGAACTTTAGGCTCACCAATTGTGATTGGAGCACATGAATGGATAAAAGTACAGCTTTCTTTAAGTGATGATTACATGATTACAGTTGATCGAGAGGTTGTGGCTTCTAAAAATGTTCAGGCAGTGAATTTTAGGATTGCAAAAGAGCGTGTCCATTTTGTTTCTTATCGTCATCTTCATTTTTGGGATCGGGTCAAAGAATCGTTTATCACTGGCCGCTTGAGCTAAAAAATGTATTTTGATTGGATATTTAATAAAAAAAACTCCGCTCTTTATCCAAATATGACAATAGCCAATCGAGTTAAAAATTATGAAGATATTATTGACCAAAAGCTATTTTATTTGTAGGTTTTTAAAATTTATGATTTAAACAGGTGATATTATGCACGAAAAAGAAATAGAAAAAAAAGAACTACACTTTAAACAGTTAATGAAATATATGGAAAATGATAATCTTAAAGTTTTTCGTAACTTGTTTTTATCTTTACATGCATATGAGCAAGGGAGGTTTTATCTTAAATTATCAAAATCTATGCGTATGCGTTTATATAGTTATATGTCTCCTTTAGAGTTAGCAGAGATGTTTGATCTTTTAGAAGAGGAAAATAGCGATATTGCAGATTATCTTTTAGAAATGTCCCCTGAATATGCTGCATCGATGATTGGGGATATGTATTCAGATAATGCTGCTGATTTATTACATCAAGTTAGAAATCAAGAAATCGTCTCAGATTATTTAAAGCGGATGAGTGTAGATGATGCTAGTGCTATTAAGGATTTAATGCATTATAGAAATGATACAGCTGGCGCTATTATGACGCGTGAATTTGTATCAATTATAGGCAGTCAAACTGTTTATTCTGCTATGCACGTTTTAAAAAACAAAGCTAAAGTAGCTGAGACGATTTATTATGTATACGTAACCAATCAAGATAAAGAACTTAAAGGCATTATTACTTTAAAAGATTTGATTCTCAATAAAGAAGATGCATTGATTTTTAATATTATGAATGAACGTGTTATTTCCGTAAATGTTGATGATGATCAAGAAGATGTAGCGCAAAAATTTCGTGATTATGATTTTTTGGCATTACCTGTTGTTGATGCTAAAGGGCGTTTGCAAGGAATTGTTACAGTTGATGATATTATTGACGTTATCGATGATGAAGCAGTTAGTGATTATTCAGGCTTAGCAGGGGTCGATGTTGAAGAAGTGTCAAAAAACCCTTTTTGTGCAGCTTCTAAAAGATTACCATGGCTGATTGGATTAGTTTTTTTAGGATTAGGAACAGCTTTTTTAATTAATCATTATGAAAATGTTATGGAAGAAGAAGTTGCATATCTTGCCGTTTTTTTAACGGTAATTACAGGAACAGCAGGAAATGCTGGAACGCAATCACTTGCTGTTGCTGTTCGTCGTTTGACTTTAAAGGATGAGGAAAAAAAATTTTCTTGGCGGATGATTTTTTCTGAACTGGCGACAGGAATTATTACTGGTTTAGTTGTTGGCTGTGCTATTTTTTTAATTGTTTCGTTATGGAAAAAAAATACTTGGTTTGGTTTTGCTGTTGGTTTTTCAATGTTTGCAGCAATTAATGTCGGCAATCTAGCAGGTAGCTTTATCCCCATGGGAATGAAAAAATTAGGGGTAGACCCTGCGGTTGCCAGTGGACCATTTATTTCAACATTAAGTGATTTAACCAGTGTCTTTATTTATTTTAATATTGCTCGCTTATTTTTATAAAAGTCTATTAACAATCTTTCTATTGATAAATTGCGTTTACCAAATTGTATTAAACAAAGAAAGTAGGAAAGCTTGTCAAAAATTTACCTGATTGCTAGAAGAAGCACTAAATTGTGCAAAATCATGATTGTTAAACATTTCTTTATAGTATAATTTACAACGGGTGATTAAATGAAAGCTGTCATTCAACGAGTAACTTCAGCAAGTGTCATAATTAATGATAAAATACACAACAAAATTCAAAAAGGTTTTTTAATTTTGATAGGTGTACACAAAAAAGATACATTAGAAGATGTAGAGTATCTTGTTAAAAAAATTACCAATTTACGCATCTTTGAAGATGAAGCAAAAATGATGAATCTTTCACTTCGTAACGTTTCAGGAGAAATTTTATCGATTTCACAATTTACCCTTTATGCAAATACCAAAAAAGGCAATCGGCCAAGTTTTGTTGAAGCTGCAACATCAGGTTTGGCAATAAAATTATATGAAGTATTTAATCAAAGGTTAGTAGAAAATGAAATCCCAGTTAAAACAGGTGTTTTTGGAGCAGATATGAAAATTAGTTTAGTAAATGATGGACCGGTAACGATTATTATTAATTCTACAGAAAGGTAGAGAGATGAATGCTACATTACGTGTGATTATCTATCTATTTATGAGCGTTTTTATTGCTTTATTTATCACACCATTAATTAAAGTTATTGCATTAAAGTTAGGTGCAACAGATACCCCTAATCAAAGGCGGATGAATAAAACAATTATGCCGACAATGGGTGGTTTAGCTATCTACCTTACTTTTTTTATCAGTACTTTTTTTTTATTGGGATCGATTTTAGGATCTTCATATAAAAATTACATTCTGCCGATTCTTTTAGTAGCTTTAATTATTGTTATTACCGGAGTAGTTGATGATATTAAAGAAATTAATCCTAAACAAAAAACGATCGGGATTTTATTAGCAGCAATCTTTACTTATTTTTTTACGCCAGCACGCTTTGATACTCTAACCATTCCGGGATTTACTACTTTTGTTTTACCTGGTGTGTTAAATTTCCTGTTAACAATTCTTTGGATTTTTACTTTAACAAATGCCCTAAATTTAATTGACGGACTAGATGGTTTAGCTAGTGGCATTTCTATAATTTCGCTTTCAACAATTGGTATTATTGCTTACTTTTTTTTGCCTGAAAAAAATATTTTTATCTCATTAACAATTTTTGCCATGGTCGCAAGTATTTTGGGTTTTTTTCCACATAACTATCATCCTGCAACAATTTATTTAGGAGATACAGGAGCATTATTTCTTGGCTTTATGATTTCAATTCTTTCTTTGCAAGGGCTTAAAAATGCTACTTTTGTGGCAGTATTAACACCTCTTGTAATTTTGGGTGTGCCAATTACAGATACTTTTTATGCAATGATTAGAAGAAAACTTAATAAGCAATCTATTACAAATTCAGATAAAATGCATTTACATCACCGTTTGTTAAGTTTAGGATTTACTCACCAGTCTAGCGTTCTTGCAATTTACACTATTTCTGCTATTTTCTCTTTTATTGCTCTTATGTTAAATTATGCAAGTGGAATGGGTATTATTATGTTAATTATTGCGACCATTTTTGGCATTGAAATTTTAGTAGAATTAATCGGCTTATTTGGAGAAAATCGTAAACCCATGTTAAATGTTATGCGTTTTTTAGGAAATCGCAGTTATAGGTTAGAAGTCTTTAATAAAAGATATAAAGGAAATTTATTGATGAATCGTGTAAAATTTTTTCTCATAAAAAATTTTTTTTATTTTTATCGAAAAAAAGAAAGTCAAAAAATAGTGTTTTTGCTAAATAATCCTTTCAAACAATCTGAATTAATTACCAAATTAATAAAAGAATATACTTTTCGTTTGGTGATTTGTTTTACAGAAAATGTGCAAGAAGAAGCATTGCACTACAAAGAAATGGGAGCCAAAATTGTTCCGATTAATTCGGCATTTTCTTTTTTTACAAAAGTAATTTACTTATTAGCCTCAGCCAAAATTATTATCACAGATGATTGCTATGATTTTCTAAAATTTATGAAATTTGCTAAAGATATACGAATAATTCAACTATGGCATACCACAGGCGTAATGAAAAAAATTGGTCTAGAATCGTTAGAAAAAATTTATGAAAAAAAAAAACAAAGTCAAAAAAACAGTGTTATTTACACAGATTTCATTGTTAGTTCACAAAAAATGGCAGAAATTTTTAAGTACAGCTTTCATGCAAAAGAAGAGCAAATTAGAAAAATTGGCGTACCGTTTACGGATATTTTTTTTACAAAAGATTTTTTTGAAAATGCCAAAAAAAAATTTAAAAAATTATTTGGTGAATTAACAGAAAAAAAAATAATCCTTTATGCTCCAACTAAAAGAGATGCTAATACAGATAAATTTGCAATAGGTTTTAAACAAATTGATGAAATGCTAACTGATAATACTCATTTATTTGTTAAACCTCACCCCTTTGAGAAAAATTTAATCGATAATTTTGGTCAATTTGCACATATTTCATCAAATTTAAAATCATTATCACTTGAAGAATTATTGGTCAATGTTAACATTTTAATTACTGACTACTCTTCAATTATCTTTGATTATGCTTTAGCAAACCTTAAAGGAGAAATAATTTTTTATAATTATGATTTTGCACAATATCAAAAAACTGTTGGCTTGAATGAAGAATTTTTGAAAAATCTTCCTGGGAAAGTGGTGAGAACACAAGGTGAATTAATGAAAAGCTTAGAGGAAAAAATTCTTCAAGAACAATCAAAGCTCAATCCGTTATTTGCCGACTTAAATAAACATTGGAATAAAAAAAATGATGGTAAATCAATAGATCGTTTTCTAAAATTTTTGACCAAAATTGAATCAGGAATAAAAATAGATTGATTTTATTAAAATTTTTTGAGAGTAGGAAAGTAAAAATGAATGATCGCGGCTTGTTAATCATCTTTTCCGGACCTTCAGGAGTAGGCAAAGGAACAGTGCGTAGAGAAATTTTTAATACTTTAGAGCACGATTTTGAATATTCCATTTCAATGACCACTAGAAAAAAACGAGCTAGCGAAGTAGATGGAGTGGACTATTTTTTTCGCACACGTGAAGAATTTGAAAAAATGATTAAAAATAATCAAATGTTAGAATATGCAAAATATATCGAAAATTATTACGGTACCCCTCTTCAATACGTTAATCAAACGCTAGATAATGGAAAAGATGTTTTTTTAGAGATTGAAGTTAAAGGTGCAGCTCAAGTAAAAGAAAAAATGCCAGATGGGGTTTTTATTTTTTTAATTCCTCCAGATTTAGATGAATTACGTGAGCGTATTGTTAATCGTGGTACGGATTCTTCTGAAATGATCGAAGAGCGTATGAAAGTAGCTCAAAAAGAAATTGAAATGATGTCATTTTATGATTATGCGGTCATTAATGATAAAGTGACACTTGCAGCCAAACGCGTAAAAGATATTATTGCAGGTGAACATTTTCGGGTAGAAAGAGTTATTGGAAAGTATTTAAAGATGATTCAAGAATACAATCAATAAAAAATTTGAAGGAGGTATGTTATGATATTAGAATCATCAATTGATAAATTATTAAGTAAAGTAGAATCGAAATATTCTCTAGCTATTTTAGCTAGCAAACGAGCACATGAACTTCAAAAAGGTGAAGCACCAACTATGAAGTTTAAATCAATTAAAAATTTAGGAAAAGCATTAGAAGAAATTGCAGCAGCAAACGTATATCCCCACTCGGATCCTAATGAAAAGCGTAAGCGAATGTATAAAAAAAAAGAATCTAGACTTGCAGCTGCTAAATTTAATAAAACAACGTGAACAGGTTTAATGCAGATGAAAAAAAAATTATTTAGCTTTGATACCATTGCTGCTATTTCTACGCCTCCTGGTGTAGGAGCTATTGCTATTGTTCGTTTATCAGGAGATAAAGCTATTAATATAGCTGATTGTGTATTTAAAGGTAGCAAACTAACCAAAGTTTTGAGTCATACAATTCACTATGGGCATATAATAGATCCTAAAACTAAGATAACCGTTGATGAAGTAATGATTAGTGTAATGCGTGCACCAAAGACATTCACATGTGAAGATGTTGTAGAGATTAATTGTCATGGTGGTATTATTGTAGTAAATCAGATACTAAAGTTATTATTAAACAATGGAGCAAGGATCGCAGAACCTGGAGAATTTACCAAACGAGCATTTTTAAACGGTCGGATTGATTTATCACAAGCTGAAGGTGTCATGGATTTAATTTATGCTAAGACTAACCAAGCTATGGATATGGCTTTTGAACAGTTAAAAGGAACTTTATCTAAGCTTATTCGTAAAATACGCCAAGAAATTTTAAAAATCCTTGCTCAAATAGAAGTATCTATTGATTATCCAGAATACGATGAGGGAAAAGGTCTCCCTACGCAAATATTGCTAGAAAAAATTAAACAAATAAAAAAGCAACTGGATGATTTGTTAAAGACTGCTACTCAGGGAAAAATTTTAAAAGAAGGTTTAAAAACAGCTATCGTTGGTCGAGCAAATGTTGGCAAATCTTCATTGTTAAATACTTTATTACATGAAGAAAGAGCAATTGTAACAGAAATTGCTGGAACTACTCGTGATGTGATAGAAGAAACAATCAATATTTGCAAAATTCCCTTAAAATTAATTGATACTGCAGGTATTAGAGAAACAAAGGATATTATCGAACAAATAGGTATTAGCCGCTCACATAAAGCTTTACAGGAAGCTGATTTTATTCTTCTAGTTTTAAATGCAAGCGAGGCATTAACTAAAGAAGATTTAGAATTGATCAAAATTACCCAAAATTCAAAGCGAATTATTCTTTTAAATAAAATAGATTTAACACCAAAAATAAATTTTTCTAAGATTGCGCATTTATTGGAAAAAGACACCATAATAAAATTATCTGTTTTAAAAAATCAAGGCTTGGATGTGTTGGAGGAGAAAATTTCAAAACTTTTTTTTGATGGAGAAATAGCTATAAATAAAGATCTTACTTATTTATCTAATGCGCGCCATATTGCTTTAATTGGACAAGCTAAAAATGCTTTGAGCGAAGCGATTGCTAGTATAAAAACACAAATGCCAATTGATTTGGTAGAAATTGATATAACACGCTGTTTGAAGTATCTAGGAGAAATTTTGGGTGAGTCGGTGCAAGATGAGTTGATTACACAGTTATTTAGTCAATTTTGTCTTGGAAAATAAATCGTATTGCCTCGTATAAAAATACTCTGGCTGCTATAATTATAAATCTTTCTTGCTAAAAGTTAATTCTGTTACATACGCAAAAATATAAATAATTCCATAAGCAACAAAAATTTCGAACCAAAAAATAAAAAAGTCTAAAAAACAATTCTGAAATGAACATTTACTTATTAAAATATTAAAGACTTGAGAAAATATTGTAGAGGTAATGATAGCTGAAATAGCAAATTGAAAAATATTAAGAGAAAAACTTAAAAATAACAAGATAGAAGAAAGCACACTTATAAAAAGAAAACAACTGCCCAAATAAAATGGTAAAAAATTCGGGATATTCTCGCCCGCTTTATTTGTGATAGAGCAAATAAAAACTGTAATTTTGTTGACTAAAAAAACAATCGTTGCAAATAATAAAGTGAAATTATATCTTGAAATAATAATATCATGCCTTTTATACTTTGCAGTCAAAAAACCGTTTAGCCCTGAAGATTGATTTTCTTCCATCTTAACTGAAGACAAGATAATAAATGGAAGGAAAAAATTCAAATTTAAAATTATTTGGTTTAAAACAGTCACGGAAATAAACCCCATTTTATTGGCAAAAAATATCATAATTACCACATAAGGAATTAATAAAAAATTCTTCTTATGAACATTAATTTTTTTGAATAAAAAGAAAGAATATTTGCTTATAATCAGTGCCTTTCTGATATGGTCGCCAACATGATTTCTTCGATCGTTGAATGCAAAATCTCAAATCTTTCAAATTTTTCTTTCACAAAACTCTCTTCTCCTTTGAAAAATCCTCTAACTTCTCCATTATTTTCAGTAACTTTAAGGAATATTTTCCGATTCTCATCATTATTTAATTTTGCATCTCCAACCACAGTAAAATAAGAAACTTTCAAAGTGTGGATATTCTCATTTAAGATAATCTCGCCCTTATGGATGAAAACAATATTATCGGCAATTTTTTCAAGATCTGAAGTAATATGGGAAGAAAACAAAACGCTTACACCTTCTTTTATAAGATCTTTTATAATTGTTAAAAATTCTTCACGAAAAAGTGGATCAAAACCACTTGTCGGCTCATCCATAATCAGTAGTTCTGCATGATGGGAAACACAAGAGCAAGCGAAAATTTCATCTTTATTCCTCTTGAAAGCTCTTTTAATTTTTGCTTTAAGGGCAAATCAAAACGATCAATAAATGCATCAAATTTTTCCTGATACCAATTAGAATACCCATGAGAAAATATTTCGGCTTGTTTTTTTACACTAATATCTGGATAAAAGTACTCTCCATCTAGCAAAAATCCCATACGGTCACGAAGTATGCCTTCATTCTTTGAGTTCATCACTTCCCCAAAAATGTGAATTTCTCCAGAATTTGGAATCACAAGACCCGCTATTGCTTTGATGGTCGTTGTTTTTCCTGTCCCATTAATTCCAATAAAACAGTAACTGTTCCTTTTTTTATCGAAAAATTTATGGAATTAAGGCAGAAATTATCATATTTTTTCGTTAAATTTACGATTTCTAAGATGTTTTAAATGTCTTTTTTTTCCATAACATATCCTCACTCATCTCTTTATTTTTTATTCCTTCCAACATAGGAATTTTGATATCTTGGCAAAAGCAAGACTCACTGACCCACTTGCCATGATTCATGGGAATTGCTTCATTTAAAATGTCCTTTGCTTGAAATTTCAAATCAAATTTCTGTCGATCATGTGAAAGGGCCACACCAATAAATATTTTTTGATAGGAATCGTATACCAAATTTTCAAACGCCACAATTCGATGAGATACATCTTCACATGAATCAGTGATACTTTCGTTAAAATTCGCTATAATTCTTTGATGCGAAATGGGATTTTCGCAATTCAAACTTGAATTACCAGAGTTTTCAATTTGAAGATATTTTGAATAACTTTCATTACTGATAAATCCTAAAATTTGACCGTTTTTTATAAAAAAATATTCTTTAATTTTCGTACCCTCATAATCAAAAACAATTCCTTCATAAGGCAAAGAAATAAAGTTGAAATTTGAAGAAAATATTTTTTTCTGTAAATCATCTAGTCTATATTCTGCATTATTGAAATATATGTAATCCGAATAAAAAAAGCGAACATAGTTTTCAAGGAACGTAGTAAATGCTTTTTGGGTAAGTATAATTTTTTTTCCACTGGGATTGAGCTTAAATTTTTGGATATTTTTTTCTATAGAGTCATCAAACCAATCATCATTTAGAAATTTGTCTTTCCCTGAGTAAAATTTTTCAGGATTTGCTGGAGCAAAATAAAAAAGATCCGAATCTATGAAAATTGTTCAAAATTCTCTTTTGAAGTAATCAATTGATAACGATATAGTTCTATTTTGTAAAAAACACCCCAATCATCATGCTCCCTTAGTTGATTTTCTATCCAAGAATGATATAGCTAACGAATATAATTTTCTTTTCTCGTATTGACTTTTAAAAATCTTAGTTTGTTTATTATAACATTTAATGAAGTTGTCTGGGGGAATTTTTTTGATAAGATTATGTTCATTAAAAACGCATTCATTAGAATGAAGGTTCTTCATATTGAAAAAATACATATATTTATTTCTTAAAGACTTAATGATTACAAAATACATCCTCCTTTTCTATATAGCAGCATTCTTATATATGCCTGCTGTAATGGACTTTTTTATATGTTCTTTGGATTCCAATTATGTCTTTGCCAATCTTTCTGAAAAAGCGTCAAATATCATTTTAATGCAAGTTTTTTAATATAGCACTTATATTTTTATTCTTTTTTCTTAGATTGTTACTATCAAAATGGTATGAAATTATCACTTACTACGCGATACAAAAAACAAGATACTGTTCTTTCAAGATGTTTTCTTGTCTTATTAAATTTTTTATGCATTTTATTCAGTACATTTTTATACTTAATGAGCTTTTTTAAAATTTTTTATTTAGAAATTCTTCCCATATTTTTATTGTCTTATATAATGTACACCATGGTAATGAGTATCCTAATTCCCATTTCCTTATTAGTTAAAAATTTCTACATAGGTAGCGCTGTTAGTTTTATCCCTATTTTGCTTCTTGTTGAATTGTGTGTTACTGGAAATGACAATAGCGACTGGAGTTCATATAACAGATTTAAAGGAGATCTATTTTATTCACTAAACAATCTGCCAATTGCTATCAAGGCATTTTCATTAACAACTATTTTTTTAATAGTTTCCATTTATTTATCACTTCAAATTTTTACATGAAAGAAGGTGAGGAAGGATGAAAAAAATGGAGAAACCTGAGATTCATATTACGGTAAATGCTGCTTTTTGTGCTGCTAAAAACAATAACATTGCAATTAAAATTGGAATAGGTGCATATGTAGTTGGCCTTCCTATGGTCTTAATCTGCAATGCAATTGCTGTCTTGTGCCTTCAAACTTGGTGAACCTGCAGGTTAATATACTTTTTCCCTTATTTAGCTCAATTTTATAAAACATTGCATTTTTGTAATTCTCTTCGTTATTTTTTATTTCGTAGAGAATTACAAGCTTGTTTTTCCAAAATCAATAACAAGTTACCAATTAAACTGAACCACATTATGTAAATATAAGATGCGCATTGTATGAATCCAAGCTTAAATAAAAGTAGTTATACCAAAAATAACCATGGTGTATAAAAATTTAATTAATCTTGTAAAAAAAGACCTTGCGGTCACAAAATACGTAGCTCCCTTTGCTATCTTCTTTATGACTACAATTTTGAGTGCAGATCTCCTTTTTTGTTACGAAGAATCTGAGTTTTTTATCGTAACACTCGCTATGATTCTTTTTGAAACAATCTCAATCGCTCAATATTTTGGAGCTGATTTTTACTTTCTGCTGAAAATTTAATAATTTTTCTTTTGTTTTTAATTTCACTTCCAGATTTTCATTACACATATTTACCGATAATGCTTTGTTTTTTTTATGGTATAAATGTTCTATATGTTTCAATATTACTCCCATGCTATTTTTATATTCGAACCATAATAATATTTTTTTGCATTGCAATTCCTATGAATTGGATTTTTATGGGTTTAATTATATTGCTTAGTGGATTTTATTCCTAAATACGAAAATCTAATCCTTGAAATAATAAAATTTGTAAATAATTTCTTTATTTTTGTAAGTATATTGTTAACAATCACGATTATCTTGTGGATATCTATTTTTATATCAAAAAAAAAATTTGGCAAAAAAAGATTTTTAATTTCCGAGGAGATCTAATATCTAAAGTGACGTCTTTTTTTAATGGATGAGAAAAATTGTATTTAAAATTAGTTGAAAAATCTTATATAAAAATCAATCCAAATCACTGCTCTTTAGTTTTTTACAAAAATAGTTTTCGATCATCTTTTCCGATCAACAATTCTGCGTATGAAATTTTACGCTTGTGTGATGGAATTCATTCTTTTCAAGAAATTGTTGAAAATTTGAAAAGCGTTTATGATGAAGAGCTAAAAACAATCCAAGAAAATGTTTCAGAATTTCTCACACCTATGATCGAAGGAGGATTTATTGAAAAAGTTTCTTCAAAGACTTGTTTTAAAACAGTCAAAGGTAGTACAGAAATTTACTATCCAGATAATCTGTGTTGGGAAATTACTGATTATTGTCCACTAAATTGCAGACATTGCTACCTGCTTAACAAAAATAATACTTATATTTCTAGAAAAAATATCGATCAAGTGTTAAAAATCATGGATACTTATGGAATTAATACCGTCCAATTAACGGATGGCGAAGCGTTGACACATCCATATTTTGATTATATTTTGGACGAACTCATAAAAAGAAGTTTAGTAATTAATATTTCGACCAGCGGTGTATATTTCAACGAGAAGTTACTAACAATTCTTGAAAAAATAAAGAAAATCAAAAGCAGCGTCGTCAAGGTGAGTTTAGACGGTAATGAAGATACCCATACTTTTATTCGCAATAATTCTGAAAGCTATAAGAAAACGTTACAATTTTTGAGTGAACTGAGTCAAAGAAATATTCTATTCCAAATTGCCAGTGTACTCATTGACCAAAGCAAAGAAGAGATAAAAGATTTAGTATATACTGCGAAAAAATTAGGGACTGAGTTAATCGAAATCAGAAATATCTTAGAGCAAGGAAATGCCAGAAAAAATCATTTAAAAACTAATTTAACTCCTAATGAACTAAGTAAGCTATTGAAAATTTTAAAAGACAAATACGAAGATAAAAATTTTGTTGTAAAAACTCCCGATGCCAAAGAACAACCAAATCATCAAAATAATTGTGGAGCTGGATATATGATTCTTCGTTTTAAAGAAAATATGGATGTGACTCCTTGCCCAATCATTGATTTTTGTTTAGGAAATTTACGTGAACAATCATTTGAGGCAGTCATGCAAGAATATGCTCATAAATTCAGTAAATTTCATTCCCCATGTGAACAATTTTGTAAAACATGCGAAAAAGATGATTACTGTGCTAATTGTACCGCATGTGGTATCAACAGTAAAGAAAAGGTACAACGATGCAATTGGTATGAAAAACAAAAGAAAATTTTTTTCCCTGAAAAAATTACGTAACCCTTTATAATTTAGGGTAAATGTCATAAAAAATATTTCATTCGCTCTTTTTTTACTTTACGAGGAGATGGGAAATGTTAGAAGTTATAAATTTACAAAAACATTTTGAAGATTTCTGTGCCATAAAGAATCTTTCCTTCACCATAAAATCTGAGCAAATCCTTAGGTTAATTGGCCAAAATGGAACTGGAAAACACTACCTTCCGTTTAATTTTGAATCTTTTAAACAAAGAAACTGGAAGGGTTCTGTGGAATGGGGCATGATCTAAATCAATCAGATTATAACGAAATTGGCTTTTTACCTGAGGAACGCAGCCTTGATCCAAAAGATACGGTTGAAAATCAACTTTATTTCTTTGCTGCGCTTCATGGTAAGTCAAAAAAAGAAATCGATCCATTGATTGATAAATATCTGGAAAAATTTCAGGTAAAAGGAAAACGCAAAGGCAAAATAAAGAAGCTTTCAAAAGAGAATCAACAAAAAATTTAATTAATTACTACATTGATTCCTCAACCAAAACTAATTATTCTAGATGAACCATTTTCAGGTCTAGACCCTGTCAATACACAAATTTTAATTGATGGCATTCTTGAAATTAAAGCAAATGGTACAAATATTATTTTTAGCTCTCATAACATGGATAATGTAGAAAGATTTGCGACCAACTCATCATGCTTTGCAATGAAGAAGTGATTCTTGATGGTTTTGTTCAAGAAACTCGTGAGGGTTATGGTCGCACGCGATTAACGATTGAAAGCACACTTACAAAACAAGAATTATTAAACATAGCAGATGTTGAATCCGTAAAAGAAACCTCTACTTCTGCTTACCATCTAATTTTAGAAAATCCGTTTATCGCACGCGACATCTGAAAAAAAGCAATGAAACAAACAGATTATCTACCTGTATTTTCTACAGAATCACCAACACTTGAAGAAATATTCAAAATGAAAGTAGGAGAAGCGCATGGATAAATTATGGGTAATCACACTTAGTGTATTTAAGAAAAATATAAAAAATATTGGGTTTTGGACGATGGTCTTATCACCAATTTTGAGTATTTCAATCGCTATTGCTATTAAACCTTCTCGGGAACTAGATGTATGAGAATTTCGTTTTCTTTTTCCTGACGGGATGTTAAACTTACTTTTGTTCGTTTTCTTTTATCTATTACCTAAAAGCTTATGCTTAGCGTTAAAAGCCTCTAAATAGCACCACGTATATTTAGTTTCCAGTGGAGAAAACTCATGCTTCATTTTCCCTTATCCCATTACCTAGAAACTGTGTTTCTAGCTTTCTAGCCTTGTATTAAGGGAAAAATTGAAACGAATTCTCTTTATACCCTAGTTTCCGAGGAGGTTTAATAAAAAAGTAGTCGAATTTATTTTGTAGACAGCTAACTGCTCTTTTTTATTTGATGTGTTGCCATATAAAATTCATTTACTTTTTGCCAATTTATAATTTTCCAAAAAGTATCAATATAATCAGCTCGCAAATTTCGATATTTTAAATAATAAGCATGTTCCCAAACATCCAAGCATAAAATTGGCATTTGTCCGATAGATAAAGGCGAATCTTGATTAGCTGTTGAAGTAATTTTTAACTTGCCATCATCAACAACCAACCATGCCCATCCAGAGCCAAATTGAGAAAGTGCAACTGTTTTAAATTTTTCTTTAAATTTTTCTACACTAGTAAAATTCTTCTCAATAACATAACTAATCTCATAATTTGCAATTTTATCTTTATTAGCTGCTAATATTTTCCAAAAGAAACTGTGATTGGCATGTCCGCCTCCTTGGTTACGTATGCTATTACGTATTTCTTCTGGTATAGCAGGTAAATTAGTAAGTAATGTTTCAATAGTTTTTTCAGTTAATTCTGAATAATTTTCTAAAGCTTTATTTAGATTATTTACATATATTGCATGATGTTTATCATGATGCAAATGCATTGTTTGTTCATCAAGAAAAGGCTCTAGTGCATCGTATGGATATGGTAACTCAGGTAAAGAATACATCCTATCTCTCCTTATTTTGTTACAAATTTTTATATTTTTATATAAGTATTATAAAATTGTAATTTTTTTATTGCAATGGAATTTTTTTCACAAAGAACAAAAAAAAAATTTAGATTTGTGATATGGTTGAAGCAACTTTATGGGAAAAGAGTGGGGAATAATGAAAATACAAGATATTTACAAACAAAATAAGCAAGCAAAAAAACCAACTATATCACTAGAGATTTTTCCACCAAAAAAAGATGGAAATATTGAAATAATTTATCAAACTTTAGAAGAATTAGGAGATTTAAAGCCTGATTTTATCAGTGTGACATATGGTGCTGGCGGTAGTGGTACTGTTAATAATACGCTTAAAATTGCTGCGCATATCAAAAAGCACTATAAAATTGAAAGTTTACATCATTTAACTGGGATTATGACCAATTATCAAGATATGCAAAATATGCTAAAAGCAATTCAAAAGCGTGGTATAGAGAATATTTTGGCTTTACGTGGAGATGTGCCAATCAACAGTAAAAATAATAAGTCTTTAAACACTTATCAATATGCTAAAGAGCTGATTAAAGATATTTGTGATTTTGGCAACTTTTGTGTTGGAGCTGCTTGTTATCCAGAAGGCCATATTGAGCATAACACAGCGGTTGAAAACATGGAATATTTAAAACAAAAAGAAGAAGCAGGAGCTAAATTTTTTGTCTCTCAATTATTTTTTGATAATGATTCATTTTATCGTTTATTAGATAATGCGCGCTCAGCTCGAATTTGCGTACCCATTACCGCAGGAATTATGCCCATTTTAAGCCGCTTACAAGTGGAGAGGATGGTTTTTATGTGTGGAGTGACCCTGCCTTCAAAGTTGATTAAAATTATTCATAAGTATGAGCAAAATATTGATGATTTGCATAAAGCTGGGCTGGAATATGCTTTTGAGCAGATTGATGATTTGTTGACTTATGGTGTAGATGGAATTCATGTTTATACCATGAATCGCCCTAATGTAGCAAAATTTGCATTAATGCGTTATAAAGAATAAAAAATAGGAAAGTGTGATTATTTGTTGCCACTAAAAAAATCAGAAATTTTGCGTTATTTGGGATATCGTAAAAAACAAGAATTGACAACAGAAATTTCAACAATAATTGATGAGATAATAATTGAAGCTCAAAAAATAGCTAAGCCGCGTTATTGTTATCAAATTTTTGGTTTAAAAATTGATGAAAACGATAACACAGTAGAAGTGTTAGAAACAAAGCTTGTGCTAACAGGTAAAAAGATCATTAATCATTTGTATCAAGCTAAGCAAGTGGCTTTATTAGTTGCAACACTAGGAGTAGAAGTTGAACGAAAAATGCAATGCTATGATATTAGTAATACAACAAAGTCGCTGATCATGGATGCAGTGTGCACAGACTACATTGAAAAAGTTTGTGATTTAGCTGAAATTGATTTGAAGAATAAGCTAGGGAACTTTTGGCATTTAAATTCTCGCTTTTCCCCAGGTTATGGAGATTTACCACTTAGTGTTCAGCCAAAACTATTAGAAATAACGCAAGCTTTGCAAAAATTAGGAATTCATTTAAGTGAAAATTTGCTTATGACACCGAAAAAATCTGTAACGGGAATAATCGGTATTTTTGATCAAAAAGAGCTTGCTAAACCACGATGGAAAATGCCAAAAAAGATGAATATGGCAATGGTTCAACAATGTTCGTTACGGGTTAAATAGATTATATACATCATAAATCATTTATAGTATTATTACCATAAGTAATAAAAAACAAGTATAATTTAGTATTTTTACTATACTTAGAAGAAAGAAATGCTTATTAAGCGATTGATTTTCGTCTTGTAAGAATCAACTTTATCGTCAAAAATTATTAAAAAAAGATGTGAGCATAAAATAGATTTACATCTTTAAGATAGGAGATTTTATTTTGAATTTAGATAATAAGTTTATTTTATTTGATGGAGCAATGGGAACACAACTTCAAGTTTGTGGTTTATCAATTGGGGAGCATCCGGAATATTTTAATTTATCTCACCCAGAAATTGTGCAAAATATTCATAAAAATTATGTAAATGCAGGTGCAGATGTTATCACAACTAATACCTTTCAGGCAAATCGAAAGAAGATTAAACAAAAAGATTTGCCGTCAATCATTTCAGAAGCTATTTCTCATGCAAAAAGTGCCAAAGCTTCATATGTAGCATATGATATGGGGCCAATCGGCCAATTACTAAAGCCCATGGGAACACTATCCTTTGACGATGCGTATGATCTTTTTAAGGAACAGGTTGTATTAGCAGAACGCTTTGGTGCGGATTTAGTAGTGATTGAAACCATTTCTGATTTACTTGAAGCAAAAGCAGCTATTTTAGCGGTGAAAGAAAATACGCAGTTACCTGTTTTTGTAACGATGAGCTATCAAGCAGATTTGAGAACTTTTGTAGGAGTTGATCCCTTAACGGCAACATTAACTTTACAGGCTTTGGGAGTTAATGCATTGGGTGTGAACTGTTCATTGGGACCAATAGAGCTTTTGCCAATTGTTGAGAAGATTTTAGAATATGCCAAAGTGCCAGTGATGGTTCAAGCGAATGCAGGTTTGCCAGAGATTGTAGATGGAAAAACAATTTATAGATTAACGGTTAAAGAGTATGCACAGTCCGTTAAGAAAATGATCGATAAGGGTGTCCGTATTGTTGGAGGCTGTTGTGGAACAACGCCAGAGTTTACAAAAGCTTTGCGTAATTTACTTGAAAATTCAAAAATTGTGCAAACAACACCAAAAGATGTCTGTGCTGTTACTAGTGGATTGAAAACGGTAATTTTAGATGATCGTTTGACTTTAATCGGTGAGCGAATTAATCCTACAGGCAAAAAATTACTAAAAGAAGCGCTGCGCAATCAGAACTTAGCTTATATTTTAAAAGAAGGTGTGGCGCAAGCAAATGCAGGTGCTGATATTTTAGATGTTAATGTTGGCTTGCCAGAGATTGATGAAGGAAAAATGATGGTCCGTGTTGTTGAAGAATTGCAGGCGATACTTTCAAATCCACTGCAAATTGATAGTTCTTCACTTCAAGCAATCGAGCAAGGAGCACGATACTATAATGGTCGAGCGTTAATTAATTCGGTAAATGGCAAACAGGAGAATATTGAGGCTATTTTGCCGATTGTAAAAAAATATGGTGGTGTAGTGCTTGGTCTTTGTTTAGATGAAAGAGGGATTCCTAAAACAGCTTTAGAGCGCTTTACTATTGCCCAAAAAATTGTTTCAGAGGCTAAAAAATATGGAATTGAAAAATCTTCTGTGGTGATTGATCCGCTTGTTTTAACAGCATCAGCTCAACAAAATCAAGTGATTGTTACCCTTGAAACTTTGCGTTTGTTAAAAAAGAAATTAAAAGTGAAAACCGTTGTTGGCTTATCTAATGTTTCTTTTGGATTGCCAAATCGCGAATTATTGAATACAACTTTTTTAGCACAAGCAGTAGGTGCTGGTTTAGATGCGCCAATTATGAATCCATTAAATGATTTGATGATGAGAACTTCTCAAGCCTTAAAAGTGTTTAATGCTCAAGATAAGAATTCAGTAGCGTATATTGAATATATAAGTAAGTCAGATGAAGCAAAGGCTAAATCAACTCAAAGTGAAACTGCAAAAAAAGAAGATACGCAAGATTTAAAAGAAATTATTCTAACTGGTCGCAAGGAATTATCGGCTGAAGTAGTCAAAAAAATGCTTAAAACAAAAACGCCATTAGCAATTGTAAATGAATTTTTTATTCCTGCTTTAAATGAAGTTGGTGCTAAATTTGAACGTGGTGAGCTATTTTTACCACAATTAATGCAATCAGCAGAAACGGTCAAAAATGCTCAAGAGCTTTTAAAAAAACATTTAACAAGCTCAGAAGATGAAGAAGACCCCTCCAATCATAGAAAGATCCTCCTAGCAACTGTTGAAGGAGATATTCATGATATCGGTAAAAATATTGTAAAGATGATTTTAGAAAATTATGGGTTTCAAGTTTTCGATTTAGGAAAAGATGTGCCGATTCAAAGCGTTGTGGATACGATTTGTGAACATGATATTCGTTTAGTAGGCTTATCTGCTTTAATGACAACAACAGTGCAGAATATGAAAAAAACAATTGAAGCGGTTTGTGATGCCGGATTAGATGTAGCATTTTTCGTTGGAGGTGCGGTGCTAAATGAAGAGTATCGTGACTTTGTTGGTGCTGATTATTATGCAAAAGATGCACTAGAAGCTGTAAAAATAGCACAGAAATTTTTTAAAAAAACTTTCAGCTGATATATATCTTTAGTTGAAATTCTAGAGAAAACATATACCTATAAAAATTTGAAGGGGTATAGTATTTTTTATAATTCATTTTTGTCATCGAAATTAGTATGGCAAATTAGTTAGAATTTTAAAATTCCCGAGGAAGTCTACTATAAAATAAACGAACATTATGTAAAGATTTAATATTTATTTTTGAACGAATTATATTTTTTATAAGGGGGAGGTATGTTTTAGTTAAAAAAATACTGAAGCAGAAGCACATGCATACCTAGATGGATACCTAGATCATGCCGAAATGAAGCGACTTAAAGATCCGAAAATTTCTTGGGAAGAACTTGATAGCATCATAAAAAAAATTTATCCATATTTCAATGTAGCGTCATATAAGAAATTAGTTAAGGCAATGGAGGCGACTCCAGGTGGAATTCAATGATTTAACAAAGATGCCTTGAAAAGTTATA
>JAISYQ010000029.1 GCA_031269775.1 Streptococcaceae bacterium
CGAGAAAAACAAACTCATGAACTTTTAACTGATATGGAAGAAATTCACTTTCTTGAGCTGCCAAAAATGAAAAAATTCAGCAAGAAAAACCCAATTACTTGGTGGTTAGAGTATCTTAAAAACCCACATTCAAAAATAGTTGAAAAAATAGGAGAGTTTGAACCAATTATCAAGGAGGCGGTGAAAATGTTTGACGTAATCACTTCAGATAAACAAACCCAAGAGCTTTTACGAATAAAAGAAAAAGGAGAACGAAATTTCAACTCGGCGATGAAAAACTCCAGAATAAAAGGAAGAACAGAAGGGATGGAAAAAGGGATAGTGAAAGGAAGGAGTAGAAAAAGGGCTTAAAAAACAGCATTATCCATGCTTGCAGACGGCATACCAGTGTCAACTATTAGTAAATATATAGGACTTTCGATTTCTAAAATTAAGTCATTGAAATCAGATTAATAGTATGTAAGTTTAGGATGATTTGAAATTTTAAAGCTCGAAAGTTTCATCGCATAAGCTTGAATTTAAAAAGCAGCAGCGTTTTTAGCTGCAAATTGCGAACTGCCTTAACGAATGGCAAACGAAGTTTGACAGAGGAGGCTGTATCTAACTCAGTTGATAAACGCAATTTTATTTTACTAGAAATCGTTAACAGACTTTTAGAAAAGTTAGGAATTTTAATGGATAAAATACGCATTAATAATATGAAATTTTGGACTTATAGCGGTGTGTTACCCGAAGAGCAAAAGCTTGGTCAGCCGATTGCGATTGATTTGGAATTACGTTTAGATTTATCTATTAGCGGGAAAAAAGATGATTTAACAAAAACGATAGATTACGCTGAAGTTCATCAAACAATTGTTGAGTTAGTTACTAATGAGCGCTTTCAATTAATGGAAGCACTTGCTTACCGCATCTTAGATAAAATTGGTAAACGTTGGAAAAGACAGCTTCATAGTTCATTGATTTGCATACATAAACAATATGTGCCTATGTCTGGAATTTTTGATGATATTGAAATTGAAATGGAGAAAGAGTATAAATGACCTTGGTATATATTGCCCTTGGCAGTAATTTAGGTACACCAATTGAAAATTTACGCAAAAGTTTAGAACATCTTTCCCAAAAAATGATTATTAAAGATCGTTCAAAGATTTATGAAGCCAAGCCATATGGTGGAGTTAAGCAAAATAATTTTTTAAATGCAGTAATTTTAGTAGAAACTAATCTAACAGCTCAAAAATTATTAAGCGTTTTACAAAATATTGAAATAAAAATGGGACGTGTGCGTACTATTCATTGGGGAGCTCGCATTATTGATTTGGATATTTTATTATTTGGGGATAAAGTAATACAGAAAGATAATTTACAAATTCCACATACAGAATTGTTAAAACGCGCATTTGTTTTGATTCCATTAAGTGATGTTCATCCGCAAATGTTATTTGAAAAAAAAATTTCTGAATGGATTAACTTAATAGGGGACAGTAAAGATGTTTGGCTAACAGGGGAAAGTTGGTAAGATGGAGAAAAAAGAAAGATTAGAAAAATTGATTTTTCAACTATTACAAGAAATAGGAGAAAATCCCAAACGTAATGGTTTAAAAGAAACACCTAAGCGTGTAGCAAGGATGTTTGATGAATTATTTATGGGTTTAAAAAGTCCAAAATTTGCTAATTTTAAAACTTTTCAGACAAAAACTAATGGAGAGCTAATCATTGTTTCTAAAATCCCCTTTTATTCCATCTGCGAGCATCATTTATTGCCTTTTTTTGGTTATGCATCAATTGGTTATATCCCTGCGCAAAATCAAACATTAGGATTAAGTAAATTTCTACGTTTAGTAGATTATTGGAGCAGACGTCCTTTTATTCAAGAAAGATTAACAGAAATTATTTGCCAAGAATTAACAAAAAATATCCCTAACAGTGGTGTTGGAGTTTTGCTCAAAGCAAGGCATTTATGCATGGAAATGCGCGGTGTGCGTAACTCAAATGTACTGACAAAGACTGAGTGTTTTTCAGGAGATTTAAAAACAAGTAAAAAAATACGAGGAGAATTTTTTGAAAGAGTCAAAGAAGGATAACAAAAATTTATTTCAAAAAGAATATGTACAGGTAATGGGTGTTTTAAATGTCACTCCCGATTCTTTTTCTGATGGAGGAAAATATAACACTTTAGAAGCTGCTATTAAGTACGCCAAGCAAATGATAGATAATGGCGTTGACATTATTGATATCGGAGGACAGTCAACTCGTCCTGGGTATTGCGAAGTGTCTATTAGTGAGGAATTACAAAGAGTTTTACCTGTGATTAAAGCTCTTCGCAAATTTGCACCCAAAATGCCCATTTCTATTGATACTTATTTTTTTGAAGTAGCCAAAAAAGCTGTAGCAGCTGGCGCAAATATTATTAATGATATTCATGGCTTTCGTGACGTACGAATGTTTGAAATTTTACAGGAATTTCCTAAAACGCATGCAGTTATTATGCATGGTCATAGAAAAAAAACAGTTTCTTTAGAAAAAGAGATTCGTGAATTTTATGAGTCCAAAATTTTCCAATGTTTAAAAAGAAAAATTTCACTCTCACGTATTTGCTTTGATCCAGGAGTTGGTTGGAAAAATAAAGAAGAGACGATGGATATTTTAAGATATTCAGATAGATATGCTTATCCTTTAATACCTCTACTGATCGGTATTTCAAGAAAACGAATTATTGGTAGTTTGACAAAAGAAGAAGAAATTCAAAATCGTGATTTGGGAACAATTATCTCTTCGTTATATTTAGCGAATACCGGATATGTAAATATTTTACGTGTCCATGATGTAAAGGGGATGAAACAAGCGCTTAGTGTTTGGGAACAATTGACTAAGAAGTAAGATTAGAGTGCAATAGAAAATATTGTCAAAATCGCTCATCATTTAAAGCAAGCAAATTCTAAAAGATTTTTATCTTTCATGTGTTCAAAACATGTAAAAACAATGAAACTGTTATTATTGAATGCCATAATTTTAGTATAAATATTAACATGTAGTAAGCGGACTAAATAGCATAACAGCAAGTAATAATATGCTAATTAATTGGTAATGTTGAGCTATAAAATTTTTCATAATTTATATCCTCCCCAATTGTAAAGATATTAGCCCAAAATGGGCAGTCTAATATGGAAAATGGCAAAAAATAAAAGAGGTTGGAAAGATGAATGCATCTATTGGTGTTTTTGCAGTTACTGAGAGTTTTAACTTGAGTAGAACGATACAGAAAATATCTTGTACAAGCAGTTGCGCAAGCAGAAGAAAAGTCTAATGAAGATAAAAAATTGATCTGGATAATTTGAAGTTTGGGAGAATAATATTAAAACAGCGGTGCAGCTAATAAAAATTCAAGAACAATACAAATCAACGTAAAAATAATCGGCTCGCTTAATTTTTCGTTTTCTACAACAAGTAAGCTATCAATTTTTTTTACTTTTTTATGAAGCCAAGAAAAACAATACCATCCAAACAAGCCACCTAAGGTGTTCATGATCAGATCATTTACTTCCGACCATCTATATAGATTAAATAGCTGGGATATTTCTAAAAACAGTGAAAAGCAAAAGCTCAAAAAAGAAATTTTTTTGATATCCCTATAGCCTTTCCAAAATAACGGTAGCATAAATCCTAAAGGTATAAAAAAGATTATATTTAATATGTCATCCTTTATAATTCCATGAATAAGTGAAATATCTGGATGAAAAAGGCCTATGCCAATTTTTTGGTATCTTTTCAGCTCTGATAAAGGTGGAAAACCTACCAGATCAAGAGAAGCAGCGATATAAAGACACCAAAAAATAGGACAAATCAAATATTTCAATAAAAGAATAGGATCTTTAATAAACTCTTTTCTTCTCTTCCAAAAAAGATAAATGAAAATTATTGATATTGTTATAAAAAGAGATTTTTTAAATAAAATTGTAGTTAACGATTCTTCTACTGCATTTATCAAACTTTGCAGCATGCAAAACTTCCTTTCGTCTTAAAGTCTGCTTATGATCTTTAAACTATATTTATATCCACTAGAGATCTACAAACAGGCTCTAATTACTTTTCACATGCTACAAAGCTTTGATACATGTGTTTTTACGAAAAATTATTTAAGCGCAACTGTTGCTCCCACTTCTTCTAAACTTGATTTAAGAGCTTGTGCTTCTTCTTTAGAAATATTTTTTTTAATAGCTGAAGGAGCCCCATCAACTAATTCTTTTGCTTCTTTCAAGCCAAGACCTGTTGCTTGCCTAACTGCTTTGATAACCTTAACTTTGCTATCTCCTACAGTTGTTAACTCAACGGTAAATTCAGTTTGCTCTGTGCTATCATCAGTAGAATCACTTGCTGGTGCAGAGGCTACAGGAGCTGCAGCAGATACTCCAAACTCTTCTTCAATTGCTTTTACTAATTCATTTAATTCTAAAATCGTTGCTTCTTTAATTTCAGCAATTATTTTTTCAATATTTAATGCCATTATTAAATCCTCCAATTAATTTTTAAAATAATTTTTAAGCTGCACCTTCTTTTGCTTTGAGCACTGCATTTATTGCATATGCGACATTGCGAGCTGGTGCTTGAAAAACAGAAAGCAACATTGAAAGTAAACCTTTACGATTGGGCAATTTTGCTAAAGCCGTAATCTTAGCCACATCAAAAGTTTTGCCTTCAATTACGCCACCTTTAATCTTTAAGCTTTCTACTTCTTTAGCAAAATTAGCCATAATTTTTGCTGGAGCAACCACATTTTCGTTTGAAAATGCAATAGCAGTAGGACCTTTAAAGATTTTTTCTAATTCTTTAAAACCAGCTTTTTGAGCTGCACGAATAAGAATAGAATTTTTAATAACTCTCATTTCAACATTATCGCTTCGCAATTGCTTACGCAATTTAGTAACTTCTTCTACTGTAAGGCCACGATAATCAACTATTACAGCTGAAACGGCATTATTAAATTTTTCTAATACTTTATCAACTAAAGCAGCTTTTTTAGCAATTGTTTTTTTATTCATTATGAGTTCACCTCCATTTTTTTAAATAAAAAACTCTATGTTACCAAAAACATAGAGGGATCCTATCAAATAAATGAAAAATTACCCTCGGTAGGAAATTAAGGTAAATACCACCTACTGTCTTCAGTATAGTTAACAAATAAATAACCTTACTTAGCATACCATTCAGCATGCCAAGTTGCAATTCATAGAAATCTAACAGCACTTTTTATCGTTATAAAGGTAGAAATGGCCTAAGTGATGAAACGTGAAAATGTCCCAAAGCACCTTACTTAAAATTTTAGTAAACTAACAATTTAATTAAATTTTGAGGAGAGAAACATGCGAAAGGACAGGTCATTTTAACGATGAAAGAAGAAAGATATTGCCAAACGATCAAATAATCGGTTTAGTTTATCTGCACATGCACATTAAGTGTTTGGAACAAATTTATTTGTATCACAAGGTTTACAGCCGTTTTTACGCTTGAGAAAGTCTACTCAATTTCAATCGAGTAAAAAGCACCAAAATTAGAAAAAGAATCAATTCAAAAATAAACGTATATGCTATTAAATTAATTGTATATTTTAAAGTTAATCCTATACATACAATATTTACGAATAAAAATGAAAATATACCTAAAACAGTGCCATAATTTTCTGATAAAAAATGTTTCTGTGAGCATATTTCATTGTTTCAAGAAGGATCACCATCGTTAATCCTGTCAGCATCCATTTAAAATCATCATTTTTCACATCTATGAAGATCATTTCCAAATTCAAAATAAATAAAACCAACATACTTAGAAGCAATTTCGTAATGAGATTTGCAAAAAAAGCGGTTAAATACTTGTTTAAATAAAGAGAGATTTTTCCTCGTTCACTAAAATTACTATGTATTCGAATCAAAAAAAGTAAGGGACAAATGAGATACAAAATTTGGAAAAACATGATTGCATGATTTCCTAGTTGCCATTTCAAAACGATAGGAAAAAGCAACACGAAACCAGCAATAATTTTGGGAATCAAACGACTGTTTTTTAATTCAATAAAGTTGTAGTAAAATTCTGCTAACATTTTACCTCTCAGTATAATTTACGTATTTTAAAATAAATTTCTCAAAATTCGTATAATTGCTTAAATATTTATCTTTAATAACAATACCGTTATTGATCACAATCGCTTTATCACTGATTTTATAAGCAAAATCTAAATTATTGGTGGTAACCTTTTCATATGCATCTTTTTTTGATAGAATTAATTTTCTTTATCATTGATCTTTTTAATGGTTTTATTGCTTTTAGAAAAATTTTGCAACTATTTCTTATGTTTCTTGTTTGCATCTATGCTACTTACTCGCTATTTAAAAAGAAAAGTTTTTTTGATAAATTTTTCAATGAAGATGGAACAATAAAAGATGAGTATAAAAGACCTCTTGCGAAACTAGATTCATGAAAATTGCGAACTGTCTTAACGAGTGTCTTGCGAAGTTTGACAGAGTTTAGCCAGGATGTACCTACTTGGTGCGTTTCTTTTTCCCTGATATTTCGTCAAAAGACCTGCCCTGTTCTTTAAGAGTTTGTTTCAAGCTTTGCTTGATTACAGATCGTTAGAACGAAAGCCTCGCAAAGCAGCAACGCTTCGCTATTCTACGTTTTTTTCCTTATCTCAGGAAAAAATTGAACACAATTTTTTAGTATTAGGTTTCAAAATTTTAGTATGTTTGTAGTTAGTCGTTATTTAAAATGAAATTTAGATATCAAAAAAGTAGGAGTGAGTAGGAGTGAGTGGGAAGATAGGAACCACTTAACCAAGAGCAATATGGTCGTACTTCGCGAAATACAGTTGATAACGGATTTTGGTTATAGTTAAGACACTAGTAACTACTTCTGATAGCTTAAAAGTCCATATTGTCGCAGATACACGCAATGCAGAAGTTATTTTTCAAATCTGTTTGGACATTAAATCGCATTTTTCCAGAGGAGCTTTTAATCTTAATTTAGAATAATGTCGAGAATTTGAAATTTATTTTTGTTTATGATATCATCACCACACCGGTAAAGGAGTTTGGTTGGTTATTTGTGGTACTAAGAACCTGTCTACTATAAATAAAACTAAAAAAGTCGGTATTTTCAAACAATAAATTTATAATTCTAAAAGAAAAGGAGTGATAAGAATGAAAAATTTACAAAAGATTAGAAAATCCCTTGTTTTAAAATCATGTTTCATCTTTACTTTGTTTGTTGCGAGTGTTTTTGTGCTCTTTACTGGAGCATCATTGTTTCACCTTGCAGCTAATTGTCCATGGATTCCAGGATGGATTTTTGATATGTTAAACAAAGCTTCAAGTGCAGCCGGTGTAATTGGAATTGCAGCAACTTTGATTGCTGCAGGCGGAATTGGAGCAGCAGTTGCTCCTATTGCTATAAATTATGTAAAAAAACATGGATTAAAACTGGGTTTAACATTATAAATCATTAAATTGCATACTAAATTCTATAGGTAAAAGCATGAAGAAAGTTTTGGTTAGCTGCAAATATTATTTTAAGGAAAGGCGAAGATTTTTTGCAACAGAGCGCCATAAGGTCTTTTATCCATTGGGAATTATTTGCTCTGTTGCTATTTTACCTTTTCTAATTGGTTTATTTTTAAGAAATTTAAAAATTATTTTTCCTGAAAGAAATTTTTTATACATTGTCTTTTTTTGTTGTATAGTCCTTACTTTTAATGCCATTGACCAGTCTTTTTGTAGGTTGCAAAATGCTAGAGACATGAGAATATTATCGATTTTGGGATTTTCTAGAGGAGAGTACGTTTGTTTAAAAGAGTGGACTCTTTCTTTGGAAATAAATGCAAGTGCATTTTTCTTAAATTTAGGATTTTGGGGTGCAAGTGGATTTTCGGTAAGTTTAATACAAAGGATTTTTTTGAGCTTGTTGTTAATGGTGACTGTAATTTTGGGTTTTCTTTTTAGAATTTATTTGCTGATTTTTTTAAATTTAATAAAAAAACACATATCTTCGTTTGTTTTGGGAATTTTGATTAAATTACTTAGTATTTTACCATTTTTTTTCTTGATCGTATGTGGCTTCTTTCATCTATATTTGATATTAAAGATTGCTCTATCTATTGGAATGTTTATTTTAGTGCTTCTTTGCCTTTTTATGAGTAAAGAATGGTTTGTTCAAGATTTATCGATATTTGCAAAAGATTTTCTAGAAAGAGGTAAGAATTGAATAGAAAAAATTGGCTGCGTAAACTTTTTTTAGAAGGGAAAATTATGTTTACGCAAGAGACAATGAACTTAAAAACTTTTTTAGGAACTTTGTTAGTGATATATCTTTTTTTTATCTATTTATGTTTGTATGTTTTTGTTTTTCATGTGGACAAATTACACGTTTCTAAGCAATTTCTTTTTATGTATAAAATTGGTTTTTTCTCAATTTTTTATCTTTTTGTTTTTGAATGGTTTGCAACCTACTCTAGCATCGATAATGAGGGAATTATCGCGATTCATTATCAAGTTATTGAAAGGTATATTTCTGAAAAAATAAAAGCGAAGTATTTATTATCATTATTTCATTCTCTGATTCATTTTATCTTGTTGACAATTTTAGCAATTGTTATTGAAATAACTGAAAACATTTTTGCATTTATTTTTCTTTTATTGCCTATGATTGTGATGGGAGGAGTTAGTTCGGTTTTTTCCTCCATGGTTTTTCCTAGATTTGATTGGTTGGAAATTACCGATATACCAACCAAAAAAAACTATGCCGCTATGGGGATGATTTATTGCTTATGGCTAAGTATGGCTACGGGCATTTCTTCGCAAGTTGTTCATTCAAAATCATTTTATTTTTTTATTTTTCTTTATTGGTTTTTAACGATTATTGTGATTGTTTTGCTTGTTCGCGTTTCGCCAATTGTTTTAAAAGAGAAGCTATTCCTTACTCTTCGAACTGATGAGGAGGGGAAAAATGTTAAAAATTAAACATTTAACGGTTGGAATTCCAGGCAACGAGCCAATACTTTCTGAAATTTCGCTGGTGATAGAAAAACAAAAAATTGTTGCTTTACTAGGAAAAAACGGAGCAGGAAAAACGACATTAATGGTAACAATGATGTTACTTCACAAGAGTTTCAAAGGTGAAATGTTTTTTGAAAATAAGCCAGTTACGAAAAAAATTATTCAAAAAAAATTTGGTTATATGGAAGCAGATCCTTATTTTTATGAATATTTAACGGTTTTTGAAATGTTAGAATATCTTTGCTTAGTACGTAGACTTAAAAATCACAAAGATTTAATTGTAGAATGGTTGTGTAAAGTAAATTTGGCAGATAAGAAGGATAATACGGTGAAAAGTTTATCTAAAGGTATGAAACAAAGACTAAGTTTTGTTATGGCCATAATACATAAGCCGGAAATTTTGCTTTTAGATGAACCTTTTAATGCTTTAGATCCGGACGAAATGGAAAATTTGAAGAAAATAATTATTGATTACTCAAAACAGGCAAGTATTCTCATTTCTACCCACATTTTTTCATTTTTAAAAAACTTAGCAACAGATGTTATTTTTTTACATATAGGGCAAATAAAGAAAACAGTGGAATCTATTGGTGGAAAGTGGACGTTAGCCGATTATGAAGAAAATTTTAAAGAAATTAACGTTTGATCATTTGTTTTGGATTATTTTTATATTTGGAGCCTTGATTGGTAATTTTATTATTTTATTGATAAAAGATTCTAAGACTTATATGCAGCCTGGAGCTGGTTTTATAGAAATTTTTGTAAATAATTTTAAAGTTGCTCTTTTGATAATTGTTACCGGAATGCTTACAAATATGATCTTGCCTTTTCTTATTCTCTTACTTAACGGTATTTTTTGGGGAATGATCACTGCAGTCAATTTACAAATCATTGGGTTACTGTCGACTCTTTTGTTTTGTATTCATGTTCCTTTTGAATTACTAAGCTTTTGTTATTCATTTCGCCTTTCTGCGACTATTTATCAAGCGATTTTTTATAAAAAATTTAAAAAGAGAGATTTTTTGAAAATTTTTTTTTGGATGTTATTTCTTTTAACTATTGCAGCGAGTATAGAGGCCGGGGAATTTTATTTTTTCAGAAAGTCTAATTAATTTTTAATTTAACGAACTGTTGATAACAATCTTTAGGAGGTATTTTTGAAAAATAGAAAATTACACCTTTTTTTGATTTCGGTAATTAACACGATTTTTCTTTTTTTATTAATAAACAATGAAAAATTAATATTATCTTATGTGAAAAAAGTCTACGATATAAAAACTTATCAAGAGGCAATGCAAAACCATATTTTGATGTACACTATTCTTTTGATAATGGGTGTTTTGCAACCAATGATTGTGATTTTTCTGTCTGCAGTTTTATCTTGGATTATTGCGATGCTTATATTTGAAGATGATGATTTTTCTAAAATTTTTTATTTGTCTACGAAAGCGTATTGGATTATTATACTTATTTCAGGATTTAAGCTTATTTTTTCGTTCTGTTTTGGAAAGATTTTCTTACTGTCTTTAGCGTTTATTACTAAAAATCAAATATTGCATAGTTTACTGGGGATTGTCAGCTTAGATACAGTTATTTATATAGTAGTTTTATCTTTTGGCATTGCTTCTTTATATGAAAATGAAAATAGAAGAAAAGTTTTTGTAGTGATCAATTCTTTTTTCTATATCGCTATTTCTTTTTTGATAAAGATAATGCCGATGGCTATGTAAAATCTTTTTTAAAGATGGTTTTTCTTTTTTATATAGCAGTTTGAAAAAAGTTTGGCATTATTAAAAATAAAAGTTTTGGATAAATTTACACAATTGACCTGTTCTAAAACCCTAAATTGTAATTAAGAAGCCACAAACGGGCGATTTTACTGAAACCAAGAATCGATTGTCGAAACGTGGTTCACCATATTTAACAGGCACTTAAATAAAAAAGCATAATTTTAAACTGTCAATGCAACGTAAAAATGTCCCAAAATTTCAAGCGACATTGTTAGATTATGTTTCAAGCGCAAACCCTGTCTCCCTCAAAAAAAGTATGAGGCACTCGCCTTACTTTTTCATCAGTCTTCGACCATTTCTAACACACCTGTTTTATTTAAATAAATGGCTTTGCTACCCCTTCTTAAACAAAACAGGTGTGTTCTTCATTCCCGCCGTCGACCGACGAAAAAGCAAGGCTCAGGCAATTCTCTTTGCATCAAATTCCTTTTGCGTCTTTCCAGCTTTCTTTAAATATCTGACAAAAATAGCTCGTTTCCACGGATGACTCATTGGCGGAATATATTTCACTTTTTCTCTTGGCTTTTCCTCTGTTTGCACGTCGAATTCTTTTGAATACAATTCACGCTCCTCAAGTTTCCGTAAGCGATAGATATCGTCTTCAATAGTTGA
>JAISYQ010000018.1 GCA_031269775.1 Streptococcaceae bacterium
TCAACTATTGAAGACGATATCTATCGCTTACGGAAACTTGAGGAGCGTGAATTGTATTCAAAAGAATTCGACGTGCAAACAGAGGAAAAGCCAAGAGAAAAAGTGAAATATATTCCGCCGATGAGTCATCCGTGGAAACGAGCTAGTTTTGTCAGATATTTAAAGAAAGCTGGAAAGACGCAAAAGGAATTTGATGCAGAGAGAATTGCCTGAGCCTTGCTTTTTCGTCGGTCAACGGCGGAATGAAGAACACACCTGTTTTGTTTAAGAAGGGGTAGCAAAGCCATTTATTTAAATAAAACAGGTGTGTTAGAAATGGTCGAAGACTGATGAAAAAGTAAGGCGAATGACTCATACTTTTTTTGAGGGAGACAGGCTTTGCGCTTGAAACATAATCTAACAATGTCGCTTGAAATTTTGGGACATTGTTACGTTGCATTGACACAATAAAAATTTTTCGAAAACGATATTGCCAACCAACATTCCTTTCCTACTTAATGATATATTTTCGCCGTCATCACAAAGCAAACCGCGCTCAATTAGTTGCTGACTAACTTCACCATAAATTTCCGAAAAAGAAACGCCAAACTTTTCAAAAAAAAGCCGTTTTGATACGCCATTCGCCTTACGCAAACCTAAAAACATCTCTTCTTCCATCTGATTTTGTAAACTTAACTCCTCGCGCTTAATAATAGGCAACTCAAACTTTCTAAGTGAATTTAAATAATGCTGAATCGGCCCATGATTTTTATAACGAAGATTGCCAAGATAGCCGGCAGCACCGGACCCAAAGCCAAAATAATGCTCATTGTTCCAATATCTTAGATTATGCTTACTTTCAAAACCAGGCTTGGCAAAATTAGCAATTTCATACTGCTGTAAACCATACTTATGCATATAATCCAGCACCGTTTCAAACATATCCGCCGCCAAATCTTCATCAGGCAACGCGAATTTGCTATCTCGCATCCAATTCATAAAAATCGTATGGTCTTCTAAAATCAATGAATACAGTGAATAATGCGGCAAAGCAAATGAAAGGGCCATCTTCAATGTTTTTTGAAAACTCTCGATTGTTTGATCTGGTAAAGCGTAAATCAAATCCAGTGAAATATTTTGAAAGTTTTCACGTTGTAAGATCTCAAGTGTCTGTCCAACGTCCTCAGCGGTATGTCGTCTACCAATTTTTTGTAAAAGTTCATTATCAAAAGTCTGAACACCCAAAGAAATGCGATTTATACCATATTCCTTTATCACTGAAAACATTTCGACAGTTAAATCCCCAGGATTTGCTTCTATAGTGAATTCATTACCTTCAATGAAAGGTAACAACTCCCTTAGCCCTTTTAATAATCTCTCAAGCTGTCTTGCACTTAAAGAAGTAGGCGTGCCACCACCGATATAAATCGTTTCAACATTTGAAACTTTCGATGACCTCATTGCCAGCTCTATCTCACGCAAAAGAAGGTCAACATAGTTCTCTACTGGCTGACCCTCCAAAAAAACTTTATTAAAATCGCAATAATAACAGATGCGCTCACAAAATGGTATGTGAATATAAGCTGAAGTCACAAAATGCCTACTTTCCGTAAATAAAAGCTCCCTGTTTTCTCTTCTAAGAACCTGTTAACTTGTCTCATCTTCTTATAAGAATACTTAAAAATGCAAGCACCACCATCTGCTTAACTTTAGAAAGCTTTCGTTCTACATTTTTATACATACGTCTAGCTTTCTTGAGCCTTGCAAAACACCGCTCCACAATCCAGCGTTTTGGTATAATTTTAAACGTATGTTCATCTGAGCGCTTGACGACCTCCACAGAACAACCTAAAATATTTTTAACTCTATCCGCAAAAGGTTGTCCAATATATCCGCCATCACAAAGGATATTTTCCACTCTTAGCAAAAAAGTACGAGCTTCCTCAAACATTTCAACTGCTCCTGCTTTATCAGAAATATTGGCCGTTGTTACATGAATTGCATGAGGAAAACCATTAGTATCAACAGCAATGTGGCGTTTGATACCATATACCTTTGCGAACTGCCTTAACGAGTGCCTTACGAAGCTTGGAAGAGCTTAGGCAGGATGTACCTACTTTAGTTTACTGCCGTCATATCCTTTTTGTTCAGCAGTATCGGTGTTTTTTAGAATCTGTTAACTTGTCTCTTTAACGATGAATCCCGTTGCATAACTTATATCCAAAAAGCGCAGGTAATGATAGCAATCGACATGTTTTTTGAGAAATTTTTACGCGTTTCTAGGTTAAGCATAAGCTTTTAGGTAATAGACAAAAGAAATTTTATCTGCAAAATTTCTTACAAAAGCAAGCATTACCAAAAAGATTGCAATTAGGCAGACTTGTTAGCAGACTCCTACAAAACACCTTCTCCTACTTAATTCAATTTGCTTGCAATTAAATTTCATTTTTTTTAACAAAAAGGTAGCTTAAATATAGAAAAAATCCAAAGAAAAAGACACTAACTAACAAAGCGCGCGAATAAACATGAAAGGGCGCAGAAATATTCAAAAAAGCAATATTTCCTGTAAGTGTATATTCCATGATCGTCATAAAATGATTAAATATTTTTTTTAATAAAAAATCTATCTTAGAATAGAGTAATGCCAGTAGATTCATGGTTAGCATCGCCCCGATAGAAATACTTATAGCCATACTTTTAACCAAATAGGTTATCCACATAATAAAAATTCCAAACGAAAAATGAAGCAAATATTGAATTAATAATTGCGCTAAATTAGTAAAGTTAATTCCTAGCCAGCAATATCCGTAAACAAAATAACAAAAAATTCCAGATATGATATAGTAAGTTAAAAACATGATAAATAAAAAAATTCCCACAGATACTGCTTTAGAAATTACTAATAATCCCCTATTCTTTAACTCACGTGATATATTTTTAATAAAGCCGCTTGTCCATTCACTTCCTACAAAAAAAGCAACAAAGATCGTAAGGAACATCAACATCATTCTGCTTTGAATATCTGAAAAAAATAGATCTGTGATAGTGGCTTTTCTTTTTTCAGTTAAGATATCTTCATCATAATTCATTGTAATACTTACATCATATATATTATTTTTACTGCTTTTAATAAAATCTTTATAAATTTTGGGATCATTACGATATTCTTTTGCTTGGTTAATATTAGACTGTAAACCGTAAACTCTCATAATAGCAAATAAAGTCATTAGCAAAAGAGTTATTTTAATTGCTTTTGCTTTTGTCATTCTATACAAATCATATTTTAAGATATTAAACATGTTTCACCTCCGCACTCGTTAATTTTAAAAAATATTCCTCTAAGCTTATATCTTTTTGATAATAATGTTGAACTTTTATCTGCATTTCTGATAATTTTGCTAGTACATCTTCTTTATTTATATTTTCAAGTTTTACGTGTAAAATATTGCTGCTAACAATTTCTATTCGGATATTTTTATAATTTTCCTCAAGAACTTCACTTGCTTTTTTTGAGTCAGCGATAGTTAACTCCAAAGTTTCACCAAGCTTTTCATTTAATTCTTTTTTACTAAGTGAAGCAATAATCTTGCCATTATCAATTATGGTAAAGTAGGTGGCAATATTTGCTAATTTTTCTAAAATATGACTAGAAATCAAAATAGTAATATTTTTTTCTTCATTTAGTTTAACTAAAGTATCACTAACTTCTCTAAAACCTTGGGGATCAAGGCCATTCATTGGCTCATCTAAGATAAGTAATTTAGGTTCACCAACCAAAGCTATTGCTATTCCTAATCTTTGTTTCATTCCCAGAGAAAAATTTTTGACAGCCTTTTTGCTGTCATTTAACTTTATTCCTACTAATTTCAGTAAGTCATATACATATTGCTTTGAAAAACAACCAGCACTTAAGCACTTAGCTTTTAAATTTTCATAAGCAGACATTTCAGGGAATAGGCCTGGATGCTCGATCAAAATTTCCACTTGTTTAAGAACAGCATTAAGGTCTTTTTTTTGTTTTGAAAAAAGTTCTAATTCTCCTTGAGTTGGAAAAGCTAGGCCACTTAAGATCTTCATTATAGTCGTTTTGCCTGCACCATTGCGTCCGATTAGACCATGGATCTGTTTTGATTTAATAACAAGATCTATATTATCAAGAACTTTTTGATTTTTATATATCTTGGTTATTTTTTTTGCCGATGCAATAATTTCACTCATTAATCTTCTCCTAACTTTTAGTATTTTTAAATTGCGCTTTTGTTATACTTCTAAAAAGGAAAAATGACCTAGTAACTATCGTAAATAAAATATTTATGGGTAATAACAGATACTGCACTCGTCTAAAAAAGAAATCAAATAAATTCAGCTTATTAAGTTCAACGATTCCGTAAACTCTTTCTTCTGAAACTGGTTGATCAAATAAAAATGAAGAATCAGCTTTTGTTATATATATTCTTTTCTTTAATGTTGTTATAATAAAGAGACACCTGTGAACCATAAGCGATTGACCATATATCTGACGAAAAACAATAATATCTCCTGCTTTTATCTTTCTTTTTTTCTTTGATATTGATTTTACCAAACTTTGAGCTTTTATTGTTGGATACATACTTGATGTTACCACATTAATTTCTAATTCTAATCCTTTAAAAAGAGTTTCTTTTGCTATTATCCCCATGTAATCATCAAGCTTTTCATCACTTAATTTCATTAGATCAGATCTTCCGTAATATCAATTTATTAATAGACGTCTCATTTTTTGTGATTTTGATCATTTCATAAATTTTCTCACAATAAGAAAAAACTTTTGTTCGATGAGAAACAACGATAATTGTTTTTTTTGATACTAAATTTTTTAAAGAATCTAAAAATATCTGCTCATTATTTTCATCTAATGCACAAGTAGGTTCATCTAAAAGTAAGAAATCACAAAGATTTATAAATGCTCTAGCTAGACATATTCGTTGAATTTCTCCAGAAGAAAGAATTTCGTCACTTATTTTAGTATCATATCTTTGTGGAAGATTATTTACAATTTCATGAACATTGGATAATCTTGCCGCTTTTTCAATTTCTTCTTTTGAATAAGAAAATCCCATCGAAATATTATCATAGACATTCCCTTCGAGTAAATTGGGTGTTTGGGAAATATAGATAAATTGTTTTTTCCAACTATTTAAATCTGCTTGAGCAAAACTACGCCCATTAACAAACATTTTTCCGCTGCGAGGAATATCTAATCCCATTATTGTTCTTAAAAGTGTAGTTTTCCCTACTCCATTTTCACCATAAATTCCAACGATACTATTTTTTTTAAGAGCATAATTAATTTTATTTATAATAGGTCTTCCATTTAAATCACAAACTTCAATATTCGATAAAAATATTGCATTATTTCTTAAGTCAGATTTTAAATAATTTGTTTTTAAAGCAAATTCATTTTTTAAATCTAAAGCAGTTTTATACCCCATAATTGTTTTGTACCTATCAAGAGAAAGTTTTACTTTTGGTAAAGTAATTAAACTATCGCTTAAGCTACGATACATCCAAATCATTCCCGATGAGATAATAATACAAGAAATGGCTACATCTTGTCTAATAATTTTCATTCTTTCTAGATAAAAACTTAAAAACATCATTATGATAAATGTGAAAATCATAAACATAGCATTTATAGCAACAAATAAAGCTTTTGATTTTTCTAAAGTGATCAAATTTATTTTATTTTCTTTAACAGTTTCACTGTGTTTAGCGGTTAACATTTTTTTTAAAGAAAAAATATCTATAAATTTCTTGCCATTAATCATTGAAAATAAAAAATTATTGCTTTTAATAGCCGACTTTTTTTCAAAATTAGCTTGTTTTTTGATTTTTTTACGTATTTTATTAAAATAAATAAATGATAAAAAACCTAGACTAAAATTAACAAAAGCTAAAAAAAGGTTGATTTTGAGAAGATATAAATTGCTAGATATTATTCCTAAAATAAGAGAAAGTAAATGAATCAAAGAAAATTCATAAAAATGAGTAATTTCTTCCACATCATCATGAAAAAAATTTAATAAATCAGCTTTTGATAAAGTTGTAAAACTATTTAAAGGTAAATTTAGTATTTTTTGATAAACATTAGCTTTTATTTTTAAGCGAATATTTTCCGTCGATTGTAAGAGGAAAATTTTAAAAATATAATTGATAATAGTCGTAAAAAATAAAAAAAATATTAATTTTATTGATAAAGATGAAAGTTTGCTATTCTTTAAACTTAGACCTCCTATAAATAAAGCCATTCCTATAGTTAATAAAGAATTTTGTAAGCTGATGATAATAGCTGATATTGTGTAATTTATCGCCTTTCCTTTGGTCAAATTAATCAGTTGTCGTATCATGAAATTCTCTTTCGTCTTTCTAATATTTTTTCAATTTCTCCTTTTTGTATATAAATAATTTTATTAAAATATTCATAAGGTACATCTTTATGCGAAATTAAAATTACCGTTGACTTAAGTTTTGTAAAAAGAGCATCATAAATTTTTTGTTCAGCTGACAAATCTATTGCCGAAACCGCCTCATCTAAAAGTAAGATTGCTTTAGAATTTTCTAAAACTCGCATAAAAGCTCTAGCAAGCGAAATTTTTTGTAACTCTCCACCGGAAAAAGGATTTTTGGTTGAAAATATTTTATCAGCAAAATTTTCAGCTAAACGTTCATAATCTTTTTCTAGCTGAGCAATTTGAATTGCGTGGGTAAAAAGAAATTTTTCATTCTTTTCCTTTCCATGAAGGGTGCATAAAACATTTTCTTCAATAGACATTGGAAATAAAAATGGAAAATTATCAGAATAAGTAAAAGTACTATGTTGAGGCAAAATAATTTTTCCACTTGTTGGCAGTAAAAGTCCACTAATTAAATTCATCAAAGTACTTTTTCCACTTCCACTTCTTCCTTTAATGAGTATTTTTTCTCCTAAATTAATCGAAAAATCAATATTTTTTAAAATTTTTCTACCTTCACAAACATAGTTGACATTTTCAAACCTAATTTCTGAATAATTTTTAGCTGTAATTCTTTTGATTTGGTTATGATTAATTTCGTTATTTTTTGAATTCAAAAGTTGATTTTGCAAAGTAAGAATTCTATTGTGCGCAACCTTATATTTAGTATATTCATAAATAAAAGCAGGTAAGCAAGTAAAAACAGTATTAGAATATTCCATTAGATAGTATATTACTAGCCAATCACTCAACTGATATTTTCCATTTCTAACCAAATACATCCCCAAAACGATAACAGTATATATGGGAACAATATTACCTAGTGCACCAATGAAAGTCATGGTATTTTCTAAGAAATTAATTTTAAAGTTAATAACTTTCATTTCTTTAAGTTTTTGGTAAAAAAAAATATTCTTCTTTTTTTCATTTCTAAAAGCTTGTATTTCTGCAATATTATCAAATGTTTCGAGAAGAATTTCATTTAATTGATCTTTTTTCGAAGATAAAGTTTGAATTTTTATTTTCGTTTGCTTGGCTATTTGATTCATGAAAACAAGAATTAAAGGAAATATACCAAAACTAATAAGAGCTACTTCTGGCATTACAACAAAGAAAAAAATAATAGCAGCAATAGAGGCAATTAACAAGGGAATATCATTAAGACATGTATCTGCCAAAAAAAATATTGATGTTGTTAAATTTTCGCTAAAGATTGTAGCAATCTTTCCCTTGCGAAATGGAAAGAAATTAATATATTGTTTATTTATTAAAGATTTAAAAATATCTAATTTCTTTTTTGCTGAAAAATTAAAAATTGTCGTTATCGACCAACAGTTTTGTAAATATAGACAAACAGTATTAAAAATAATTAGAAAAGTTGCTATTAATGTTGTTAAAATTGCTATTTTCGGTTTATTTTCAATGTAATTAAATAACAATGTTAAAATAATTGGTAAAATGCTTGTCAAAAGAATTATAAAAAAAATAAATAAAAATTTTCTTATTTTTATTTTTCTGTCTCTGAGCAAGCAAACAATGTTTTTAATCATCTTCATCGTCATATTTTTAGTAATCTAGTTTTTGGAAATAGATTATTTTCATACATATACTGGCAATCAGGAAAAGGAGCGTCCCAGTTTCCATACTCTCTAAACGCTTTAATTCTACAACTTCCTTGACAACTAACAAAATGCAAACATTTTTTACAAACACCACTTAATTTATTTTTATAAGCATTTCTTAATTTTTTTAATTTTGAGTTGTTTTTCCAACAATTTTCTAAATCAAAACCTTCATTTATCTTGTCTAGAACAATACTTTTATCAAATGTTCCATATCCACAAAGAGCTATGTCTAAATTCGGTAAAATACATAACATATGGTTAATACCGCATTTATTTAATCCATGACTAAATTCAACGGAGCATTTCATACAGTCTGGAACATCTAAAAAAATAGATAATTTTGTTTTCTTTTGAAGTTCTTTTACGACTTTATGAATTTTTATGATATCTTCTACAGATAAAAGTTTATTTTCTACATGCATTTTTTCTGCACGTCCGCTATTTTGTATAATGTTTATTTTTACAGCTTTTACTTTCAAATTATCAAAAAAAGATATCCGTTCAGGAAGATTTTTCAAATTTTTTTTATTGATACAAGTAATAATCTCTTGCGGAGGATAATCAATTTTTTGCATATATTTAAAATTAGCTATCGTTTTTTTGAACGCTCCAGGACAAACAGAAAAAGAGTCATGCTCTTCTTCATTAATTCCATTTATACTTATAGAAACAACAACTTTATTTTCTTTTAAAAAAGCTATTTTTTCTTTATTTAAAAGAGAACCATTAGTTTCCATATCATAAAATAGATTATCTTTTTTTGTATATTCAATCACATTTTTAATGGTCTTCCAGCATAATATAGGTTCTCCGCCAGTAAATCTAATATGTTTTAAGCCCATTTTAACTGCTTGGTTTAAAAAAACATGTATATCTTCAAAATTTATATGTTCAGAAAATTCATTTCCAGCTTCAATCCAGCAATGAATACAACGTAGGTTACAGCGCCAAGTCAAATATAGTAAAAGAGAATTTAAATTATATTTCATTTTTTTAACTCCTAATAATTTAAACAAAACAATTTGTCTTTTTTAGCTTTTTCATTAATACTTTCTCTATATATTCCGCATCCAGGGACACAAATAGCGCTGTATTTACATTTTTTATGGCAAGTATTTAACACATTAGTTTTTTCTCTTATATTGTTTAATATTTCAGAGTTTTTCCAAATTTCTGTCAAAGTATTTTTCAAAACATTGCCACAAATTGGTTTTTCTAGAAACGGGCAAGCAGTAATATCACCATTGTATTTAATAAATAAATTACTAAAACCCAATGTGCAGCCATTTTTCCAAGAAATATTGTCAATAAAATTATCCGTATCAATCTTGTTTTTTAGCTTATACAAATCTACAAGTAAACTCCATTCACCAATGTCTACTTTATTTTTATGTTTTTTATGAAGATAATTTAAAGTTTGAACTATTTTTTTTAATTCATCTATCGTGAGGTCAAAAGCTTCTGAAGATGAGCCTTTTCCTATATACATAGGCCTATTGAAGCTTATGGATTGAGCACCAATATCTTCTGCAAATTTCACCATTTCTGATAAGTGGTCATAGTTGTGTTTGTTTACTGTGGTCATTATACCAAAATTTATATTTGATTTTTTTAAATTTTTTAATCCTAGAAAAGTTTTTTCAAAAGTTCCACACCCACGAGTTAAACTATTTATTTCGCTAATATTTGAATCAATACTTACACCAATTCCACGCAAATTATTAAATTTTTTCAATTTAGCTGAAATTTCCTTAGATATAAAAATTCCATTAGATTTAATAGTAAAAATAATATTTTTATTTATACTTTCTAATATTTTAAATATATCTTCTCTTAAAAATGGTTCGCCGCCAGTTATTTCAATCAGCTTTACACCAATTTTATTACATTCATCAATTATATTTACAATATCAGAAACATTCAAAGCATCATAATCGTAATTATACCCAACACAACAATAAGAACATCTAAGATTACATTTTGGAGTTACTTCAATTCCGATAGATAAGGGAGTTACTAGTTTTTTAGGTAAAGAAAAAGAATCATTCATCTTGTATCCAGCCTCTATTAACTAAATTTGTTAAAAAGTTTAATACGTCTTTTTCTAAATTACTTCTGTTATCTATCTCATAGATCTTTTCTAATTCTGAAATTATCATTTGTTGATCTTTTTTCCCATCACACCTGTTTAGTATTTCATACCCAATCTCATTTACTATGATTGATTCAACTAATCCTTTTTCATTTGTCAATATTAATAAAGTATTCCCATCACTCTCTTTTCTAGCAGTAACTTCTTTGGTCAATTTATACATTAATTACATCCCGTCCCCTCTGTTTTAAAAACCTGTTAACGATCTCTCTATTGATGAATTGCGTTTACCAAATTGTAATCGAGTAAAACTTGAAACAAATCGTAAAAAAACCGACAGTTTTTTTTGATGCTAGAAATACGACTTTTAGGTAATGAATAAGAGTCGCAATCAATTATCAGGATCTAAGAACCTGTTAACAATCTCATCTTTCTTATAACAATACTTAAAAATGCAAGCACCACCATCTGCTTAACTTTAGAAAGCTTTCGTTCCACATTTTTATACATACGTCTAGCTTTCTTGAGCCTTGCAAAACACCGCTCCACAACCCAACGTTTTGGTATAATTTTAAACATATGTTCATCTGAGTGCTTAACGATTTCCACAGGGTAATCCAAAATATCCTTAATTTTATCCGCAAAAGTTTGCCCAATATATCCACCATCGCAAAGGATATTTTCCACTTTTGGCAAAAAAGTACGAGCTTCCTCAAACATTTCAACTGCTCCTGCTTTATCAGAAATATTGGCCGTTGTTACATGAATTGCATGAGGGAAGCCATTGGTATCAACAGCAATATGACGCTTGATTCCGGAGACTTTTGCGAACTGCCTTAACGAGTGTCTTACGAAGTTTGACAGAGTTTAGGCAGGATGTACCTACTCGGTTTGCCGCCATCGTAGCCTTTTTCTTCAGCAGTATCGGCGTTTTTTACGCTTTGAGCATCCACGATACAAAAGGTGGTATTTTGTGGTATTTTCATCACGGCCATCTGATTGGCGAAGACGTGCTATACTTTTTTTAAAAGTTTCTCAAGCAAAGTTGTTCCATCTTTTTGTGGGGTTTTCCATTGTTTAAAATATCTGTAAACTGCTTCCCATCGAGGATAATCATGAGGTAGGGCGCGCCATTGACAGCCCGTTTTGACAACATACAAAATCGCACAAAGAGTGTCTATAGATCATAAAGTCTGGGATTTGTTCGCTTTTTGAACGCTTCTAGCTCTGGGCGGATTGCATCAATTCTTCGCGTAATGTTACTTGGATATCTCATTTTCATTCATCCTATCTATATTTCGTTTTTGAATGAATTATAACAGATTTAGACGAAATTTTAAAATAAACATTTTTTATTTTTCTAAATTATTAAAAAAATAAAACTTATTTTACAAGATAAACAAAGACCAAATTTTATATTATTATTATCCTCCTACATTACAAAGAAACCCCTTTCTGCCCTTTCCGCACCAAGCTTGGGCATACCCCTTTATGGAACTTATAATTTGAAAAGATGGTTTTTCATAATTTTTTTTTAAAATATAATTTTCTTTTTTTGTATTTTTATTCATTTAATTTTACTCCTTTTTTACTATATCTTATTTTTAACTTATAGCAGAACCTCTTCAATCGCTTCCGAATTATCTAAGTTCACATAATTCCTTAAAAGCAATGCTGAGTCATACAATTATCTTCCAAATTATTAAAAATAATAAATCGCCACACAATTTAACATTATCCCAACTAAAAACTTTTTCATGTTTTTTTCCTTTCTTATCTCTTTATTTAGCTTCTAAATCATTTGTAGTATAATGTAAATTTTTTAAATATGCAATGCGTCGAATTGCCTCACGCAAAACAGTGTCATTGAAAGATGATAATGTCCCAATGAATGCAACATAAAAATGTCCCGACTCCTCCCTTCTCTCAAAACAAACTAGAATTTTTGTTGGAGTGAAACATGAGAAAGGTCATTTTAACATTGAAAGAAAACCAAAAATATGAAGTCATTCAAAATGTTATACACGGAAAAGTGAAGAAAAAACGTGCAGCGATGCAACTCAATATAACCGAA
>JAISYQ010000009.1 GCA_031269775.1 Streptococcaceae bacterium
ATTCATAAGTTCTTAGCAACAGGCAATAAAGTAGCAGCCAGTCAAGCTCATAGGCTTTACGATGACGCGATTATTAAGCTACATGAAAAGAAAAAAGAGAGCATAATTTAGGATAAGAGTCTGTCTTTTAAGTAGATCAACTAATACGTTTCTTCTTCACCTTGTGAAGTTAATATTTGCGGACCCTTTGCTGTAATAGCAATTGAATGCTCATATTGACAACTAAGTGAGCCGTCTTTAGTATATGCTGTCCAAGCATTTTTATCGAGTGTTTCACGCATTTGCCAATCACCCATATTAATCATAGGTTCAATCGTAATCGTCATTCCTTCTTTTAAACGCATGCCATGATGAGCTTTTCCATAATGTGGAACAACTGGTGCTTCATGGATTGTTGGACCAATACCGTGTCCTACAAAAGCGCGCACAACGCCATATCCAAAACTTTCAGCATAAGTTTGAACGGCATGAGCTATATCTCCAATTCGATTGCCCACTGCTGCTTGTTTAATTCCCTTATATAAAGCTGTTTTAGTTACTTCCATTAGCTGTTTTACATCTTTACTTGGTCTTCCTACTGCATAGGACCAGCATGAATCAGAAATGCCCCCATCAAGGTTTACACACATATCAACTTTAACTAGATCGCCATTTTTTAAAATTTGATGACGAGGCAAGCCATGGCAAATTTCATCGTTAATGGAAATGCAGGTTGCATACTTATAACCTTCATAACCAATTTGAGCAGCAATTGCTCCTTTTCCTTCAATAAAAGTGCGCACAAATTCTTCAATCTTCCACATATCTATGCCAGGCTTAATTAAATCGCGCAACTGGATATGTACATCTGCTAAAATTTTGCCTGATTTTTTCATTAATTCAATTTCACGGTCTGATTTTAATGTAATCATTTAAAACTCCTTTTAAATTAAAGTTTTTAATTCTACATCTGGATATTTATCTTTAAACCAACGCAGAGCAAATTCATTTTCAAACAAAAATAACGGCTGTTCAAAATGATCTTTGACCAAAATATTTCGACTAGAACTCATCTGATAATCTAAGTTTTTCGGATCAATCCAACGAGCAATCTTTGAGCCCATTGAACTCATCACAATTTCTGCATTATATTCATTAAGCATGCGATATTGAAATACTTCAAATTGCAACTGCCCTACTGCGCCAATGATATAACCACCAGTTTGGTATGCTTGATACAGTTGAACGGCTCCTTCTTGAACTAGTTGCTGAATGCCTTTATGAAATGATTTTTGTTTCATCACATTTTTAGCAGTGATTTTCATAAATAATTCGGGCGTAAACTGAGGTAGTTTTTCATATTGAACGTTTAATTTTCCTTCAGTGATGGTATCTCCAATCTGATAATTTCCCGTATCGTATAAACCGATAATATCACCTGCTACAGCTGTTTTAGTATTTTTACGCTCCTCAGCCATAAATTGCGTAACATTTGTTAATTTTAATTTTTTTCCAATGCGTTGTATGATAACTTCCATACCAAGTGTAAAAATGCCTGAGCTGACACGTACAAAAGCAATCCGATCTCGATGTTTAGGATTCATATTGGCTTGAATTTTAAAAACAAAGCCTGAAAATTTTTCATGATAAGGACTGATCAAATCACCTTTTACTGTTTTGACAGCATGAGGTTTTGGCGCCAATTTTAAAAATGTTTCAAGAAATGTTTGGACACCAAAATTAGTTAAAGCTGAACCAAAGAAAACAGGAGTTAATACTCCATTTTGAATTTTTTTTTCATTAAACTCATTTCCTGCTCCAACTATCAGTTCAATATCTTCTCGTACTTTTGTATAAACACTATTTTCATAAAGAGGATGATTTTTAGCAATATTGCCATTAATAAGTGGAAGAAATCGCTTACCATCATAATTTTCTGGGCGGAAAAGATCTATACGCTGATGATAGACATCATAAATCCCCTCTAGGACTTTCCCCATACCGATTGGCCAATTCATTGGATAAGATTCAATGCCTAAGACTTCTTCTAACTCTGCAAGTAAATCAAGTGGTTCTCGTCCATCACGATCCAGTTTATTCATGAAAGTGAAAATTGGGATACCACGCTTTTTTACAACTTTAAAAAGTTTCTTAGTTTGTGCTTCAATTCCCTTTGCGGTATCAATCACCATCACTGCCGCATCTACGGCCATCAGCGTACGATAAGTATCTTCGGAAAAATCTTCATGCCCTGGTGTATCTAAAATATTAACCCGTCTACCATCATAGTCAAACTGCATAACAGAAGAAGTTACTGAAATTCCGCGTTGTTTTTCAATCGCCATCCAATCTGATTTAGCAAAACTTCCAGTCTTTTTCGCTTTAACAGTTCCTGCTTGATGAATAGCACCACCAAATAGTAATAATTGTTCAGTAATTGTCGTTTTACCTGCATCTGGATGTGAAATAATTGCAAAAGTACGACGCTTATCTACTTCTTTTTGTAAATTTGAACTTTTCATTATTTATGTCCTGTCATATTTTTAAAAAGTTTTTTAAAGTAACATTTTTTCATTAGACCTCCTCTGAAATTAGGTTATAAAGAGAATTCGTTTCAATTTTTTCCTAAGACAAGGAAAAAAATTTAAAGATACGTAGTGCTATTTTGAGGCTTTTTGACGCTAGAAGCACGGCTTCTAGGTGATGGATAAAAGAAAATGAACGAAAGTGAATTTTCTGCCGCCGCCAGGGAAAAAGAAAACGAAATTCTCATACATCTAGTTTTCGATTTGGACAATTATATCATACATATTATCAATCATATTGATGAAGTACAATCTGCACCGGACTTATTTCCGTATATAAAATTATTGATTGATGAAAGCGATAAAACAGGTCAAATTTGGTTAACAGGATCATAACAATATAACTTAATGAAAAATGTTCAAGAATCGCTTGCTGGACGCGTTGGAATTTTAAATTTATATCCGTTTTCCAGTTCAAAGATACCTGTTTTGCCAACCCAATCTTTATTAAGAGTGCTCCCTTGCAAAAAAATCTTTAAACTCCGTGTTCTGTTTACTATTTAATAACATTTTGCATTAAATAGACCTCATCGGAAACTAGATGTATGAGAATTTCGTTTTTTTCCCTGACGGCGACAGAAAATTCACTTTCGTTCATTTTCTTTTATCCATCACCTAGAAGCCGTGCTTCTAGCGTCAAAAAGCCTCAAAATAGCACCACGTATCTTTAAGTTTTTTTCCTTGTATCAAGAAAAAATTGAAACGAATTCTCATTATAACCTAATTTCAGAGGAGGTCTATTAAAAATCAGTAAAAGGATGAATAAAAAATGAAAGAAAAAAAGAATAAAAATGCTGTAATTTTGAGTGTAATATGTGTTGTAGCAATTATTATAGCAGATTTTGTATTTTTTATTACAAAAACTAAATTTAAACCATCTAATAGCACAAGTAGTGTCTCCTCTAGCAAAAAAAATAATGTTACCTCTATTTCAAATTACAATCATGCTTTAGCTATCAATAGTGCAAAAGTGTCTTATGATTGTTATGTTGATGATGATACTTATAAAAAAACACTGGAAGGGGAAGGATATGTGGGTATAAATAAATTTATTGCTCAAGATGTGGCTGCAATTATTGGAATAAAAAAAATAAAAAATGGCCATTTTAGCTTAATTTTAGCTTTTCGCGGTACAGATAATGCTTCAAATTAGGGAAGAGATTATGATGATGCTACGGTAAAAAATTATCAGATGCCGTTTTTGAAAATCACAGGCCTGATAATTATATTAAAGCTGTAACACAGATGGAAGAAATAACAGATATTCATTGATCAGTAAAAATATCCCAAAAATTTTAAAAAATATTAGAATTGTTTATGATTTTTAGTTAAATAAATAAACTTTTAACATTTTTTCCATTTTTTTAGCTGCTGATGACGAAGAGCTAAAGCTTGCTCATATTTTCCTGTTTGCTTTGCTCTATAGTACTCAGTTTTTTGCAGTGTTTCTGGTAAATATTCTTGATTGACCCAAGCATTTTGATAATCATGCGGATATTGATAGGAAAGTCTACAACCTAACTTTTTAGACCCTTGATAGTGAGTATCGCGAATATGATCAGGAATTCTACCACCTTTTCCTTTACGGACATCTAAAAGCGCTTGATCAATTGCTAAATAAGCAGAGTTGGATTTTGGTGATAAGGATAAATCAATAATCACATTTGATAAAGAAATGCGTGCTTCAGGAAGACCTAATTTTTCAGCAGTTTGCACACCTAGCACTGCTCGTTCTACTGCATTAGGATTAGCAAGACCGATATCTTCATAAGCAATTACTAATAATCTGCGCATTAAAATCGACAAATCTCCTGCTTCCATTAAGCGTGCTGCATAGTGAAGTGATGCATCTACATCGGATCCACGAATTGATTTTTGCAAAGCTGAAATCAAATCATAGTGCATATCTGCATCTTTTTCATAAGCAAACACTTTGCGTTGGATGGATTCTTTCATCACTTCAAGATTTATAACAATTTCACCTTTCAAATTAGGAAAAGTTGAAAGAGTAGCGATCTCTAAGCCATTTAAAGCACTACGAAGATCTCCATTTGATGTTTGCGTTAAACACTGTAAAGCCTTTTTTGTTAGTTTGACATTAAAATTACCCAAACCCCTTTCTTTATCTTTTAAAGCAACTTTTATTGCTTGCTTTATTTCTTTTTCTGATAGTGGAAGAACTTCAAAAATTTGCATCCGAGATCTCATTGCTGGCTGAATTGCAAAGTAAGGATTCTGCGTTGTTGAACCAATTAAGATTATTTTTCCACTTTCAAGATGTGGTAATAAAAAATCTTGTTTTATTTTATCTAACCTATGAATTTCATCCAATAATAAAATAACTTTCCCACTAAAATGCGCTTCATCTACAATTATCTGCAAGTCTTTTTTAGTATTTATCGCTGCATTCAACTTACGAAAAGCATATTCAATAGAGTTTGCAATCGCATTTGCAATACTGGTTTTACCAACTCCAGGAGGACCGTATAAAATCATTGAATAAAGTCTCTTAGCAGCAAGCATCCGAGCAATAATTTTACCTTCACCTACTAAATGTTGCTGTCCAACAATTTCGTTAAAAACTCGTGGACGCATACGATAAGCTAATGGCTCTTGCATATTTTAATCACTCACTTTAAAAATTTATTTCCATTTTATCTATACATAACATGAATTAATTGCTAGTTTTTTAATTTGAAAATTCTCATATTTTATTCTGATGTAGATGGTTTTTAGAAATCACAAACAGCTACTTAATAGTAAAACCTAGATCATCTTTTTAAGCAAATCAAAAATTTTCGAAAAAGCTTTTTTTATATGGTATGCTACCAACATTGAGAGGTATAATATACGTGAATAAGCAGTTAAAAATTCAATTGAGCTTAAACATTTTATTTTTATGTTTAGCTGAAATAATTGGCATGATGTTATTTTCTTTGCCATGGATGCGTATTGCTTGGTTGGTTGTTATAAATGGAATAGGTGCTTGTTTTTTTATTTGGCAACTTATTACTTTAGAGAAAAATCAAGAAGAAATCATTGAATGGGTTAATGAAAATGCTGAAAGCTCAATTAAGCAAGTTCTCGATACTATGCCAGTAGGAATTGTGAGATTTAATAAAAAAACTAAAAAAAAGATTTGGATGAATCCATTTGCTGAATATATTATTACTAGTAACAATGAGATAATCTCGAAACGTGAAATTAGACAATTTATTAATCAAGATAAAATAAATAATCATTTTTGGATTATTGGTAATAAAAAATATTATTTTTATCTTTATGAACAAGAAGGTCTTATTTATTTTTTTGATGTTACAAATGAACAAAATTTAAAAGAGAAATTAATAAAAAATCAGTCAGCATTAGGCGTTATTTCTGTTGATAATTATGATGATATAACAGAAAAAATGGATGAAAAAGAAATGGCTAATTTAAATAGCTATCTTACTTCTAAAATAACAGATTGGCTTAAGAGTCAATATGCATTTTCAAGGAAACTTACCAGTGAAAAGTATATTTTTATTGCTCAATATGCCCATCTAAAAAAAATGATAGAGAAAAAATTTGATTTACTAGATAAAGTGCGAAATGGATCAAATAGCGATATAGGAAAAACAATTACTTTATCAATAGGTGTCTCTTATGGAGCAGGAGATATGTATTCGCTTGGTGTAGCTGCAAATAATAATTTGGAAATTGCTTTAGTTCGTGGTGGCGATCAGGCAGTTGTTAAAGAAGATTTAGAGATGGCACGTCCGATGTATTTTGGTGGAATATCTAATTCTATAGTTAAACGAACGAGAGTTCGCACAAGAGCGATGGCAATGGCTTTAAAAGGAATTATGCAAGAAGCAGAAGAGATTTATGTAATGGGCCATGAATTTCCTGATATGGACGTAATTGGTTCAAGTATAGGGATTGCATATATTGCTCGTTTGTATGATATAGCTGTTTATGTGGTATTAGATAGGAAAAAATTGATTTTAGATGTAGAACGTTGTTTAAAAGAGATTGAACAAGTACCAACAATGGCAAAATTAATTATATCTCCACAAAAAGCTATATCTCAGCATAAAGAAAATAGTCTATTAGTAATGGTCGATCATTCAAATCCTTTGTTAACTATTAATACTGAGTTATATGAAATTTTTAAAAAAGTTGTTGTTATTGATCATCATCGTCGTGGTGCAGAATTTCCAAAAAACCCTCTTCTTTCTTACATAGAATCAGCGGCTTCTTCTGTTAGTGAATTAGTAACAGAGTTGATTCAGTATCAATCTGTACGTGTTGAGCAGCTTTCTCGCTTAGAGGCAACTTTATTGCTCGCAGGAATAATTGTTGATACTAAATCATTTATGATTAGAACAACAAGTCGTACATTTGATGCGGCAAGTTTTCTGCGTGTTTTAGGTGCTGATTCTGAAAAAGTTCAAGCATTATTTGCTAATGATTTATCAATTTATTTAAAAATTAATGAAATTGTTGAAAATTCAAAATTTATAAAAGAAGATATTATTGTAGCTGTGGGAGAAGCAGAAAAAGTATATGATAGTTTGACTATTGCTAAAGCGGCAGATACATTGCTTTCAATGGCGGGTATAAAAGCTTCTTTTGTTATTTCAAAGAGAGAGGAAGAAATTATTTCGATCAGTGCACGTTCTAAAGGAAAGATAAACGTTCAGTTGATTATGGAGAAAATGGGTGGCGGTGGCCATTTTGATAATGCAGCAGCTCAGTTACATAGAGTAACTTTACAAGAAGTAGAAGATAAGTTATTTAAAGTAATCGATGAAAACATCGATGAAATTTATAATGCAGATGAATGATATGTTTATTGGACCTTCTCGGAAATTAGGTTATAAAGAGAATTCGTTTCAATTTTTTCCTGAGACAAGGAAAAAAACTTAAAGATACGTGGTACTATTTTGAGGCTTTTTGACGCTAGAGGCACGGCTTCTAGGTGATGGATAAAAGAAAATGAAGTTCTCATACATCTAATTTTCAAGGAGGTCTATTAGAGGCAATACGGGTAAGCTAAGAAGGTTGTGATAAAAATCATAAATTTTGAATTTAATTTATGCAATATTATGTTTTGAACTTAAAATAAGTCAAAAAAACGTTTTTATCAAAGAGGTAAAATCATGATTCACTACCTACCAATCATTTTGAATTTTATTCATAAAAATATTTCAACTTCTGTTTTGATTTTAAATATTTTATTAAGTATTGTGATTGTTTTCCGAGAAAAAAAAGCATCTGCTAGCACATGGGCTTGGATTTTAGTTTTAAATTTTATTCCTATTGTGGGTTTTTTTTTGTATTTATTATTAGGTCGTGGTTTAAGTCGTGTTCGTTTATTTGATTTACAGATTCAAAAAAAAATTGGCATGATGGAAGAGCTAGCAAAGCAACAAGAAAGGATGCGTTTGGGAGATTATCCAAAGCCATCCATCGGCAATATAGATGCACGTGGCTTGATTCATATGGTAACGGTTTTTGATAACAATTATTACGCATCTCACTCAAAGGTAAAGTTATTTATCGATGGTCATAAAAAGTTTGATGCGCTTATTAAAGATATTAAAAACGCAAAACATCATATTCACTTTGAATATTATATTTTTCGGATGGATGGTTTGGGTAAGGAAGTCTACTCAGAATTATTAGCGGCACAAAAGCGTGGTATTAAGGTTAGGATGTTACTTGATGCTTGGGGTTCACATGGTGTTAAAAAAAAAGATTTTCGCAAATTAATTCATGAAGGCGGAGATGTTATTTTTTTCTTTCCTATAAAGCCAATTTTTAGTTTTCGTGTCAATTATCGAAATCATCGAAAGATTGTCGTTATTGATGGAAAAATCGCTTATACAGGTGGTTTTAATGTAGGAGATGAGTACTTAGGACTTTCTAAAAAATTTGGATATTGGCGAGATAATCATTTGCGTTTAACAGGAGAGGGCGTTTATTCTTTACAAAATCGTTTTATTATGGATTGGAATTCGCAACATTCAAATGAGATTAAAAAACCTAAAGAGTATTTTCCAAAAGAAATGGACTGGGGAGATTTGCACTTGCAAATTGTTACCAGTGGTCCGGATTCTAATGAAGAAGAGATTAAAAATGCTTATTTAAAAATGATCAATATGGCACAAAAAGAAATTTTAATTCAAACACCTTATTATATCCCGGATGATTCGATCCATGAAGCATTGAAAACGGCGCTTATGAGTGGTGTTAGTGTGCGTTTACAAATCCCTAACAAACCAGATCATCCTTTTGTTTATTGGGCAACTTATTCTTTTGCTGCGGAGCTATTAGATTACGGGGCTGTTGTTGAAACATATGAAAAAGGTTTTGTGCATGCTAAAACAATGCTTATTGATCTGGGAATTGTCAGTATTGGTTCAGCTAATATTGATGTGCGTTCGTTTAATTTAGATTTTGAGGTAAATGCATTAATTTATAATAAAGATTTTGCAGAAAAAGCACGTAAGGCGTTTTTCGCTGATGAAGTTAATTATCATGTGATTACAAAGGAGGAATATGATCATCGTTTGCTAATCGTTCGTTTTAAGGAAAGTCTAGCTAGATTGATTTCGCCATTATTGTAATCTTTACGTTTATATGTTTTTTATATAGAATAAGAGATGTTGATAAGCAAAATAGAAAAGAGGAGCTCATAATGAACATAGCTTTAGCAATCGTACTAATAATTATTGCGCTTTTAGTGGGAATTTTATTAGGATTTTTGCTGGCACGTCAATATATGAAAAAGTATTTTAAAAAAAATCCGCCAGTAAATGAAGAGATGTTGCGTATTATGATGTCATCAATGGGACAAAAACCATCAGAAGCTAAAATTCAACAAATTTTACGACAAATACAAAAACAAAATAGTAAGTAAATTTATAGAGGTAGTTAAATTTATGATAAAAGTCTTTGGTAAAATTCGCTATCATTGGCAACCTGATATAGCGTTATCAATTGCTTATTGGAGTCTTACAATTAGTATTTTTTTTATTGGTTGGATCTTAACATTTGAGAAGACTCGCATTTATTGGTTAACATTTATTATATGGTCTATTTTTTTATTTTTCTGTATTTTAGGTATGCACCGTCATTTTTGGATTGAAGATGATAAAGAGCATTTGCATATTGTTTCTTTATGGCGTAAGCATAGGGCAGACATTCCGATTTCTTCGATTACAAAGATTTTAGTCAGTTACCATGGGATTATTATTTTTTCTGATAAATGGGAGCACGGACGCATTTATTATATGCGTAAAGGGCATCGTAGACCGTTTATAAAAGATATTAGCAATTGTTTAACGTTTAACGCAGAAGTAGAGGATATAAGGCAGATTATTTATGAAAAAAAAGTAGGAGGAAATTATGAAAACGGATATTGAAATTGCTCAAAAGGCTAAGTTAGTACCAATTACAGAAGTTGTGAAAAATTTTGGTGTAGAGAATGATGATCTTGAGTTATATGGAAAATATAAGGCGAAGTTAAGTTTTGAGAAAATTAATGCTTTAAAAGCAAAAGAAAATGGAAAATTAATTTTAGTAACATCGATCAATCCTACTTCTGCTGGAGAAGGAAAATCAACGGTAACAATCGGTTTAGCAGACGCTTTAAATAAAATTGAAAAAAGGACGTTCATTGCTTTGCGTGAACCATCTTTAGGCCCTGTGATGGGGATAAAAGGTGGAGCAACTGGTGGTGGTTTTGCACAAGTATTGCCGATGGAAGATGTTAATTTACATTTTACAGGCGATATGCATGCGATTACAACGGCTAACAATGCCTTATCAGCGTTAATTGATAATCATGTTCATCAAGGTAATGACCTAAGTATTGATTTGCGTCGTGTGACTTGGAAACGGGTTGTGGATTTAAATGATCGCGCTTTGCGCCATGTAATAGTGGGGCTTGGCGGTCCGATTCAAGGGGTTCCGCGAGAAGATAGTTTTGATATTACGGTAGCATCTGAGATAATGGCCATTCTTTGTTTAGCAAAAGATATTGAAGATCTTAAAAAACGTTTAGCAAAAATTGTGATTGGCTATACCTATACGCAAAAGCCTGTTACTTGTGGTGATTTGCAGGTTGAAGGAGCTCTTGCTTTATTATTAAAAGAAGCATTAAAGCCAAATATTGTGCAGACAATTGAGCAAACACCAGCATTGATTCATGGTGGACCTTTTGCGAACATTGCTCATGGTTGTAACTCTGTTTTAGCAACTACAACAGCTTTGAAATTAGGAGAGTATGTGGTGACTGAAGCTGGATTTGGCGCAGATTTGGGTGCTGAGAAATTTTTAAATATTAAAGTTTTAAATCTACCAAAATCACCAGATGCAGTTGTGATTGTGGCAACGATTCGCGCGCTTAAAATGCATGGTGGTGTTGCTAAAGAAGAGTTGCAAACAGAAAATGTTGAAGCTTTGAAAAAAGGCTTTGCAAACTTAGAAAAGCATATTGAAACAATTAAGGGTTTTCATCTTCCTGTTGTGGTGGCAATTAATGAATTCGTTTCGGATACGACGCAAGAAGTGGATCTTTTGCGACAACTTTGTAAAGACAAAGGGGTTAAAGTAGAGCTTTGTGCTGTTTGGGAGAAAGGAAGTGCTGGTGGTATTGCCTTAGCAGAAAGTGTAGTTAAAGTAATAGAACAGGGAGAAAAACCTAGTTTCAAAGCAACGTATAATCTTAAAGATTCAATTGAAGAGAAAGTTACAGCCATTGTTCAAAAAATTTATGGTGGAAATAAAGTAATTTTTGAAAAGAAAGCGCAAAATCAAATGATAATGTTTAAAAAATATGGATGGGACAAGCTGCCGATTTGTATAGCGAAGACGCAATATTCGCTTTCAGATGATCCTAAAGCTTTAGGCAGGCCTTCTGATTTTTCAATCACAATTCGAGAATTTGTAATAAAGATGGGAGCTGGCTTTATCGTTGCTTTGAGTGGAGACGTTATGACCATGCCAGGGTTGCCAAAAAAACCTGCAGCACTTACTATTAATGTTGATTCTAAGGGAAATACAGTCGGCTTGTTTTAGAACCTCGTATATTAGACCTTATCGAAAAGTAGATGTATGAGAACTTCGTTTTCTTTTTCCCTGGCGGCGGCAGAAAATTCACTTTCGTTCATTTTCTTTTATCCATCACCTAGAAGCCGTGCCTCTAGCGTCAAAAAGTCTCAAAATAGCACCACGTATCTTTAAGTTTTTTCCTTGTATCAGGAAAAATTGAAACGAATTCTCTTTATACCCTAATTTCCGAGGAGGTCTATTATTAAATAGCATTCTTGCTGAAAGTTTGATCAATCTTGGGATGAAATGATTATGTAAAAGATGTTCGTTTTTGGGCGAGAGGATAATTATGTATAACAGTGGGTCGCAATGAGAAACAAATACGTAAATATATTAAAAATTAAAAAGAAGTTGATAAAAAAGAGGATTATAGCAAATAAAACGCTTTAGTGCTAGTTAGCATAACGCTTTAAATACGCCTTTAGGCGTAGTAGGTAAGTTTCCTTAGGGGTGTTGGTATAAACTGCAATTTGAAATGGTGATAGTGATTCTAATTTTTATTTTCATAAATAGATTTCTCGATAGTCTTAAGTTTTAAATTAGAAATTTTTTTATCTGTTTTTGCATATTCAGCCGTAGCTGTAAACAACAAATCACTGGAAGAATTAAGCATTGTTTCAATAGAATCTTGCAAAACATTAATAATAAAACCAACACCTACCATTTGCATTGCGATATCGTTTTGAATACCGAATAAACTACAAGCCAAAGGAATTAATAAAAGTGAGCCTCCAGCAATTCCTGAAGCACCACATGCTGCTAAGGTCGATACGATACAAAGGAGAATTGCAGTTAGTAGATGAATGTTTAAGTTCAATGTATGTGCTGCAGTTAAACTCATAATAGAGATCGTAATAGCAGCTCCTCCCATATTAATAGTTGATCCTAAAGGAATTGATATCGAATAACTTGTCTCATTTAATCCAAGTTGTTTTGCTAATTCTAAATTAATCGGAATGTTTGCTGCTGAACTACGAGTAAAAAAGGCCGGAACTCCGCTTTCTTTTAAACAAAAAAAAGTTAAGGGATATGGATTTTTTCGCAGCATAATAAAAATCATCAATGGATAAATAACTAATGCTACAAAAAGCATGGTTCCACCTAAAAGAGCCATCAATTTTAAATATTGTCCAAGAGCAGCAATACCTATTTTTGAAACTGAATTAAAAACAAGTCCTAGTATGCCAAGTGGAGCGCAGGCAATAATTGTTTTTATTATTGATTGCATGATACCTGAGAAATCATGTATGATCTCTTTTGTTTCTTTTTTTATATGGCGTGCGCTAACACCCATTAAAGTAGACCAGAAAAGAATCGATAAGTAATGACCTTCAATAATTGCTTTCAGTGGATTTTGCACAATATCTAAAATCATTGGTTTTAAAAATGCTAAAACAGATTTTGTTTTTTCATGACTTGCAGGTGCATTTGATAAAGGTACTTTAATCGGGAAAAGGTAGCTTGCAAAAACAGCAAATACAGCGGCCAAAAATGTTCCTAATAAATAAAGAATAAAAATCGATTTTAAATGTGTTTTTTCTCCATTTTTATGTTTTCCTATTGAGGATAAAACGATCATAAATACTAAAAGTGGTGCAATTGCTTTTAAAGCACCGACGAATAATTCCCCTAAAATGCCAATAAATGAAAAGTTTGGTACTATAAGCCCTAATAAAATTCCCAAACACATTCCAAGAATAATCCGTTGAATTAATGTCATTTTTTTTAAAATCTTCATCATAAAAGAACCCTTTCATTTATTTTTCCTATCATTATAAAATAAAATTTTAAATATTGCTATATTTTTATAACTTTTTTCTAAAGTATTCGTGTGAATTTGAGCTAAATGAGCTTTTTTTAATTGATTTTCAAATTAAGTGATTATAATATGAGGCAAATTCACTTTGATATTAAAAAAAAATTAAAAGTGAAGATCTTTCTTTGGTTAAGTGGGTTTTAAATTATGTTCTAGCAGCAAATTTCTAAATAAATTTGTTTTAAAGTGTGAAAATAATAGACGAATAGATTGAATACAATTGAAATTTTTTATAGTGAAAATATCGATTAATGATTAAATAATTTTTATAAATAAGGCGGTGGATTAAAACTATTTTGTAGGTATATGAAATATTTGTGGTCAATGAGGTTTATTTTTCGTAAAAGAAATTAAATGATGTTGCTATTGATCATCGTTTACATCTAACTAGGCTAGGTAAATTTGGAGGTGAAAGTAAATGAAAGTAGTATCAATAAAAAAAGCACGTGAAATAAGAGGTGGTGGTCACAAGAGATCACGGCGCAGATGCGGATATTGCCCTACACATTGCGGAAGTCTTTGTTGGGGAGAGATGGGAATGAAAACAAAACAATGCGGTGATTGGCGCTAAATCTTTGTTGTTTAATAGTCTTTAATAAAGCGGTTAAAACTAACTTTGGATTTTAACAGCTTTTTTATATGATTATTTTTAAGTTAAGCGCTTTTTTTAAAGAAATAAAATCTTATTTTGTCAAATCTATTCTTCTTGCAATTATGTTAATAACTACCCCACCAAAGAGCATCGAGAATAACTCGCCAAGAGCCATAGTTATAAAAATAATCCAAAAACTATGATAATCAATGTTTAAAATTTTTAGCTCTAAGGCAATTGTAAACATCGATATTGACATTAGAAGTGATGTAATTAATTGTTTTTTGCGCATATTTTCAAAATATTTGCCAATCTTTAAACTAAGTGATAAAAAAGTAAGAGTTGCAAGGCTTCCTACAATCATATCTATTGCACAAAATGAATAAGCATTCGCAATGAAAACACCAAACGTTACTGCCCACAGATAACGTTTATTATAATGGATTAAGTGATTAAACATTTCGCTAAAACGTACTTGAATCATGCCATAGCTAATTGGTGCTAAAACACAAGTAAGCACAATATAAAGTCCAGTGACAATTGCAGCTTTTGCTAAAGCATAAATTTTTGTACGATTTTTTAAGTGAGTTTCCATTTATATATAATTTTCCTTGTATTTTTTGCATTACGGATGAAATTATATTGAAGAATGAATTAAAATACTATATATTAGACCTCCTCGGAAATTAGATTATAAAGAGAATTCGTTTCAATTTTTTCCTGAGACAAGGAAAAAAACTTAAAGATACGTGGTGCTATTTTGAGGCTTTTTGACGATTTATTGAAGAAAAAGAAAACGAAGTTTTCATACATCTACTTTTCGAAGAGGTTTATTATATATTTTTAGTTTTATGGAGGAATTTAAAATGGCGATATTGATTTTAGGTGGTGCAGGTTATATTGGTTCGCATGCAACAGTTGCTTTGATTGAAAAAGGATATGATGTGGCTGTAGTCGATAATCTAGTAACAGGGCATAAAGATGCACTTGATCCTAAAGCGCGTTTTTATCAGGGCGATATTCGTGATATAAACTTTATGCATCAGGTGTTTAACAAAGAAAAGCAAATTGAAGGCATCATGCATTTTGCAGCTTTTTCTTTGGTAGAAGAGTCAATTAAACAGCCTTTAAAGTACTTTAATAATAATGTTTATGGAACGCAAATTATACTTGAAGTAATGCAAGAATTTGATGTAAAACATATTGTTTTTTCATCAACAGCAGCAACGTATGGAATTTCTGAAAAATTACCAATTACTGAAGAAATGCCTGCAAATCCAATTAATCCTTATGGGCAAAGCAAGTTAATTGTGGAGCAGATGATGAAATGGCAAGCGCAGACAAGGTATGTAAGTTATGTTTCTTTGCGCTATTTTAATGTAGCAGGGGCAAAAACAGATGGGAGTATTGGTGAAGCACATAAATGTGAAACACATCTCATTCCAATTGTTTTAGAAGTAGCCTTGGGGCAAAGAGAAGAAGTTACAATTTATGGGGATGACTATAGGACATTTGATGGAAGTAATATTCGAGATTATATTCATGTAGAGGATTTGATTGATGCTCATATCAAAGCTTTGGAATATCTAAAAAAAGGTGGTAAATCTGATATATTTAATTTAGGCTCAGCTAACGGTTATTCGAATTCAGAAATATTAAAAGCAGCTAGGAAAGTAACAGGGCATATCATTCCTGCAAAAGTAGGAGCACGTCGTTTTGGAGATCCAGATTCTTTGGTAGCTTCTTCTAAAAAAGCTAAAGAAGTTCTTGGATGGGAGGTGCAATTTACTTCAATAAAAGATATCATTGCTTCAGCTTGGAAATGGCATAAAGAACATCCAGGTGGCTATCAAGATTGATTTTTTATAAGAGATTAAAAGCTCATTTTTTCTTGGGAATCATGTTTTATAATTGCTTAATTTAAAAAATCTTTAAGTCAATCTATAAGACTTAAAGATCAAAGTTTTTGATTTTTTAAATTAACGGCGCAATCCTAATGATAAAATCAACTCTTGATAACGCTTAACATCTTTTTTGCGTAAATATGCAAGTAAATTACGACGATGGCCAATTTTTTTCATTAAACCACGATATGTATGATGATCTTTCTTGTGAACTTTAATATGTTCATTTAAAGAATTAATATCTGCTGTTAAAACAGCAATTTGCACTTCAGAAGAACCGGTATCTTCTTTATGACAAGCATATTTTTGGATAATTTCATTTTTTTCTTCTTTTGTTAATGCCATTTCATTTCACCTCTTTTTAAATTATTCCTATCATTATAAGTAAGCTATCGGCACTTGCTAAACTAAATGATGGTTCTATGTATAAAAGTACTTTTGCATCATACTAAATTTTCTTTTAATGTTCAATTTTTGTTAATTTACTTAGATTCTGTCTATCATAGTTTTGCCCCCTTTTGCTTTATTAAATTTCCATAAAAAGCTGCTTTGGTTGCTAAAATATAAGGTAGTACCCAAAATAATGCCAAACCACCAGTAAGTGCAATCAATAAATACCATGGGAGAAAACTTATATCTAATAAAAATAAACGAAATTTATGCCTATGCATCAATTTGCGACTACGGATAATCGATTCATTAACCGTTACTCCTTCTTCTTTTAAAATAAAAGAAGTCATTGCATAAGAGTAATGTTTTATAAAACCAGGAATAATAAACAACATCGTCCAAAAAAATAAATAAATTCTCTGCAATATCAATGTACCTAAAAATAAAAAAGGTTTATTAAGCGGAGAAAACCTAGCAAGATATCCTTGTGCATGCGGAATTTCTTTATGCATTAGTCCTAAAGCAAGCCATTTTATCCATGTAAGAAAAAATGAGAATAAAATAATTACACAAATATGAAAAAACATCTTTAAATAATATGTTTCTGTAAAGTAGAGAAAGTTAAAAGATGATGTTGAAAAAGCGTCTTTAAAATTATCTACAAATGCAAAAAAAATTTTTCTGCTATGTAAATTATTCCACCAACCAATAAAATTTTTGCCATTACATAAAAACGGAATAAAAGACAATATAGCAAATGAAAGGCGATTGCCTGGTAAAATAATTTTAGCTTCTTTTTTTAGAAGGTAATTCGCTTTCATAAATTCACCTATTTCTATGGATTTAAAATTTTTTCAAAGATTTATCTATCACACAAAGGTTAAAACACTTATTTCAGTTCAAGTCTACTATAGTTTTAAAAATCTACGCATCGCAACTACTGAACCAAATGATCCAATAAATACTCCAATCAATACAGTTAAACCTGTAATTTGTGGCAAAAAGATTCCAGGAGGATACATAGAATAATGTGAACGAACAAGTTCTGGATTTAACACTTCATAAATTGTCTTATAGCTAAAGCAAATTAGTACAATGGGAATAATTGATCCGATCAAACCAATCCACGCTCCTTCAAGAAAAAAAGGCCAGCGAATAAAACCATTTTGTGCTCCAACTAAGCGCATAATTTGAATTTCTGTCTGTCGAGAAATAATCGTAATACGAATTGTATTTGAAATTAAAAAAATTGCTACAAATAATAGCAAAACAGCAGCCCCTAAGCCCCAAGTTTGAATGTTTTTGGTAAAAGCAATTAAACGATCTGAACTTGCTCCGCCATAATCTGCCTTATAAACATGCTTTATACCGCCAATCTTTTTAGCAACTCCTTTAGTATTATCAGGACTATTCGTACTAACAATAAAAGTATCGTAGAGTGGATTACTATCTCCTTGAAATAATTTCCAAGCATCTCCTAGAGTTGACTGAATATTTTTTAATTGATCATCTTTGCCTGAAAAATTAATGTTTTTAACATGATTTACTTTCTTTATCTCTTTTTTAAGCACAGCTATTTCTTCTTTACCTGTTCCAATATCTATAAAAACTGTAACATTTACATCATTTTCAATATCTGAAGCAACTTTAGTTATATTCATAATAATTGCTAAAAAGATACCAGCTAAAATTAAAGTAATTGCTACTGCTGAAGTAGAAGCCACTGTCATCCAACCATTACGCTTTAAACTTTTCAGACTTTCCCAAACATGTCGTAAAAATGTTTTAATCATCGTAACCATATTCTCCTTCCAATTGATCGCGAATAATACGGCCATTTTCAATTGCGATAACACGGTGACGCAGAGTATTTACAATTTGGGCATTATGAGTAGCCATTATTACTGTTGTTCCTTGCAAATTAATTCGCTCTAAAAGATTCATAATTTCCCAAGAATTTTCTGGATCTAAATTACCGGTTGGCTCATCTGCCACTAAAACTTTAGGGGTATTGACAATTGCTCTGGCAATTGCTATACGCTGCTGTTCTCCACCAGACAACTCATCTGGAAACATCCTAACTTTATGTTTTAAACCGACAAGATCTAAAACTTCCATTGTTCGCCTTTTTATATCTCTAGGCTTTTTACCAATAACCTGCATAGCATAAGCAACATTTTCATATACAGTTTTCTTTGGCAGTAATTTATAATCTTGAAATACAACACCTACTTCTCGACGCAAAAAAGGAATTTCTCGATTTTTTAACTTTAATAAATTCCAATCAGCAACAAAAATTTTTCCCTCCGTTGCTTTTTCTTCTCGATACATTAATTTAACAAATGTGGATTTTCCCGCACCAGAAGGGCCAACTACATATACAAATTCTCCTTGTTCAATGTTTACATCAAGTCCGCGAATGGCTGTTGTGCCATTATTGTACTTTTTAACGATATCTTGCATCTCAATCATACTCATGAGAATAATTTCCTCCCCAAAAATTCATTAAAAGAGATAAATAAACAAACTCTCACTTAATCAAATATGCTTTAACTCGGCAATCATAACATTTAATTATTGCAAATATATTTCAAAGAAATACATAAATTGTTTTTATTTTAATTGCCTTTTTAAATATGCATCAATAAAATCATCTAAATCACCATCCATCACCGCTTGGACATTCCCTGTTTCAAAATTTGTTCGATGATCTTTCACCATCGAATATGGATGAAAAATATACGACCTAATTTGTGACCCCCAACCAATCTCTAACTGTTTTCCTTTCAAAGCCGCTACTTCTTGCTCTTTTTTATCAATCTCTAATTGGTACAATTTCGCTTTTAGCATGTTTATAGCTTGATTGCGATTTTGAAATTGCGAGCGTTGCGCTTGTGATTGCACCACTATCTTTGTTGGTAAATGAGTAATACGCACAGCACTTGAGGTTTTATTAATATGCTGCCCGCCTGCTCCACTAGCTCGGTAAACGTCAACCTTTAAATCATCAGGATTAATCTCTACTTCTATATCTTCAGTAAGCTCTGGCATAATATCTACTGAAGCAAAAGAAGTATGACGACGTTTTGCTGAATCAAAAGGAGAGATTCTAACTAGGCGATGCACACCTTTTTCACTACGCAAATAACCATATGCATTACGTCCTTTAATTAACAAGGTAACACTTTTAATTCCAGCTTCTTCTCCTGTTAGATAATCCAAAGTTTCTACATCAAAATGATGCTTATCTGCCCAACGCGTATACATACGAAGTAACATGCTTCCCCAATCTTGAGACTCCGTACCCCCAGCACCTGAATGAATTTCTAATAATGCATTATTGGCATCATGAGACTGATTTAAAAGTTGAGCTAATTCATATGCTTTTAAATTATTGCTTAATTTTGATAAGCGCTTTTTTAATTCCTTTTGGATTTCCTCATCAGCCTCTTCTTGCAACATCTCAAAAAGAATCATCAGCTCTTCAATCTCTTTACTTAAATCCATAAATGATTGATAGGTAGTTTTTAAAACATTTACCTTATCAATCACCTTTTGCGCCTCTTTGCTATTATCCCAAAAATTGGTCTGACTCATTTGATACTCATTTTCAGCAATATCAGCTTTAAGTTGCTCTAAGTCAAAGAGACCTCCTAAAACTTGCAATAATTTCTTTGTACTTTGTTAATTGATTACTAATTTCAAAAATTTCCATCATTAACCTCTTTTCTACAATTATTTTGTCTAATTGACAGCTCTTAATTTGTTCGTAGTTTATCTTTTAATTAAGCTGCCAATCAATTTCTTTTTCCCCAAGCTTTAGTAACTTTGCATTGATCGTTGAAAATGGTTTAGAACCAAAAAAACTATGATAAGCAGATAATGGACTAGGATGAGATGCTTCTAAAATTATATGACGGCGAAAAATCAATTTCCTCTTAGCACGTGAAGCTTTCCCCCACAAAATAAAAATCACAGGTGTATTCTTCTTGTTTATTGCTTTAATCACTTCATCTGTAAATTCTTCCCAACCTTTTTTTGCATGAGCATTTGCGCAATTTTGCTGAACTGTTAAAACGGTATTAAGCAATAATACCCCCTCTTTTGTCCATTTTGTCAAATCTCCGCTCTTAGGCTCAGGAAGACCTGTATCTTCTTGATATTCTTTAAAAATATTCTTTAAAGAAGGAGGAAAAGCAATTCCCTCCTTCACCGAAAAACTTAAACCATGGGCTTGATTTTCGCCATGATATGGATCCTGTCCTAATATTACTACTCGCACTTTAGAGTACGGTGTTAGCTTTAATGCCTGAAAAATATTTTCCTTAGCAGGATAAATTGTTTTGTTTTCGTACTCCTGTGCTACAAATTGCGATAATTTAACAAAACTCTCGGTCCTTAAACTACTAAACAATTTATCTTGCCAATCACTAGGCAAAATTTCTTCCAAAAAATTCATTCACTTTTTCTCCTTTAAAGAGGTTGTTTATGATCCCTAGTAAAAAGAATTTCGTTTACCAATCGCTTTAGTATTTGTTTTTTAATCAGATAAAGGCACTTTTCGACTTTTTTGTTTGATATTTGATATTTTTATTGTATCAAAAAAGGATTTCCAATTTGTATAAAATTGACATTTTTCAAGGAATTCATATCTTAAAAATACACCTTTTCTCACAAGCAATTATATGTGGGAAATTAATTTTTAAACCATTTGAAAGAAAGTTGTTGAACTTCATTTTTATTTAGTGAGAAAGCATAAAAATATTTTCTCTTTTTTTATGATAAAATGCTTACTGTGTTTTAATTCACAATTGAAAGGAAAGCGAAATGTTTACACTGTTTTCAAGGAAAAGAAAGAAAAAGAGCGTTGATCTAGAATTCGATGAATCTTTAGAAATTCCTAAGCACATAGCGATTATTATGGATGGGAATGGTCGTTGGGCTAAGAAAAGAAAATTACCTAGAATTGCTGGTCATAAAGAGGGAGTGAATACGGTAAAAAAAGTAGCAAAAGCAGCAAGTAAACTTGGTGTTAAAGTATTAACACTTTATGCATTTTCAACAGAAAATTGGCAAAGACCAGATAGTGAAGTTAATTTTTTGATGAAACTTCCTGTAGATTTTTTTGATAATTTTGTTCCAGATTTAATCAAAGAGAATGTTAAAGTAAGTGTGATAGGTTATATAGATGAGTTGCCAAAGCATACTCAAAAAGCCGTTTTACAAGCTATTGATAAAACAAAAAATAATACAGGGATGATTCTTAACTTTGCTTTTAACTACGGAAGTCGTGCAGAGATTTTAACAGCTACGCAAAAAATTGCAAAAAAGGTAGCAAAAGGAGAACTTAAGCTTGATGCAATTACTGAAGAAACATTTAGTGATGTATTAATGACAGGTGTTTTTAGAAAGGATGTGCGAGATCCGGAAATTTTGATTCGTAGTAGTGGAGAAGAGCGGATTAGTAATTTTTTGTTATGGCAGATTGCGTATAGTGAGTTATATTTTACAGATGAATTATGGCCAGATTTTGATGAGCATTCGCTTAAAAAGGCAATTGCTTCTTATCAAAAGAGAAATAGACGTTTTGGTGGAATATGAATTAAACGGAGGTTGTTATGAGAACAAGAGTGATTACGGCAGTTGTTGCTTTAGCACTTTTTCTTCCAGCTCTTGTGCTAGGCGGTTTGCCTTTATCAATTTTAGTAACAGTAATGGCAGGTATTAGTGTTTATGAGTTATTTCATATGCACAAGTTAGATATTAAAAGTTTTGAGGGCGTTTTAGCTATTATTGCATCGGCAATGTTGGTGTTTCCATTACCCGCATACTTTAAATTTTTGCCCAAAGATAAGGGGCAATTTTTACTGTTTTTTTTAATTGTTATGTTATTTTTAGGGGCTTCTGTAATTTCAAAAAATACCTATTCTATCGATGAAGCAGCTTTTCCTGTGATCGCAAGTCTTTATGTAGGTGTAGGCTTTTCTTCTTTGCTTAACGCTCGTAAGATGGGTTTACCAGTGCTGTTTTTAGCCCTTTTTATTGTTTGGGCAACTGATATTGGCGCTTATTTTGTAGGCTTAAAGTATGGACGACATAAGTTATGCCCAGAAGTTTCTCCTAGTAAGACGATTGAAGGAGCATTAGGAGGACTTTTATCTGCTTTTATTGTAACGATGATTTTTGTTTTTTTATTTGAAGCAAAGAATTATTTTCATCATACAGCCTTAACAGTGATATTTTTATCTCTTTTATTTTCAGCAGTAGCTCAATTTGGCGATTTAGTGGAAAGTTCAATCAAGCGTCATTTTGATGTGAAAGATTCAGGCAAACTTTTGCCAGGACATGGAGGAGTTTTAGATCGTTTTGATAGTTTATTATTTATCTTGCCGTTAATGCAGTTATTTAAATTGTTTTAAAATGAAATTGAGGAAAGTAAATGAAAAAAAAGATTAGTCTTTTGGGAGCAACTGGTTCAATTGGCAAGAGTACTTTAGATGTTTTGCGTAATAATCCTGAAATTTTTGAATTAGTTGCTTTTTCTTTTTATTCAAATATTAAGCTAGCAAAAGAGATTATTGAAGAGTTTCATCCTTTAATTGTTGGTGTTTGTAATCAACAAATGGTGCAAATGCTTTCTTTGCTATATCCTAAGATTAAGTTTATTGCAAAGTTAGAGGGACTTGTGGCAGTTGCAACTGCCAAAGGTGCTGATATTGTTTTAACAGCGGTAGCTGGCTCTGTTGGGCTATTGCCAACTTTGGCTGCTATTAAGAGTGGAAAGGATATAGCTTTAGCGAATAAAGAAACTTTAGTGATGGCTGGAGAATGGATTATGCAAGCAGCAAGAAAAAGATGTGTAAAAATTTTGCCAGTAGATAGTGAACACTCTGCTATCTTTCAAGTATTGCAAGGGCAGGATATTAAAAATGTCAAAGAGCTAGTTATTACTGCTTCTGGAGGCAGTTTTCGTGATTTAACACGCGATAAATTAAAGCATGTTACTTTAGAGAGTGCATTAAAACATCCTAATTGGTCAATGGGTAAAAAGATTACAATTGATTCTTCTACAATGGTTAACAAGGGCTTAGAAGTGATTGAAGCGCATTGGTTATTTGGTATGCCTTATGATAAAATTAAAATAGTTTTACATCGAGAAAGCACTGTTCACTCAATGATTAGATTAGTTGATGGAGCTTATCTGGCTCAACTTGGATCAAATGATATGCGCGAGCCTATTCAGCATGCACTGACTTTTCCTAATCGGATGTTTTTAAAAAATGAAAAAATTTTTGATATAGCTAATGCTTTTTCGCTACATTTTGATAAATTGGATGAAGAACGTTTTCCAATGCTTCCTTTAGCTTTTGCTGTTGGGAGAAAAGCTGGGAGTTTTCCAACAGTGTTTAATGCTGCTAATGAAGTTGCAGTGAATGCTTTTATTGCTGGGAAAATAAAATATTTAGAAATTGAAGAATTGATTAAAAGAGCAGTTTTTAAACATCAAGAAAAGGAAAATTTGACACTTAAGATGATCATTGAGATTGATAAAAAGACTCGCAAAAAGGTTTGTGAGTGGATGAGGGAAAAATTATGAAAGCGATTATTACCTTTATTATCATATTTGGTATTCTTGTGATAATACATGAGTGTGGCCATCTTTTTTTTGCGAAACGCGCTGGGATTTTGGTGCGTGAGTTTGCAATTGGAATTGGTCCAAAACTTTTTTATCACCGCGATAAATCAGGTACGGCATATACTATCCGTTTATTGCCTATAGGAGGCTATGTGCGAATGGCTGGTTGGGCGGATAAAATGGATGAAATTAATCCGGGAACGCCAATTACCCTTTTACTTAATGAAAATAATGTGGTTCAGAAAATTAATCTTAGCCGTAAGGTTGTGCTAGAGAATGGTTTGCCTTTTGAAGTTGAGCAGATTGATTTAGAAGATCAATTGTTTGTTCGTGGATTTATTAATGGAGATGAGACAAAGTCGGTTATTTATAAGGTTGATCACGATGCTTTTATTATAGAAGAAGATGGAACAGAGATTTTAATTGCTCCAAAAGATGTGCAGATACAATCAGCAAGTGTTGTGAGTAGGATTTTAACCAATTTTGCTGGACCGATGAATAATTTTATTTTGGGTGTTTTGTTATTTAGCTTACTTACCTTTATGCAAGGTGGATCTCCTATTGCTAATACCAATCAGATTGATTCGGTGCAAAAGGGCAGTTTAGCAGAGAAGATTGGTTTAAAAGCAAAGGATTGCATTGAGTCAGTTAATGGAGTGAAAATTACTGATTGGAATGAATTAGTAACAAATTTTCGTAAACATTTAGATAAAAAAGTAACATTAAAAGTTAAACGTGGCAAAAAAATCTTTTCTTTAAAATTACCTCTGAAAACAAAGATTTATAAAAATAAAAAGTTTGGTAGGGCTATTGGGATTAGTCGACCAATGGATCGTTCTTTGGTGAGTGGTATTATTTTGGGTGGTTTTAAAGAAGCATGGTTTGCTTCACTTACTATCCTTAAGACATTAGCAAATTTGTTAACAGGGTTTAGTTTAAATAAATTATCTGGTCCAGTCGGAATTTTTCAAATGAGCCAAATAGCTAGTAAAGCAGGTTTTTGGTCGGTGATTTATTTAATGGCTATGCTATCAATGAATCTTGGTTTTGCTAATTTATTTCCTATTCCAGCACTAGATGGTGGCAAGATTATTTTAAATGTGATTGAAGGGATTCGCGGCAAGCCGATAAGTCATGAAAAAGAAGGAATTATTACACTTGTAGGTATCGTATTTATGTTGCTGTTAATGATTGCGGTCACTTGGAATGATGTATCGCGATTTTTTATAAAATGATTTAGAGCTTGTTTACTTATTTTCAAGTGATGAAGATCTCTTTGCATTAGATCTTTTTTTACATTTCACACTAGAGAACATAAAAAAACTTTAAGAGCAGCTATCATGATCTTTTCAATTGACTCCAACCTGGCGAAATTATCATTGTTATAGCAAACTTTAACTTTTATACAATTAAATTGTATAGCAAACTTTACAAAAAATAATTTTTGCATTTTTATAGTAAAATCAAATTGTTTAAAAAGATTAAATGTCAAATAAAAAAGAAAAGAGAGGTAAGCATGGTTGAAGAACAAAGTAAAAGATTTGATGCAAGATTAGGCGAAGCCTTCAAAGCTTTTAGATTATCGAAAAATATCAGCTCAGACGAAGCATGTAGGGGTGTTTGTGCGCGCAAAACTTTATGGAATTTTGAAAATGGAGTTTGTGCTATCAAGTATAGTTATCTTTTAAAATTAGCCCAAAATATTAATGTCCCTGTTGAAGAGCTTGAATTAGCGGCTAAGGATTATCCGATTGATGAAGACGAAATTTTTTATAGAATGACAGGTCAATATCATTGTGATAAAAATATTGAAATGCTTAAAAGTATGTTGACTGCAAAAAAGAATGCTATTTTAACAAATAAAGAAAACTATTTTTATGTTTTATACATTGCTGATTTAATTCATGACTTAGATCCTCATTTTCCCATTCCTCAAGATATTGTACAAAAAGCAGCTGATTATTTTATAGATGTCAATATCTGGGGTTATAATGAGCTAGATCTCTTTAGTCATACTTTACATCTTTTAACAGTGAATTTAGCTGTTTCATTA
>JAISYQ010000027.1 GCA_031269775.1 Streptococcaceae bacterium
TTGGCTATGCGATTTCAGGGGGTATTTTAGCTCGATTTGATAGCGGATATCAAGGCGCTTTAAATTTTCATAAAAATAGCGAGATTCCCAAAAATAAATCTAAAAAATTATCGTTAACAGCAGCAGCTGTATAGTCGGCAAAGGACTTACCAATTATGCTAGCGATATTAACTGGGGTAATTATGGTATTTGCCCAGCCTTTTGGATTAACATCTAGAATCTAAAATTCCGCTACTGAGAAATTAGTTTTAACCACATATCATAAATTCTAGAAAGGTTTGTTTTTTGAACCTTTCTAGTTCAAGGTAAATTTTTTCAAAATCTTCACAAATCATCACTAAAGCCTTAACAGCTGTTTAACTTTCTCTTCATCAAGCCAATTTTCTTCATTTAAAGCACCAAAAACAATTCCGTCAACACCTCGTTTGCTAGCTTCTAAATATATATCAGCCTCCATTATTTAGCCCAAAATCCGTGTAAATAAAATCTCCACTTCGCGAGCGAATCATACACATAACAGAGACTTGTTTTTCATGTGCGTATTGCGTTGTTAGCTCAATGACATTAACACTTAGCTATGCCACCGACTGATAAATTATCACATAACTCTATGCGATTAGCTCCTGCATCAATAGCTTTTGGAATATTCATAAAATTTTCTGCACAATATTCTTTGATCAAAATTAAGATCTCTTACAAACTCTCAAATGTTTGCACAATCTTTTCAACTGTAAAACCAAATTTTTCAAAAATAATTTCCCCTGGTGCACTTGCTCCAAAGTGATCTACACTAACACTTACCCCATCTAAACCAAGATATTTTGCCCATCCAAAGCTTGCAGCTGCTTCAATAGCTACACGCTTGCGCACTTTTTTTGGTAAAACAGACTCTTGATACTTACTAGATTGTACATCAAATAAGTCCATACTTGGCATCGAAACAACAGATACGTCCCTTCCTTTTTTTCTTAAAGCTTCTTGTGCTAACATAGCCAAGTTTACTTCTGAGCCGGTTGCAATTAAAATCCCCTCTGGTGTTGCTTCTTTGGCAAAAGATAAAACATAAGCTCCTTTTGTCACAAACTCTCTTGCTTTTTCTCTTGTTCCTTTAAGTACTGGTAAGCTTTGCCTGCTTAAAATAAGCGCCGTTGGTTTTGTTTTAATTTGAACCGCTAACTCCCAAGCAGCAGCGACCTCGTTTCCATCAGCCGGACGAATCACACATAAATTGGGCATTGAACGAAGATTTGCTAATTGCTCAATCGGCTCATGCGTTGGCCCATCTTCACCAACAGCAACAGAGTCATGCGTTAACACATAAATTATTGGTAATTTTTGCATCGCAGCTAAGCGAATTGCTGGCAATAAATAATTAACAAAGACAAAGAAAGTTCCACCATAAACAAGTGTCCCACCATGCAAAGCAATTCCATTCATCGCTGCTGCCATTGCAAACTCACGCACACCAAACCAAATGTTTTTACCCTTATAATTATCCGACTCAAAATCTGCTGCTGCTATCATAGTATTATTTGATGCTGAAAGGTCAGCCGATCCACCCCAAAAATTAGGTAAAGCTTTAGAAATTGCTTGAATCATCTCTTTTGAAGTCACGCGACTAGCAGCAGACTCTCCTACTTTATAGCTTGGAAGATTTTTTTGCCAACCTTTTATTAACTCGTTTGCAAAAGCCTTTTCATATTGTTCAGCTAATTTAGGATAAGCTTTTCTATACTTTGCAAATAAAGCATTCCACACTGCTTCTTCCTTTAATCCTTTATCAAAGATTCTCTCTTTAAAACGAGCTGCCACCTCTTTTGGCACTGTAAATTCAGGATATTCCCAACCATAAGCTTTTTTAGCCGCTATCACACCATCTTTACCAAGTGGTGCACCATGTACACTAGATGTTCCTTGCTTAGGAGATCCAAAACCAATAATCGTCTTTACTTCAATTAACGTCGGTTGATCAAGCGTTTTTTTTGCTAAATCAATCGCACAAGAGATTGCTTTTAAATCATTACCATCTTCAACTAAAATATGCTGCCAACCATAAGCTTTAAACCGACCGCCAACATTTTCTGTAAAAGATTTAGACGTTGGTCCGTCTAAAGAAATGTCATTTGAATCATACAAAACAATCATTTTTCCTAACTTTAAATGTCCAGCAAGAGAAGCTGCCTCTTGAGAAACTCCTTCCATCAAATCACCATCACCGACCAAAGCATAAGTGTAGTGATCTATAATCGCAAAATCAGGCTGATTATATCCTGCTGCTAAATGTGCTTCAGCCATCGCAATTCCTACAGCCATAGCTACTCCTTGCCCAAGAGGCCCTGTTGTTGCCTCAACTCCATCAGTATGATGAACTTCCGGATGTCCAGGCGTTTTTGACTGCCATTGCCGAAACTGTTTTAAATCATTAATCGATACTTTAAAACCTGCTAAATGCAGTAAACTATAAAGCATTGCAGAGCCATGACCGGCTGAAAGCACGAAACGATCGCGATTAGTCCAATCTCTTGATGTTGTTGGATTAATTTTTAAATGATGTGACCATAAAACATAAGCAAGAGGCGCAGCTCCCATGGGCAAACCTGGATGCCCTGAATTTGCTTTTTGCACCATATCTATCGATAAAGTACGAATTGTATCTACCGCTAACTGATCAATCTTATCAAACAATAAATTCATCTCCCTATTTTTATTCTTACCTCTCGTATTTTACTAAGAAACATACCACAAGACAATCTTAGTATGAAGTTTGTTACATTTATAAATTTCTTCTTAAATAAAATAGTAAGCTCTACTAATCATTAAAAAGATGGTATTAATGCTACTTAATCTATTAATTATTAACTTGAACGGTGGAAAGATTTAACTAGATAATAATGGTTGAAGAAACTTAAGTTATCTAACACTTCTTTAACAGCTCATTATTAGCCGGAAATTTAATATTTTCTAACGCATAAGTTGCATTCAAAAATGTATCAGCATAAAAATTTGCTATGCTATAATACTTGCAAATGAGGATAAAAAGACTTTTAAGGGTGAGAATGTCATGAATTATCAAGCGTTATATCGAACTTTTCGTTCACAGCGTTTTGATGAAATTATTGGGCAAAAAGCCATTTCGATAACTTTAAAACAGGCAATTTTGCAAGGAAAGGCAAGTCATGCGTATTTATTTACCGGCCCTCGTGGAACTGGGAAAACTAGTGTAGCTCGCATTTTTGCTAAAGCTTTGAATTGTCATCACTTGCAAGATGGTGAACCGTGTAATCAGTGTGAGATGTGTATAGCAATTACTGAAGATCGCCTAGAAGATGTTTTAGAGATTGATGCCGCTAGTAATAATGGTGTGGATGAGATTCGCAATCTTCGTGATACAGTGAAATACTCCCCAGTTTTAGCAGATTATAAAATTTATATTATTGATGAAGTACATATGCTTTCAACTAATGCTTTTAATGCTTTATTAAAGATATTGGAAGAGCCGCCAGCTAATGTTGTTTTTATTCTAGCTACTACAGAAGTACATAAAGTTTTGCCAACAATTATTTCAAGAACACAACGTTTTAATTTTAAGCGAATTGGGATAAAAGATATCGTTTATCATTTAAAAGATATTTTACAAAAACTTAAAATTAAGTTTGAAGAAAAAGCACTTTATACAATTGCTCGCGTAGCTGAAGGTAGTATGCGGGATGCGTTATCGATTTTAGATCAAGCTATTTCTTTCACAGAAGATACTCTAACAAGTGAAGATACCATGATGATAACGGGCAGCTTGACAAGAGATATGATGGATCGGTATATGTTAGCAGTTTATGAAAAAAATGTTGAAAAGTCTCTTAAGGTTTTAGGAACGATCCTTGAGCAAGGAAAAGAAGCTAAACGTTTTTTAGAGGATATGATTTTATATAATCGAGATTTATTGATGTATAGATATGCTGCGCAATTAGTTACAGAAATAAGAGGAGTTTTAACGGATACGTTTAAACAGTTGAGTATTAAACTTTGTTCTGAAGATATCTATACTTATATCAAACTTTTAAATGAAGCACAACAAGAAATTCGTCTAAGTAATCTTACAAATGTATATTTAGAAGTTGTAACTGTAAAATTAGCAACATCTTCACAAGCTTCATCAATTATTAAGACCTGGGAAAATGATCATAAAGGTTTAGAATCTTTACGCGAAGAATTGAGTCAATTGCAAAATATAGTTAAAAATTTACAAAAAGGTAAAGATATTTTTTCTGAAAATCGTTTAGTAAATAATAATTCAAGTAAAAGCAAAGCTGATTATAAAAATCCAGTTGCGCAAATTCATCAAGTATTATTATCGGCCACCAAAACACACTTAACTACTTTAAAAAAGGTATGGCCAGATTTATTGAATTCTCTTGATGCAAGGTGCAAAGCAATGATGAAGGCCAGTGAGCCGGTAGCTGCTAATGATGGACAAATGGTTGTTGCTTATGATTATGATATTTTAGCAATAAAAGCAAGTAAGGATGAAACACTAAAACAAGTTGTTCGTAATAATTTAAATAAGATGATTGGTTTTGCACCTGATTTGGTCATTGTCACAAATAGTCAGTGGCCAAAACTTCGGCGGGCGTTTATTAAAGAAAATAGAAAAAAATTGCAATTAGATAAAGTTGATATGACGCAAAATATCGTCGCCAAAGATTATAAATCTTTCAATAAAGATGCAGATATTATTGATAAGGCCGTTAATTTATTTGGTAAAGATATGGTTAAGGTTAGATAAAGAAAGAATGGTAAGTTTTATTTTCTTGAAATCTTTCAACAGAAAATGGCGGTAAAAAAATGAATATGCAGATTAAAGAAAAATTAAGCTTACTTCCAAGTAATCCTGGATGTTATTTAATGAAGGATAGCTTTAGTACAATCATTTACGTGGGAAAAGCGAAAGTTTTAAAAAATCGTGTGCGCTCATATTTTGTTGGCAGTCATAATACAAAGACAGAGCATTTGATAAGTGAGATTGCTGATTTTGAGATAATTGTAACAGAATCAAATATTGAAGCACTTTTACTTGAAATTAATCTGATTAAAAAAAATCAGCCCAAGTATAATGTTATGTTAAGGGATGATAAAACATATCCATTTATTAAAATTACCAATGAAAATTACCCAAGACTTTTAATTACACGTAAAGTTCTAAAAGATAAAGCATATTATTTTGGTCCCTTTCCCAATGTGGGAGCAGCTAATGATACAAAGAAGATTTTGGATAGATTATACCCACTTAGAAAGTGTAAAATCGCGCCTAAAGAGGCATGTTTGTACTATCATATGCAGCAATGTTTAGCACCTTGTATATTTAATATTTCTAAAAAAGTATATCCTTTAATGGTAGGAGAGATAAAAAAATTTTTAAATGGCGGGCATGAAGTGATCACCAAAAAGTTAAAGATGAAGATGGATGATGCTTCTAAACAACTAGCCTTTGAAAAAGCTGCTGAATTGCGTAATCAGATTCAATCTATTGAAACGGTATTACTTAAACAAAGGATGATGAATATCGATCAAAAGGACCGTGATGTGTTTGGTTATGTTGCAAGCAAGGGATATATGTGTGTGCAAGTTTTTTTTATACGGCAGGGAAAATTAATCGAGCGTGATGTTTCATTATTTCCTTTTTATGGGGAAGTATCGGAGGATTTTTTAACATATATTGGGCAATTTTATGAAAAGAATGAACATTTTATACCAAAGGAAATTTTGCTGCCGCAAGAAGTTGATGTAGCAAGTGTTAAAGCAATGATTAAGACTAAAATTTTACAGCCAAAACGTGGTGAAAAGAAAAAATTAGTGGATTTGGCGATAAAAAATGCCAATATCAGTTTGCAAGAAAAATTTGATTTGCTAATAAAGCGTGAAGAAAAAACGATCGGTGCGATTAAGCGCTTAGGTGAGGCAATAAATATTCCAACACCTGTTCGAATCGAAGCTTTTGATAATTCAAATATTTCAGGAACAAGTCCGGTAGCTGCAATGGTTTGTTTTATTGATGGAAAACCAGTCAAAAATGAATATCGTAAGTATAAAATTAAAACAGTGCAAGGCGCTGATGATTACGCATCAATGAAAGAAGTAATTTATCGAAGATATTCACGTGTTCTAAAAGAAAGTTTACCGTTTCCAGATCTGATTTTACTTGATGGTGGTAAAGGTCAGATTGATGCAGCGTTAGAAGTGCTCTATAATCAGTTAGGTTTGGATCTTCCAATTGCAGCTTTGGTAAAAAATGAAAAACATCGCACACATGAGTTATTGTTCGGCTCAAAGTTTGAAAAAATCCCACTTCTTCGTAACTCTGAAGAATTTTTCTTACTAGAGAGAATTCAAAATGAAGTACATCGTTTCGCGATTACTTTTCACCGCAAGTTACGTTCAAAAAACAGTTTTACATCTATTTTGGATGATATTAAAGGAGTAGGAACAAAACACAAGAGGTCTTTGCTTAAAAATTTTAAATCTTTGAAAAAAATCAAAGAAGCAAGCATTGAAGAATTGCAAGCAGTTGGACTTGCGAAAAATATAGCTAAAAAAATAAAAAAAACGTTGATGGACTATAGGTCACACTACTAATAATTTTTGCAAATGAAATTTGACAGTATTGAAATTTTTCTATAGAATACACCTGCTGTATTTGCGAAACTTCGTACGTACAAGCGTTATAGATAGTAAACAGATTCTAATAAGTTCAGATTATAGACACTTAGTTTGACAAATCTGACAAACAAGCAGATTTTAAGCACTTTTATAAGGAGGTGCCGTAATGAATAAGTATGCAATTATTAAAACTGGGGGTAAACAAATTAAGGTTGAAGCTAATCAAGCTATTTATGTTGAAAAATTAAATGTAGAAGTCGGAGAAAGGGTAACATTTGATAAAGTTGTTTTAGTTAGTGGAGACTCTACTACTGTGGGAGCTCCATTAGTAAAGGGAGCAACAGTTGTCGGAACAATAGAAAAACATGGCAAACAAAAAAAAGTTGTGATTTTTCAGTATAAACCTAAAAAGCATTCTCATCGTAAACAAGGCCATCGTCAACCATATACAAAAGTAATCATTGATACAATTAATATTTAGTCTTAAGAATCTGTCGTTAAAAGTTTTTATAACAAAATTTTTAACAGCTAACTTCCTGATTTGTATAAATGGAGAAAAGTTATGATTAATGCAGTTTTTAAGCGTAAATGTGATAAAAGTGCAGATATTCTTTGTTGTACAATTAAAGGCCATGCTTTAAGCGGAGAATATGGCAATGATGTTGTTTGCGCAGGGGTAAGTGCTTTAGCGATTAATGCAATCAATTCGATGGAACTTTTAGCTTTAACTAAGCCGATTGTTAAAATTAATAATAAAACTGGTTATCTTTATATTGAACCTGTTAAAAGTAAGACAATTAAACATAATAATTATTCACAGCTTTTACTTGAAAGTCTTTATTTAGGTTTGAGAACAATTGAAAAAGATTACGGTAAGTATATAAAAATTGAAAATGTAGTCGATTAATTTGAAAATTTATACAATCTTAACAGCGTTGTGCCTTATTTGTTTGCCACATTCTTGTAAGTAATAGACCTGTTCATACGCTTGCATTTCTAGCTTTGAAACAAAAACAAAACTTACACTTAATTTGGCAAACTTAATGAAATTCTCAAATTAATTGATTATAAATAAGGTGGTGGATCTTATGTTAAAGATGAATTTGCAATTCTTTGCTCATAAAAAAGGTGGCGGATCAACCTCTAATGGACGTGATTCCAAGTCAAAACGCTTAGGAGCAAAAGCAGCTGATGGTCAAATTGTTAAAGGTGGTTCTATTCTTTATCGTCAACGTGGCACCAAAATTTTTCCAGGGATAAATGTTAGTATCGGCGGAGATGATACTTTATTTGCTAAAATCGAAGGTGTCGTACGTTTTGAACGTCGTGGCCGTGATAAAAAGCAAGTATCTGTTTATTCAGCAGGATAATGCAAATATTTTTCACAAAAACAGTCAGTCAATGCTGACTGTTTTTATTAGACCTCCTCGGAAATTAGGGTATAAAAAGAATTCGTTTCAATTTTTTCCTGAGACAAGGAAAAAAACGTAAAAATAGTTGTTCTATTTTGAGGCTTTTTGACGATGTATCGGGGAAAAAGAAAACAAAATTCTAATACATCTAGTTTTCGAGAAGATCTATTCTTCCAGCATACTGATCGCCTTACGAAAAACACTTGCTAAATTCACACTTTATCGTTTCTTTGCTTTATTTATCACAGAAAAGATAATGAGTAAAAAGTGAAAAATTCTCTTTTATTATTTGTCAATAGAGGTATAATTTTTTTAAATATAACAATCTTATAGAATTTCAGGATGGGAGTTACAATGGCAAGAGATTATGGAGAAGTTTTTAGAGAATTACGTGAAGCAAAAAATATTACTTTAGATGACCTAGATGGTGGAGAAGTTTCTCCTAAACAGTTAGCAAGATTTGAAAATGGGCAATCTGATTTATCAGCAAAAAAATTATTTCGTGCATTAAAAATGATTAATGTTTCGATTGAAGAATTTTTAGTAATGGCCAAAGATTATGCTGATAATACGATAGAAGAATTATTTCTTAAACTAGCAAAAAATCATTACGAAGCTAATTTACCGTTATTGCATAGTTATTTAAAAAAAGAACTTTCTCTTACAAAAAAAGAAAAATGGCGGTACTTAAATGTTATAATGATTTCAATTTCGATTCATAATTGGGATAAAAATTTTAAAATTCCAAATTTTAACCAAAAACATGTTGCTGATTATCTATTATCTTTAAAAATATATGGTTATTATGAATTAGTAATATTTATGTTTTTAGCAGATATTTTAAATATTGATATCATGTGCATGCTTGTAAAAAAAATTATTGCAAGAAAAGATCTTTATTGCAGTATTTCAAAAAATAAGCAAATTTTAATAAAGGCGCTATTAAATATTGCTATGGTTTGCATAATGAAAGATCATCTTAAGAACGCTTTTAATTTTCTACATGAAATTTCTTTATTATTAGAGGAAGAATTTTTGCACGAGCGTAATATTTTTCTTTATGTTCAGGGATTTTATTGTTTGAAAGTGGGTAAACGTGATGAGGGTTTTGAAAAAATGATGGCAGCTATTGGTATTTGGGAGCAGTTAGGAGCTAAAAATATAGCAAAAAAACATAGAGAATTCTTTTTTGAGCAATATTATAGAAAAAATGATGACGAATAAACAGAATTAAAGAGTCTGTTGACGCTTTAAAGATCATCATAAACAAGCTCTAAAGCTCAAGACCCGCCCCAAACAGTTGCTGCATATGTTAAACCAGCAATAACCTCCACAAATCTCTTTAAATTTTTAATCCGACAAATTTTTCCCGCCCCACTCATGTATTTCAGATCATGACACAACAGCTCTGCTATATAAATTAAAAATTTTAGCGAAACACACATCTAACTTTCTATTTTTATCTTGTCTTAGCATTGATTTTTCACCATTTTGGGACGGTGCTTACAGATAACATCATTTCGATAAGTTATAAAAATAATTTTTCCATGAGAAGCGTCGTTTAGAATAGATGCAATCTCCTAACGCCCATAACAAAGGCGTAGTTGCCCCTCCTTTTTTTTGAAAATTTTGTAAGCACACCAAATGCTGGTGTCTCAGGGAGATCATTTTTTCGTTTTTTTAAAAGTCCAAATCCATAGGGAAAAAATTAGCAATTTCAACAGATCTGCAGCATAAAACGGAACTATCCCAAGCGTATATGCTCTTGAGAAACCAACAAAATATGCAAGTTGTAAATATCCCCATACAAATGTGATTAATATGCCTACCAAACCTGCTAAAAAGATTGCTCCAAAGCTCCTATTATGGTATCTATGTAAAAGCGTACCGGAAAAATACACTGCAGGGACAAATCCTAGTAAATATCCTCCAGTTGGACTTAATATCCTCCAAATACCGGAGGAAAATCCCGCAAAAACTGGCAGTCCCATTATTCCTTCCAGCAAGTAAAGCAAAACGGCAATAGTCCCTCCTTTCGAGCCCAGCATGGAAACAACAAATAAAACAGCCATTGTTTGCAATGTTAATGGAATCGGCACGAACGGAATCGATATTTGGGCTCCCAGAGCAATGGCAAACGAACCACATAAACATTGCAGCAACCTCTGCACACCTAAAACTTGACGCTTTACAGATTGTTTAAACAACATCTCTTTACTTCACTTCTCTTTCACGAAAAAATAAAACCGACTTTTCAATATCAACTACAAATAAATTGTATCCCAATTTAAAATTCTAACAATTCTTTTTTTCACAAGTATGCTCATTTAATCAATAATTGGGGCTGACATATTTTTTATCTACTACTCATCACCGCTTCTAAAATAGCCATCCTTGCATAAACACCATTTTTCATCTGCTCTACAATTTTTGATTTTGGAGATTCAACTAAAACACTTGCAATTTCCACATCACGATTAATCGGAGCTGGATGCATAATAATAGCTCGTTTTTGCAAACGCTTTGCTCGCTCTTTAGTTAACCCATACAATTTATGATACTCTTCCTTAGAAAAATTTTGCTGATTATTATGACGCTCATGCTGCACTCTTAACATCATCAATACATCTACTTTATCGATCAAATCATCCAATGGTAAAAATTGACCGTAATGATCGAATTCCTCATTGTGCCATTCTTTTGGTCCAGAGAAAATAATCTTTGCTCCAAACCTTGTTAACATCTGCATATTACTGCGTGCTACACGCGAATGTATTAAATCACCAACAATTGCCACTCTCAGATCAGAAAATGCTCCAAATTCCTCTTGAATCGTCATTAAATCTAGTAAACACTGTGAAGGATGCCCTCCACTGCCATCACCACCATTAACCACATGGCAATCAATTATAGGAGCATTGATCAAATTTTCCCAATAACGTTTTACATTTGATCTGATCACTACTACATTGACTCCTAAAGCAGATAAAGTTACTAGCGTATCATACAAAGTTTCTCCTTTTTGCAACGAACTCGTCTTTACATCAAGCTCTAGCACATCCATTCCTAATTTACGCTGTGCAATATAAAAACTATTATGCGTGCGCGTGCTATTCTCAAAAAAGAGATTTGCAGCAAAAATTTGCTTTTTAGGAGAGTCCCATAACCATGAATCTTTTTGCTTAAAAGCAGATGCTCGCTTTAACAGCAGCAAAATTTGCTCATTGGTCAAATCTTCCACACTAACAAAATGATCAATTTTGGCAATCAATGTCATTTTTAAACTCCTCATTCAATGATTTTTATGGTAAAATCAAATTCAAAATAACTCCAAAAATTGTATTCATTTTCTAGTTTTTAAAAGGTATGCATTAAATCTATTTTTTAATTAGGGGACTATTAAATATTTTTGAACCAATGCAATAACTTCCTCAGCAGTATCACTTTTATTTAATGCCTGATCAACTAATTCTTCCATTTTCTTTGTATCCAAACGCTTTATCAAACTACGCGTTTTAAGAATTGAAGTCGCACTCATAGAAAATTCATCTAAGCTCATACCAATCAACAAAGGCACTGCTATTTGATCTGCCGCCATCTCGCCACACATCCCAACCCATTTGCCTTCTTTATGCCCTGCATCAATCACTTGTTTAATCAAACGTAAAATGGCTGGATTATACGGCTGATAAAGATTGGAGACTTGTTCATTCATCCGATCTGCTGCCATTGCATACTGAATCAAATCATTTGTTCCAATTGACAAAAAATCTACTTCTTTAGCGAAACGATCTGCTATTACTGCAGCTGCTGGGATTTCGACCATAATTCCAATTTGAATGTCCTCAGAAACAGGAATCTTTTCAGTTAAAAGCTTTGTTTTTTCTTCCTCATATATCGCTTTGGCTGTTCTAAATTCTTGCAATAATGCAACCATTGGAAACATTATTCTAAGCTTTCCATAAATCGATGCACGAAGTAAGGCACGCAACTGCGTACGAAACATTTTTTGGCCTGTTTTGGAGATAGAAATTCTTAATGCTCTAAATCCTAAAAATGGATTTATCTCTTCTTTTAAATGAAAATATGGCAGCTTCTTATCTCCACCGATATCCATCGTTCGCACAATCACTGACCTTTTGTTCATATCTTTCAAAACGCTTTTGTAAGCATTAAACTGATCTTCTTCTGTTGGAAAATCTGCTGCTTTCATATATAAAAACTCTGTCCGATATAAACCAATGGATTCTGCGCCTTTATCAATAACACTAGCAATATCTTTTGGTGTTCCAATATTGGCAGCTAATTCAAAATATTTCCCATCCAAGGTAACTGTTTTGGCATCTTTTAATAAATCCCATTCAGCTTTTTTTGCTAAAAATTTCTTACCTGCTGCCAAAAATTTCTCCTTTTCAACAGAGGTTGGATTAATAAGCACTTCTCCAGTATTTCCATTTACGGCAATAAAATCTTCTGCTTTAACCAAAGAGGTAATATTATTAACTCCTACAATTGCTGGAATTTCAAGAGATTTAGCCATAATTACCGAATGTGAAGTACTTCCACCAATATCTGTAACAAAGGCTTTAACAAATTTGCAATTTAGCTGCGCTGTATCAGATGGTGCTAAATCATGAGCAATTACGACAACTTCTTTATCAATCATCGTCATATCAGGTAAAGTTACCCCTAATAAATGAGCTAAAATGCGCTTAGTAACATCCCGAATATCTGCTGCACGATCTTTCATATAAACGTTATCATCCATATTTTCAAAAATTTTTATATATCCACCAGTAATATCCTTTAAAGCGGATTCGGCATTAACTTTTTCTTCTTGAATTTTCGCTTTAATTTCATCAGTCATAACTGGATCAGCCAAAATCATTAAATGCGCATCAAATACTTGAGCCTCTACTTCCTTTAATAGTTGCGCTGCTTTTTTACGAATAGCTTTCAAATCATTTGTTGATGCCCTCAAAGCAGCTTCAAAACGTGCCTTTTCTTGATCTATATCAGCTACATTTATCCTTTTAAAAGATAAATCTGGTTGAACAAATAAATAAACTTTTGCAACTGCAATACCATCACTTGCACCAATTCCTTTTAGCTTTTTCATCTAACTAGACAATCCTTCTTTCACCATAGTTTCTTCAATACCTGCCATTGCTTCTACTTCATCTGCCCCTTCTACAGAAATTTTCACATCAGCATCTTGACCAACACCTAAGGACATAACACCCATAATAGACTTCAAGTTAACTGTTTTACCTTTATATTCTAAATTGGTCTCTGAAGAGAATTTTGCTGCAGTTTGTACTAGCAAAGTAGCTGGACGAGCATGAATACCAGTTTCTGCTACAATGTGAAATTCTTTTGAAATTGTCATATCTATCTTACTCCTTCAATATAAAACGTATGAACGTATGTTAGAGTCTGTTAACAATCTTTAGTGAAATAAATCGCTTAAAAGAGAAGTAAACAGACTATTGCAAATCACCTCTAAAATTTTTTCATTTTAGCCTATTAAAACCTCTTTACAGATATTGACTATAACATTAATGAATTGATAAAACAATTATTTCGACACCTTAATTTAGTATTATTAGTGATGGAGAGATTTTTGAAAAAAAATAGCTCTTTAATATGTTCTTTGCTAAACTTAATTATGAATTTAAACATTAAAAGTAATTATTCTAGTCGATTAAATCAAAAATACGTAACAAATCGTGATATCTTCGGAGGAAGTATATGATTAAAGAAAAATATTGCCTGTTTACTATATTTGGTGCAACAGGAGATTTAGCAAAACGCAAACTTTACCCGTCACTTTTTCGTTTATATAAAAGAGGAGAATTGCATAAACACTTTGCTGTTATCGGAACTGCTCGCAGGCCTTGGACAAATGATTTTTATCGTCAAGTGATCATTAAATCTATCTTAGAGCTCATCGAAAATGAAAAACAAGCAGCTCATTTTGCCAGTCATTTTTACTATCAATCTCATGATGCAAGAGATACTAAGCATTATATTACTCTGAAAAAATTAGGTGAAAAGTTAAAAAAAGATTATTACATCAATGATAATCAAATTTTCTATTTAGCAATGGCGCCACAATTTTTTGCCGGTATCGTAAGTCATTTAAAATCACAACATATTATTATGGGAAAAGAATTTGAGCGTTTAATTATTGAAAAACCCTTTGGTTCAAATCTTAAAACAGCCACTATTTTAAATAAAGAAATTACCAAAAGTTTTCCTGAAAAAGATATTTTTCGAATTGATCATTATTTAGGCAAAGAGATGATTCAAAATATCTCTGCTGTACGTTTTGGCAATCTTGTTTTTGAAGCGTTGTGGAATAAAAAATATATTGATAATATTCAAATTACTTTTGCAGAAAGTATCGGTGTTGAAAATCGCGCAGAATACTATGAAGTAAGTGGAGCTCTAAAAGATATGGTGCAAAATCATATTTTGCAAGTACTCTCTCTTTTAGCAATGGAGGCACCTAAACGTTTTAAAGAAAAAGAAATTCGTAAAGAAAAGATAAAAGCATTACGTGCTATTTGTAAGTATACTGAAGAAAAAGCGCTAAAAAATTTTATTCCTGGACAATATGTAGCTGGAGACTTTGATAATCAACATTTTTTAGGATATCGTGAAGAAATTGGTATTGCAAAAAATTCAACAACAGAAACTTTTGTAGCTGGTAAATTTTTTATTGATAATGAGCGTTGGCAAGGAGTACCCTTTTACGTGCGTACTGGAAAACGTTTAACAGAAAAAGGAACACGAATTAATATTATTTTTAAGAAAGTTGCAGAAAATTTATTTAACGAACAAAATAATCGTACAGCTTTACCAAATGTTTTAACCATTTATATTCAGCCAACTGAAGGCTTTAGCCTTTCACTCAATGGCAAAGAAATAGGGCAAAACTTTCAATTAACTCCTCTTAAACTACAATATCGTAACAAAGCAAGCATTTTAAGTAATTCGCCTGAAGCTTATGAAAAATTAATCTTAGATGTTTTAAATGGTAAACGAGCTAATTTTTCCCATTGGGATGAAGTAGCGCGCAGTTGGGAGTTAATCGATGTCATTTGTAATGCTTGGGATAATTATCCCCAAAAAATCCCTACATATAAAGCTTACACTATGGGCCCGCACGAAGCATTTGAACTCCTAGAAAAACAGGGGCGTCACTGGGAGTGGAAGCCTGATGAATGGTACATTAAAAGAGGAAAATTGTAAAAATGCATGAAAGAAAAAAGAGAATGAAATTATTAACATCGGCAAAAATTCGGCAAATGTTTCTTGATTTTTTTAAATCAAAAGGACACACAATTGAACCATCTGCTTCGCTGATTCCAATCAATGACTCAACTCTTTTATGGATTAATTCCGGAGTAGCTACTTTAAAAAAATACTTTGATGGTTCTGTCGTTCCTGAAAATCCTCGAATTGCTAGCGTTCAAAAATCAATCCGAACCAATGATATTGAAAATGTTGGAAAAACAGCACGTCATCATACGATGTTTGAAATGCTAGGGAATTTTTCTATTGGCGATTATTTTAAAGAAGAAGCTATTAGCTGGGCATGGGAATTTTTAACTTCAGCTGATTGGATTGGTTTGGATCCTGAAAAATTATACATAACTGTCTATCCCAAGGATAAAGAAACTCGTCGAATTTGGGAAAAAGTCATTGGCCTTTCTAATAAGCATGTCATTGATGCTGAAGATAATTTTTGGGATATTGGCGCAGGTCCATCAGGTCCTGATTCTGAAATTTTTTATGATCGCGGAGTTAAATATATAGACATTCCTAAAAATCATTCTGAAAATTATCCTGGTGGGGAAAATGAGCGTTATTTAGAAATTTGGAATTTAGTTTTTTCGCAATTTAACCATCTTCCAAATACTGATACGTTTGAAGAGTTACCTCATAAAAACATTGATACAGGTATGGGGCTAGAGCGAATAGTTTCTATTATTCAAGAAACAAAAACCAATTTTGAAACGGACCTTTTTTTACCAATCATTCGTGAAATAGAAAAAATTTCAGGAAAAGTCTACGAACCAAAAAATTCAACTAAAAATATAAGTTTTAAGGTTATTGCTGATCATATTCGTGCTTTAAGTTTTGCCATTGGAGACACAGCTTTACCTGGTAATGAAGGACGCAGCTACGTCTTACGCAGACTTTTGCGCCGAGCGGCAATGCATGGAAACCGCTTAGAGATTAAGCAAGCTTTTCTTTATAAATTGGTTCCAGTTGTGGGCGAAATTATGAAAAGTTATTATCCTGAAATATTAGAAAAATGTGTATTTATTCAAAAAATCATTCAGCGTGAAGAAGAAACATTTAATCGAACAATTGATACAGGAGCTACTTTATTGCAACAAATGTTAGCTAATCTTAAAGACAGTCAACAAAAACAAATTTCTGGAAAAGATATCTTTAAATTATATGATACTTATGGTTTTCCTGTAGAATTAACCGAAGAATTGGCACAAGAAGAAGGATTTGAAGTTGACCGTGAAGGTTTTAAAATGGCGATGAAAGAACAACAAAATCGAGCACGCGCAAACGTAATCAAAGGAACTTCTATGAATGTTCAATCTAAATTGCTAACACAAATTAAAGATCCTTCACAATTTAGTTACACTGAACAATCAATGAATGCCAAACTTTTATATCTTATTGCAAATAATCAAACACATAAGTTGTTAAGTTTCGGCAAAGCTGAACTGATTTTTGATCAAACACCATTTTATGCAGAAAGTGGCGGACAAGTGGCGGATTATGGAGTTATTAAAGACTTAGCAGGAGAAGTCATTGCTAAAATTATTGATGTCCAAAAAGCGCCCAATGGGCAGCATTTACACCAAGTAAAAATTTTAGGAGAGCTATTAGTAGGAGCTAGCTATCATCTTGAAATTGATATTATTCGTCGCTATAAAATCATGAAAAATCACACATCTGCTCATTTGCTGCATGCGGCTCTTCATAATATTTTAGGAAATCACACTGTGCAAGCAGGTTCTTTGAATGATGCTGATTTTTTACGTTTTGATTTTACCCATTTTACGCAAGTAAAAACAGAAGAGCTAGCTGCAATTGAAAAGCAAGTAAATGAAAAAATTTGGGAAGCAATACCTTCTGAAACCATTAAAACAAATATTGATACAGCCAAAAAAATGGGCGCTACTGCTTTATTTGGTGAAAAATATGGCAAAAACGTTCGAGTCTTGCAGATTGGGGACTATTCTGTTGAACTTTGTGGCGGCACCCATGTAAAAAACACAGCTGATATTGGTATTTTTAAGATTTTAAAAGAAGAAGGAATCGGATCTGGCATACGTCGAATTATCGCTGTAACTTCACAAGCAGCTTATCATGCCTATCGCGAGGAAGAAAATGTATTACATAAAATAACACGACAAGTCAAAGCTCCTCAACTCAAAGAAATACCTGAAAAAGTAGCTGTCCTTCAAAAACAACTGCGTGCATTGCAAAAAGAAAATGAGCATCTCACCACCAAACTTGCTAATCAACAAGCAAATGACGTATTCAAAAATATCCAAAGAGCAAACAACGAAATAACTTATATTGCAGCTAAAGTAAATGTTAAAAATATGGGGCAATTACGCATTCTTTCTGATCAATGGAAACAGCAGAACCTATCTGATGTTTTAGTTTTAGCAACTGTTAATAAAAGAAAAGTTTCTTTGTTAGTTGCTATGAAGCCAAAAGCTTTGGAGCGTGGCTTAAAAGCAGGTGAATTAATTAAAAAATTAGTGCCAATCATTGGTGGCGGAGGCGGTGGTCAAGATCATCTTGCTCAAGCAGGCGGATCAATGCCTGAAAAAATTGATACGATGCTTCAAGCTGTAGCTAAATACCTTTTTTAAAATGTTAGAACCTGTTAACTTGTCTCCGTAATTACGACTTTTCTGGAAATTTTTTGCACTTCGCAGGCAGAAAACTTATACTTCGTTTTTTTATCCATTACCTAAAAGCTTATGTTTTTTGCCTCAAATTGCTTAAAAATTAGCTCAAAAATTTACTTCACTTGAGATCGTTAACAGGTTCTAAGGTTGAGAGAGGCGAGAAAATCACAACCCAAACTCGCTATTTTTTAACATCGCCTACAGAAGTTAAGGATTTTGCGAAGAGTGTCCGCAAACATTGGTCAATTGAAAATCAGCTGCATTGGGTACTCAATGTTTCTTATTAGAGAAAATTCTTGTGGAGCAAAAAAGGATAATTCTCCTCTTAACTTAAATATTTTGAAAAAAATTGCCATGCCGCTGCTTAAAAGGACTGATTTTGGAAGAATGGGCATCAGAAAAAAAATGTTTAAAGCTGCTTTAAACCCAAACAGATTTTTAGAACCTGTTAACTTTTCTCCAGAATTGCGCAATTTTGTTTAATTTTTAGCACTTTTTTGTCAAAAATCCTCGAAATAGCACCACTATTTTTGCGTTTTTTTCCGCAAATTGCTTAAAAATTAACCAAAAATTTCATCAATTTAGAGATTATTTTAAAAAAGTAATCATTGATTTGGGCCGGGAAGTAGCATGGTAATTGAAATTTTTGCTTTTGGAGCAAAATTTTGTTGTGTATAGAGAAAAATAAGTAGCAAGGATTAAGGATGTGCGAAACAATCAGAAAATAATGCTGTCGGCCTGCATAGCGAGATCGTTAACAGGCTTTTAGAAACGAGAGAATATTTTTTAGAAACAAATATCGATTGGTTACATGAAAAAGAAGGGTGGAAAAATCTTAACGGAATAGGCATGGTTCGTTCCACAATTCTCAAGAAAAGAATAGAGAAGCAGGAAGTTCGCTATTTTTTGACTTCACTGCTAGATGTAAAAAAATTTGCTAAGTCAGATCAGAGAACACTGGGTAATAGAGAACAATTTACATTTGGTTTTGGATGTAGCTTTTAGAGAAGACTACATTAAAACTAATAAGGGAAACAGTGCTGAAAATTTTGCTGTTATAAGAACCTGTTAACGCTCTCTCTATTGATGAATTTTTTGAGAAATTTTTGTGCATTTCTAGGAAAAAAACGCAGGTTTAGCGGTGCTAAATCGAGGATTTTTGACGAAGAAAGGCAAAAAATTGCCAGAAAAGTCACAATTACGGAGGATCGTTAACAGGCTCTAAGACATATTGCTTTAAATTTAATAAGAAGAGATACTTCTAAAATGAGTGTGAGAGGTAAAAGGCATAGGTGTGCTTACGATGATGAATTTTTGTATAAGATCTTGTTTGAGGGTTTTTAATTTTCATGCGTCAGCCCTGCTTAGATCTGTCCTAAAAACTAGAGCAAATCTAATGTTAGGTTCTCATAAAAAGCTGCTTTAGTTGCCAAAATATATGGAATAACCCAAAACGATGCTAAGCCAAAAGTAATCACAATCAATATATACCAGGGAAGAAAGCTGATATAGCTATTCCGATTTAAAATAGGCTTCAACCGCGTCCTGTATCGACTGATAGTTTTTAGAATGAAGCCGTAGCCAATTTTTTAAATTCGCCCAAAATTTCTCAATAGGATTTTTATCGGGCGAATAAGGAGGAAGCCAAATGATTCGGCACTTGTAAAGCTTAGCTATACTATTTAATTTTTTCTTAGAATGAAAGCTTGCGTTGTCCATAACAATGACTGTCCCCGCTTTCAAAAGCGGACACAAAAACCACTCAAACCAAACGCTGAACCAAGCGCCGGTTGTGTTCCAGTCGTAATTTACTCGACCGATTACTTTTTTACCGACAAGTCCAGCAACAATATTTAAGCGCTTAAACTTACGTCCTGGGCTTGGCAAATAAACCCGTATCTCTTTTGGAGCGCGACCGTACTCACGTGACATGTGCTTGTTAATCCCACACTCGTCGATGTAGCAAATATCAGTATCAGATGAAATTTCAGACATTTCTAGGTCGAATTTTTTTCGCTTTTCCTCGTCCCTTTCTGCATAAAAGGGTTCCCTTTTTTTAAAATGTGATCCCAACGCGCGCTAGCGCATCGGAAGCACCGAAAGTTAAGCCAAAAGCGCTCGGAAATTTGTTTTAAGGTCGCTGCGGGATTCTCTGAAACATAGGCCTTTAACTCCTCGGAATGAAATTTACTTGTCGACCTCTCCTTTGGCCGCTGTTTTAAACTTCCTGTTTCGTTTAAAAGTTTTTTCCATTCCTTTATTGTAGTTATGCCTACTCCAAGCTCCTCGTGCGCTTCTTTGTATGTGTGGCCTTTCGCAAGATGCGAGAGTGCCATCTGCCGTGTTTTTTGGATATGCCATATTTTTTATATAACAGTTTTTGAGGCTTTTATAAAGCGCAACAGCTATATATATTTTTGTTTGAAAATTATTTTTTAGTTATGATACTATCACAGTGTTGGTAGATTAAATAATTTGACAAACGAGAAAGAGGGTGTCCATAATGACCACAGACCGGCATATATAATAATTATTAATAGAGAATGTTCTTCTAACCGAGCAAACGCACCTTGATAAAATGAAAAGAGAGTTTGGTGGTTTTTTTGCGTTGTGACTCATTAAAAAAGGATAAAGAATCAGGGTAGTTGGCAATAAGCCCTGTACAAAAACAAGAAAAAATATAAATGACGGATCAGATGAAAGATTATTTAAAAAGGAGGAAAGATTTTATGTTGAAATTTGGAATAAAAAAATCGGTAAAAATTGGATGCGTAAGTACTGGAGCTATTGTTTGTGTAAGTGCAGGTTATAATCAGTGGATTAAAGAAATTAAAAAATACGTTCGAATTTAATTTACACATTAGCTTTACTTAATTTATTGTTTAGAACCTGTTAACTTGTCTCATAAATATGTTATGATTCAATCAAAAACGAAAATAGATAGGATGATTGAAAATGAGATATCCAAGTGACATTAGCCGCGAAGACTTTGAAAAAATCCGTCCAGAGTTAGAAAACTTTAAAAAGCGAACAAATCCCAGACTTTATGATCTATAGACACTCTTTGTGCGGTTTTGTATGTTGCCAAAACGGGATGCCAATGGCGCGCTCTACCTCACGACTATCCACGGTGAGAAGTAAGTTTACAGATATTTTAAACAATGGAAAAGTCCACGAAAAGATGGGACAACTCTGTTTGAGGAACTTTTAAAAAAACGTAATTAGCCTTCGTGAAGAAGATAATCGCGATAAAGATACCATCTTTTGTATGCCCGCGCCCAAAGTGTAAAAAACACCGATACTGCTGAAAAAAAAAGCTATAATGGTGGTAAAAAGGTATCTGGTATCAAACGTCACATTGCCGTTGATACGAATGGTTTTCCTCCGTGCTTCTGTGACAACGGCCAATATTTCTGATAAAGCAGGGGCAATTGAAATGTTTGAGAATTATCAAACTTCTTTACCCAGTGTGAAAAATATCCTTTGTGATGGCGGATGTATAGGAAGCCCTTTTGCGGATAAAATTAAGGATATTTTGGATTGCCCTGTGGAAATCGTTAAGCGTTCAGATGAACATAATTTTAAGGTGATTCCAAAGCTGGGTTACGGAGCGTAAGTTTTGCCTGGTTAGAGAAAGCTAGGCGGTTGTTCAAGAGTTGTGTGAAAACTTTCCAAAGTTAAGCAGATGGTGGTGCTGACGTTTTTAAGCATTCTTATAAGAAGATGAGACAAGTTAACAGGCTCTTAGAAAGTTATTTATTGATGTTTAATTCTAAAAAAAAGACCTTGTTCAATGGATTTGCCGTATCCATATTAACTACTTTATGTTTCAATATTACAATTGTATCTTTTCACTTGATACATGTAGAAAATTTAAGTTTTTTTATTCACATGACTTTGCCATGCATAATCAGCATGATAGTCATTCCGTTTTTTGTTGAAAAAAAAATCTTCAAAGCAATTACACCGAGTATTAACCAAATTTTAAGGCAACTTTTTATTTTTGGATTAACATTTATACCGTTTTCAATATTTTATTTTTTAAAGTATTCAAGTAAATTTGATAACACTGATATTCTTGTGAACTTAATAACTCACTATTTAGTAGTTGCATGTGGCGAAGAATACATTTATAGACATATTATTTTTAAAATAGTAAAAGCCAATTACAATGATTGGCTTGCTATTATTTTTAGTAGCGTATTGTTTGCTTTTATTGCCCATTTAAATGAACCAATCATAGATAATTTATACTATCAACTGCCAATGGGAATATTTCTTTGTATTGTTGCTAAATTTTTAAAAGGTATCGGTTTATCAGTCAGTTTACATGCTATCTATAACTTAATGGTTATTATTTAAAATAAGGAATTGCTGATTTCTAAAAATTTCAAAAATAAGAACGAGAGGTACTCTTTAGTGAAAAAAGACATTAAAAAAAGTATAGGACTTATTTCATTTATTTTGCTAATTATTCTTTTAATTTTAAATTTTATACTAGTTAAAAATATGAACGCCTTTTCTATCTTGTTGACTATAGAAATTTTGCCTATTCTTTTATTTTCAATATTTTTAGCTTGTATTTCATGCTCTTTAAATTTGCAAAAACTGCAAAAAATAATATTAAATTTTTGTGGCTCCGCAATTTATTCTTTAGTTTTTTATTTTTATATTAAAAATTTATATAATCCTCAAAATGAGAAAATAATTATAAATAATACAAAAAAGTTTGCTACTACTCATAATTTAGATGTTACAAATATTTCGTTCAATGTTAATTTTTCATCTGCGCTTATGACCTTTTGTGCAATTTTTGTAATTACAATATTGATTTCTTTTTTTATCAGTAAAAAGGAGAATATAAGAAAAAATGTATCTTATATAAAAATACAGCGCAAACAAAGGTAAAGGGAGTCAATGTAATCTATCATTTTGAAAATAATGCTCTTGCTGGTTTATCTGAAGAAGCTTCCAAATTACTTGCAAAAATTGCCTCTGATCCTTTTTTTAAGCCAAATTTGAAAAATAAAGATATTAGAGAACTTTTACAATTTCTGATGGAAAACAATTTTCTCTCAATTAAACCTTTTACTTACAAGAAAAACGAAATTGCCAGTGCTTATGTTCACTTAACTAACCAATGTAATCTTCACTGCAAAGGATGTTATTCTTTTGATGATAAGCGAAATACAGCCGTTGATTTAAAAACAGAAATAATTTGTAAGGGACTGCGTCAACTAAAAGAAGTTGGAACAAAAATTATTGTTTTCTCTGGAGGCGAACCACTTTTAAGAAAAGATATTATTGAAATTTCCCAATTTGCTAAAAAAGATTGCCAATTTGAACAAATTATTTTAATTACAAATGGTACTTTCAATTGTCCAGAAATTTTTTCTGAATTGGCAAAATATATTGATACTATTTCTGTTTCAGTGGATGCTTACGCAAAAGATTCTCCTTCATTTATTCGAGACGAAGGAATTTTCAAAAAAACAATAGAAACTATTCAACAACTAAAACAGTTAGGAATAGAGGTCAATATTCTCCCGACGATCCACCATCTTAATGCTAGAAAAATAAGAAAATACTTAGAATTATCAGAACAATTAGCAACTCACATTAATTATAGCTTGCTTTCTGCTTGTGCAACGGAAGAGTTGAAAGATTTATTATTAAAAGATAAAGATCTTATATTTATTGCAAGTTTTTTACGAGATGCAAACCAAAAAATAATGGATACACCAATTAACGGAGCAGGATTAAGCGCTAGAGATCATTGTGGGGCAGGAAAACAATCCTTTCTATTGGAACAAATGGAAATGTCTATCCTTGCCATATGTTGATGACTGATAACTACTGTATGGGAAACATTCAAAAATTACATATCAAAGATATGTTAATTTCGTCTAGTGTAGCAAAACAATTTTCTGATTTGAGTGTTGATCAATTGAATAATTCTTGTCTTAAATGTGAATTTAAATATTTTTGTGGTGGTGGTTGTCGTGCTCGTTCAGTAATGGTTAATAAAAATTTGTATCAAAAAGATCCTTATTGCAAACTTTATTTTAACTATTATTATAAAGAAACTGAATTTATGACTTATGAAAAGTAGCGAAAAAAATGTTTAATTCTTCATCCTTTTCGCCTGATTCACCTTCACCTGATAAAAACTAATTAATGGAGGTGCTTATCTTGAATAGATTACTATTTCAACAAAAATGGAAGATATTTTTATTCACAATTTTATTGATCTTTTCGGGAGCACTCGAAGTTTCTTTTGCATACATCATTCAAATTTTTATTGATTCCCTTACTGGAAAGAATGTACAAATTTTTTTGTGGTCTATCTTTGGTTTTATCGCTTTTTTAATAACTAATCTCTTATTGCACTGTTTTGCGGTTATAACTGAGGCCAATCTTTCAAAAAATTTGCATATTGCTTTAAAAAACAAGCTCGTGCAGACTATTTTATTACAGGATTTAACAAAATTTCGAAGAACTAGTTCTGGGGAAAAACTTAATTTATTTGAAAATGATTTATCAGTTATTGAGCAGTCTTATTTTAAAAATATTTTTACCATTTTAAAAGATCTTTTATTGTTCATATTTGCTTTCACTTTCCTCTTCTCAACAAATTGGATAATGACTTTAATCATTGTTTTTTTATCCATCTTGTCTTTTATTATTCCTGCAAAATTAAGTGATAAAATTGATGAATTAGTAGAAAAATATTCCCAAAAAAATGGAGACTTTTTGGAACAACTCAAAAATATTTTTGATGGAATATTCGTTATCAAGTCGTTTGCAATTGAAAAAGTTATGTATAAAATTACAAATTCAAAATTATTCGCACTAGAAAATTCTTTATATAAACTAAAAATAAAAACGGGTTTTTGGAATCAAATTATGGCAACTTTTCAATATTTGGTAATTAGTATTTGTTTTTTGCTAGGAGGAAAAATGATTTTTTTCTGGTGAGATGACCTTGGGGGAGCTTATGGGAATTACTCAATTATTGAATCTCATCATTCAACCCATAAACGCTATAGCTACTGCCTTTATTGAAATTTTAGGAACAAAATCCATTAGAGAAAAAATTGAAAAATATCTAAATATCCCTGAAAAAAAACTTATAAAAGAGGAAATTGAAAATATTTCTTCATTTAAAAGCATTGCTATCAAGCAAGTCAACTATGTGACGAATTCTCAGGATCATATTTTAAAAAATATTGATTTTATAATCGAAAAAGGGAAAAAGTATGCTATTGTTGGCCCCAGTGGTAGCGGAAAATCAACTTTGTTGAACAGCATTTCCCAATTAATTTCTCCAACTTCTGGAGAAATTTTAGTAGATGGTCATTTAAAAAATTTACGAAAAAATATTTCTTACATTAACCAAGATCCATTTCTTTTCAAGGATAGTATTATCAACAATATCACTTTATATCAGAATTATTCTTCTGAAGAGATCAATCGTGCTTTGGAATTTTCTGATCTTTCTAGTCGATTGAATCCAAAAGATTTGGAAGAGTTATGTTTGGAGAACGGAGCAAATTTTTCTGGTGGAGAAAAACAGCGAATTGCAATTGCCAGAGCCTACTTAAGCAATCGTCCAATTATGCTTTTAGATGAATTTACTTCAGCTATTGATAGTGAGCTGGGGCAGAGAATCGAAAAAAGAATTTTGAAATTAAAGAATAAAACATTGATATTTGTTACCCATAAATTGCATAAGAATTTTTTACTAACAATGAATGAGATCTTTTTTATGGAGCAAGGAAAAATCATCGAAAAGGGAAAATTTAAAGATTTATATCGAAAAAATGGGAGATTTTATGAGCACTTTCTTAAATTTTTTGTTTCTTAATTCATAATTTCTTCAAAAATAAAATGATAGGAGTTGGATAATTATAATGGAAATATTAAGTCTTCGTCATGTGGGAAAAAAATACGATGGTACGCTAATTCTTGATGATATAAATTTTAAGATGAGTAAAGGAGAAATTGTTGGTTTAGTTGGAGAAAATGGCGTTGGAAAAACAACTCTAATGAAAATCATTTTAGGTTTAACTTCCAAAGATAGTGGGGAAATTTTTTTCAATGGGCATACTGATTACTCATTTGACGGGAAAATAATGGAAAATATCGGTTATCTACTTGATTTCAATCTTTATGATTACATGACTGGATATGAAAATCTTTATATTTTTGATAAATATTTTGCAATCCCTAGAAAGTCAAATATCGAATTAAGTACAAAAATCAAACATTTACTTTCTTTTGTTGGGTTAAAAAATGACAACAAAAAGGTGCGAAGCTATTCTTTTGGAATGAAGCAACGACTTGGACTTGCACTTTCTTTATTAAGAGATCCAAAATTATTAATTTTAGATGAACCTTTTGTCGGATTAGATCCGATTGGAGTTGATAGATTGATTGAGTTCATTAAGAAAATTAGTTTAGAACAAAAAGTTGCTATTTTGATATCCTCACATCAGCTCTCAGAGATAGAAATTCTTAGCAAGCGAATCCTACACCTTTCAAAAACTAAGTTGGTTGAACACAAGTATGAACAAGAAACAAAAATTATAAAAATAAAAGTCAATCACCTTGATAAAAATCTTAAACAATTAATTAGTGAATTCATTTCAATAATTAAAGATCATTGGCTTTATATTACTAATATGGATGATTTTAATAAAGTTCTCAAAATGTTATTCGATTATCATATTCAAATATCTGATATTCATATTGAATACAAAAATATTAAAAATCTATTTAAGCATTCGGAGGATTAAAGAAAATGTTAAATCTTTTACAAGCAGAATTTTACAAATTAATGAAGAAAAAATTTTTTATCATAATTTTTTTATTTAATATCTTATCTTTATTTTATGCTTTAGGTATGAAATTCCATTGGAAAGCAATTAGTGTCAATACTAAAGATTTATCTCTTTTTATTTATCTCATGTTTATGTGGAGGCTACAAATTGTGCTTGGCATTCCACTAATTTATCTTTTTTATACAGCTTCTAATATGTTATCCAGTGAAATCATTAATGGTCAAATTCTTTTGGAAATTACCAAAGTAGCTTCCAGAAAAAGATTGCTTATTGCAAAATTTTTAACAATGGTACTTAGCTCTCTTATTTATTTCATAAATTTTTTCTTTTGTTCAATAATTATTTATCTAACTTTTGTTTGGAAAAGCGACTATGGAGTGAAAAATTTATTATATTATTCTGAACTTGGAAAGAGTTTAGCGTTAACGAGTTTGTGTGATTTACTTTTTATTATTACATTTATTGCGGTCGCTACGATCTTTTCTATCTCAAAACCAGCTTTCACCTCCGCAATTTTAACTTTTACAATTACTCTTGTACTAAAAATACTGTCATACATTGACACAATTAATTTCTTATTACCTGGCTATTTTAGCTTAGTCAGCAATGCAAAAATAAATCTTTTTACAATTTCATGTCAGTTGGTGATATGTAGCACAGTTTTATTTTTATGCTTAAAAATAGCAATAATTCATTTTAATAAAAAAAATTTTTAAAAAATAGATCGTTAACAGGCTCTTAGGCAATTGTTCAGGGCCGACGCATGAAAATCTTCAAATAAATATCTATAATCACCTTAAGAGGTGATTTTTAAATGTTAAAATATTTTGAAAACATTCAAGATCCTAGACAAGCATGGAAAGTCAAACACAATTTGCTAGAAATAGTAGTAATGGTAATATGTGCAGTTGTAGCTGAGTGTGAGGCTTGGTACCAAATAGATCACTACTGTCAACTATGGTTTAAACAAAAATTAAAGCTCAAACTCGAAAACGGGATACCTTCACACGATACAATGCAAAGAGTTTTCGAACTTATCGATCCAAACGAACTTGAGGCTTCTTTTAGAAGCTTGATACTAGATGTTGCAGGTTCACCTAAAAGCGGAACCGTTAGTATAGATGGAAAAACTATAAAATCTAGTAAAACCGACGACAAAAAAGCAGCATACATGGTAAGTGCGTGGTCTAGCAACCTAGGTCTTGTCATCGGTCAAGTAAAAACTTGTGAAAAATCCAATGAAATTAAAGCAGTCCCCGAGCTCCTTAATCTTTTGGATGTAAGAGGATGTACAGTAACCGCTGATGCAATGAGTTGCCAAAAAGAAATAGTTAAAAAAGTAACACAAAGAGGTGCCGACTATTGCATAGCTTTAAAGCAAAATCAAAAAAATCTTTTCGAAGATGTAAGTTTTTATTTTTCTGATATTCAAAATCTTAAGGCAACTAAAACTTTCGAAAAAGGTCACGGTCGATTAGAAACGAGAGAATATTTTTTAGAAACAAACATCGATTGGTTACATAAAAAAGATGAGTGGAAAAATCTTAACGGAATAAGCATGGTTCGTTCCACAATTCTCAAGAAAAGAATAGAGAAGCAGGAAGTTCGCTATTTTTTGACTTCACTGCTAGATGTAAAAAAATTTGCTAAGTCACTCAGAGAACACTGGGTAATAGAGAACAATTTACATTTGGTTTTGGATGTAGCTTTTAGAGAAGACTACAATAAAACTAATAAGGGAAACAGTGCTGAAAATTTTGCTATTACAAGACATATTGCTTTAAATTTAATAAGAAGGGATACTTCTAAAATGAGTGTGAGGGGTAAAAGGCACAGATACGCCTACGATAATAAATTTTTGTATAAAATCTTGTTTGAGAGTTTTTAATTTTCATGCGTCGGCTCTGCAAATATGAAGATTTTTGACAAAGAAAGGCAAAAAATTACCGAAAAATTCGCAATCACAAAGAAAAGTTAACAGGCTCTCAGTAATACGTGAGCTCAAAGAATTGTAAAAATAGTAAAATATGTAGTGGAGTGATAAAATATTTTTGTTTAATTTATTAGAGCCTGTTAACGATCTCTAGTGAAATGAATTTTTGAGCTATTTTTTCACAATTTGAGGCTAAAAGCGTAAGCTTTTAGGTAACGGATGAAAAAAAACGAAGGATGAGTTTTCTTTCACCGGAAACCCAGCTTTTGAGTAATCAAGTAAACGAATTCCCTCACGCAAAACACTGTCATTGAGCAGCGACATATCTATATCGTTAGATTGCTTTTTTTGTACGTATTGCCTCAAATAAAAACGCCCGCGAAACAATAGCCGCTTCCTCCTTGAAATGGATGCATGGATGCTGATTTATGTATTGAGGTTCAGAATTTAGATATTTATAGGAAAGAACATCTCCTTGGCGGCTTATTGGCTTGTGCACCAAGAGCCAAATTAACAAATTTCTGGAACGATTTGGGAACAGGAGCCGCAAGACCTTTGCGCAGATCCATAACAGGCGAATCAACGAACGTAATTATAAACATGATTAATAGAATTACTAATAACGGTGGTGGGAACGGCATTCAAGCCACAGTTAATAATTTGCTCGATGCGCACGACGCTGTTCATATAGGACAGTATCAAGCTGCCCTTCAGACTATTTTAAATGAATTAAGAGTTAGTAAAATGGTGGTGATAAATTTACGGAATCCTGACAATCACAATGACCAGCATTCCTGCGTTGCGTATGCTGGTGAATTTATAGGTGGAGCTCCTCCCGGCTTGGCAGCAGGAGCTCCTGGGGAAGAAATACATATTTTTAACCCATGGGGGGATGCTTTTAAATTAGATAGTATTAACCCGGGGCCAGTCTGTGATGTGGCGCCAAATATAATAGCAGGGATTAATATGGAAATATATGAATATATTACTTTTACTTACTAATTGTTGATTTTAATAATCGAAAGGATGTTTTTTATGAAAAAGTTAATAAAGTTAATGTTGTTAGCGTGTGTGTTGGGAATGTTTTGTTGTATTGGAGTAGTGGGAAATTGTATGAGTGAATCTGCAAAATTAAGCGTATTTTTGCCAAACAACAGTTGGCTTATCCATGAAGTAAGCACAAAATTACAGCAAGCGAATCGGGTTCCGATAGACGGTTGGCAAACAAGAATAAAGGTAAATTTCAATTGTTTGGAAAGGCACGGTGGGTCTGAACAAATTGTGGATATTAATTCTATTTTGAATAAAACTATTGTGAACTTGAGTATTCCAATGGGTGAAAAACGAATCATTGGACCTGCGGCTTTGTCGGTTACGGTTAAATTTGATAAACCTGTTGCAAGTATAGATGATGAGATTAGGGCTACGGATCCGCCTAAGGATGAAAGAAATGAAATCATTCCCTACGAGATAAAAGTTATGAATATTGGTTCTTGGGGGTATGAAAGGGAGATAAATAGCATAGAAGAAATTGCTAATGAAAGGTTTGTAGATTTTTTATTTGACGAAGAAGATACAAAATTATTCCTTATTAATTTGGGAACACAAAGTTCTGGGTATATTTTAGTAGACCATGACAACCATAAGTTGTTTTGGCCTCGTCGTGATTTTTGTTCATTCAAAAAAGGCCAATTCGCTGAATTAAAAGATGTTCTCAGTGCTTATTGGAGATTAATTCAGCAAAATGATTTATGTAGAAGGCCACACTGGATATAAAATAAAAGCGTAGTAATAAAAAATTACTTTCTAAGAGCTTGTTAACGATCTCATTTAGGCTAAAAGCTTACGCTTTTAGCCTAAAAATGCGCAAAAATTCATCAATAGAGAGACAAATTAACAGATTTTTAGAGGAAATTGGTAAGTTGTAAGATAAAATCGTCCACTGAGATGTCTTTTTTTCTTTTCACTGGACGGTTTTATCTTACAACTTACCCAACTTGCCCACGCCACAAGAATAATGTTGATAATTTGAAATTTATTTTTAGTTATAATAATGTGCTCCTGTCAGTGGATCAAATAATTTGACAAACGAGAAAGAGGCGTGCATGATGCTAACGAACAACGAACAACGAACAACGAACAACGAACATAATAATCAATAATAAAGCACGATTTTTTAACCGGGCAAACGCACCTTGAGAAAAAAGGAATTTGGTTGATTATTTGTGGTGCTAAGAGTCTGCTAACGATCTCTAATATAGCGTTTAAAGGATTTTTTATGAGGAGTGTTTTTGATGAAAAAATTTAAGATTATTTTTGGAATTGCTGCAATTTTATGTAGCTTTGCTTTTTCTACTTATGTGTTGGCTGTATCTGTTGGTGGTGGGGAATGGAATTATGGTGTAGGTTGGAGTGGCAATTTCGGTTTTTCTGATTATCTTCATGGATCAAAACAACATAGTGCCTCTGTTAAACGTGGTGACGTTCTGCAGCGTGCCGAAAGTGCTCCTGGAGTTTGGGCTCAAGCAAAACTTTTTCATTTCCCTCCTACTAGGATGGAGTTTTTTTGGAATGCCTGGTAATATAAAAATATTTTATGTTAGCTTTTTTTAAGCAAAAAATAAACTTTACAATAAACCTTCCCTTTAAAATTGGAGGAGGTTTATTGTTTATCTAAATAAAAGTAAGAGAAGAAATAAAATGAGAAAAATAGTATCGCTCTGCCTGTTATTTTTTGTTTTTTGTTCTGCTTTATTAATTATTAATGTTTATCAAATTAAGGATGAAATAAGGCTCAGATCGATTGAGATGATTCCTAATTCTTCGTTTCATTTTTATATCAAGCAATCATCACAGCGAACAATTTCCGAAGAATTAACTTTTTTAGCAGAATTATCAAAAGAAGAAAAAATTTCAATTTTTAAAACGGATTATCTCAATGATAAGGATGAAACCATAGTTAAATCAGTAGTATTTGATAGGGAAAGCTTCCCTTTTCAACAATTCTCTCTTCAAAATAAAAATTTATTTAAAAATAATAAAAATACCTATGCTAGCTTTGATATGAAGAGTAAACATCAAGTAGGAAAGCTTCTTACTTTTGTTAAAAAGAATAAGATTTTTTTACAATCATTAGAGAATTATTACCTGGATTCAAGTAAATCTTTAAATGGAATTTATTCGGTAGTATCGACAAAAAATCTCAATAAAGAAAGGATTGTCAACAAGCTAAGTGCTTTTTTTCAAGTAGATAGAAAAGAGCTGTTAACTAATCCTACTTCTGGTACTCTTGGGTTAATAAACAGATATACAATGCTTTTTGCTTTAATTATAATTCTTTCTTTTTTGGTGCTGATTATTGTAACAGTTTACGCTCCTTTGATGGAAATAAAAAGCATTGGGGTTAAAAAATTAAATGGCATAAGTGATTTTACTATTTTTGGAGACTTTATCAAAAAAAATGTAACTCTATTAATTGGAACTTGTTTTTTAACGAATGCAGGGATTATTTTATATTTTAACTATCTGCCAGAAGGTTTTTTAAGAACATTATTTTTAGCCCAAATATTGATTTTTATGATCTTTTTTATGGCTAATAGTTTTACTTATTTGATTATCAAAAAAGTAACTATCAGCCAAATGTTAAAACAATTTTTAGATTTTAAATATGGGAATATTTCTTGTTTTGTGGTTAAATTTTTACTTGCTTTGCTTTCTACCTTATTGTTGTTTCAGATTTCAACTTTATTTGATGACTTATTTAAGCAATATCAATTAAATAAAGCTTGGCAGAATAATGGCAAACTGTTAACTGTTGAATTTGTTCATTTGTCTGAAGAGGACAATCAAAATTTTTTACTTAATAATTTTGAATATGAAAAAAAATTCACCAGATTTTTTGAGAATTTAGAAAAAGAAACTAAGGCAATGTACATTCACAGCAGAGTTATAGATCCAGATAAAAACTTAGTAGTAGAAGGAAATAATCAAAAGAAAAATATTTTCAATTCCGAAGAAAAATATGAAGTAATGACCATTAATAATCATTTCTTAAAGACCTTACCTATTAAATACCAATCGGCAAAGGATGATATTCGGGAATTTTTTATTCCAAATTCTTTTCAAAAGAATGAAGTTAAGATGAAATACCTTTGTCAACATCTTCTTTTTAGCAGTTTAAATTCCCAAGAAAGAGAAGGCAAAGTAATTGAAGAGCTACCGGTACGTTTGATTTACTATAATGATAATCATTTCTCTATTTTTTCATATAATTCAGAAAATAAAAATTTTTTAAAAAAACCTATTTTTATGTTGTTTAATGCAAACAATATGACTTTTAATGAGCAAACCTCTTGTAATACAACTGGTGAAAATTGTCCCATTAAAATTACTAATTCTAAAAAAAATCGAGAAAAAATAAAAAAATTGATGAAGAAAAATAATATAAATGTAAAATTTTCAACAGTTAATTCAATCATTGGAAGCTATATTACCTCTTATAAAATGACGATCTTCCTTTTTAGTGTAATTTTACTTTTTGTCTTCTTATTAGATATCTTTGCTTTGATTTTCTTACTTATTTGCATTATTCAAAGTAAAAAGAAAAAACTTTCCGTTGAGCGATTATTAGGAGTTAAAATATTGAATCGCTACAAAATTGAATTTAGTTTAATTTTTGGTTTTTATTCTATACAAATTTTGACGATTTGTTTATTTTGCAAGTCAATGTTTGTTATGCCAATGGCTTTAATAATTATTTTGTTTGAAGCTATCATAATCTTTTTAACAATTATTCGTAAAGAGAAGAAAAATTTAGTGTCTTTACTTAAGGGAGAATAACAATGATAAAATTAACTAATTTGGGAAAAAAGTTCGGTGATAAACAAATATTTAATCAGTTCAATCTAGCCATTAATGCTGGAGAAATGATTGCTTTGGTAGGAGAGAGTGGCTCAGGTAAATCGACTTTGTTAAATATTTTAGGTTTAATCGAAGATTTTGATTCGGGAGAATATTTATTTTTGGGAGAGAAAAATATCAAAACGAATACAAAAAAAGCTTCAAAAAATATTCGCGAGAAAATAAGCTATTTATTTCAAAATTTTGCACTAATTGAAACAGAAACAGTAGAAGAAAATTTACAAGTAGCTTTAAAATATAGTAAAGTTAGCAAACAAGAAAAACAAATCATTCTTTCAAAAGCTTTGGAAAAAGTTGGTTTAAAAGGATACGAAAAAAGAAAAGTGCATGAACTCTCTGGTGGAGAACAACAAAGAGTAGCCATTGCAAGGGTGCTGATCAAACCAAGTGAAATTGTTTTAGCTGATGAGCCAACTGGATCTTTAGATTCCAAAAATCGTGATGAGGTGTTAAATTTATTAAAAGAAATGAATAAGAAAGGAAAAACGATTGTCATCGTAACGCATGATCCAAAAGTTTCTAAAAATTGTTCTAGGATTGTGGAGTTAGTATAAAAATTCTAGAAATTACTAAAAACTTGTTTTGTAGCCAGAAAATTTATATTTGTTATCTTTACAGGTGGATTTAAACCTGAAAATATTAATAATATGCTACAAGCTGTAGCTAAACATCTTTGTATTTAAAATCAGTTTAGTTGTCTATTTGATAAAAGCAATTCACCTCACTAAAAATCATAAACAGATTCTTATTCAATTGCTTTATACCCAATATCTTTGCGATAAAAAAAGCCATCAAGCGATTGCTTATCTAGTTCATCATAAATTTTCTTTTGTGCAATTTTCACATTATCTGCTGTTGTACAAAGCAAAAAAATACGCCCACCACTGGCAACAAGTTCTCCTTTCTCATCACAATTAACTCCTGCATAGTAAGGAGTTATCTTTGAATCATTAAATTTTGTAGGAACAGGCATTCCCTTTTTGCAATTCTGAGGATAACCCTGAGCAGTTATCACAACTCCTAATGTAATTCCATCCTCACGCCAAGTTATTACAGGTTCTTTATCGTTTAACAAATCATCGATAATCTGACCCAAATCAGAAGTTAAACGTGGTAGCACTACTTGTGCTTCCGGATCGCCAAAACGAGCATTAAATTCAATTACTTTTGGACCCTTTTTGGTTGCAATAAGTCCTGCATAAAGAATCCCTGTAAAAGATGCACTATCTTGTTCCATTCCAATTACAACTGGTTTAACGATTCTTTCAAAAGCTTCATCAATCACTTCCTGAGAAATTTGAGGAACTGGGGAATATGCCCCCATACCACCTGTATTTGGTCCTTTATCATTGTCATATGCTTGTTTATGATCTTGAGCAATCACCATGGGATAAATCTTCTTATCCTTAACAAAGCTTAATAAAGAAAATTCTTCGCCTTCTAAAAATTCCTCCACAACTACACAAGAAACGCCTTCTCCAAATTGATTTTTCTTCAACATATCTGATAATGCACCAAGCGCTTCTTCTATCGTAAAAGCCACTACAACACCCTTACCAGCTGCTAAACCATCTTTTTTGATCACAATCGGGACACCTTTTCTTTTAACGTAAGATTTAGCTTTAGAAAAATCAAAAAATGTTTGATACTTAGCTGTTGGAACATTATATTTGTTCATGATTTCTTTGGCAAAACTTTTCGATCCTTCAATCATTGCTGCTGCTTTGCTCGGAGCAAAAATTTTCAGCCCTGCTGTTATAAAATCATCCACAATGCCATTTAATAAAGGAATTTCTGGCCCAACAAAAGTCCAAGAAATTTGTTTCTTTTTTGCAAATTTAATCAAACTTTCATGATCATTCTCAGCTATATCAACTAAATCAATTCCATCTCTTTTCATTCCAGCATTTCCTTTAGCGACATAAACTTGCTCAACTTTCTTAGAATCTAGAAACTTTTTAGCAATTGCATGTTCACGTCCACCAGAACCGATAACTAGTATTTTTAACATAATTTCTCCTTTTTTTACTTAGAGTCTGTTTATGACCTTTAATAACTTTGGCATCTCTCTGACTACTCTAACAAAGAGGGGGAATTAAAGCTAGCTAAAGAGTCTATGTACAACACAGTGAAAAATTTCTATAAAATTGACTAATTAATTGATGTTTACCCTTACATTTAATTTATATTAAAAAGATTTATTTTAAGTGAAGATAGTTTACGTTTTATTATATTTTTCGAAAAATTTTAATAAGATAATAATTGTTAGCGTAACTAGTATAAGATGATGATAATGTAAAAAATTGAGTAGGCGTATTATTCTAAATAAAATTTTAATTGAAAGGTTAATAAAAATGAAAAAAGTTGAAGAAACAAAAATGAGAAATGTGAGAGCTGGAAAATTCAAAAATATAAAAATAAATCCACCTATTTTTTGGGGTTAGTTGGCAATGTAAATATTATTTTTAAATGTAATCGTAGATAGTCTTTGTGTTTAATTTAAAATCCCTACATCTAAAAAATTGATGTAGGGATTTTAAATTAGAAAATCTTTTTTTTATTATGCTAGAATGGTTAAGAATTTCATATATTATTAATATACGAAGTTTTAGTAAGAAACAAGGGAATTAAAAGTGAGAGAAAAGATTTAGTGGAAAAGATGCTTTTCAAAAATATTTTCTACTTATAAGATTGAAAGATGTGAAAACTTAATTAAGCGTGTCAATTAAGTTTTTGATATAATAAATTTGCTTGAATATTCAACATTTTAAGATTACAGGATCAAAATGCTTGTTAAGAGTCTGTTTAACTTTAGATTGCGAACACTAATTTTTTATTTAACATCTTTTAAAAGGAGACGAGTCAAAGTTTGTTATTAAAATGGAAAACGAATGTAACAAGATTTGAGAAAGTTATGCTAATAATTTTGGCAATGCTTTTATTTTTATTTGTCAGCTTTTTTTTACTCTTTTTAAGGGCTCATCAACCAATGTTTGTGGCAAAGAAGCAAACTATAGCAATTGCTAAATCTATAGTAGGTATGCAAAAAATAAAGAAATTTTATCATTTTACAAGAAAGAATACATATTATTCTGTAGAGGGACTTGATACTAAAAATCGAAAAGTTTATGTTATTGTTCCTAAAAGTGGTTCAAAGGTTACAATTATTGAAAAAAATCAAGGCATCACTGAAGAAAAAGCTATTTCATTGGTGAAAAACTCAACATCAAAAGTGCTTTTTAATAATATTGGTATATATGATAATAAGCCTGTATGGGAAATTGTAACGAAATCTGATCTAAAAAATTATAATTATTATTTATTGGATTTTAAAACGGGTGAATATGTAAAAGAAATGAAAAATATTTAGAGCTGTTTAAACAAGTTCTAAATAAGGAGAAAATATTAGTGAAAGATTTAGTTAGTATCATTGATACTAAAAAATATGTAGGCAAGACGGTAAAAATTGGTGCGTGGATTGCAGGAAAACGTTCTTCAGGAAAGGTTGCATTTTTGCAACTTAGAGATGGCACTGCTTATTTTCAAGGAGTTATAGTCAAAGCAAAGGTAAGGGATGATGTGTTTATTTTAGCTAAACATTTAGAGCAAGAATCTTCAGTAATTGCAGTAGGTGTAATTCGCAAGGATAAACGTTCAAAGTTTGGTTATGAGCTAGACGTAATTAATTTAGAATTAGTAGGAGAGTCTCATGATTATCCGATTACGCCAAAGGAGCACGGAATAGATTTTTTAATGGATCATCGTCATTTATGGTTGCGTTCAAGAAAACAGCATGCCATTTTGCAGATGCGTAATGAAATTATTCGGGCAACATATGAATTTTTTAATGATCATGGGTTTATTAAGATAGATTCTCCGATCTTAACAGATACTTCAGCAGAGGGGACAACAGATTTATTTGAAACCGATTATTTTGGCAGACCAGCTTTTTTGGCTCAGACTGGTCAACTTTATGCTGAAGCAGGCGCTATGGCTTTTGGGAAAGTATTTACTTTCGGTCCTACTTTTCGAGCAGAAAAATCAAAAACACGCAGGCATTTAACGGAATTTTGGATGATTGAACCTGAGATGGCCTTTATGCATCAGGAAGAGTCTTTGGAAATTCAGGAACAGTATGTGGCGTTTTTGATCAAGAAAGTACTGGAAAATTGTGATTATGCTTTGGATGCTTTAAAACGTAATAAAGAATTGTTAAAAAAATATACAAAGTTGCCATATCCGAAAATTACTTATGATGATGCAATTGCCTTATTGAAGGAAAATGACTTTAAAATTTCTTGGGGAGAAGATTTTGGATCCCCGGAAGAGACGTTCATTGCTAACTTTTTTGAGAGCCCAGTTTTTATTTTAAATTATCCAAAAGAGATTAAAGCATTTTATATGAAACCACATCCTGTGAGAAAGGATGTCGTGATTTGTGCAGATTTAGTTGCACCAGAAGGCTATGGTGAAATTATTGGGGGAAGTGAGCGAGCAGTAGAACTTGATTATTTAGAAGAACAATTGAAAATATACCATTTAAAAGCAGAGGATTATGAATGGTATTTGGATTTGCGAAGGTTTGGTTCAGTGCCGCATTCTGGTTTTGGTTTAGGTTTAGAGCGAGTTGTTACGTGGATTGCTGGAAAAGAACATATTCGAGAGGCTATTCCGTTTCCAAGAACTCTAAATCGTTTATTTCCTTAGTTAAAGATAATTTTAAAAGATATAAAAGGTTAAGAATTTTATGAACAAACAACGAATACAGTATACTATGACATTAACTTCTGCTACTGTTTTAATTTTTATCGATCAGTTAATCAAAATTATAACCTCCCAAAATATTTCGTTAGGAGAATGTATTGTTTTCATTCCTAAAATTTTAAGTATTACTCATGTTCATAATAGCGGAGCTGCTTGGAATTTATTGGCTGATCATACACGCTTTTTGACATTTATTACGATTATTGTATCTGGGATAATTTTTTATTATTTTTGGCGGTCAATGCAAAAATCAAGGTGGTTAACCTTTGCTTTGCTTTTAATGTTTTCTGGGGCAATTGGCAATTTTATTGATCGAATCTGGCATAATCATGTAATTGACATGTTTAAAACAGAATTTATTAATTTTCCTGTATTCAATATAGCCGATAGTTATTTAGTAGTTGGCGTCCTTTTTTTAATAATCTATATCTTTGTTATAGATAAGAAAGAACCGTAAGTTTAATTATGAAAGAGATTAATTTTGTTATTACAGATAAGTTAGAAAGAATAGATAAAGTACTAGCAAAAAGGTTGGATAAATCTCGCACGCAGGCGCAAATTTGGCTCAAAAATGGACAAGTAAAAGTAAATGAAGTACTTATAAAGCCAAATTATAAAGTAAATATCGGTGATAAAGTGCAAGTGAAAGTTCCTGAGCCTAAAATGTTAAATGTTAAAGCAGAAAATATTCCTCTTAATATTGTGTATGAAGATTGCGATGTTGTAGTAGTTAATAAACCGCAAGGAATGGTCGTTCATCCATCAGCTGGGCATTTTACAAAAACATTGGTACATGCGCTTTTATATCATATTGATAACCTTTCAAGTGTTAATGATGTTTATCGTCCAGGAATTGTGCATCGAATTGATAAAGATACTTCAGGGCTACTTATGATAGCCAAAAATGATCAATCGCATAAAATTTTGGCAGAACAATTAAAAAATCATACATCTTTACGCAAGTATATCGCTTTGGTCCATGGAAATTTTTCGCATGATACAGGCAAGATTGAAGTACCTATTACTCGTAGTAAAGAAAATCGTAAAAAACAAGCAGTTGTTGAGAAGGGTAAGCCTGCTGTTACTTATTTTAAAATTTTAAAGCGTTTTGAAGAGTATACGTTAATTGAATTACAACTAAAGACAGGACGAACACATCAAATTAGGGTACATATGGCATATATTAATCATCCTATAGCAGGAGATGCTATTTATGGTCCACGTAAAACACTAAAAGGTAATGGCCAATTCTTGCATGCACAAACTCTGGAATTTAAACATCCAAGAACAGGGGCTTTTTTATCTTTTAAAGCTCCTTTACCGAAAATTTTTGAAAAAACGTTAGATATGCTGCGTTAAATAAATTTATTGTAAATGTTTTAGAGTCAAAATTATTCATCGCTAGCACCACTAGATCAATGTGATTTCAACAACTAAACCTAAGAGATTAAAAGACCTGTTATTTACTATAAAATAAGAAAAGTCACGTTAATTTGTTGCGTTTACTATTAAATTTTTGTTTGATACAATAAGCCAAAAGTTAATTTAGGAGGTAAATGCATGGCTTTTAATAACAAAAAGGATAAGGCAAAAGAGCCGTGGAAATTACAGATTTATGATACGGAACAAGAAGCTTCTAATTCACGATTGGCGCAACGTAAAAAGAAAAGAGGGAATACGCTATTTATTCGCTTGCTAGTGATTTTATTAATTGTTATTGTCTCTATTCCAACATTGTTTTATTTTTTAACGGTAGGAAAAAGTAGAAGCGATAATGTTAATGTTGCTAAGCCTTCTAGTACAAAAAAAGCTAAATCTAATACACGTATTAGCAGCAATACTAGTTCAAAAAATTCTTCACAGGTAAAGAATTTACAGACAACAACTTCTTCAGAAGAAGAAGATTTATCTTCAATGTCAAATGCTTCGACCAACAATTCAACAACTTCTTCTTCTAAAACACCTACACAGCAATATGAAACAGTAGAAGAAGGGGAAGGATTACAGCAAATTGCTCAAAGAGTAGGAATATCTGTTGAAATATTAGCAAAATTAAATGGAATTACACTTAATTTAGATGGTTCTTTTTATCCTGCGATTTATCCAGGGCAAGAACTTCGGATAAATTAACTTTTTATTTAAATAATGTTATTTTAAAGCCTGTTTAATATTTTTGGTAAAACAAATTCTCTACCAAAGAATTTAAGCAGGCTTTTATATTAGACCTCCTCGGAAACTAAATGTATGAGAATTTCGTTTTCTTTTTCCCTGATACATCGTCAAAAAGCCTCGAAATAAAACACGTATCTTTAAGTTTTTTTCCTTGTATCAAGAAAAAATTGAAACGAATTCTCCTTATACCCTAATTTCCGAGGAGGTCTATTAAAAAAGTTAATCAGCTATATTGGGGAAGGTTAAATGAAATGAAAAAAATAAGTATTGCTATTGATGGACCAGCTTCATCTGGTAAAAGTACAGTTGCAAAGCTTTTGGCTAAAGACTATGGTTATATTTATATTGATACAGGAGCTATGTATCGTGCTTTAACTTATATTGCGTTGAAAAAAAAAGTAGATATTAATAATGAAACAGCACTTGATAATTTATTGAAAAAATTATCAATTACTTTTAAACAAGAAGAAAACGGCCAACGAATCTTTGTTAACAAAAAAGAAGTAACTAATGATATCCGCCTACCTAATGTAACAAATAATGTTTCAACTTTATCTGTTCATAAAAAAGTTCGAGCTACCATGGTGAAATTACAAAAAAATTATGGAAAGCATGACGGTCTCATAATGGATGGTCGAGATATTGGAACAGTTGTTTTGCCAAATGCACAAGTAAAAATTTTTTTAGTAGCTTCTGTTTTAGAACGTGCCAAACGGCGTTTTAAAGAGAATCAAAAAAAAGGAATTTTAACTGATTTTGATACGTTAAAAGAAGAAATAAAACAACGAGATTTTCTAGATTCTACTCGTAAAGTTTCGCCTCTCATGCAAGCTAAAGATGCCTCTTTACTCGATACAACAGGATTAAATATTGCTGAAGCAGTGGAGAGGATCAAAAAAATTGTTAATGAAAAAATAAATAATTAAAGTGATTAAAATTTTCTAACTTAGAATATACTTTTAATTTTGAGTAAAATAGCATAAACTGTTAATGTTAATTGGAGGCTGTCTAATTGTAATTTTAGGATAGCTCCATAAGAGTGTTTGCTTATCTTTAAATTGATCATCCTAAAAAAGAATCGTAAACAAACTCTGAAATTGTTGTAGGAGGATTTTTGTTATGTCAGATTTTGAAAGTTTATTAAATAGTCAGGAAGAGATTAAAGTTGGGGATATCGTTACCGGTATTGTTGAACAAATTGATGAACCCAATAAACAATTAATTGTAAGCCTTCCTGGTGGACTTCAAGGAGCAGTTCCTGCTCGTGAATTGTCTATTGGCTCAATTGAAAAGATTAATGATATTGTAAATATAGGTGATAAATTAGATTTAGTAATCTTTCGAGAAGTAAGGGAAAGTTCGCAAGATGACGGTATTACATTTATTTTATCTAAAAATAGATTAGTTGCACGTGCAGCATGGGATAAATTGCAAGAAAAAGAAGGAGAAATTATTAACGTTAAAATTTTAAAAACTGTTAAAGGTGGTTTATCTGCATCAGTTAATGGTTTACGCGGATTTATTCCTGCTTCTTTAGTTGAAGATCATTTTGTTTCTAATTTTGCAAGCTATGTAGGAGAAAAGTACGATGTAAAAATTATTGAAGTTGAGCCATCGACAAATCGCTTGATTCTTTCTCGTCGCGCAGTCCTTGATTCTCAAAAATCAGCAGCAAAAGCTAAAATTTTTGAAAATCTTCATGAAGGTGATGTGACTAAAGGTATTGTTGCTCGTTTAACTGATTTTGGAGCCTTTATCAATTTAGGTGGGATAGATGGCTTAGCACATGTTTCAGAACTTGCTCATCACCGTGTTGTTAAGCCATCAGATGTTTTAACAGTGGGAGATCATGTTAAAGTTAAAGTATTAAGCGTTGATTCTGAAAGAGAACGAATATCGCTTTCCATTAAAACACTAACTCCTAGTCCTTGGGATGATCTGGAAGAAAAAGTGCCTGTTGGTGTAATTTTAGAAGGAAGTGTTAAACGTTTAACTGATTTTGGAGCTTTTGTAGAAATTTTCCCTAATGTCGAAGGTTTAGTACATATTTCACAAATTTCATATGATCATATTTCTCATCCACAAGAAAAATTATCTGAAGGAGAAAAAGTGAAAGTTAAAGTATTAGAATTAAATCCTAAAGCTCATCGCATTGCTCTTTCCATTAAAGCTTTAACGGAAAAAACAGATAATATGGTTGAAGATTTAGAAGATATAAATCATGAATTTTAATAAAATTAAAAATTAGAATAAATTTTAATTTAAATAATAGGTATTTAGATTAAAATTTGTTCTAATTTTTTGTTTAAAATAGTAATAATAAAAATAATATGATAATATTCTTTTTAAGAATAATAAAAGAAAAGTGGTGGCTATCTTGTGCAAGAGGCCGTACGAGTAAATTTACAAGATTTTCTGCTTCAACAAGAAAACGAAATTGTCAAAATGAATCAGCAATTTAAAAATTTTGGTTTAAAAATTGAAATTGATAAAAATCGCAAACAAAAAACAAAAATCACTTTATTTTATTTTTCTATTCATCAAGATAAAAATTGTATCGGCTTTGTATACGGTCTCTACTTAAATAAAGAAGATTATTTATTAATTAAAAAAATATTTTTATTAAAACAATTTAGAAACACATATAATATTCAATGGATTATGCAAAATTTTTTACAATTAGCAAAACAAAAGTGTAATATTTCTAAGTGTAAATGGGATTATATAATTTCTGAAGGATTAAAAGATGCTTATTTTTATTTGTTAAAAAATATTCCTGGAATAAAAGTGAAAAAGAAAATGTCACTAAAAAGGTATACTTCAAAAACAAGTGATTTTGATCATCTAAGAAAATTACTTTGGTATCGGCCTTCTTTATTTCAAAAAAGAGGATATAAAGCAATCCTTTGGCGTGATTGCCCAGAAAATGTTAAACAAAAAATTTTAGATAAGGAAAAAATATTAAAGAAAGATCCGATATATCTCTCACCATTTATTAAAAATTTTGAAATAGAAGATACAGAAACAAGTTTTATTTTAGTTAAACAAAAAACTTACGATCCATTTGGTTGGATGATTAGTGAAAAAGTGTCGAAAAATACAGCAAAAATTAGAAGATGGTACACTTATAAGAATACGCGAAATCTTCGAATAGCTCCATCATTTGCATCATTTATTTTAGAGAAAATAGCTAAAAGAAGTAAATACTTAATTTTTGATGTATCCATTGACAACTTATCAATGGATAAAATAGTAATTAAGCGTTATTTTCATCCAATTTTAATGAATATTTCTGATGTTTGTCAGTTAGAAATAGCTATATAGTGAGTAAAAGCATCTAAGTAAGGAGAGGCTTATGGAATTCTCAGAAGAAAAAATGAATGAAATTTATGCACGTGTCATGCAAAAAGCAACGACAGATAAAGAATTTCGTCAAGATCTAATGAAGGATGTAAATAAAACGATCGAAAAATTAATTGGTGAAAAACTTCCAGAAGGAACGAACTTAAAAGTTATTGAAAGTGATCCTAATTATAATGCCACTTTTGTTTTACCTAATTTATCAACTAGTGAAATGGATTTAGATGTTTTAGATAATGTAGCAGGCGGAGTTTCTGGGCTTATAATTATTAGTGTTTGTGCTGTAGCTATTGGAGATGGTGGAGGAACCATTTGTGGAGCCGATATGGGTACAGGAAAATAAGATTTTGTTTACTTTTATGAAAGCGTTTGAATGAAAAATATCCATGATCTTTATTAAATTCTAAATAAAATAGAAGGAATGTTTACATATGAAATGGTCACGATATAGTAAATTATTTAAATCCCAAAAAAATGGATGGCTACTTTATAATTCAGCATCTAATGCATTTTTAACGCTTGAGGAAAAAGCAGTGTCTGTAATTCAAGAAATCATAAAATCTCCCAAAACTTATGATTTTAGCAATGCGGTTAATTTATATTTTCAGCTAAGAATAAGTGGTTTTTTAGTGGAAGATACTAAAGATAATGATTTATTTAATATTCTTAAAATGCGTCGTTTATTAGTTGGCTATGCAACTGATACTTTAACTTTAACGATTGCTCCTACGAGAAAATGTAATTTTGCCTGCCCTTACTGTTATGAAACAAATCGTACCAAATCGATGATGAATGACGAAACTATAGAGAATTTATTAAAATTTATAAAAATGCATAAACAAGCGCGCAGAGTTTTTTTTGTTTGGTATGGAGGAGAGCCATTACTTGCTTATAAGAAAATAAAACAAATTAATGCAAAGATTGAGGAATTAAAAATACCGTATTCAGCAAAAATGATTACTAATGGATATTGCTTAACATCTGAAATTTGTGAGGAATTAAATGATCTACATATTTCAGATATTCAAATTACAATTGATGGTGATCGAAAAACGCATAACAGTAGACGTTTTCTAATTGGTGGAGGTAAAACTTTTGATCGAATTATAAATAATATTGACACTTTATTAAGGTCAAACTATAAAGGAATACTACATTTACGTGTTAATATCGATACGAGAAATAGTAAGCAGTTTGCCAATGTTTATCGTTTTATTCAGAGCAAATACGATGATGAAACTTTAAAACGCATTTATATCTACCCTGGTTTTGTTCATGGAAAAGAAACAACCCCTGATATAGCTTGTTTCTTTGATTATGTAAAAAAAGGAGAATTTATCGCCAAATTAGCAAAAGAAGAAAAGATAAGCCCTTTACCGATTTTTCCTCAATCAAAATACACTGCTTGTACCTTAGTACAGCATAATTCTTATGTAGTAGGTCCAGATGGAGAACTTTATAAGTGTTGGCATGATGTTGGAGAAAAGGATAAGGTTATTGGAAATATTGCATTTAAAAACTGGAATATGGCTCTTATAGCAGAAGGTATGATCTCAGGAAACTATTTAGAAGATAAAAAGTGTGAAAAGTGTTTCTTTTTTCCTGTTTGTGATGGTGGTTGTCCAAAATTAAGAATGCTTAATAATCGCGATAAAAAAAGACGAGATCATTGTTCTTATTTTAAAAATAATCTTGAAGAGTTATTGGAGATTTACTATGAACAAAAGCGTGATAAATCAACCGTCAAATCTTAATAAGAAAAAATTGAATTGGATTGATTTTAAACGTCTAATTGAATTGATTAGCGTTGATTTGAAAAATTATAAATTATTTGAAAAAAATCCAGAAAAATTTTTAGTGGAATTTGCTCTAAATTTAGAGCCTTACTCAGCAAAAGAAGCAGTAGATATTTATTTAAAAAAGAAAAAGGCGGTTGACAATCCTTATATTATGCAAGCTTATAAAATTATTCAGCCAATTTATGATGATCTTTTTAAGCGAGTAGATATTTCAAATTTTACATTTCTCAAGTTTCAAAAATGGATCCAGCGTAAGAAAAAAGCTCTTGCTTGGGAGAGCAAAGAAGCTAGAAAAATATTATCTCATTTTAATGCTCCGGTAATGTTTGAATTAAACCAAGGATGTAGCAGTCAATGTGATTTTTGTTGTTTAAATACCCATCCGTTAACAAAGATTTATCCTTATACAAAGGAGAATAAAAAATTTTGGTTAGAAATATTAAAAATTACAAAAGAGGAAATCGGTAATGCTGCTAGTGTTGGCGCTTGTTATTTTGCAACAGAGCCACTAGATAATTTCGACTATGAAAAATTTATCGCTGATTTTTATCAAGTGTTTTATACTTTTCCACAAACAACAACAGTTAAAGGCGCAACAAATATTAAACGTATCAAACAATTAATGAATCAATTAGGTCTAGAAGAGTTGCAAAAAGCAAAATTGCGTTTTTCTATTGTGTCACAAGAGCAGTTAAAATTAATTTATCAAAATTATACAAAAAAGGAATTAGCTTATGTGGAACTCTTAATGAATAATAAAGAATCCATCCATCCTTATAGTGATTCTGGCCGAGCAAGAAATATTCATAAAAAAAGAGGAAAAAAGAATTTTGAAGCCGCACCTTCGGTTTGCTTAATAGGTTTTTTGGTTAATTTATGCAGTAAAACAATTTCCTTGATCACTCCCAGAAAACCAAGTAATAATTATCCATTAGGAATGGAAATAATATCTTCAAAAAAATTTTTAACTCCTAAAGAGTATCGCCATATTATACGAAAAACAATTAATATTTTTATGCCTTTTAAAATAAATAAAAATCATAAATTGCGTTTTCATTCAGGAATTTCTATACAATCTAAAGGAAATATAGTTACTTTTTTAGGAGAAAACATTAAACGATCGCTGTCTTTAAGTGCAGAATCTCAAACAGTGCTTAAAAAATTGCAAAAAGAGGTATGTTTAATTAAAAATATCTTTAAAGAAAAAAAATATTCAAACTTTTTACGCAAGAGTATTTTAAATAGATTACAACATTTATATGATTTAGGCTTTTTAGAAATTTTAGAAAGAGAGGAATATTAAAAATGTCTTGGTCACAGGAAGAAATAAATGAAGTATATGAAAAAGCAATGCAAAAGGCAACAACAGATGAAGAGTTTCGCCAAGAATTATTAGATGATCCTAAATTGGCGATTGAAAAATTGACAGAAAAATCTTTACCTGATGATTATACGATAAAAGTTGTAGAAGATGTGGATCCAAATTACACTGACCCCAATTACGCTGCAACATTTGTTTTACCTTCTTCTTCAGCAAAAGAACTTAATTTTAATGATTTAAACAATGTAGCCGGAGGAAATATTAACGTTTGTGGCGCACAAGCAGGAAGTGTTACTAAAGAATGAAGAATTTTTTTCTTAATTTGATCATTTACAACAAAATACACCTAGATATTTATAAGCAATTTTAATTTAGCGCTCAAAAATATATAGAAGAATTGATTAGTGAGTTATATTTTTTAATAAATAAATGGGAATAAGATTGACTAATACCAATTTTAAATATAAAAATTAGGAGGAATATATTATGTCATGGACACAAGAAACAATCAATGAGGTTTACGCAAAGGTAATGCAAAAAGCAACAACGGATGAGGAATTTCGGGAGGAGTTATTAAATAATCCAAATAAAACTATTGAAAAACTTACCGGTGAAAAACTTCCTGATGATTTTAAAGTAAAGATACTGGAAAACGATCCAAATTATACCGCAACATTTGTTTTACCGAATATGCGTAGTACTGATCTAAACATTGATGATTTGGAAAATGTAGCTGGAGGTTTTGGTGGATGTACTGCTGAATTTGGAGAGATTGGTGATGTCAATGTCAATGCATGCGGTAATCAAGTAGGAGGAAACCAAACTAAACAATGAAAATTTTTATTTATTATACCTCCTTGAAAACTAGATGTATTGGAACTTCGTTTTCTTTTTCCCCAATACATCGTCAAAAATCCTCAAAATAGAACCACTATTTTTACGTTTTTTTCCTTGCCTCAGGAAAAAATTGAAACTAATTTTCTTTATACCCTAATTTCCGAGGAGGTCTATTGGCCATAAATCCAAAAAATGATTGTTTAAATACAAGATGTTTTTTTCATTTGAAGAATTTCATCAAAAATTATTAAGGGCTCTAAATTTGCAATTGAAAAATTAAATAGAAGAGGCGTTACTGGATGATTATAAGATTAAAATTTTAGAAAATATCCCAATTTATACCGCGACATTTATTTTACCAAATATGTTATACATAGTGCTGAGTTAAATCTTGATGATTTAGAAAATGTCGCTGAAGGAACTGAACTTCAAGGTTCCCTAAGAGTATATGCCCAAAATCAAACTGGAAAATAAATAATCAAGGAAATTTCCCTTATCATTTATTTGAACAAGCACTTACACGTATTATTTTAAATTACGTCTTAATTTTGCAAACAATTTTAATATACAAAACAACAGTCTGACATAAATAGCTCTTTATGCTAAGATAACTATGAAATTATTTAAAGCATTAAGAAGGTGAGTTAATTGGCGAAACAAACAAGTCGTCAGATGGATGTGCTACGTTTTATTTATGATACATTAGAAAATAAAAAGTATCCACCAACTGTTCGTGAAATTGGTGAAACAGTAGGTTTATCTTCTACTTCAACTGTTCATGGCTATCTAGGCCGATTAGAAAAACAAGGATTGCTTCATCGTAATCCAGGCAAACCACGTATTTTAGAAGTTACACTAATTGGATTGCAAAAGCTAGGAGTGCAACCTAGTGAGATTCCTTTGCTTGGTCAAGTAGCTGCAGGAGGACCTATTTTAGCAGTCGAAGAAGCTACTGATTTTTTTCCTATACCGCCATATTTAAAACGTGAAAAAAATCCGCTTTTTATGTTGACTATTAAAGGAGATTCGATGATTAATATCGGTATTCTTGATGAAGACATGATCATTGTTCGCAAACAGTCTAATGCTAATAATGGTGATATTGTGGTTGCAATAACCAAGGAAGAAGAAGCAACATGCAAGCGATTTTATAAAGAAAAAAATTATTTTCGCTTGCAACCGGAAAATGATTTTATGGAGCCAATTATTGTTGATCAAGTATCTATTATAGGTAAGGTTATCGGCTTATATAGAAGTCATATATTTTAAAAAAAGGTAAAGCTATCAACAGAATCATTAACGCTTGAAGATCATAAACAGCTAGCTATAAATTTTACAGATCAAGTGTTGCATAGTGCGCATTTTCTTCAATAAATTCGCGACGTGGCTCAACATTATCCCCCATTAATATCTCAAAAATAGCATTCGCCTCTGCTGCATCCTTAATAGAAACACGAGCCATCAAACGATTTTCAGGATCCATAGTTGTTTCCCATAATTGATTATCATCCATTTCTCCTAAACCTTTATAGCGCTGGATAATTGGCTTTGGTGTTTTTGTAAGAGTGCTAAAAATTTCTTGTAGGCGCCCCTCAGCATTAGCCCCTGGTTGTATATACGCGATATTTTTTCCTTGTTTGATCCCATATAAAGGCGGTTGAGCAATATAAACATACCCAGCTTTAACAACAGGCAGCATATAACGATAAAATAATGTTAATAATAATGTTCTAATATGTGCACCATCAACATCAGCATCGGTCATAATTACTAACTTATGATAACGAGCTTTATTTATGTCAAACTCTATACCAAAACCTGTCCCCATAGCAGTAAAAAGCGAACGAATTTCTTCATTAGCCAAAATTTTTTCCATCGATGCTTTTTCAACATTTAAAATTTTACCACGAATAGGTAAAATTGCTTGAAATTCACGATTACGTCCAGATTTTGCTGAACCACCTGCCGAATCCCCTTCAACAACAAATAATTCGGTTTGCGCAGGATCATTATTTGAACAATCTGCCAATTTACCTGGAAGGTTGGAGATTTCAAGACCAGATTTTTTTCTGGTCATCTCTCGAGCACGTTTTGCTGCTTGTCTAGCTTTAGCAGCCAAAATTCCTTTTTCAATAATTTTTTTACTTATCTTTGGATTCTCCAATAAAAATTTATGAAAAGCTTCACTAAATAAACGATTGGTAATCGTTGAAACTTCAGAATTACCTAGTTTTGTTTTGGTTTGTCCTTCAAACTGCGGATTAGGATGTTTAATTGAAATAATTGCTGTTAAACCTTCACGAACATCCTCGCCGGAAAGATTATTTTCATTTTCCTTTAATAACTTTTGCTTGCGAGCATAGTCATTTATCACTCGTGTTAAAGCTGTGCGAAAACCTTGCTCATGTGTTCCACCTTCATGGGTAAAGATATTATTGGCAAAAGATAAAACAGTATTTTGATAGTCTGTTGTATATTGCATTGCAACTTCAACACTAATCCCATCCATTTCCCCTTCAGTGTAAATAGGCTTTGCAAATAGAACTTCTTTTTTTTCATTTAAAAAATCTACATAAGAGCGTAAGCCACCTCCATAATGAAATTCTTCTTTTTGTGGGAAATGATTTTCATTATCACGCCTATCTTCAATCGTAATTTTTAATCCGCGATTTAAAAAAGCAAGTTCTTGAATACGGTGAGCCAATTTTTTATATTCAAAAACAATCGTTTCTTGAAAAATTTCTGAATCGGGCAAAAAATGTACTAAAGTTCCATGGCGGTCAGTTGTTCCAATAATTTCTAAATTAGTAACAACCTGACCACGCTGATATTTTTGCGAGTAAATATTGCCGTTTTTATAAACATTTACTTCAAGACTTGAAGATAAAGCATTTACCACCGAAGAACCTACACCGTGAAGTCCACCAGAAACTTTGTAGCCGCCACCACCAAATTTACCTCCTGCATGAAGAATAGTAAAAACAGTTTCCACCGCTGGACGAGAAGTTTTTGCTTGGATATCTATCGGAATTCCACGCCCATCATCAACAACCGTAATGGAATTATCAGGTTCAATTACAACATCTATCATTGTTGCAAAACCAGCTAAAGCTTCATCAATAGAATTATCAACAATCTCCCAAACTAAATGATGTAATCCTTCACTACTAGTCGAACCAATATACATGCCTGGTCGTTTACGAACAGCTTCTAATCCTTCTAATACCTGAATCTGACTAGCATCGTATTCTTTTGCTTTTGCACGCAATTCTTCTAAGTCTCGCTTTTTTGTCAAAATCGCTGCCTCGCTTTCTAAAAAAAAAATGAAACAAAACATTAATTTAAATCAATTCATGCCTTTTATTATAACAAATGTTAGGTGGTAAGTATACGCAAGCGCTGTGTGCGTGTTGAAATATATGCTTATCCACGATAAAATAAAGCAGCTTTGCAAGCATCTTAACCCGTATTGAAAAAAGTATTTGTCTTAATTAAATCCAAAATCAAAATATTGCTAATACATCTTAGTTAAGATAAAAAACTTTTGTACTAACTTCATATGCAAAAAAGATAACTGGAGGAAAATTAAAATGCTAACCGTAACAGATGTTAGTTTGCAATTTTCAGATCGAAAATTGTTTGATGATGTAAAGATAAAATTTACGCCTGGTAATTGTTATGGTTTAATTGGGGCAAATGGTGCAGGAAAATCAACTTTTTTAAAGATTTTAGCAGGAGATATTGAACCAACAACAGGATCAGTTAGCCTTGGAATTAATGAACGTTTATCTGTGTTGCGCCAAAATCATTTTGACTACGAAGAAAAAAGCGTAATCGATGTAGTTATGATGGGTAATCAACGTTTGTACCAAATTATGAAAGAAAAAAATGCAATTTATGCTAAAGAAGATTTTTCAGATACAGATGGTCTTCGCGCTGCTGAGCTTGAAGGTGAATTTGCAGAACTAGGTGGATGGGAAGCAGAAAATGAGACTGCACAATTATTACAGGGCTTAAACATTTCAGAAAATCTTCACTATGAATTGATGAGTGCATTAACAGCAGGAGAAAAAATCAAAGTATTACTAGCACAAGCATTATTTGGAAAACCTGATGTCTTGCTTTTAGATGAACCAACAAACGGTTTAGATGTTAATTCGATTAACTGGTTAGAAGAATTTTTAATTGATTTTGAAAACACTGTGATTGTAGTATCGCATGATCGTCATTTTTTAAATAAAGTATGCACGCATATGGCGGATTTAGATTTCAGAAAAATCAAGATCTATGTGGGAAATTATGATTTTTGGCTTAAATCTTCACAACTGGCATTAAAAATGAAACAAGATCAAAATACTAAAAAAGAAGAGCAAATTAAAAAATTGCAAGAATTTATTGCCCGTTTTTCAGCAAATGCTTCAAAATCTAAACAAGCAACCAGTCGAAAAAAGATGTTAGAAAAAATTACGTTAGAAGATATTACACCATCAAGTAGGCGCTATCCATTTATCAGTTTTAAACCTGAACGAGAGATTGGAAACGATTTACTGCAAGTAGAAAATTTATCAGTTACAATTGATGGCAAAAAGATTTTAGACAATATTAACTTTACACTACGACCAGAGGATAAAACAGCATTTATTGCCGCAAACGACCTTACAACAACCACGTTAATCCGTGTAATTATAGGTAAGCTTAAACCAGATACTGGAAGTATTCGCTTTGGTATTACCACTTCACAAAGTTATTTATCAAAAGATAGTACAAAAGAGTTTGATAGCAAGCTTTCCATTCTTGATTGGCTTAGACAATTTGCATCAAAAGAAGAGGATGATACCTTTTTACGAGGTTTTTTAGGACGAATGTTATTTTCTAAAGATGAAGTACTAAAATCTGTAAATGTCCTTTCTGGAGGCGAAAAAGTTCGTGTTATGCTTAGTAAAATGATGCTTTCTAAGGCGAATGTTCTTGTACTTGATGACCCAACAAATCATTTGGATTTGGAATCTATTACTTCACTTAATAATGGCCTAAAAGATTTTAAAGGAGCGTTAATTTTTGCATCACATGACCATGAATTTATTCAGACATTAGCAAATCGCATAATTGCAATTTCTGATAGAGGAATGGTGGAGCGTCTTGATACAACGTATGATGAATTTTTGGAGAATAAAAAGATAAGAGATCAGGTAGAAAAACTTTTCAAAAGTTAAAATACGTACAAAGAAAAGATAGAAAGCAGGTAAAACTTTGAGTGTTAAAAAAGATCTTTTTCAAATGATTCAAACATTTAACACAATTATTATTCATCGCCATAAGCGCCCAGATCCAGATGCAATTGCTTCACAATGTGGACTAAAAGAAATTTTAAAAGCAAGCTTTCCTCAAAAAAATATTTATGCAGTGGGAAGTTCCAATGATGGCTTAAAATTTTTAGCTCGCATGGATGAAGTTAATGATCCTCTTTATCAAGAAGCATTGGTTATTGTTGTTGATACAGCAAACATTGAGCGGATAAGTGATGAGCGTTTTAAAAATGGAAAAAAGTTAATTAAAATTGATCATCATCCAAATGATGAAATTTATGGAGATTTATTATGGGTAGATCAAGCAGTTAGTAGTACAAGTGAATTAATTGTGCATTTTTACTTAGCTTTTAAAGATAAATTAATCATGACCACTGAAGCTGCTAGGTTATTATATGCGGGAATTGTTGGAGATACAGGTCGTTTCTTATATCCAGCTACAACAGCTAAAACCTTAGAAATTGCTGCTTTTTTATTAAAATTTGCCTTTAATGCAAGCGCTATAAGCCAAGAATTATTAACGATTTCGATGAAGGTAGCAAAACTTTCAGGTTATGTTTACCAAAATATCAATGTTGATGAAAATGGAGCTGCTTATATTTTATTATCTTCAGAAATTTTACAAAGATATGATGTAGCAGAATTTGAAACATCTTCTATTGTAACTTTACCAGGAATGATCAATGAAGTTTTAAGTTGGGTGATTTTTGTAGAAAAAACAAAAGGCGGCTTTCGTGCGCGCTTGCGTTCTAAAGGCCCAGTAATTAATAAAATTGCTAAACGTTATAATGGTGGTGGTCATTTACTAGCAAGTGGAGCTAATGCAAAAAATCATAAAGAAATAAAAAAAATTTATCGAGAAATTCAAGATGCAACAAAAAAATGGAGAAATAAAAAATGACCCTTAACGACAATCTCCCAATGATGAATTGTCTCGTTGCACAGCTTACAATCCAAGCAAAGTTTGGGTAAGCTTGTAGCAACCCGATAAATTTTTTACCAAATTGCAATCAAACAAAGCTTGAAAGAATCTTTAAAATCTGCCACTGCCAGATTTTTTTGCCTCAATCAGATATTTCTTTTTAAAACACTAATAAAGCTGAACCCCCCAAAAAAGATCAAAATAATTCTACTGATTATAAAAATTAAACTTAATTTAAAATCAACTTCACCACTTAAACCTAAAGGCAAAATAAAAGGTTCATGATTGATAAATCCTTTTGCAAAAATGTCTAAAAAGGGGGACATTTCAATTTTTAAAAAAGATAAGATAAGTACAATTGGCATAAATGTATAAAGCCAAGTTATTTTTTTAGACCCTAAAAATAAACCAATGCCAAACACAAAAATAAAACTTGGCAGTAAAATGAGAAGTAGCGGCAAGATGAAATGAGAAAAATTTGTAAAGCGAAAAGTAAATACATAAAAGCCCATACTGATCAAAATAAACACCGATGTAATCAAAAAATACGCAGCAAAAATCGAAGAAATTTTTAAAACAAAATATTTTGCGTAAGAAATTGGTGTAGATAAGGTGATTTCTTTTACTAAAGTCTCGTTTTTTGTAAATAACATAGTGATAAAAAACATCAAAACCAGCAACAAAAATGGCTGTACTTCACATAAAAAGCAAGAAAAACTCCACTGTGAAAAAGGGGCTGTATAGCCTACGCCTTTAATGATTTTGGTATTTAAAACATATATAGAAAAAAATGCTGCTACAATCAAAGTAATGATAAAAAATTTAGAAAATGCAAGCCGTTTTAATTCATATCGAAAGATTTTAAACATTGAACAACACCTCCGTCTTCTATCGTAATTTCCATTTCATTTAAAAAATCAGCAAAAGTTAGGGTTTGATCTGGATGATTGTGATATTTTTGATAAATATTCTTAAGTTTCTTTGAAAAATTTTTAGCTCCGACACTCTCTTCAATTTTGTAAATTTCAAATGGAGCGAGCTTATGAATTTTAGCTCTTTTAACATCAATGGTTACAGGCCATTTTTGTAAACTTGACATCTTTGTTAAATATTTGGGATTTCTCTGATAAAAACCTCTTTTTACAAGCTTTGCTCCTTCTCTCCATTCAAAACTCTCTACCCCTCCTTTTCGTTCATTATTTAAAAATAAATCATCAGCAATTTTTTTGCCGAATCTATTTTTTATAAAAGAATAAGCAGAAAATTCAATCAAAGCTTCATAAGTCCATTCAGAATGTTTTTGATTAATTTCTATTTCCTTTTTTGGACGAATAATATCTGGTACTTCTTGATTAGAGATATTAACATTTTGCCACCAGAAATTAGCAAGAGATGCAGCTAAAATCTGAAGTGTTTGAGCGTGATTTAGCACTTTATTTTTAGTCACTTCATTCACCATAAGAATACCCTCACTTTGAGTGACAAGATTAGAATAATTAAAACTATTCACCCCAGAAACACCTGAAGTAATAACGATTTTTAATGGCCTAACTCCTTGGTTAAGTGGCCCCATTTGATGAAAGAAAAATTGAAACATGGCTTTTATATCCTCAGCTTTTGTAATGTAATTCTCTTTATCTTCATAAGGATAAAAAAATTCGATATTTGAGCCTTCTTCAGTTTTATATTGTATTTTCCCAAAATTTGCAGCACACAAATAACAATCCTCTGCTTGATCGTCTGCAAAACTCCATTTAAAAGTGCCATCTTTACTTTCTGCAATCTTTTTATTTTCTTGACCTGTACTAACAACGTTTAAAGGAGCATCCAAACTAATCTCACCCTCTATTTTATTATTTGGTTTATTTACTAAAATTTGTGGTAAAAATTTTGTTTTAATATAAGAAACATACCTACTTGAAACACCTGAAGTAAAATCTTTAACAATACTTAAATTTTTTGGCGATCCACCATAAGAAAATTCCAAGTTACTTATCCTTTTTTTAGGCAGCTGAACTTCTAATAAACTATAGGCATAGGCACGAGTTAAGGCAGAATTTTGCTCAGCAAATTTAATTCTTATAGGTTTGTGATTAAGGTTGATATAGTCAATTTTATATCCAGGTGAAATCAATATATATAGTGTTTGCTTACTAAAAGTTTGATTTTCCAAATCTTGTTTGAAAATAACAGAAGTTCTCTGAGCTTTTGTATCAATCATCATTTTCATTTTTGCAGTAGAAACTGTTTTTAAATTTTTGTTAATAAAGGGATCAAAATCATTATTTGCCATTAAGTTAACAGTATCTATCAAAGAGATTTTTTTAGATAATGGTTCATGAGTAAAACTAAATACAGGTAAAAAAATGATGAAAAGAAGACTTATGGTTAGCAATTTATACTTTTTTCCATTATAAAAAGCAGATTTTAATAATCCTTTTTGGTAACTCCTTGTACCTAAAAGACCAAATAAAAAGATGCTAAAAGAAAGACCAAAGCTAAACAATCGATTCCAAAAAAGAGCTGTTAAAATTTGTGTATTTCCAAAAAAATTTGAAACTCCTGTTACTGGAGATTGCACCCAACTGTATAGATAGGAACACATAGTTCCAACACTAAAACTTGCCAAAAAGAGAAAAAGCATTGCAATAATTGATAAATTAACACTTTTTGTTAAAAAATAAATCCCTGAACTTAGCAAAATGCAAAATACAATAGCAGTAAACATAATGCCAAAAAAACTGATAAAGTATAAATCCAGCTGATTAACCTCGTGCATTTTTATCAAAAAATACGGCATAAAAAGAAAAGAAGCAAGACTTGTTGCTATAAATCCTGTCAAACAAAGACTTATTGTTTGGAAAATATGATGTTTTATTGGACTGACGACAACATAAACGACTTCTTCAATCCTTTCTCTTGAAATTTTATCTAATTCATAAAGCGTTAAAATACAGAAAAAAACTACCCCACATAAAGCTCCCATTTTGGTAGGAGTAAGTAAGGCAGTCGATAATTTTGTATAGCCTGGAAATATTAAAAAAATTAGAGAATTGGTATTATTTTTTGCAAAGATACTTAAAAAAGGAGCAAGGCAACTCAACATTAAAATAATCTGAGTTATTTTAGAACTACAAAGTCTTTTAACTTCATCAATTAATGAAGAGTAAAAATTTTTGAAAAATCTTTTTTGTAACATCATAATATGAAACACTCCCTTTCTACGAATATTTTGCAATCACATATGTGTAAGCATCTTCTAATGTTGGTTCAACCAGTGAAATTGAACTTTCTATTTTCTCGGCAATAACTCGGCACGAAACGCCCATCTTTGTAAATAATTTCGATGTAGATTTGTATCTATTGCCAATTTTTTTCATTATATCTCTATCTTCTTTTTCTTCAACTAGCCCCACATGTCCATTTGCTAATTGGATAAGTTCTGGTGAAGTCCCATCAAAGAGAATTTTACCCTCATTGATCACGATAATTCTCCTGCACACTGCTTGAATATCATCAATAATATGAGTTGATAAAAGAACAATTTTATCATGGGCCATTTTTGAAAAAATATTTCGAAATCTAATTCTTTCCTCTGGATCAAGGCCTACCGTTGGCTCATCCAGAATAATTAATTCTGAATCTCCTAAAAGTGCTTGAGCAATTCCCACTCGTTGACGCTGCCCTCCAGAAAGATTTCTTATTTTTTCTTTTCGCTTCTTTTGTAAATTGACTTGTTCGATAACTTGATTAATATTTTCTTTTGCATTTTTTCCTAATTCTTTTAGCGATGCCATATAATCTAAAAATTGATAAACGCTCAATTCATCATATAGTCCAAAATTTTGAGGTAAATATCCTAATTTTTTTTTCATTTCCTTTTCATAGTTAAAAAGAGGAACATCGTTTACTTTAATTTCTCCAGAAGTAGGGAAAATTCTTGAAACTAATACCTTCATAAAGGTGCTTTTCCCCGCGCCATTTGGACCTAATAATCCCACAAAATTAGGACTCTTTAACTCTACATTGATTTTTTGTAATGCTTTTTTCTTCCTATTGTAGGTAACACTTAAATCTTTAATACTGACCTTCACAGCTATTTCTCCTTTTTTATGTAAGACTTTCCAAAATCTTTTGATAAAGTTGATTCTTTTTTACTTCACCAATAGTAAAAATATCTTCTTTAAAAATTTTTTTTAAATCATTGAATCTTAATTGATAATTTTTAAAATCCATTTGATATGTTTGAATTCCATCTTCTGCCTCTAGTGTTGAATGATCAAAAGTATTGTAAGAAGGTACAAGAAAGATAAATTTCACTCCAAAATTTCGAAATTTTTGCAAAGTAAATTCCAACTCTTTAAGATTGACTTCACAATGAATACATAAAACGACCACATCGACTTTTGTTGCATGTAGATAAGACTCATTTAGCTTCCCAAAAGTTTGTTTATTTTGGTTGTTAATGAAAGAAATCCCGCCTCCTACATTGATAACAAAGACATCAATCTTTTCATAAGCTTCTACACGATTCATATAATAGTTAATTGAGCCTACAATATCTGGAAAAATAACTTGCTTAGGATAATAAAAAACATCAAATCCATAAATTACTCCCTCAGGATTGTAAGTAAGCGCTTTTGGATTCAATTCATCTATAGCAAAATTAGACACTAAGTTTTTCTGAATTTCAAATTTATGACTATTCCTTCCTAAACTTAAAATTAAAAGAACCGGTTTTTCAAGGGAAGACAAATCATCATTTTTAAACTCCTCATGTGAGTATAGAAGATTATCAGACATTTGCTTAATCTTGCCAAGAAAGATCCATTCATAATTGGGAAATCGTTTTTTGATATTATCTGAGATCGCTATTTCTTGCAAAGTGGTATTGATAACAACAATTACATCAAAAGTAGTATCCTCTTCTTTCAAAGTACCAAAACGATAAAATTTTTGATCTTTAAAATCCCAATAGGAAGTAACATTCTTAAGTTTCAAAAAATTGCTTATTTCTGAAATTTTTTTAGGTGGCAATAAAACCACCGCTAATTTTTTATCCTTGATCCTTTCTCCAATTTTCTTAGGAATTGGTTTAATAGATTTAATGAATTCTGATGCTTCATCAATTTGGAGTCCAAAATTTTTCTTCAATAAAATAAATTTATCAAAAATAGGAGTATCATTTAATAATTTTGCCAATACTCCTGAAAAATAAGCACAAGCCAAACTGGTAGAAGAAAAATCAAATTCAAATCCATTCTCTTTTTGAATATGTTCTTCTAAACGGATAGAAACAGTTGTTTCATCAATTCTCTTAATTTTATTCTTTTGCTTTTGATTCACTATTACTCTTACCACATTTTTAAACTCAGCAGGGTAAGAAATATTGTTGGAATGAGAGCCTGCCGAAATAATTGCAACATTATTTAAAACAGCCTCCTGACAAACTTCAAAAAGCAAAGAAGAGTAATTGTTTATACCTAAACTAATGTTAACGATATCTGCTCGTTCTTCTATTGCTTTTTTAATGCTTAAGATCAAACCCTTCATGGATAAGTTCCCGTTGCGATCTGTAATATTGAAATCTAAAATATCAAAAGGTATATCTACTTGCCTTAAAATTTCCTTTAAACACTCATCTCCATGCAAGTCATTAGAAATTTTATATTTTTCAATGACCTTTTCATTTTTTAAAAAAAAATGTTTGATGTTGACGTGATGATTAGAGATTATATTTTTATTCACACCTGTATCAATAAGTGCAATCTTTATAGTCATAAATTTACCTACTATTTCCTTAATTAATGGATAAATTCTCTAGATAGTTAACAAGTTCTTTATTCGGTCTAATTTTTTCTAGATAATATATTAAATTCTGTTCCACTTGATTTTGAGCCTTAATACAAAAATCATCTGTGAGATCAAAGATATCTTTAAAACATAACTGACAAAATTTAGCTGCCCAACAAGATTTACACTTTTGTGTTTTTTCTAAAGTTTTCTTTAAAAGCTTTCTTATTTTTTTTACATCCAATCCTTCAAACACATTTCCTAAACAAAAAACCTCTTCCTTTTCATTTACTCTCTCACAAATAATAATTTTTCCCGAAGGCATCACAAAATTTTTTCTAATGCCAGGAGTACAAAATCCACCTGGAAAAATGTCCAATGCATATTCATTATTAAGCAAAGCTTTATGGAATTTAACTGCATCATTTAAAACGGACTGATAAACAAAAAAATATTGTTCTGGGTTAAAACGAAAAGGTTTTTCAGTTTTTTCTTTTTTTAAAAATTCTAAAAAAAATTTTGTTGGACTGACATCGATTAACATCACATTAGATTTACACAGTTTGGCCAAATAATCGTATTGCTTTTTATTCCCCGTAACTGAAGTTACAACACTATTGAAAATCACATGTGTTTTAAAAAATTTTGGATCTTTTTTATAAAACTTCACTACATTTTCAAAAACTTTATTAAAAGAAGGGGAATCAGATTTATCTAGTCTAAATTTATCATGAATCTCTTTAGAACCGTCCAAGCTAATCGTCAAATGAAAATTGTGATCAATTAAATACGTTGAAATTTCTTCATTTCCAAGAAGCATAGCATTTGTTGTAATATAAAAAATAGGCATACGAAAAGGATAATTTTCTTTCCAATACTCTACGCATTCTTTGATTAAATTAAACTTTAATAAAGGTTCTCCTCCATAAAATCCCAAGTGTAGCAAATCACTTTCATGTGAATTTGTTGCTAAAAGATCAATTGCTTTAAAAGCGATATTTCTAGGCATTTCTTTGAGTTTATATTCTTGATTAGTATATTTTGACATGTAACCGCAATATTTGCATCTAAGATTACATTGCTCAGTAAGTGCTAAGGTTAAACTTGATATCCTATTGTTTACTAACCATTGAAATTCATCATACGTATAATAATGCCTGAAATTAAATTTCACAGGGTTATCAATATTTCGACATAAACTGCCTTTTAAAAATTTTTCACACTCTCCTGTAAAAAGACCTTGCTCTAATAAATCAAAAATTTTTGGGGAAATTTCAATTAAATCGCTATTAACAGCATCATAAAGATAATTTCCCATTTTTGTTTTCAATGTTTTACATAAATACAAAAATTCTTCCTCTTTTTCCTCTATATTTTAAGAAAATTTTTCTATCGTACAATAAAAATATTACTCAATTAAAATTAAAAGTACTTGCGCAATTAAGTTAATTAACTTTTAGTATAAACCTTTCCTTACAGCAATAAGTGCATGAAGCTGGTATCCACAATAGCATCCAAGTGCTTTAAGTCTAGCTTTCTTAATTTTTAACATAAAAAAATCATTTTACGTCGCTGATTTTTGAAAATGCCTCTAAGAGCCTGTTAACCTTTTTCTCTATTGATGAATTTTTTGAGAAATTTTTACGTTAAAAGCGTAATCTTTTAGGTAATGGATAAAATAAACCGAACTAAAGTAAGTTTTCACACCCCAGACAAAAAATTACCGAAAAATTTACAATTATTGAGATCGTTAACAGGCTCTAAAAAAGTCAACAACAATTTTACCAATTTCCCTTACTTTAATTGACTTACAGTATAACCTTTTCCTATTGCAAGAAACGTCTTAAGTGCGCAACCACAATGGCATCCAAGTGTTTTAAGGCTATCATTTTTATTGAGAGTATTGACTTTTTTTAGTTTTATTTTTGCCTTTTGCTTGTTTTTCATCATATAACCCTCCTTTCATTATTTGTATTTTACTTCACATATTTATCAAATTTTTTATTCTAGAAATACATAAAATCTTTAAAATATAACAGAAAAAAAATTCAACAGCAGCATGTTATCATTTTCTTCAATTTTTGTCAACAAATATTTTTGTGAATATTTTAAATGATGAAATCATATACACAAGTATAAATATAGAAAAATTTTGCATATTTTTTGAAAAAAATAAACTCTTTTGAATATCAAAATACCTTAATTTACGTCTTTCTTAATCTACAGAAACATATTTTTCTGCTTGCAGTGTGTACATTTCATAATATTTTCCCCCAAGATGCATCAATTTTTTGTGTGTTCCTAGCTCAACAATTTCTCCTTGATCAAATAAAACGATTATATCTGCAAGTTTTGCACTACACATTCTGTGTGAGATTATGATTAGTATTTTGTTTTTTCCACCCTCTTTAAAAATTTTGAAAAATTCTTCTTCTGTTTTAGGATCTAAAGAAGCTGTTGGCTCATCTAAAATTAAAATAGGAGCATCAGAAAACAGAGTTCTTGATATTGCTAATTTTTGCCACTGTCCGATCGAAGGTTCTATCGCATCTTCATAAAAATCCTTACCCAAATTCGTATCATATCCGTATTTATATGTTTGAATAAATTCATTTGATCGCGTTTTTTTAGCAATTTTTTTGATATGAGTAAGGTTATCAATGTTATTGATGTCCCCAAATCCTATATTTTTTTTAACATTCATCAAGTAACAAAGATAATCTTGAAAACAAACACCAAATAATTTTTTATAATCCGCTGGATTGTAATTTTTTATATTCACTCCATTAAGGAAAATTTTTCCGTTTAATGGCTTATAAATGCCTAATAATAGTTTTACAAAAGTTGATTTTCCACTTCCATTCTCGCCAACAAGGCATAATTTTTCACAAGTTTTAAATTTTAAATTTACATTTTTCAAAGCATAATTATTAGCCCCTGGATATTTAAAGGAAACATCGACAAATTCTACAGTACTCACAATTTGAGAAATTAAAACCTTTTTTGGACTTTCAACGATTTCTTCTTTTATTTCTAAAAAATTGAATAAATAATTTAAAAACAACATACTTTTATTATTGGAAGCTACTAAGTCAACTAACGCTAATAAGCCCATTTCAAAAGAAACAATTGCTGTATTGTAAAGAATAAATTTAGATACAGAAACTAGCCCAAAAATAATTGCTTTAATAAGCCAATACATGACAACTCCAACCCCAAAAATTGCAAAAAAATAAGTCAATATTATATATATTGTTTCTTCTCGAGCAATTTTTATATTTCCTTTGAAAAAATTTTCAAAAGAGTTTTTCCGTATCTTTTTTAGATAATCAAAAAGGTTAAAAATTCTTATTTCTTTGGCGTATTTAGGCGTAGAAATTAATGAAAAATAATACCAAATTTGTCTTAATTGCATTGTTTTACTTATTAAATATTTATAAAGTTTGCCACCAGTTTTTTGTTTATAGTATAGTACCGGCAAAGCAAATACGACTAATAAGAATAAAGCAGATGCTTTCCATTTCATCAATATCACCATATAACCAACAGAAGAAATCGTTGTCGAAACGACACTAAACAGACTCTCCATTATATTAAGAGGTTCATAGCTTGCCTGATCTAGAGCATTTTTATAGGAATCTAAAAAAATCGGTGTATCCATTATTTCTTGGTTTATTTTTTGAAATTTACCTGCAATCATAGTTTCAATGTTATGTGATAATTTATAACCTGTTATTTGACAAACAATCTTTTTAATATTTTCTGCAGAAAAATTAAGGACAATACCAAAAAGCATAATTATTAAGATAAAAAATAAATGATTATAAGCATCTTGTGTTATAACTTCATTATTATGCTTATGTTCAAGAATTTTTATGATCTCAAAAGTTGTATAGGTTGTAATAATTGGACTTATTCCATTAATAATCATTGTTCCCAATGAGAAAAATAGGACCCAAGGTCCTGCTTTAAAAATTTCTTTAAATATAAAAGTTATTTTAAACAAATACGTCTTTTGGTTTTTCATTATAATCCTCTCGCTTTAAAGTCTATTTACTTATCTTTATGATTATCCATAATCTTACAAACTTATTTCACAATAATCTTTCCCACATCAGCAAAGTTTAAAATCACTTCTGCAATCTCAACTAGCTGACTATAACGATTTAACCTTATTTTTTCATCTTTAACATTAACAAAAGTATTTTCAAAATATACATTAATTGGCTCTTGCAAACTAATCATCTTTTTATAAATTTCTTCAGATGAATCTTCTTTAATATTTTTTTGAACAATTTTAAAAGCTTCATATAATTGTTTCTCTTCATTAATTTCAAATAATTCTGGCTTAATTTCAACTTTTTTTTCTGCTTTTTTAGCCAAATTAACTACTCGAGTTAAACTTTCTATTACAGATTTAAAATTCTTATCTTTCACATGTTTTTGCAAAACATAAGCTGCATTAATTAAAGTTATAATATCCGTTGAATATCCATCAAGAGCTGCTTTAATCAAATCATAACGAATTCCTCTTTGCCGCAATAATTTCTTCATTCGCATTTTAATAAAATCAAATACCTTTTTTTTAACATGATACGAAAATTCGCCCTTATTCACTTTTTTTAAAATTGCTACTTGCAAATCAGTAAAAGACAACTTCCATCCTCTTTTTTCAATAATACGAATTATACCTAAAGCACTGCGACGCAAGGCATATGGATCGTTTGATCCTGAAGGAATAAACCCAACTGAGAAAAAACTATAAAGTGTTTCTATTTTATCAGCAATAGCTAAAATAGCCCCAATATTAGACTCCGGCAAGGTACCATTTGCTAAGATCGGTAAATAGTGTTCACGAATTGCCTGTCCAACAATTTCTTTTTCTCCTGATAAAACAGCATATTTTTCACCCATGACCCCTTGTAATTCAGAGAACTCACCAACCATATTTGTTAATAGATCAAATTTATAAATACCGGCTGCACGTAATAAATCTACCTTTTCACTCTTAGAAATTGCTAATTTTTCAGCTAAAATTTCGACAATTACCTTTGTACGTTTCATATGTTCAAATAACGTTCCGATTTTTTCATGAAATGTTACCCAACTTAATTTTTCCACCAAATCTGAAATTTTAAGCTTTTGATCCTCCTCCCAAAAAAATTTGGCATCTTCTAAGCGCGCTACCAAAACTTTTTGATTGCCCTTGATAACATTTTTAAGATAATCTGCTCGACCATTTCGCACAGCAATAAAATACGGACTTAACCTACCTTCAGCATCCCTTACACAAAAGAAACGTTGATGTTTTTTCATTGAAACAATCAAAACTTCTTCAGGCAAAGCTAAATACTTTTTTGAAAACGTACCTACAAAAGCTGTAGGATATTCCACCAAATTGACAATTTCTGCTAATAAATCTTCATCCAAATCAATTGTCCATTTATTTTGATGCGCAATCATCTGAATTTGATCGATAATCTGCGTTTTTCGTTTAGAAACATCAGCTATAACATCTACTTCTGCTAAGCGTGTTAAATATTCAACAGGATGAGCAAATGTTACTTCCTTATTTAATAAACGATGAGAACGCGAAAAATTTCCCGTTTGAATATCTAAAATACTAAAAGGAATAATTTCTTCATTAAACATTGCCACAATCCAATGAATTGGACGAAGGTAATGAAAATCATAATCAGCCCATCGCATTGACACAGGAAAAGTTAAACTTGTAAGTACATCCTTAAGATCTATTAATACTTCAAACGCCGATCGCCCTTCTTCAAATTTTGTGACATAAACATACTCTACACCTTTACTCTCTTTAAAAAAGATATCATCAGTACTCAGTCCTTGAGAGAAGGCAAAACTTTCTGCAACTTTTGTCCAATTTTGCTTTTCATCTAAAGCAATTCTTTTTTTTGGTCCTTTAATTTCTTCTCTTACGTCTTTTTGTTTATCGGCTACATCAAAAACTCGCACAGCTAAACGCCTTGGTGTTGAAAAAGTTTCAATTTTCTTAAATGATAAACGACTCTCTTTTAAAAATTTTGCCGTTTTTTCTTTTAGCTGCTCCATTGCAAAAAAAATAACATAAGCAGGCATTTCTTCTAAACCAATCTCTAATAATAAATCTTTTGCCATTTAAGCTTCTGCCTCCTTAAGTTCATTTTCTTTCCTCTTATCATCTAGCAACGGATAACCTAATTTCTCTCTCTCTTTTACAAAAATTTTAGCTATTGCTTTTGCCATATTACGAATACGCGCTAAAAATCGTGCTTTCTCTGTCACCGATACCGCTCCTTTTGCATCCAATAAATTAAATGTATGGGAGCACTTTAAAATATAATCATATGCCGGATAAACTAAATTTTCAGTAATACAGCACTTGGCTTCTTTTTCAAAACGCTCAAAATTGCTAAATAATAAATCCTGATCAGATAATTCAAATGAATATTTTGAATGTTCATACTCATTTTGTTTAAAAATTTCGCCATATTTCACACCACGTGCCCATTTAAGATCATAAACTGAATCTACTTCTTGAATATAAGAAGCTAATCTCTCTAACCCGTAAGTTAATTCAACAGTAACTGGTTTAACACTTAAACCTCCAACTTGCTGAAAATAAGTAAACTGTGTAATCTCCATTCCATCTAACCCAACTTCCCAACCAAGGCCAGCACACCCCATTGATGGATTTTCCCAATTATCCTCGATAAAACGAATATCATGCTCATTTGCTTTAATACCAAGCAAATCTAAGCTTTCTAAATATAATTCTTGAATATTTTCAAAAGAAGGTTTTATTACTACTTGAAATTGATGATGTTGATACAAACGATTGGGATTTTTTCCATAACGGCCATCTGCAGGACGCCTACTTGGCTCTACATAACAAGCATTCCACGGTTCAGGACCAATGGCTCTTAAAAAGGTATATGGACTCATCGTTCCCGCACCTTTTTCTATATCATAAGCTTGCATTATTAAACAGCCTTGCTTTGACCAAAAGCTCTGTAATGTTAAAATAATCTCTTGAACATTTAATCTTTTTAACATCTAACTCTCTCCTTTCATAAATTTATGAAAATTTATAATCCCATCATATAAAAACAAAAAAACGCCTCGCTATATCTTTTAAAAACTTATTTACACTAAAAACGTAAATAAATTCTTAAAAAATATAGGGACGATTGCCTCTGCAAACACGCTTCCATCCCATTTTTTAAAATAAGCATACTCAGATATTTCTCATCAAATAAAAATGATCTATCTAATTTTTAATCAAACATACAAAAAAAATTATTATTCAGGATATTTGCATGTATTTACTATACCATAGTTTTAATATAAGGCATAATAACACTTATTCATAAATATTTTCTTATAAAAATGATCTATTTTTTTTATTTTTTTCAAAAAAGTTGACACAAAATAGATGAATTTTGTTTGATAAAATAGAATTGCGTAAAAAGAATAAACTTTATTTAGGAGGCTGTGTTAGTGAATTCAACACTTTTAAAGTATTTAAGATATCAAAAACATCTATCACAGGAAAAAGCTGCAAAATTGTTTAATCTTTCTCGTTCTTCTTATGAAGCATATGAGAATGGTCGTAGAATGCCAGATCTTTGTACATTGATTAAAATAGCTAATTTTTTTGAAATTCCTTTTTTTCAATTGTTAGTTGCACATGGTTTAGAAAAAGAGATGTGGAAGCAAATCCTAATTATTCAAGGAACATGTTATAAGAGTTTATCTACTCAATGAAATGAATTTTTCAGCTAATTTTTTGCATCAAATAAATACCTGAATATCCTTAAGGACTTCGTATATTAACAACATACGAAGTCCTTAAATACATGTATTCAGCTTTCATTATTTTTTTATTTAACTTATTTATTTTTATTAATTATCACTGACAAAAGGTAATAAAGCCATAATACGTGCACGTTTAATAGCCAATGTTACCTTGCGTTGATTTTTTGCAGATGTTCCAGTTACACGACGAGGTAAAATTTTTCCACGTTCTGAAATAAAACGTTTCAACAAATCAACATCTTTATAATCTACGTGATCAATATGATTAGCCGCAATATAGTCAACTTTACGATGACGACCTTTACGATAATGTTGAGCCACGATAATCCCTCCTCAAAAATATTTTATATGAAATTTAAAATGGTAAATCATCATCTGAGATATCAATAGATGCATCGCCAAAAAGATTAGCATTATTTTTATTTGAAAATTCAGAAAATGGTAAGTTTTGATTTGCTTGTTCAGAATTAGATGATAAAGAATTCATCTGAGAATTTTGTTCCCCATTAAATGATGATTGATTATTCACACGCTGTTCAGAAATTTTTCGAGATTCCAATAATTGAAAATTATCCGCCACCACTTCTGTCACATAAACACGTTGACCTTGTTGATTTTCATAATTACGTGTTTGAATTCGCCCAACAATACCTAAAAGCATTCCTTTTTTAGCATATTGTGATAAAACCTCAGCAGATTTACGCCAAATTACAATATTAATAAAATCTGCTTCACGTTGACCTTGTTGATTTGTAAATGTTCGATTCACTGCCAAAGTAAACGCAACATTTGCAACATTATTGTTTGTATAACGCAATTCTGGATCACGTGTTAAACGTCCTACCAATACCACATTATTAATCATTCAATCATCTCCTTTTCCTTTTTAGTTTCATGTGAAACATACCTATTAAATCAGAGATTTTTCTATATAAAGGTTATTTTTTAAAATAACTAATTTAAATTAATTTTCTGATTTAATAATAATATGACGAATAATATCATCATTAATTTTAGCTAAACGATTAAACTCATTAATAGCTTTTGCCGTTGAAGGAGCAGAAACTTTTATAATATGATAAATTCCTTCACAAAAATCACCAATCTCATAAGCTAATTTACGCTTACTCCAATCTTTTGATTCAAAAATTGTAGCACCATTTTCTTTTAAAATTGCATCAAAACGATCTACTAAATCTGTTTTTAATTTTTCATCTATATTTGGACGAATAATATAATTAATTTCATAGCTTGTCATTGATTTTTACCTCCTTTTGGACTTTATGGTTAGAATATTTTTCTAACAAGGAGAGCTAGTTACTAAAAACTACTCACAGAATAAAATTCTACATCTAAAATTCACATTTGTCCAATAAGTAAACAAATATTAGATAATTTATTTTAAATGTTTCATATGAAACATACTTTTAATTTCTAACTTTTTTTGTAATAGAAAAAATAGCAATCGTTCTATCTCCCATTAAGTTATAAAATCAGTTGATTTTAACAAATTAATTTTAAGTTCTTTAACTTTAAAAATTTGCATAATCACTCTTTTTATAGTTTTAACAATTTCTCTATTCCCACTATAACAAATAATTTTTTTATGGATAATCTAAATTTTCTATTGTACATTCAACTAAATATTTTAGTTTTTACTTTCATTCAACTTATAGTTTTACTGTTCTATCAACAATTAAAATCTAAACTTATTAAATTCTTTTTATTTTAAAGCTTATTTTTTTATCTTGTTATAACAGGTGTGATTAATTGAATAAAATCATCTTTTATATTAGCTTGCTTTAAAATAAATGGGCGTATCGATGAGACAAATTGAATATTAACAATATTATCATTAAAAGCTTTTAAAGCATCTTTTATATAATCTGGATTAAAACTAATTGTTAACGGTTCACCACTTATACTTTCTATTTCTAACTCTTCTTTTGCTTTTCCAACTTCTGGAGAATTGCTATACAAAGTAACCTTTTTTGAAGTTATTTCTAATTTAACGATATTGTTTTGTCCTTTATGAGAAAATAAAGACGCTCTTTCAATTGCACCAAGAAAAGAATTTATCCGAACTATCAAAATTGTATTGAATTTTGATGGAATTAACTGTTTCGTTTCTGGATAATTTCCTATCAATAAACGAGAATAATACCGAATATTTTCAGATTCAAAAACTAACTGATTTTTATGAATATGAATTTCAATAATCTCTTCTTCATTTACAAAAATAGAAGAAATTTCTTTTAAATTTTTTCCAGGTACAATAACATCAAAATTTTCTACCATTTCCGGTAATTTAATTTCCCGATGACTTAAACGATGAGAATCTGTAGCTATTGCTATTAATTGCTTATTATCTGCTAATGAAAGATGAACTCCCGTTAAAATAGGACGACTTTCTTGCAAAGATATAGCAAATACTGTTTTTTTGATTAATTGTGTTAGTAATTTTACAGGAATTTTTATTGGATTTTCATTTTCTATATTTGGTAAAATTGGATAATTTTTGGTATCAAGGCCATTAATAAAAAATTCTGCTTTACCAGAAAGTATTTTTACTTGATTATTTTCCATTACTTCTAATGTCAATAAATTCTCTGATAAACTATTGATAACATTTATAAAAAATTTCCCATTTAGGACAATTGCTCCCATGGTATGTACCTTAAGATTAGCTTCTTTATTTTCTAAAACAGTAAATATTTCTAAAGAAATATCTGTATTTGAACTTGTTATTTTCATTCCTTGAGCATTTACTTCAATTTTTATACCTGTAAGTATTGGAATTGTTGTTACATTTGCGATAGCTTTTAAAGCAGTTCGTAAAATAGTTGAAAAGTAAGGACGGTTTAAAGTTATATGTAACATTTAAAAAACTCCTTTCGCAAGTTATTGTATTTATTATAACTGAAAAATTTCTTTTTTTTGAACAGTTAAATTGTTTATATATTTATAAGGAAAATAATAAGTTGTGCGAATTAGTGGAAAAATATTTTAAAAATGAACTATGAAAGCGAAAAGCAAGTGGAAAAAATGTAAGTAAATTGTGGATTTTTTTTTCCATCGAATAAGTTTTTTTATAAGTGCTAAAAACGATTTGGGAGTTTTTTGTTGAATGGTGGTTATTAAATTGTAATATCCAAGTTGAAATCTTAAAATAAAATCCTGATTTTAACACTTTATAGCGTGAAAAAATCTCTTAAATGCCTTTAAACCAGTAAAAACAAAAGATTAAAAATCATCAAAAATCAACATACTTTTTTAAGATTTCGTCTTTTTGAAATTTTTTGTTTATCATGGTAAAGCTAAAAGGTATAAAAATTTTATGTGTTTGAACTATAGAGTTTTTAATATGTATGGAATTTACTTTCTGTGTATTATAAAAGATTACGTCATATTACACTGTTTAAAACTAACAAACTTGACAAATTTTTTTTTGATTTATAGCCGTTTTTCGACGATTTTTGATATTTTAAATGTCAAATTACCGAGTTAGGAGAAAGAATGCTTGATTATGAAACTTTTGCAGATTATCTGCAAAATAAAATTATAAAAGTATAAATAAATAGAGTTTAAATTTGTTTTTTAAAATAATAAGTTATTATGCTCATCTTTAAAGATAAGATTGTTATATTTAAAAATTATTTTAGGAGGAAAAATAAATGAAAAAGGTAAAGGTTTTTAAAATTAGAGGTGCTTTAACTAGATAATTTTTAGAGATCTGCGAGGCAAAATTATGCATTGTGTAACTGATTATTTGTAAATATAAGAAAGAGAATGGCTAATATTAGAAGATATTTTAAAGATTGTTTAATGATTTTAGCTTTTGTCTTTGATTTAACATTTTTATTTTGTATCGAGGGTTTTTATTTCTGAAAGGTTTTTTGTGAGTCAGTTATCAAAGCAAAAAAAGCAAAATGAAATCATAAAAAAATGTGAGGTGATTTATCTAAAATTTACTTCACAGTTTTTTACATATGTAAAAAAATTTTATTAAATTAAAGATTTGTAAATGATCAATTCACAATTTATTCAAAAAAAAATTTACAAATATACAAGTTGTATAGGAAATTTTAAACAATTTTAAAATTTACTGTTGAAAATTCAAAAAGCATATGGAAGAAATTTAAATTATCACTGAGCAGCATTTTTTCTTTTTGTGAATTACGTGTAAAAATCTCCAAAAATCGTTGAAGTTTTCCTTTATTGTGGAAAAAAGTTATTAATCATTTAGGAAAAAAGGTTTATGTTTCTTAAATAAAACTTGTGGAAAACTATAGATGCTAATGCTAAAATTGATTTACTGCATGCGAAAGGAATGTTTCGATAAATGGCATTAAAAAATGAAATTTGGGAAGAGGTAAAAGTGCATTTTCGACAAATAATGAATGAAGTCTCTTATGAAACTTTTATTGCTTCGGCAAAGCCGTTGGATATTGTTGATGATGATTTTTATATCGAAGTTCCTGGTATTCCTCATAAAATGCAATACGATAACTATCATGGGAATACAATTGAGCAAATTGCAAAAGAAAGAACAGGGAGAAATATTCATGTAAAAGTTATTCTTCCAGGAGAGTATAACGAGCTTGTAGTAAAAGAGGATTTAAAAAATAATTTTTATTCAATTTTTTCGCAGACAGATCGTTCTATTGATTTGAATCCTAAATTTACATTTGCTTCTTTTGTTGTTGGGGATGGTTCACGAATGGCTCATGCAGCGGCTTTAAGTGTAGCTGATCATCTTGGGATTTTATATAATCCGTTATTTATTTATGGTGGAACAGGTTTGGGGAAAACTCATTTATTACATGCTATTGGAAATGAGGTGCATCGTAGTAATCCGCAAATAGTGATTCGTTATGTTTCAACAGAGATGTTTACAGATGAGTATATTTTTTCAATTCAGTCGGGAAAAATGGAACAATTTAAAGCAAAATATCGCAAAGTCGATTTATTAATGGTTGATGATATTCAATTTTTAACAGGAAAAACAGAAACGCAAAATGAATTCTTTCATACATTTGAAGAGTTGTGGAATAATGGTAAACAGATTGTTTTAACTTCAGATCGAACACCTTCAGAGCTTAAAAAATTAGCAGAGCGTTTGGTTTCTCGTTTTCAAATGGGTTTGATTACAGATATTGTGGTCCCTGATTTAGAAACGCGAGTTGCTATTTTAAGAAAGAAAGCTGAAAGTTATGGGCTTGATATTGCTCAAGATGTACTTCGTTATATTGCAGAGCAAATTTTTGTGAATGTTCGAGAACTAGAAGGTGCTTTAAAACGGGTACAAGCATATTCGGTAATTAATAATTGTGATATTACAATAGAAGTTGCGCATCAGGCTTTAATGGGGATTACTGGTGGCAAAATACGTAAGACAAAGGTTGATGTAGCAGAAATTATTGAAGTAGTTAGTAAATATTATGCTATTAATCCTTCTGATATTAAAGGAAAAAGACGGGTGAAAGGTATTTCAGTTCCACGACAAATAGCAATGTTTTTATCACGTGAGTTGACAAATCTTTCTTTGCCGAGAATTGGGAAGGCTTTTGATGGAAAGGATCATACGACAGTTATGTATGCTCATAAAAAGATTTCTGAATCAGTTTTAAAAGATGAATTTTTAGCAAATGATATTCAGATATTAAAAAAACAATTAGGACGTTAGATATGAAGGGAAAGCGTTAATAAATGACAGAAAAAAAAAATTTATCTATCAAATATTGTTCTTATGAAGTAGAAGTCGGGCGTTATCAAAAATGGCTAGAGCAAAGTGCTTTTAAACCATCAGCAGATAAAAAGGCTCAATCTTATTCAATTGTAATTCCGCCACCAAACGTTACAGGAAAATTACATTTAGGACATGCATGGAATACAACGCTGCAGGATATTATTATTCGCCAAAAGAAAATGAAAGGGTACGATACGCTTTGGCTTCCAGGTATGGATCATGCAGGAATTGCAACGCAAGCAAAAGTTGAAAAAAAGTTAGCAGAACAAGGAATTTCTCGCTATGATTTAGGTCGAGAAAAATTTGTAAAAAAAGTTTGGAATTGGAAAGAAGAATATGCAAGAGAAATTCGTAAGCAATGGGCAAAGTTAGGTTTATCATTAGATTATTCACGTGAGTGTTTTACTTTAGATGAAGGGGTATCTGCTGCAGTTTGCAAAGTGTTTGTAAAGCTTTATAAGAAAGGATTAATTTATCGCGGTAAATATATTATTAATTGGGATCCAGAAATACTTACAGCTTTATCAGATATTGAAGTGATTCATAAAGAAGTTGAGGGTGCATTTTATCATATGAGATATGATTTAGAAGATGGAGCAAATTTTCTTGAAATTGTAACAACACGTCCTGAGACAATGTTTGGAGATACGGCAGTTGCTGTAAATCCGAAAGATTCACGGTATAAAGATTTTATTGGTAAATATGTAATTTTGCCGATTATTAATAAAAAAATTCCCGTTATAGCAGATGAGCATGCGAATATGGAATTTGGAACAGGAGTCGTGAAAATTACTCCAGCACATGATCCAAATGATTTTGAAGTGGGGCATCGTCATGACTTGTCAGAAATAAATGTGATGAATGATGATGGTACAATGAATAAAAATGCTGGTGAATTTGCTGGGATGGATCGTTTTGATGCGCGTAAAGCAATTGTGGAAAAATTAGAAAAGCTTGGCCATTTAGTGAAAGTTGAAAAAATGATGCATTCGGTAGGTCATTCTGAACGTAGTGGTGTAATGGTGGAATCTCGCTTATCTACTCAATGGTTTGTAAGAATGGAAGAGTTGGCAAAGCAAGCTATTGCTAATCAAGCAACTGATGGAGCAGCAAAATTTTTTCCATCAAGATTTAATCAAACCTTTTTAAATTGGATGGAAAATGTTCATGATTGGGTAATTTCTCGTCAATTATGGTGGGGACATCAAATTCCTGCTTGGTATCGTAAGAATACTGGTGAGGTTTATGTAGGTGAAGTTGCGCCAGCTGATTTTGAAAATTGGAAGCAAGATCCTGATGTGTTGGATACCTGGTTTAGCTCAGCATTGTGGCCATTTTCAACCATGGGGTGGCCTGATATTGAAAGTGAAGATTTTAAACGTTATTTTCCAACGAACACTTTGGTTACAGGATATGACATTATTTCTTTTTGGGTTAGCCGAATGATTTTTCAATCGCTTGAATTTACAAAACAACGACCGTTTGAAAATGTCTTAATTCATGGACTTATTCGCGCTGAAGATGGACGAAAAATGAGTAAGTCACTAAGAAATGGCATTGATCCAATGGAGGTGATTGATAAGTACGGGGCAGACGCTCTTCGTTGGTTCTTATCAAATGGCTCAACACCTGGTCAAGATATTCGTTTTAGTTATGAGAAAATGAATGCGGCATGGAATTTTATTAATAAGATTTGGAATATTTCGCGTTTTATCATTATGAACAATGAAGGTTTAACAATAGAATTAATTGCAGAAAAATTAATGAAAGTTGCAGAACGCAGTGCTGGGAATGTATTTGATCGCTTCATTTTAAGTCGTTTAAATGAAACGATTGAAAAAGTGGATGATAATTTTGAATGCTTTGAGTTTGGTGAAGCAGGGCGTATTCTTTATAATTTTATTTGGGATGAATTTGCTGATTGGTATCTTGAATTTACGAAAGAAGTTCTTTACGGAGAAGATGAGAGTGAAAAAGTCGTAACACGTGCAATATTAACGCATGTTTTAGATCAAATACTGCGTTTACTTCATCCAATTATGCCATTTGTAACAGAAGCAATTTTTGAATATTTACCGTATAACGAAGAAATATTATTAGCGGCTTCTTATCCCAAAATAAATCCTGATTTTTCTGATAAAAAAGCAGTTGCAGATATTAAAGTTCTAAAAGAATTAATTCGTGCAGTTCGCACGATTCGTTTGGAAGCCAATACGCCTCTGTCCAGAAAAGTGCCGATATTGATAAAAACAACGAATTTACACATTGAGAAATTTTTACAGGAAAATGAAAATTATATTAGACGTTTTACTAATCCTAAGACTCTAACGATTTCAAATAATGTAAAAGAACCTGAAATGGCCAAATCATCAGTGCTTACAGGTGCAGAGCTTTATTTGCCATTAAAAGGTTTGCTTAACTTAGATAAGGAGTTAGCTCGTTTGCAAAAAGATTTAAGTAAATTAACACAAAAATTAAAACACGTGCAAGATAAGCTTACTAATAAAAATTTTATGGTTAATGCACCTGAAAAAGTTGTTGAAGCTAAACGTATTAAGGAAAAAGAATATTTGGAAAAATTAGCAGCAATAAAGAAAAGGGTGAAAATGTTGCAGATATTAGACTAGAAAGGAAGTTACATGAGTGAATAAAGCAATAATAGGTTTCATTCATTCAACGGAAAATTTTGGAACGGTTGATGGGCCGGGTGTGCGTTTTGTTATTTTTATGCAAGGATGTAAAATGTGCTGCAAATTTTGTCACAATCCAGATACTTGGGCGTTAAAGACAGAAAAAATGCGTGAAGTAACTGCAGAGGAAATTTTAAAAGAAGCTGAGCATTTTCGCAGTTATTGGGGGCATGATGGAGGAATTACGGTTAGTGGTGGGGAGCCTTTATTGCAGCTTAATTTTGTCTTAGACTTGTTTACAAAAGCGAAAAAAAAAAAGATTCATACGACCTTGGATACCTGCGGACAACCTTTTATGCGTCAGGAGCCGTTTTTTGCAAAATTAAATCAATTATTATCATTAACAGATTTAATCCTTTATGATATTAAGGAAATAAATAATATTCGTCATAAGTCTTTGACTGCTCATACAAATAAAAATATTTTAGAGTTTGTCAAGTATTTATCAGAAATTGGACAAACCGTGTGGCTTCGCCATGTTTTGGTGCCAAAAGTTACGGATTTTGATGAGGATTTAAAAGCATTAGCTAAATTTATTAAGACGCTGAAAAATGTTCAGAAAGTAGAAGTGTTGCCTTATCATATGATGGGCGAGTTTAAATGGAAAGAGTTGGGATTAAAGTATCCTTTAGAAGGTATTAAACCGCCGATAAAGATGCGAGTGGAAAATGCATGTAAGATTCTTCAAGTAAATAATTACTAAGAAAGGATAATTAATGAATGAAAAAATTTTTTGAAGATTTTTTAAAAGAATGGTGGCTGTTTTTTACAGTAGTGACTTTTATAATATTGGCTCGTGTTTTTGTTTTTGGCTCAGTTATTGTAGATGGTCATTCCATGGATCCTGCTTTACAAAATAAAGAGCAGATGATTACTTTGAAAAGAGCTAAAATTCAACGTTTTGATATTGTGGTAAGTAAAGAGCCTGGAGAGCTTAAAAAAAGAATTGTAAAACGTGTGATTGGACTATCTGGAGATACAGTGACTTATGATCATGATCAACTTTATATTAATGGTAAAAAGTATGCAGAACCATATTTAGATAAATATAAAAAATTATTGAAAAAAGATAAGTTGCAAAAAACTTACGATTATAATTATGATTTTCAGAAAATGGCGCAAAGAGTCAATGCTTTTACGGTAAATTATAATAATGAAGTAAAATTTACAATTAAAGTACCATTTCATCATTATTTATTACTAGGAGATAATCGTCCTATTTCAAAAGATAGTCGTTATCCTTCGGTTGGACCAATTCCTTCTTCAATTATTGAGGGGGAGATAAAGTTTGTTTTTTGGCCTCCAAAACGAATTCGTTTAATGGAAAAAAATAAGTAATAGAAATGGTTTTAATTTTCTATTTCCTGTAAGTATAAATAAACTTGTTGGCCAGCAATGCTGCCTTCGCCTACAGCTGTTGTAATTTGACGTAAAGTTTTTTTGCGAACATCTCCAATGGCGAAGATGCCGGGGATATTTGTTTTCATGTTGGCATCTGTTTTGATCCAACCATTTTTATCAGTTATTTCTAAATTTAGAAAAGGTTTTGAGAAAGGATTTAATCCTATATAAATAAAGACACCTTTACAAGAGATGGTATCAGCATTATTTTGCTTATTTTTAATGCGGACTTGGGTTACTGAGCGTTCATTCCCTTGTATTTTTTCTACAATAGTATTCCAAAGGAATTTTATTTTAGCATTGGCAAATGCTCGATCTTGAATAATTTTTTGAGCTCTCAAAGCACTACGTCGGTGAATAATTGTGACTTGACTAGCAAAACGAGTTAAAAAAATTGCTTCTTCAACTGCGGAATCCCCACCACCAATGACAATCAATTCTTTATTGCGAAAAAAAGCACCATCGCAAATGGCGCAATAACTTATACCTTTACCTGCATACTCTGTCTCACCAGAGATATTGAGACGTTTATACACAGCTCCTGTAGCAATAACAATCGTTTTTGTAGTGTATATCATATCTTCAGTTATAACGATTTTATATTTTTGCTGATTTTTTACTTGCTTAACAGTGCCATAAGCATTTTCAACGCCAAATTTAGTTAATGGTTTATGCATTTTAAGACTAAGTTCAGCTCCCATAATTGAGGCAAATCCGGGATAATTTTCAATTTCTGCTATATTATTCATCTGCCCACCAGGTGCACCTTGTTCAAGCAATAGTACTTTTAAATTTGAACGCGCAGAATAAAGAGCTGCGGTCATACCGGCAGCTCCTGCACCAATAACAATTACATCATAAATTTCTGACATTTAGCTTATTTCCTTTCAAATTAAGAGGAGAGTCTTTTTCGAATAAGCTGAACTTTCAATTTGCAAAATCAAATTTTTGGTTGTGAATTCGGGTTTAGAAAATATAATTTAGTCTGTGGATCAATATCTCAAGACAATCATATTCTTTTTTGGGAATACCCAAAACTGACTGCAAGAAGCTGCGTAAAATATTTTGATTTTTAGGATCACCAAAAATCGTTTTAAAAATCAAATCATCAGTTCGTGGTAAGAATCTGTTAACGATCTTTAGTGAAATGAATTTTGAGCTATTTTTTACAATTTGAGGCAAGAAACGCAGATTTAGTAGTGCTAAACTGAGACTTTTTAACAAAAAAGTGTTGGAAAATAGCCAAAATCATTCATCGTTGGGAGATCGTTAACAGATTCTAAGAGTTTATTATCTACGCTTACGTTTGTTTTTATCTCCTTAATTTTGTATTCAAACATTAACATATTTTGAGTGTTTTGGATAGTAAGTAAGAGCTGTATTGCCTGATCATCAATCAAGGATGCACATTCTTGTTGGCTATGCGAAGAAATTTCAATTGTTCATGTTTTAGATTTTTTATTTGTGGCTTACTAAGCCTTTTTTAAAAATTAGAAATTTTTTTAATATATATAAAAGCAAAAAAGCTAAAGGCAATTAAAGGCGTTATTAATAAATTTAAAAGCAATGCATCTGTCATATATTCTTTTACTGAAAATATATTTTTAAATTTATGTTTTGCTGCTAATGGTATACTTAGAAGGGTAAAAAAAAGTTCAAAAATAATTGCCATTAAAAATGCAATTATGTAAATATTTAGCAATTCTTTCACTTTTTTTACCTCAATTTATTACAAGTTTTAAAGAGTTTCTAAATGCAATTATGTCATGAAGTTTATGATTTGTCTAAAATTTAAAAGATATTGATAAATGAATATTTAGGGGAATTTTTAGCTGTAAAAGTAAATTATTGAATCTCCTCGGAAACTAGGGTATAATGAGAATTCGTTTCAATTTTTTCTTGATACAAGAAAAAAACGCAAGAATAGTGTCTTCTATTTTGAGGCTTTTTGACGATGTATCAGGGAAAAAGAAAACGAAATTTTCATACATCTAATTTCCGAGAAGGTCTATTTTAGTGTAAAAGTGTGATAATTGATGTTAAAATTATTTCGACGGTGAATGCAGTGCAGAAGGAAAGATTAAATTTGTATTCTTCTAGGATGATTGAGAGCGTAAAAAAACTATCATTTTGATTTTATTTTAACAAATTTTAATTTTTATTATAGAAAAAAGTGAAGAAATTGATCGGTATGTTTTTTTTATTTTTATAATAAAATGCAAATAAGAATAATCTGGTAAAGCAAAAGGAGAGAAATTAAATCAGTTTGAAAATTTTCAAGCAAATTTAGGACGATTTTTAAAAAAATTAAGAAAAACCCAGAGGATTTTCCAAGAAAAAGCATGTGAAGACATCTGTTCAAGAAAAACTTTATCTAATATTGAAAATGACTCATCTAATATTGATCTTAGATACCCCTTTAATTTAGCTCAAACATTTAATTTTCCTTTTAATGAAGCTGTGGTAGTTGCTAGTGATTATCCAATTGATAAGCTTGAGACTTTTTTTGATCGTGTGCAAGTATATTATAATGAAAAAAATCTTTTAGCATTTCAAAATATGCTAAAAGAAAAACGAAAAGCGGCTTTGAGCAATAAAAAGAACTATTTACATATTTTGTTATTTTCTGATTATATTCATTATTTAGATCCAAATTATCCTATTCAAAAGTCGGATTTAGAAAATGCTGTTGATTATCTAGATAAAATAGAGGTTTGGAATTATTTTAATGTAAGTTTATTTGGGCAAGTAGCTCATTTACTAAAGACATTATTAAGCATCATCAAAAAATTTTTCTGGTGAATAGATTAAAAAGAAAGTGTTTAATAAAAATTTTAATTAACGTTATTCATTCTTGTTTAGAAGCAAATTATTTAAAATATGTTGATTTTTTTCTTAGCATTGCTTATTCGATAATACAACAACAAAGAGCGATAGAATTTTTCAATGATAAACTTTTTTTAGATTATGAATATGGATGTTACTTATTAATGACCGGGGATCAGAAAGAGGGGCAAAAATTAATAAAGAATGTCATTGTGATCTTTTCATTAAGCGGGCATGACGACTTAGATAAATTTCAGCAAAATTATAACAAAATAATTATAAAGATAAATAAAGCAGAAAATGAAAGCAAATATTTTTGAAAGTGGTTTTAAGTAAAAAATAATGGTTGGGACGTACATTTTAGATATATGTTTCAACTTTTTTTATCTTCGCTTTTTACATATTATAATATATCTAGATTTAGGGCTGTTTAGATTAATTTTCGTATGTGCGGGAGTTGTTATGTCTTTTGAAAAAAATTATTAATTATTTAAGGTAAGGGAAATTTTATATGTATAAAGTTATTTTACTAACAAATTCTACTAATGAATTTACTAAAGAAGTGACAAAAAACGTTGGATTTATGCAAAAGTATCTAAGTAGTATTAATTGGGATAAATTTTTTGCAACTATGCTTACTAAAGGAATTTCAATCATACTTTCTTGTTTTTTATTTTTTATTCTCTTTAAAATTGGCCAAAAAATTATTGCAAAAACTTATAAGTCTTACCTTAAACGTAATTTTACGAGTACCGTGCGTGCTAAGACGATTAAGCATTTACTAGATAGTGCCTTTTATTATGCTATTTGTTTTATTACTGGTTATACTTTTTTAGCAATTATCGGCATTCCGATTGGCTCACTGTTAGCAGGAGCTGGAATTATTGGTTTAGCTATCGGTTTAGGTGCGCAGGGTTTTATGAATGATTTGATTACTGGTTTTTTTATAATTATTGAACAGCAAATTGATGTGGGGGAGAAAGTACGGATGCCCAATTTAGGGATTGAGGGTTCGGTTATATCAGTAGGTATTCGTACAGTAAAGATTAAGTCCCCAGAAGGCTATATTCATTTTATTCCTAATCGCAATATTACAACGATTACCAATCTTTCGCGTTTGGATATTAAAGTCATTGTAGATATTAGTATTGTGCCAGAAGAGGGGATAGAGAGGATTACAGAGATCATCGAAAAAATCACTAAGCATTTAGCTAAAGAATATAAAGGTATGATTAAACAAGGACCAAAAATATTAGGTTTGGTGGATCTTGGTGGAGGCAATTTTGCCATTCGAACGATAATGTTTGTTGTAAATAAAGAGCAATCAAATATCAAACAAGTGTTTACAGCAGAATATGTTCAAGCACTTACAAAAGAAAATTTTACAATTCCTAGCACAAACTTAGTAAATATTTAAAACTATTCCAAATGGTAAATACAAGATGTTGTGTCAAAAAATGATAAATTACTAAAAAAACACAATATCTTGTGTTTATAACTTGTTATTTATTGATTGATCATTCATAATGTCAGTAGAGATAATTATTATTGATTGTAAAGAAATTCTACTAGGGATATTAGACATACTGGATAGGTTTTTTGAAAATAAAAGATCGTAAATAGATTCTAAGAAAGTGAGTGTTTACTTATGATGATAGCAAGTCAAACAAGAAATAAAGATGCTTATACAGATCTAGCAGCGATGAGTGTTTTAAAAAGAGATGGCCGTTTAGTCAATTTTAATGATCAAAAGATTTATGATGCGTTAGTTAAAGCAGAGATTCAGGTGAATAATGAGTTAACACCAGTATCTGCATCTTGCATTCAATCAATTGTGGAGCAGGTAAATGCAGAGATTACAGAGCGTTTTCAAGAGAATGTTAAAATTTATGAAATTCAAAATATTGTCGAGCATGTTTTGCTTGAGAATAATCTTTATGATTTAGCAGAAAGTTATATTTCTTATCGGACAAAGCGTGATTTTGAGCGTTTTAAAGCAACTGATATTAATTTTACAATTGGCAAGTTAATTAATAAAGATAAAGCAGTAGTCAATGAAAATGCTAATAAAGATTCGGAAATTTTTAATACTAAGCGAGATTTAACAGCAGGCATTGTCGGAAAATCAATCGGACTTAAGATGCTTCCAACGCATGTTGCTAATGCCCATCAAAAAGGAGAGATTCATTATCATGATTTAGATTATCATCCTTATACACCGATGACTAATTGTTGCTTGATTGATTTTAAAGGCATGTTAGAAAATGGTTTTAAAATTGGAAATGCCGAAGTAGTATCTCCTAAATCAATTCAGACAGCGACTGCGCAAATGAGCCAGATCATTGCTAATGTTGCTTCTAGTCAATATGGAGGCTGTTCAGCGGATCGAGTAGATGAACTTTTAGCACCGTTTGCAAAGTTAAATTATAACAAGCATATCAAAGATGCCAAGCAGTGGGTTCCTGAAGAAAAATGGGAAGAGTATGCCAAAATAAAGACACAAAAAGATATTTATGATGCGATGCAATCTCTTGAATATGAGATCAATACCTTGTTTACGTCCAATGGACAAACACCATTTACCTCTCTTGGTTTTGGTTTGGGTTCTAATTGGTTTGAGCGAGAAATTCAACAGGCGATTTTAAATATTCGACTTACCGGTCTTGGAAGTGAAAAACGAACAGCAATTTTTCCAAAGTTAATTTTTACTTTAAAACGTGGGCTTAATTTAAATGAGAAAGATCCTAATTATGATATTAAGCAACTGGCTTTAAAGTGTGCAACAAAGCGTATGTATCCAGATATTTTAAGTTATGATAAGATTGTTGAATTAACAGGTTCATTTAAAGTGCCGATGGGATGCCGTTCATTTTTACAAGGATGGAAAGATGAAAATGGCAAAGAAGTGAATGCTGGGCGAATGAACCTTGGTGTGGTGACGTTAAATCTACCACGAATTGCTTTAGAGTCTCAAGGAAAGATGGATAAATTTTGGACGATTTTGGCTGATCGTTTGGAAATTGTCAAAGATGCATTGGTTTTTCGGATTCATCGTTGCAAAGAAGCAACGCCTGCAAATGCTCCAATTCTTTATCAAAATGGAGCCTTTGGTAAGCGTTTGAATCGAAAAGGAAATGTAGTTGAGCTTTTTGCTAATAAAAGAGCAACGGTTTCAATGGGCTATATTGGCTTATATGAAGTAGCAACATCTTTTTATGGGCCGAACTGGGAGCAAGATGTTCAGGCAAAAGCGTTCACACTTGAGATCATGAAGATATTAAAAGTACATGCAGATCTTTGGAGTGAAGAATATGGATATCATTTCTCAATTTATGCTACTCCTTCTGAGTCTTTAACGGATCGTTTTTGTTGTTTAGATGCTCAAAAATTTGGAAAAGTTGCAGATATTACGGATAAAGAATATTACACGAATTCATTTCATTATGATGTTCGCAAAAATCCTACACCTTTTGAAAAATTAGATTTTGAAAAGGATTATCCGAAATATTCTTCCGGTGGATTTATTCATTACTGCGAATATCCTGTATTGCAGCAAAATCCAAAAGCATTAGAAGCAGTTTGGGATTATGCGTATGATCGTGTAGGATACTTGGGAACGAATACACCGATTGATCATTGCTATGAATGTGGCTTTGATGGAGATTTTCACCCGACAGATCGTGGCTTTGAATGTCCAAATTGTGAAAATAAAAATCCTGAAACTAGTGATGTGGTGAAACGTACTTGTGGATATTTGGGGAATCCGCAAGCACGTCCAATGGTTAAAGGGCGTCATAAAGAAATCAGTAATCGGGTGAAACATATGTGAAAGTTTGTACACAAGCTTTAAATGAATAGGGATGAAATTTAAAATGCGAAATCCAAAACCTAAGGAATGGCGTTCAAAAGATTTAAGTCAAAATTATTATGCTGATTATAAACCATTTAATTTTGTTGATGGTGAGGGTGTGCGCAACTCTTTATATGTAAGTGGATGTTTATTTGCTTGCAAAGGGTGTTATAATACTATATCTCACTCCTTTAGTTATGGAAAACTTTATACAAAAGAGTTAGAAAATCAAATTATTGAAGATACCAGATTATCTTATGTGCAAGGTTTGAGCCTACTTGGTGGGGAGCCTTTTTTAAATACTGGCATTACAATACCTTTAGTAAAACGTATGCGTAAAGAATTTGGTAGGAGTAAAGATATTTGGTGTTGGACAGGATATGCTTGGGAGGAGCTTCAGGTGGAAATGGAAGATAAATTAGAACTTTTGCGCTCCATTGATATTTTGGTGGATGGCCGTTTTGAATTAGCAAAAAAAAATTTAAATTTGCAATTTCGTGGATCTAGCAATCAAAGGATTATTGATGTTCAAAAATCTTTTCATCAAGGGGAAATTGTAATTTGGGATAATATTAAGGGTAAATTAATTAACAAGACTTCAAATTTTGTTGATTAATTTCTTTTTTTGAAAGCATAAAAGGGATTTGTCGTGTAAATTTTTTCCGGTTTAAAAATTCCTATTTTATTTTCTTTTAAAATAATGGTAATTCAGATTTCGTTTTACTTTTACGATGTCTTTTTTGGAATATTTGAATTAAAAAATTTAAATAATAGATTAGGTGAGAAAAGGTTAGGTTTACTAAAATTAGTTTTATTTTTTTATAAAGAAAGGGGGAGCATTATATTGAATTTTTTTGATTTAAAACGTCCAGTTTCATTGAATTTATCGTTTCAGGAGCAACGAGAAAAGTGGATGCCACAGTTTTTGAAAGCGTTTTATGTAGTATTTATTGCTTATTTTGCTTCTTATATTATTCGCAATAACATGGATTCGGCAATGGTAGCGATGAAGTTAAAATTAGGATTAAGCAAGGAAAAAGTTGGGCATGTTCTTTTTTTTAATACTCTTGCTTATGGTCTTGGGAAAACGGCTCTTGGATTTCTTGTAGATAGGAGAAATTCAAAAAAGATTATGAATTTTTTGATTATGTTAGGTGGATTTTGTAACATTGGAGTATCTATTCTTTTTTTCAGTGGTCTTGAGATGAAAGCGCTATTAGGTGGCATTGGCTTTATTTGGGCAATTAACGGTCTAGTGTTATCTCCGGGTGGTCCATGTGCGTATTCTACGATTATGCGGTGGATGCCAAAATCAAAGCAGGCCACTTGGCTTGGACGTTGGAATGTTTCTCATAACATAGGCGGAGCTTTTGCTGCCGGAATAGCTGCATGGTTTGCTGATAATTTTTTTGGTGGTAATGTCGGTGGCTTTTTCCTTATTCCTGGGTTGTTTGGAGTAGCTGTAGGGATTTGGGGAATGTTTTATGGCAAAGACGACCCAATGGAATTAGGTTGGGATGATGCTGCAACTGTTTGGGAAGAGCTAGATGATGAAGAAAAGCGTAAAGAAGAGGAAAAAAAAGAAGTTCCAAAATCAAAGATTCTCTTTGATTATGTTTTAAAAAATCCTTGGGTTTGGCTTTTAGCTTTAGCAAACGTTTTCGTTTATATGGTGCGCATGGGAGTTTCTACTTGGGTAACTTATTATGCCAAAGTTGTATTGGGCCATGAACTTAAAAGAGCTACGATTTTAAAAATTGCCTTTGAAATGAGTGCTTTGGTAGGGTCATTATTTCTTGGTTGGTTTAGTGATAAGGTCAAGGGACGTAGAATGTTGGTTTCTGGCATTATTATGTTATTGACTTCTGCTGGAGTTTGGTATTATTCAAAAGCTGAGGAAATTCATGAACTGATTATTGCTATGGTAATATGCGGTTTCTTTATCTTTGGACCACAATTGTTAATTGGAGTCTCTGTAGTTAAATTTGTTCCTAAAAAAGCAGTCGCTGTTGCAAACGGAGTTACGGGGACTGCTGGATATTTGATCGGAGATTCTTTAATTAAAGAAAAACTTCCGAAATGGATAGGTGGAAATGAAACTAGAGAAGTTTGGAATAAAATGTTTGTTATCATGTATGTATGTATCATCATCGGTGCAATAGTTATGTTCATTATTGCTGTTGAAGAAGAAAGACGGATTCGTAAAGATCAAGCATTTGCTAAAAAGTGAATGTTATTAACATTTTAATTAATAAAAAATTTAGATAATACTTTACTGAAAATTTTAATTAGTAAAATGCTAATTAGAGCTAATGTTATGAACAGAGGAAAAAAAGATGACAAAAGTTAATGATATTCAAGCAAGAATAATTAATGGAGGTGAGAAAAAATATAAATGTACTATGTGTGGGCAATGGATTTTAGTAAAAGATCGAATTTGGCATATGGCAGGGTTTTGGTGCTTGTAAGTTAAAAGCTAAGGAAATTTTATTGATTATTAATAGCCTGCTCATTAGAGATATTGAGTAGGTTTTAATGATGTCATTTTATTTCCCTTTTTTATAATAATTATGTGAAAATAATTTACGCAATACTTTTCTATTTTAAAACTTGCTAAAATAATACTCAAAACAATCGACAAACGATAATTAGATTAGCAAGGGGGAATTTAATATGGAAAAGAGTGTAGTAAAAATAAAAGATGAAAAAAATTTAAAGGAAAATAAATGGTGGCAAGTGCTTTTAAAGAATTTTGGTAATTCTATGCAAATTGTTGGTGCAACTAAGACAATGATTGCCCAAGTATATGCAGATCGCAGTCATAAAAAATAATTTCTTTGAAAAATGAGCAAAAGACTAATTATTATAGCTAACCTTTGTCATTAAGACTTTCAAAGAAAACTATAATAACAACAATTCTACTGCTTTTGTTTATCAGCAGCAAAGTTATCCATTGTAAGAATGATGTCTTCTTCTTGTGAGGTTGTGGATTCACCATCAATGTTTATTGTATTTTCTTCAAAAAAACCAGATTGATTTAATGTTTTTTTTAGCCAATTATCAAATTTGCCATCTGTACATTTATTTAAATTTTCTTTTATAATTTTTAAACAATCAAACATGTTATTTATTTTATCTTTTGCAAATTCAGTAACTTCAGGATGTTGTTTTGCAAGCTTATTTATTTTATATTTTATATCCTTATGAAGTTCATTTTTAGCTTTTGGGGATAGTAAAGCAGTACTAACTAAAGCTGTTGCTCCGCCTAGAAAAGCACCTGTTAAAAATCCGTTTTTTATTCTCATAATCAATTTTCTCCTTTTTTTATATTATAGATTAATCTAAAAATTTTTACATTTTGGTAGAAGTTAATGATCCTTTTCAAGTTAATTGGTGATAGGATTTTTCTTTTTCATTTTTTTTAATAATTTAAAAATCTGTTTCCCTATGATTGTTATTGATGCAATTTTACCAGCAGTTTTTGTGCTAGTATTGATATGTGTTAAAAACTTACGACTTTGTGTATTTAAATCACTAACGCTAGCACTTAAATCAGCTATGGCTGTAAATAAAGGGTCAATTGTTGCGGCTTTTTCATTTGCATCTTCCATTAAAGCATTGATTTTGGTTAATAATGCATCTATTTGATTGGTTAAAGGATTGATTTTTTTTGTGAAGACATTGATCGTATTGTTAGCAGTTTCAAAGGTTTGAATTATAGAATCCACCATTTTCATTATTTTGCTTGATAAAATAATGAAAGATAAGACTAATAACGCAAAAGCTACAGCAATAATTATTAATGCAATACCATTGCCAGTCATTTTTAAACCTCCTTTAAGTTTAATTCATAAAGAATTATATCATTTATAATTGAATGAATTATAAAAATATACTCAATGATTTTATTTTTTAAGAGCCTTCCTATTTGTTTTTTGTAATAAATAAAATAGTGCCAAAAAGAAAAAAATAAATGATAAAGCTTGCGATATGTGAATTTTATTAAAAATCATTAAACTATCACTACGTAAGCTCTCAATAAAGAAACGTCCAAATGCATACCATGCAACATATTGCCAAAAAATTTCGCCTTCACAGTAAAAATCTTTCCAATGACGAAGGAGCAATATTAAAAGTAAACCTAGCAAGTTCCAAAGCGATTCATATAAAAAAGTAGGTTGATAGTAAATGCCATCAATATTCATTCCCTCAACAATAAAATTAGGTAAATGAAGCGTGGAATGTAGAAAAGACTTAGTTGTTGTAAAGCCATGTGCTTCTTGATTAAAAAAATTGCCCCAACGTCCGATTATCTGTGCCATCAGAACACTTGGGGTTAAGATGTCTAAAAATTTTAAAAATGACAGTTTTCGTTTTTTACAGAAGAAAAAAAGGCAAACAATACTTGTAATAAGCCCACCGTAGATGGCAAGACCGCCATGCCAAAGAGCAAAAATCTCTGCAGGATTTGCAAGATAATATGAAAAGTTAAAGATTACATAATATAAGCGTGCGCCCAAAAACCCAAGTGGAAGTGTATATATTACAAAATCAATAATAACGTCCCTTGAAAAAGCAATTTTTTTGGCTTCTTTGCAGGACATTAAGATACCAATAGCAATTCCTAAAGCAATTAGAATCGCATACCAACGAATATTTAATGGACCAAGACGTAAAGCAATTGGTGAAATGTTTAGCAAGTTCTGTTATCTCCTTGGATAATAAGATTGTCAGTTTTTATCTGACGAAATAATGTTTAAATTAAATAATTTTTTGGTTTAAACTGTTTGTAAGCAGATAGAAGTCGTGTTTTTTCTCCTTGAAGCATTGTCTTTCTAACAAAGACTGAGCCTCTTTTCTTGCGACAAGTGTATGAATAAGCTAGATAGAGTTTCATTTTTAAATATTAAACGAAGTGATACCGTCCAAGAGTTAGGGAGGAAAACACTATCTGACCAATTACGAAAGGATCTGATTTGGAATCAGAATCAACTTTACGAAGTACGCTTGCCTAAAGAATTTGTTGAGTAAATTTTCATTTTTTACCACCTTCTTTCGATTTTTTTACCTGTTTTTTTTCTTGGAGAGTTTTTCAAAAAGTTATTCCTATTTGTTTATTTCTCTTGATTTTTTTATAGGTAGCTTTTTCATTCTCTTTGATAATGCATAGATAAAATCAAGCCAACACCTAAGAGATTCCCTACCATTGATGATCCACCTTGCGATATAAAAGGCAATGGAATTCCTGTTAAAGGTAAAAGACCAATATTAGCGCCGATATTTTCAAACACATGAAATAAAATCATCATAATCAAGCCTGCCGCAATATAAGTATAAAACTGATTGTTTGACTCAAAAGTAATTTTAATCATATGATAAATCAAAAGAAAATATAATAAAATAACTAACGTACTACCCATAAAGCCAAAATTTTCACCAATAACTGTAAAAATCATATCTGATTCACGAATAGGGATATAAACTTGAGTTTTATTAAACCCTTTTCCAAATAAACCTCCTGAACCAATCGCTAGTAAACTTTGTTTTTGTTGATAAGATTGGCCATTTGCATCAGAAAACGGATCAAGCCATGAATCAATTCGCACTAATTGATAATTTTGTAAAATATGCGCTTTTTGTAAAACTTTCCGACCTACATTATTAGTTATTAAAAAGATAAAAATGCCAATTAAAAGTAAAATCACTAAAATTGCCGGCAATAAAATTTTCCAAGAAATACCAGATAATAAAATCATACCGCATAAAATAGCTAAAAATACTAAAATGGTTCCAAAATCATTTTGCAATTTCAGCAATATAAGGATTGGAAGTGTTGCAAGAATTAATTTTCCAATTAAAAACAAATCACTTGCAATTTTTCGTTCTAAAAATTTTGCATTATGTAGCATAATAAGGTAAGCCAAGAATAAAATATAAGCAATTTTCATTAATTCAGAAGGTTGAAATAAGGTTTGTGAGCCAATACTTACCCAATTCTTAGCACCAGTTAATTTTACTAATGTGGGATTATAAAAGAAAAGCGGTAAAATCATCACTCCAAGTCCCAAAAGATATGAAGGTATAGCTAACAACCATAAGACATGTAAACTTATATATATGACAACCATCATTGCAATAAAACCGATTGCAATCCATATGATCTGTCTTGCCATCATTTTTACTAAAATATCTTCATAAGAAGAATGTTTTAAAGCGACAAAAAGTGATAATAACCCAATTAATATTAAAACAAAAACAGGCATCAATACTCCATAATTAATTTGTGAATCAAATGCCTTTTGCCTTGTTCTTTTCATTTTTATACCTTTATTTTTATATAGTCAACTGAGGAATGATTTGTTTCTTACGAGAAACTACACCCTTTAAAAAAGCATGATTATTTTTAAGTTTAACATCAAAAGCAGCTTCAATTTTATCATTATTTTCGCCTGCAACCAAAATTTCTGAATTACTATTTAAAATATCTGTGATCATCAAGATAAAATCACTATACCCATTTTGCTCATTTTCTATTTTCATTGCTTTTTCTAGAATCTCTTGACGAGTTAATACTTCATTAATGTCAACGGTATTTACTTGAGCTACTCGCACACTTTTTTCATTTAAAAGAAAAGTTTTTGCATCTAGATTAATTAACTCTTTTTCTGATTTAGAGGTTAAATTTATCCCAGCTTTTAATAAGGATAAACCATAGGTTTTAAGATCTATTTTTGCAATTTTTGCTAAAGATTGTGCAATCGTCTGATCTGTTTTATGAGTAGTTGGTGATTTAAATAACAAGGTATCAGAAATAATTGCAGATATAAGAATTCCAGCAATTTCTTTAGGAATTTCTACTTGATTTTCTTTAAACATGCGAGCCACAATTGATGAAGATGACCCTACTGGCTCTGATCTAAAAAATAACGGATTAGCTGTTGTAAAATTAGCAATTCGATGATGATCAACTACTCCCCAGATATTTAGCTCATTAATATCAGAAATTGACTGTTGAAATTCATTATGATCCGTTAAAATAACCGTATCGACCCCTTCTGATGCGGCAGATTTAATAACACGTGGAAGTTCTATGTTAAAAAAAGCTAAAGCATATTTTGTCTCTTCATTTGACTGACCTAAAGATACTGCTTCGGTATTTAGATTAAATTTTTGCTTTGCCAAATAAGAAAAGCCAATAGCTGAAGCAATGGCATCTGTATCAGGGTTTTGATGCCCGAAAACTAAAATTTTAGACATATTTTTCTCCTTATTATCCTTTATTTCTTTTGCTCATCTTCTTTCATTGAAAGTACACTTAAAAAAGCTTCTTGCGGCACTTCAACACTTCCAATCTGCTTCATGCGCTTCTTACCTTCTTTTTGTTTTTCTAAAAGTTTACGCTTACGCGTGACATCTCCACCATAACATTTCGCCAAGACATTTTTTCGCAGCGCTTTTATATCACTACGCGCTATAATCTTTTGCCCAATAGCTGCTTGCACAGGTACTTTAAACTGTTGACGTGGAATTAATTTTTTCAATTTTTCAACAATAACTTTTCCACGTTCATAAGCAAAATCATGGTGAACAATAAATGACAATGTATCGACTTTCTCACTATTTAGCAAAATATCCATTTTGACCAAATTACTTACGTAATACCCACTTATCTTATAATCAAAAGAAGCATAACCCTTAGTACTAGATTTTAATTTATCAAAAAAATCAAAAATAATCTCAGATAACGGAAGATTATAGATTACGTTTACTAGGTAATCATCCATATAATCCATTGTGACAAACTCTCCTCGTTTTCTCTGAGATAACTCCATGACAGCACCTACATACTCATTTGGCACCATAATCTTTGCTTTAACATAAGGCTCTTCTACAGTTTTAATACGAACAGACTCAGGAAAAGCAGCCGGATTATCCACCACAATTTGTTTTCCATCTGTTAAATTGACATGATAAATCACTGAAGGTGCCGTCATAATAAGTTCTAAATTAAATTCTCGTTCTAAGCGTTCTTGGACCACATCCATATGTAAAAGGCCTAAAAATCCACAACGAAAACCAAAACCTAAGGCTTGCGAAGTTTCAGGTTCAAACATTAAAGCTGCATCATTTAATTGCAATTTTTCCAATGCTTCACGTAAATCTTCATAACGCGAGTTATCAATCGGATACAATCCACAATAAACCATTGAGTTTAATTTTCGATAACCTGGCATTGCTTCACTTGCCGGATGATTCGCCAAAGTAATGGTATCGCCAACACGAGTATCTTGTACTGTCTTAATTAAAGCAGCCAAATAACCAACATCCCCTACCATCAGCTCTTTTCTTTGAACAGCCTTTGGAGAGAACACGCCTACTTCAGTAACTTCAAATGTTTTACCAGTTGACATTAGCAAAATAGTATCTTTTGGTTTTACTACTCCATCTATGACACGAATATTTAAAATCACTCCGCGATATGAATCATAAACCGAATCAAAAATTAAAGCTTTCAAAGGTGCATTAATAGAGCCTTTTGGCGCAGGGATTTTGGTCACGATCTGCTCTAGTAACTCTTCAATTCCAATATTAGCTTTAGCGCTTGCTAACACTGCCTCACTAGCATCAATTTCAATGATATTTTCGATTTCACTTTGCACCCGTTTGGGATTTGCTGCTGGCAGATCAATTTTATTAATCACCGGTAAAATTTCTAAATCATTGTCTAAAGCTAAATGCACATTTGCTAAAGTTTGAGCTTCAACACCTTGTGCTGCATCCACCACTAAAATTGCACCTTCACAAGCTGCCAATGACCGCGATACCTCATAGGTAAAATCCACATGTCCTGGAGTGTCAATCAAATGAAAAATATAAGTTGTACCGTTTTTGGCTTGATAATTTAACTCAATAGCATTTAATTTGATGGTAATGCCACGCTCTCGCTCTAGATCCATCGAATCAAGCAGTTGATCTTGCATTTCACGTGAAGTTACCGTATTGGTTTGCTCTAAAATTCGATCAGCCAAAGTAGATTTTCCGTGATCAATATGGGCAATAATTGAAAAATTGCGAATTATCTCCTGGCGTTTCTCTCTTTCTTTACTATTCATTTTACCTTCTACTCATTTTAAAACCTTTGAAATCTTAAAGTCTGAATTTTCAAACAAGTTTTTTAAATTTTCTTACTATATTCCATAATTACCGGCAAAATCATCGGTTTACGTTTTGTTTGAACAAATAAATAACGCGTTAAAGCACTTCGTATCTCTTTTTTTGCTTTATTCCACTCAAATTCAGGTAAAGCTAAATTTTCATTTACCACTGCGGCAATAATGTTTCGACTTTCTTTTATAATATCGCGTGAATTTTTCACATAAACAAAACCACGAGAAGTTACTTGCGGTTTAGATACAATCACCTTATCACGACGGCTAATAGTTACAACAGCAAATAAAATTCCATCTTCTGATAAAATTTTACGATCATTTAAAACAACACTACCAATATCACCTACACCAATCCCATCAACCATCACATTCTCGGCTGAAATTTTACCACCTAAAATCATTTGACCTTTATTATATTCTAAAATATCACCTTTATTTGTGATATGAACATTTTGTGGATCAACCCCTAACTCATACGCTAACTCTGCATGCGCTGCTAACTGTCGATACTCTCCTTGAACAGGAATAAAATGCTTGGGCTTTAATAAATTTAACATTAATTGCAAATCATAAGGATTAGCATGTCCTGAAACATGTACATTAGCATTAATCATCTTAACTTCTCCACCAGCGCGATAAATTAAATCCTCTGTTTTTGCTACAAAAGTTTCCATTGCAATTGAAGGTGTTGTTGTAATAAAAATCAAATCCCCTTTTTTAATTTTAATATTTTTATGATAACCCTTTGCCATGCGCTGCAACGCTTTAATAGGTTCTCCCATTTGACCAGTTTCTAAAATCAATAACTCTTCATCAGAAATTTTAGAAAGTTTGTTTTTAGAAATCAGTAACCTCTCATCAGGCAACTTAATCTTTCCAATCTTCATTGCTGTTCGCACAATAAGTTCTAAATCCTGACCTGTTAGTAATATTTTGCGATTAAATTTATATGCTGCATTTAATACTTGCTGAACACGCATTAAATTACTAGCCACTGAAGCTACAATAATTCGTCCATCCCAATAACGGATCGTCTCATAAATCTCTTCACCAACTTCACGTTCACTGGCAATTTGCAAAGGATTGTCCGCATTAGCTGAATCAGATAATAAAGCTAATACACCTTTTGAACCTATTTGTGCTAAACGCGAAAAATCTGTTCGATACTCAGACTCACTAGCTTGATCAAATTTGAAATCGCCAGTATAAACAACCAAGCCCTCTTTTGTCTTAACCACAATCCCTAAAGTATCTGGAATAGTATGCGTTGTTTTAAAGAAACTAACAGTTACCTTTTTTTTAAAATCAATTTCTGTTTCTTCATTTACCACATGAAAGTTATTAAACTTTTTTATTTCGCTATAATCAGACACTGTTAATTTTGCCAGTTCAATTGTAAGTTCGCTACCAAAAACAGGGGCTTCAAGATCTGCTAAAAGGTAAGGGAGCCCTCCAATCGCATCTGCATGACCATGTGTTAAAAAAATCCCAGCAATCTTCGATGCATTTTCTACCAAATAAGAAAATTCAGGAATCACCACATCAATTCCTAACAATTCACTTTCAGGATATTTTAAACCACAATCTAGTACAAAAATACTATCATCCACCTCAATAATATACGCATTTTTCCCATTTTCACGTACACCCCCAAGAGGAATGATCTTAATTTTACTCATTTTCTTTCACTCTCATTTCTTAAAACTCTAAACATTAAAATAAAAGTTAGCTATGATTTTCAAATAATACAGAGAGCGATCGATTTTCATGAATCCGAATTAATGCTTCACCAATTAACTCTCCTACAGATATTTCTTCAATTTTAGCTATTCTTTTCTCAGACGGCAAATAAATAGAATCTGTCACAACCATTTTTGAAATCACTGATTTTTTAATTCTATCAAGTGCTAAACCAGATAATACTGGATGCGTACAAGAAGCGTAAATTGCTTTTGCTCCTGCTTGTTTTAAAGCATCAGCAGCTAAAGTAACCGTTCCAGCAGTATCAATCATATCATCGATTAATATGCATGTTTTTTCTGTAACATTACCAATAATATTCATCACTTCTGCTACATTAGCACACGGTCTGCGTTTATCAATAATGGCAATTGGGCTTTTTAAAATTTCCGCTAATTTACGTGCACGTGTTACCCCACCATGATCAGGGGAAACTATCACTACATTCTCGCCTATTAAATCGTGATCTAAAAAATAATTTGCAATTAAAGGAGCCCCCATCAAATGATCTACAGGGATATCAAAAAATCCCTGAATTTGTGCTGCGTGAAGATCTAAAGTAACCAAACGACTTGCTCCAGCAATTGTTAACATATTTGCAATTAATTTAGATGTGATTGGTTCACGTGAGCGCGCTTTACGATCTTGACGTGCATATCCAAAATAAGGTATCACTACATTAATCGTTGCAGCTGAGGCACGTTTTAACGCATCAATCATAATTAATAATTCCATCAAATGATCATTCACCGGTGCACTGGTAGATTGAATTACATACACATGTGAGCCGCGAATGGATTCTTCAATATTGATCTTAATTTCTCCATCAGAAAACTGCGCTACTGAGCTTTTTCCCAACTTCACACCAACTGCTCTGGCAATTTTTTCTGCTAAAAAAAGATTTGAATTTAATGCAAAAATCTTTAACTTTGGATCACGATAATGCTCTGACATAGTATCCTCCATCACTTTTAGAGCCTGTTTATTACTCTTGTGAAATCATTCATCGCTAAAAGATCATAAACAGACTCTTAAACATAGTGTAAAATTTCCCCCTGATTATATGCTGCATCAATCAAACCTCCACCTAAGCACTCTTCTCCATCATAAAAAACAACTGCTTGCCCTGGCGTAATCGCCCGCATAGGTTTTGCAAAATTGACCGTTGCTCGCTTGTTTTCATGCAAAGTAACTTCAACTTTAACATCTTTTTGGCGATAACGAAATTTTGCCGTGCAAGTAAAAACACTTGGAATCTTATCATCTATTGTAAAATAAAGATCATTTGCATCAAGGCTTGTGCTCATCAAAGCAGGATGATCAATTCCTTGCCCAACATACAATGTATTTGTTAAAAGATCCTTCCCTACTACAAACCAAGGACCATTCTCTAGCGCACGCTTGCCACCAATCCCTAAACCTTCACGTTGACCAATTGTATAATACATCAAACCATCATGCTCCCCCATCTTAACGCCTTCAAAAGTCTTTATCATGCCTTTCATGGCAGGTAAATAATTCGCTAAAAACTGTTTAAAATTTTTTTTGCCAATAAAACAAACACCTGTTGAATCTTTTTTCTTTGCTGTAGCCAAATTTGCACGCTCAGCAATCTTACGCACTTCTTGCTTTTGCAAAGAGCCTAGTGGAAAAATCACTTTTTGCAATTGCTTTTGACTTAGCTGGCACAAAAAATAAGTCTGATCTTTCTTTTGATCAACACCTCGAAGTAAATGCACCACTTTATCTTTACTTTTCTTTACTCGCGCATAATGACCAGTAGCTATATAATCTGCTCCCAACTTAAGTGCATAGTTCAAAAAAGCTTTAAACTTAATTTCGCGATTGCATAAAACATCAGGATTAGGTGTACGCCCTAAACGATATTCTGCCAAAAAATACTCAAACACATGATCCCAATATTCCCTCTCAAAGTTCACAGAATAATAAGGAATCCCAATTTGATCAGCTACTCTTACTACATCCTGATAATCTTCAGTTGCCGTACAGACCCCCATCTCATCAGTATCATCCCAATTTTTCATAAAAACACCGATCACATCATAATCTTTCTCCTTTAAAAGCAGTGCAGCTACTGAAGAATCGACACCACCACTCATTCCTACAACTATGCGCGTTTTAGCTTTTAGCTTCTCCAAACTTATCGCCACCTAACCGTATTGCGCTTATAATTTTTATTATACTTTGTAAAAATAAGTTGTAAAGTGCATGAATTTATGATAGTTTTTATAAATCAATAAAATTCTAAAACTTAAAACATCTCTCTACCATTTGTCTTAACTTCCAAACTTTAAAATCTTGAAAGGAATAATAAACATATGTGTGGTTTTGTATTTTCTAGCAATACAAGCTTAGAGAAGAAAACATTCTTTGATAATTTTGAAAGATTAATCCATCGTGGACCTGATGATGCTGAAATTCTTACTACTGAAGCTGCTTTTTGGGGTTTTCATCGTTTGGCTATTATGGATTTAAGTAATGCCGGAAATCAACCTTTTATATACAAAAATAAAGAATTAATGTGCAATGGTGAAATTTATAATTGCAATGAACTACGCAAATTTTTAAAACCACACTATTCTTTTCATTCCACAAGCGACTGTGAAGTATTATTACCATTATTTGAACAAGTTGGCATTGAATCAATGGTTCGTATGCTTGATGCTGAATTTGCATTTGTAATTGCTGATAATCAAACAAAAAAAATATGGGCTGCACGCGATCCTTTTGGCATTCGTCCATTATTTTACGGATATGATAAAAAAAATAAAAAAATTGCCTTTGCTAGCGAAGCAAAAGGATTAGTTGATTGGTGTGAAAAAATTATGCCCTTTCCTCCTGGTCATTATTATGCAAACGGAGAATTTCACCTTTTTAATGATGTTGGAGCTTCAAAGTTAATGATTGAACAGTCTCTTGATACCCTTTGCAAAGGAATACGTTGGCGTTTAAAGAAAGCAGTTATTAAACGACTGCACTCAGATGCACCCATAGGCTTTTTGTTAAGTGGTGGTTTAGATTCTTCTTTGGTGTGTGCTATTGCTCAAAAATATCTTGATAAACCGATTGAAACTTTTGCGATTGGTATGGAAAATGATCCGATTGATTTAAAATATGCCAAAGAAGTTGCCGATTTTTTAGGTACGCATCATCATGAAATCACCATGAGTAAAGAAGAGGTTTTAAAAGTAGTAGAAGAGGTTATTTACCATCTGGAAACATGGGATATTACCACTATTCGTGCAAGTATTGGCATGTATTTAATCGCCAAATATATTCATAAAAAGACTAATATAAAGGCACTTTTGACAGGGGAAGTGTCTGATGAGATGTTTGGTTATAAATACACAGACTTTGCACCTAATGCTTTTTCTTTTCAAAAAGAAGCGCAAAAGCGTGTCCGTGAACTTTATATGTATGATGTTTTGCGTGCTGATCGAACACTTGCGGCACATTCTTTAGAAGCACGAGTGCCTTTTGCAGATTTGGATTTTGCAAACTATGTGATGAGTATTAATCCTGCTAGAAAAATAAATACTTATGGTCAAGGGAAATATTTATTGCGGCACGCATTTGATACAGAAAATTATCTTCCACATGATATTCTTTTTCGTGAAAAAGCAGCTTTTAGTGATGCAGTGGGCCACTCAATGGTTGATTACTTAAAAGAGCATGCAGAAAAACAATATTCAAACTCAGACCTATTACAAGCAAAGAAGGAATATCCTACACATACTCCTTTTACTAAAGAATCTTTATGGTATCGTGATATTTTTGAAAAATTTTATCCAGGAAATGATAATTGGATCATTGCTTTTTGGATGCCCAAAAAGCAATGGGTTGGCGAGAAGGTTAATGATCCAAGTGCTCGTGTGCTAAAAAATTATGGAAACAGCGGAAAATAAATAAATTCCCAGATTTAATTTTTGACTTAAAATTCATTTGGAATGATAATATATTAGAGGCTAAAAATGAATTTTAAAAACTGGGGGAGATTAAATTGTTTGAAATTAATTTATTTATAAATCCATTAAACAAATTTTGTTTTGAAATGGAAAAAGAATTAATTAAACTAGCAGAGCAAAGAAAGCAAAAATTTCGTGTTCATTTTATTCCAATCGTTAGTATAAAAACAGTGAAATACAATTTTTACGACACTTTCTTAAAAAATCAACTTTTGATTGAAGAGCAAAATATAGTATTTAAGAATGTTTATTCTGCTATTTTAGATGTGAAAGCAGCTCAATTTCAAGGACAAAAAAAAGGACAAAAATTCTTAATAAATTTTCAACAAAAAATTATTCAAGAAAAACAAGAAAGCTATTCAACAACTTTGGCAAAAGAATTAGCAAAATTAACTAAAATTGATATGGCAATATTTTTAGAAGATCGTAAATCTACTTTAGTAAAAAACGCTTTTTATCGCGATCATCAAAAAGCTAAAGATTTAAATCTTAAATATTTGCCTGCTGCCATTATTTTTGATTTTAATAGCAATGAAGATGGAATAATTATTGAAAATTACCTTCCGGAAATTTTAAATTTTTTATCTCAAAAAAGCATCAATTCAATTGAACAATTATTCAATAAATTAACTCATAAATATGATATTGTTTTCGAAAATAAATCAGATTTTCAACGTAAATTTAAAATCGCAAAATAGATATCAAAAATTATTCGCTTACTTTTATTGACAAACAAAGACAAAGACGCTAAATTCAATACAAAAGCAATAGCAGTTATTAAACAAGGAGTTAAATTATGAAATTTTTAAAATCAATTATCGTTGAAATGAAAAAAGTTTCTTGGCCAACAAAAAAACAACTACGAAAAGATACGATCATTGTTTTTGAGATGTCTATTATTTTTGCGATTTTGTTTTTTATTTTCGATACAATTATCAAGAATGGTTTAAATGCTATTTTAAATTTACGTTAAAAATATGTTGATCAACTTCTTATCATTTCATGATATACTTCAAATGTTTACAAAGCTTCAAGAGATTCTTGGGCTTTTTTATTTTGAAAAAATGGAGGCCATATTTATGGTAGAAAGTTTAGAAAAAGAATGGTATGCCGTACAAACATATTCTGGATACGAGGGAAAAGTAAAACATGATATAGAATCTCGTACTCAAAGCATTCCTGGAATGGAAAATTATATTTTTCGCGTTATTATTCCTTCTGAAAAAAAAATGATCGAAAAAAAAGGTAAACTAAAAGAAAAAGAAGAGTACATTTTCAAAGGATATGTCCTAATTGAGATGATTATGAGTGATGAATCATGGTTTGTCATTCGTAATACCCCTAATGTTACTGGATTTGTAGGATCTCACGGAGCAGGATCCAAACCAGCACCGCTTTTACCTGAGGAAATCAATTCTATTTTGCGTTCTATGGGGCAATTTGTGCGTGCTACAGAGTTAAATGTAGAAGTAGGGGATATGATTCAAATTATTGAAGGTGCCTTTGCAAATATGACCGGACAAGTTGTCGAAGTCGATTATGGTAAACAAAAATTAAAAGTCTCACTTGAAATGTTTGGCCGAGAAACAAATGCTGAACTTGAATTCTCTCAAGCAGATACTTTGGATTAAAGATTCTAACTTATAACAGATTGGAAGTAACAATGTCTGAAATTTATTCTTCTAGAACAAAAAATACGATGCGTAATGCAACCATAAGTGGTATAACGCAAATGTTTATCATTATTACGCGCTTTATTATTCAAACCATTTTTATGTATAAATTAGGAAAAGCATATACAGGGCTCAATGGGGTCTTTAATAATGTGATTTTAGTGCTGAATATAGCAGAACTTGGTATTAGTAATGCACTTTTCTTTTCAATGTATAAAGCTTTAGCTAAAAAAGATTTGTTAAAAATTGCTGGATTAATGAATTTTTATCGTAAAATTTATCATAGCATTGGTGTAGTTATTGCTGGTTTGGGCTTATTATTAGTGCCTTTTCTACCTTTACTTATTAGAGGGAATCAAGCAGTGCCACATGTAACATTTATCTATTTCTTATTTTTATTAAACACTGTTAGTAGCTATTTTTTTTCTTTTAAGCGCAACCTACTTACAGCAGATCAAAAGGAATACCTTAATCAAATCAATCTTTTATTTTATACAATGCTTCAGACTACTCTGCAAATATTTGTCTTATTAATATTTAAAGCGTACATTATTTATTTGCTTATTTTTATTGTTTTTCAGCTGATTTCTAATTTTTCGATTTCACATAAAGTTGATCAGATGTATCCTTTTTTAAAAGAAAACAGACAAGCAAAAATTGATAAAGAAGAATTATTGATAATAAAGCGTAATACAAAGGAATTAATTGGTGGCAAGATCAGCGAAGTGACTGAAATTGGGACGGATAATCTACTGCTTAGCTCAATTATGGGAATTCAAGTAGCGGGGATCTATTCTAGTTATGAATTAATTAAAAATGCTGTTTTAAAGCTTTTTCAAATGATCATTTTTGCAGCTTGTGCCAGTGTCGGAAACTTTGTTCATTCAAACAAAAACAAAAAACAAGTTGAAAAAATGTTATATCGTCATTTCAGGATATCATTTATTTTGGCCTTATTTAGTTTTACTTGTTTATTAAATTTATTGCGCCCATTTATTCTTATCTGGGATAAAAGCTACTTAGTCAGTCCTTTAACAATTTGGTTGATTAGCTTTGATGTTGCCCTAAAAATTTTACGAAACACTCCGATAACTTTTTTTTCAGCGCTTGGAACTTATCAACATATGGGAGTAAAATCAATTATCGAATCTTTGTTAAATCTCATCTTTTCAACTTTACTTCTTTCTTTAACCAAACTTGGTATTGCATCCGTTGTGTTAGGGACGATTTTAGCGAATGTTTTCATAAATGCTTGGTGGGAGCCATATCAAATTTATCGTTTATATTTTAAAAAGAAGTGTACAAAATATCTTGTTTATTACTGGCAATGTCTTTTCTTAATGTTAACAACAGGTGCTTTGAGTTTTTTAGCGCTAACTTTTATAACAGCTAAAAATTTAATTGCTGATCTTCTTTTATCAGGCATGATAAGTATTGCTTTTTCTTTTACTGCTGCCTTTTTATTTGTTCGTCAGGATACGCAATTTATACTAAATAATTTACTTAAAAAAATTAGGAGGATAATATGACTTTTCAATATTTTGGTTTTGACGCATTATTACGTATTATTAGCCATTTATCATTTATTTATTTGACTTTTTGGTCGTTACAGTCAATTAATCTTGAAATTTTATTTCGTAAAAAAGTAAGGCAAATTGGTCAAATTCGCTGTGTTTTAATCTTGACAGCGACAGTTATGGGGTATGTAGCTAGTAGCTTCTTTTTGGAAGTTTTATTGTTATTTAAAAACGCTTTGTTTTTTGTTAGATGATTTCTGATATTAGCCTTTCTCTGAAATTAGGGTATAACGAGAATTCGTTTCAATTTTTTCCTGAGACAAGGAAAAAAACTTAAAGATACGTGGTGCTATTTCGAGGCTTTTTGACGCTAGAGGCACGGCTTCTAGGTGATGGATAAAAGAAAATGAAATTCTCATACATCTAATTCCAGAGGAGGGCTATTAAAATCAACCTTTTGAGAACACTCTACTGCAAGATCTTGCTAACTTACATTTATTTTGCTTTAAGAAAATCTAAATACGCTTGCGCCTACACACATTCCTTCTTTAACTGCTCTTTTACATATTCTAAATAATCTGGAGAAGCATTGGCCTGTTCTTTAGGACGAGTAGGGATTACTCTTATAACCCAATTTAACTTTTTTTCTCGTGTTCCTCCAGGACAACAAGCACAACAAGTAGAACCTTTCAGCTCTAATTCTAATGTTCTAGCAAATTTCGCCGCCATCAATGAAGCTTGTGCACGTTCCTCTTCAATTTGACGCTCTTCTGTTGCTCTACGCGCTTCAGCTAATCGTAACTCTTTCGCTCTCCATACTGCTTCCACTCTCCATGCTTCTTCCGCTGTACGTGCTTCTTCCTCAGGACCTGCATAACATCTTTCAGAGACACTAACAACTGATACAATTAAAGACAACATTACTAAACTTAAAACAAGTCTTAACTTTTTTAACTTAATCAAAACATATCTCCCCTTTATA